>CAZVRW010000015.1:0-63760 GCA_964630265.1 uncultured Rhodospirillaceae bacterium
ATCGCAACCCGAACCTGGGCCTCAATCGGTCAGTGATTGCACTCGCTGGTATTATCAGTGATTTGCGCGGGCTCGGGGCAAGCCATGACCAACGAACGCTTCACGCCACGCGTTGTTGCCGTGAGCCGCACGAGCGCGGCGGCGCGCGGCGCGGCCAACGATCAGCGAAGGCGGGAAACGCCGTCACCCTATGTGCGTCGCAATCTGATCGTGCTCGCCGAACGCTGTCACGTGCGGATGACCGTGCTGGTGGAGCAGGCGCTCCGCCATCGCACGCCCCGCGACGATCGCGGCACCCGTTAGCCGAGGGCGAAAAGCGTTAACGCGGGCCGGCCGTCAGGCGCAGAGCAGCACGCACACGGGCGGATCCGAAACCAGGCAACGGGCGCGGGCGGCGGCGATCCGCTCCGCCCGGCCATAAGTATCGTGGATACAAAGCGTACGCCCATCGGGCATGCGAAAATACCAAAGACCATAGCCGCGCGGCTTGCGGTGATGCGCCCACTCATAGCGGGCGGTGCTGACTTCGACGTTCACGCTCATCTCAGCGTCTCCCGTCTCATGTTTGATCCGCTTTGGATCATTCCCTGCTAGAACACGGATGGCACCAGAATTTGATTATAGCGTGAGACAGTTGACGACTGGTTAACTTACGCAAAGCCGGCCACCGCCGCGCCGCACCGCTCATAACAGTTTGTTTCGTAGAACAAAATTGACCGCGACGCGAACCGTTCCGGCGTGTGCCGAAGCCGCATGGGCGGCCGTCGGCGGAGAAAACCGGCGAATCACCCCGTCCCGCGACGCCGTATGTTGTGTTCCAGCCATGGCATCGGCTACCAGTCAGCGGCCAACATCCTGACCATGCCGAGGCTGCCGGGAGGGCAACCATTGGCCGACTCGCCTGCGACCATCGACGTCGACGGCCGCACCCTGGAGGCTCGCCGCATCCCGAAGAGCGGCCCCGGCGTGCCGGTGCTGGTTTTCCTGCACGACGGCCTCGGCTGCGTCGCCACGTGGCGCGACCTGCCCGATCGCTTGGCCGCCCGCACCGGGCTCGCCGCCTTCGTCTACAGCCGCGCCGGCTACGGCGCATCCGTGTCGATCCCGCTGCCGCGCCCCCTCGACTACGAGCATCGCGAGGCGCTCGACGTCCTGCCGCGGCTCCTGGATGTGGCCGGTATCGACCGCTGCGTTCTCGTCGGCCACAGCGATGGCGCTACCATGGCGCTGATCCATGCCGCCAGTGCCCCGGCGCCACGGGTGAATGCCATCGTCGCCATCGCGCCGCACGTGTTCAACGAGGCGCGCTCCATCGACGGCATTCGCCGCACCTTCGCCGCCTTTCGGTCGGGTGACCTGCGCGCCCGCCTCGCCCGGCTGCACGGCGACAACGTCGACTGCGCCTTCCACGGCTGGGCAGACACTTGGCTGCACCCTGAGTTCCGCCGCTGGTCGATCACCCGGGAGCTGCCGAAGATCCGCGTGCCAGTGCTGGTGATCCAGGGTGAGGCCGACGAATACGGCAGCCTCGCCCAGGTCGGGGCCATCGTCGAGGGGGTTAGCGGGCCGGCCGAGACCCTGGTCCTGCCCGGCTGCGGCCACGCACCGCACCGCGAACGTGCCACCGAGACGGAGGACGCGATCGCCGCCTTTCTCCATCGGCACGTTGCGAGGAGAACGCCAGCGAAATCGTAACGAGGGGGCCGGCGGCCGCCTCAGCCCAGCGACTGCCTCACGCGCTGACGCAGGTCCGGCAGCAGCTCGGCATCGAACCAGGGGTGTTCCCTTTGCCAAGCGGTGGTCCGCCAACTCGGATGCGGCAGCGGCACGACGGCGGGCGCATGGTCCCGCCAAGCGCGGACGGTCTCGGTCAGTGGGCGGCGGCGGGCGCCTGAGATATAACGGCCGTGGGCGTAGCGGCCGACGAGCAGGGTGAGCCGCAGAGCCGGCAACTGGGCGAGCAGCCGCTCGTGCCAGAGCGGCGCGCATTCGGGGCGGGGCGGATTGTCGCCGCCGCGCGCGTCCCGCCCCGGATAGCAGAAGCCCATGGGGATGATGGCGATGCGCGCGGCGTCGTAGAAGGCCGCGCGATCGAGGGCGAGCCAGCCGCGCAGCCGGTCGCCCGACGCATCGTTCCACGGAACGCCGGTTTCGTGCACCCGTGTCCCCGGCGCCTGACCGATGATCAACAGCCGCGCCGTCGCCTCGGCCCTGAGCACGGGCCGTGGCTCCAGCGGCAGATGCGCGGCGCAGACCCGGCAGGCGCGCACCTCCGCGAGGAGGGCGGCGAGTCCGCCCGCGTCGTCATCGGCCCCGGCGCTGCCCCCGGCGCTCACATTCATGCTCACGCCTTTAGCTTGTAGCCGGTGGCGAACATCCGCCAGCACAGCCACCACAGGCCGACGTTGACGGCGGTCAGCACGGCCAGCCCGACCACCGGTGACACGTCGGCGTGGCCGATGAAGCCATAGCGGAAGCCGTCGATCATGTAGAAGAACGGGTTGAGGCGGGCGATCGTCTGCCCCGCCTCGGGCAGCCGGTCGATGGAGTAGAAGGTGCCGGACAGAAAGGACAGGGGCGTCACCAGGAAATTGGTGACGGCAGCGATGTGGTCGAACTTCTCCGACCAGATGCCGCCGGCAACACCGAGCAGTGACAGCATCAGCGACGCCGCCACCGCGTGGAACACCACGTAGAGCAGGTTGTGGATGTGCAAGGAAACGAACGGCGCCATGCCCAGTGCGACGACGACGCCGACGACGACGCCCCGGGTCATGCCGCCGAGCGCAATGCTGAAGGTCAGTTCATGGGCGGTGAGCGGCGGCATCAGCGTATCGACGATGTTGCCCTGTACCTTGGAAATGACGATCGACGACGAGGTGTTGGCGAAGGCATTCTGGGCGATCGCCATCATGATCAGGCCGGGGGCGAGAAACTCCAGGAACGGCACACCGTGGATGTGCTCGACGGCCCGGCCGAGGGCGAGCGCGAAAACGGCGAGAAACAGCAGCGTTGTCACCACCGGCGCGATGATGGTCTGGCTGTAGACTTTGAGGAACCGCCGTACCTCGCGCCAGTAGAGGGTCCACACGCCGAGCCAATTGGGGCGCCTCGGATCGTCGATCACACCATTTCCTCCTGTCGTCGTGGCGGGTACATACTGGCTCCGGTGCCCCTGCGCCAGACCGGCGGCGCAGGGCGGAGCCGGAGGCGCCATGTCCTCGCGTCCACGCAAGCTCACGGCGACGGCATTGCAGAATGCCGCCCTGTTCTATCTGGAGCGCTTTGGCACGTCGGCCGAAAACCTGCGCCGCGTGCTGCTGCGTCGGGTCGAGCGGTCGGCGCGCGTGCACGGCACCGACCCTGAGGCGGGCGCGGCCTTGGTGGGCGAACTGATTGCCCGCTATCGCGCATCCGGCTTGCTCGATGACCAGGCCTACGCCGAGGGGCGGGCGCAGAGCCTGCACCGCCGGGGCGTTCCGGGGCACGGCATCCGCCTCAGGCTGCGGGCCAAGGGGGTCAACGACGATGATATCGCGGCCGCGCTCCAGGGCCTCGCCGACGGCTCCGCGGACGCCGCCGCCGTCAACCTAGCGCGCCGCCGCCGGCTCGGACCGTTCCGCGAGCCGACGCGCCGTGCCGCGCTGCGCGACAAGGATCTGGCGGCCATGGCCCGCGCCGGCTTCGATCTGGACACCGCCCGCCGGGTGATCGACGCCGAAGACCAGGCGGCGCTGGACGAGCCCGCTGCCGCATCAGATGGAGACAACCAATGACCGTGACGATCTACCACAATCCCCGCTGCAGCAAGTCGCGTCAGACCCTGAAGCTGCTGCAGGAGCGGGGAGTCGATCTGCGCATCGTCGAGTATCTGAAGGAGCCTCCCTCAGCCGACGGGCTGCGGCAACTCCTGGAACAACTCGGCAAGTCGCCGCGCGAGCTGCTGCGCGCCAAGGAGGCGCGGGAGGTCGGTCTCGACGACCCCGCGCTCACCAATGCCGACTTGCTCGCCGGCAT
Source organism: uncultured Rhodospirillaceae bacterium (assembly GCA_964630265.1). Taxonomy (GTDB): domain Bacteria; phylum Pseudomonadota; class Alphaproteobacteria; order Rhodospirillales; family Defluviicoccaceae; genus CAZBWP01. The sequence goes on from CAZVRW010000015.1 coordinate 4,018, forward strand.
GGTCGCCAACCCGATCGTCATCGAGCGGCCGATCGTCGTCAGCGGCGACCGCGCCCGGCTCGGCCGGCCGCCCGAGGCCGTCCTGGAGATCCTGTAAACGCGCCCCCGACGGCGAACCGGCAACCGGCTGCGGCCCGGGTCGCATCCCACGGGGTGGCCAAGCGACCGCCAACCTTCTATGATGGTGCAGTTGCGAAATGAAGATGATGAGTTCGGGGGACCGTCCGTGCGCCTGCAATCCGGCGCGTCGCAGCGCGGGTGAACGGCGTTTTCCCCCGTCATCCGACCGGAGGAACCGGACCACATGAGCACCACGGAAGCCAGCCCCACCATTCGCTCCGACGATTTCGACGCTTGGCTGTTTGATCTCGACGGGGTCATCACCGACACGGCCAGCGTCCACGCCAACGCGTGGAAGAAGATGTTCGACGGCTACCTGAAGACGGTCGCGGAGCGTGAGGACGCGCCATTCGAGCCCTTCGAAATCGACCCCGACTACTTCCGCTATGTCGATGGCAAGCCCCGCTACAACGGCGTCGACAGCTTCCTCAGGTCGCGCGGCATCGAACTGGACTGGGGAACGCCAAAGGATCCGCCGGAGGCGGAGACCGTTTGCGGCCTCGGCAACCGCAAGAACGCCCTGTTCAATGACGTCCTGAAAGAGCAAGGCTGCGAGGTGTTCCAGACGTCGGTTGACCTGGTGCGTCACCTGCGGGACGAAAACAAGCACATTGCCGTCGTCACCTCGAGCAAGAACTGCGATACGGTGCTGAGCGTCGCCGGCCTGTCGGATCTGTTCGAAGCCAAGGTGGATGGCAACATCGCCGCCGAGCGCGGCCTCAAGGGCAAGCCCGATCCCCATACCTACGAGGCGGCGGCAAAGATGCTGGGCGCCGACATCAAGCGCACGGTGGTGATCGAGGATGCGATCAGCGGGGTGCAGGCCGGCAGCGCTGGCGGCTTCGGCTTGGTGATTGGCGTCGCCCGCCACGACGAACCTGACGCACTCCGCGCCGCCGGCGCCGACATCGTCGTCAAGGATCTGGGCGACCTGAACCTGACCTGATTATTCGACAACGACGGAGGAGAACTCATGGCCAAGCAAATCGACGACCTGCCGCACGCGCTGCAGGACGCCAACCAACTCAGGCTCCGCCTTGGCGAAAAGCTGCCTGCGGTGTTCCTCGATTACGACGGCACGCTGACGCCGATCGTCGACCGCCCCGAGGACGCGATCATCTCGGAAGAGATGCGCAATGCGGTTCGGGGCCTCGCCGAGCGCTGTCCGGTGTGCGTGGTCAGTGGCCGAGACCGCCCGGTCGTGCAGGAATTGATGGGGCTCGACTCGCTGATCGTCGCCGGCAGCCACGGCTTCGACATTTGGAGCCCGTCCGGCGGCGAGATCGGCAAGGAACACGGCGCCGAGTTCGTGGCGCTGCTGGATGAAGTGAAGGCCCGCCTGCATCAGGTAATGGATGAAATCGACGGCGCCCTGATCGAGCCCAAGAAAACTTCGGTGGCCGCCCATTACCGCCTGGTTGCCGAGGCCGAGCGCGATAAGGTCAAGGCGGTGGTCGACGAAATTCTCGCCGATCATCCCGACGAGTTGAAGTGCACCCCCGGCAAGATGGTTTGGGAGATCCAGCCGAAGATCGACTGGGACAAAGGCAAGGCCGTCCTCTACCTGCTCGAGGCGCTGCATCTCGACCGGCCGGACGTCATCCCAATGTATCTTGGCGACGATCTCACGGACGAGCACGCGTTCGCGGCGCTCGGCAAGCGCGGCATCGGCATCTTCGTCGGTCACGCCGACGACCCGGAGGTCGCCGGCCGCACCACCGATGCCGACTTCATCCTCAACAGCATGTCCGACGTCGAGCAGTTCCTCGATTCACTCGCGCGGTAACCCGCCGCCACCCCCTCGCGCGGCCGCCGCCCGGTGGCTCGCCTCCTTGGTCAAGAGCAGACACGCAAAAAGGAAACGTCATGTCGACTTGGACGCTCTCCTACGATTCCTTCGAAGTCGAAGAGGAAGGGCTGAGGGAAGCCTTGACCTCGACCGGCAACGGCTTTTTCTGCACGCGCGGGGCGTGCGAATGGACGGATGCTGGCGACCTCCACTATCCTGGAACCTACATGCACGGCGGCTTCAACCGGGCGACGACGATCATGGGCGGTCGACCGGTGGTCAACGAAGACCTCGTCAACCTGCCCAACTGGCTGGTGCTGAAGCTGCGCATCGAGGACGAAGAGCCGATCGCGCTCAACAATGTCGAGATCCTCGATTATCATCATGAGTACGACATCCGCCACGCGGTGCTGTCGCGTAGGCTTCGGTTTCGCGACCGCGCGGGCCGCGAGACGACACTCGCCAGCCGACGGTTCGTCAGCATGGCCGCGGCGCACGAAGCCGCTCTCGAATGGAAGATCACCGCGGAGAACTGGTCCGGCCGCGTCGATGTCATCTCCGGTCTCGACGGCCGGGTGGTGAATTGGGGCGTCGCCCGCTACCGCCAGCTCGAATCGCGTCACCTGGAGCCGGTGCGGACGCAAAGCGTGGGTCCGGAGACCATTTCCCTCCTCGTCCGCACCCGGCAATCGCAGATCCACGTGGCCGAGGCGGCGCGGACCCGTGTGTACGGCGAACATGAGATGGTCGCGGTTGAGCGTTATACGCAGGAATTCGAGAGCTACATTCAACAAGTGCTGAGCTTCGACGTCGCCGAGAAGCAACCGGTGCGCGTCGAAAAGCTCGTCGCATTCTACAGTTCCCGCGACAAGGCGATCAGTGAGCCGCTGATCAACGCCCAACAGTCGGCCGGGCGGGCGCCGACGTTCGCCGCCGCCCTCGAACGCCACGAAGGCGCCTGGGACACGCTCTGGGCGGTCAGCGACATTCGCATCCCGAAGGACGACACGGTGCAACGGCTGGTGCGCTTCCACATCGGCCATGTGCTGCAGGTCTGCTCACCGATCACCGCCGACCTGGATGCCGGCGTGCCGGCGCGCGGCCTCAACGGCGAAGCCTACCGCGGCCACATCTTCTGGGACGAGCTCTACATCTACCCGTTCCTCAACTTCCGCCTGCCGGAAATTACGCGGGAGCTGTTGATGTACCGCTACCGGCGCCTGGGGATGGCGCAGGTCCTCGCCGCCAGCGCCGGGCATGAGGGCGCCATGTATCCCTGGCAGAGCGGCAGCGACGGCAGTGAGGAAACCCAGGTCGTTCACCTGAACCCGAAATCCGGAAAATGGGATCCGGATCTCAGCCACAATCAAAGACATGTAAACGCCGCGATATTCTACAATATATGGCAATACTATCAAACAACGGACGACATTGATTTTTTGTGGGATTTTGGCGCCGAGATGCTGCTGGCGATCGCCCGCTTCTGGGCATCGATCACCCACTACAACGCTGACCGCGATCGCTACGAAATCCACGGCGTCATGGGCCCCGACGAGTTTCACGAAAGCCTGCACGGCAGCGACGCGCACGGTGTGCCGAACAACGCTTACACCAATCTGATGGTTGCCTGGATGGCGGACACGGTCTTGCAGGTGCTCGCTCTCCTGCCGGAGAAACGGCGCTTGGCATTGCAGCGCGAGGTCGGTCTGCAGGACGAGGAGATCGCCAAGTGGCGGGAGATGAGCACCAAGATGTTCGTGCCGTTCCACGACGAGGGCATCGTCAGCCAGTTCGAGGGCTATGCCGGACTCGAAGAGCTGGACTGGGACGGCTATCGTGAAAATTACAAGAACATTCAGCGCCTCGACCGCATCCTGAAGGCCGAAGGTGACACACCCGACCGCTTCAAGCTGGCGAAGCAGGCCGACACGTTGATGCTCTGGTACCTGTTCGACGAGGAGGCGCTGGCCAGCCTGTTCGATCGCCTCGGCTATGCGTACGCGGACGACAGCCGGCGCCGCAACATCGATTACTATGAGCGCCGAACCTCGCACGGCTCGACCCTCAGCTACATCGTGCACGCGGACGTGGCAGCGGAGATTGATCCGAGGCTGTCGTGGCAGAGATTCAAGGTGGCGCTGGAGAGCGACGTCACCGACATCCAGGGAGGCACCACCAAAGAAGGCATTCACATGGGGGTGATGGCTGGCACCCTGGACCTCATCCAACGCGGCTATCTCGGCACCGAAATCCACGGCGACGTGCTGGCGTTCGCGCCGAAGCCCATCGACGAACTTGACGGGCTTTCACTGACCATGGAATTCCGCAAGACGTCGTTCCAGGTCAGCCTCGACGGCCCCAAGCTGACCGTCGACGTTGATCCCGACGCCCGCGGCGGGCCCCTGCGGGTGCGCGTCGGCGATGTGGAGATGGACCTGCACGCCGGCGACAGCTACACGTTCCGCTTTTAGCGAAGCAAGCTGTCTCCGGACCGCCTCGGCGACCCGGAGGCGCGGCGGCGGTCACCGCTCGCGAGCGCGCCACTCAACCCCGGCGGCAAAGAGGTAGCCGCTGCCGTAGACGGTCTTGATGATCCTGGGCGTCTTCGGATCGGGCTCGAGTTTCTGGCGCAGCCGTGAAACGCGCACGTCGATGGCACGATCAAACGGCGCGCGATCGTCGCGATCGATGCCGAGCAACGCTTCGCGCGTCAGAATGCGGTTCGGCGCGCGCACGAAGGTCAGCAGCAAACGCGCCTCTGCGGCCGACAGTTCGGTCGTTGCCCCGTCTGCGGCCATCAGCGTGTGCGTGTCATAGTCGAAGATCCATCCGGCGAAATGGGCAAGCTCGGCGGCGGATTGGGCTTCGGCGGCGCATGGATCGGGGCGGGCGCGGCGCAACACCGCGTTGATACGCGCCACCAATTCGCGCGGCTCGAACGGCTTGACCACGTAGTCGTCAGCGCCGAGTTCCAGCCCCAGCACCCGATCGGTGACGCCGCTGCGTCCGGTGAGAATGATCACCGGCAGACCGCCGCTGCACAGGCCGCGGACGACCTGCAGGCCGTCACCATCCGGCAGGCCGAGGTCGACGATACAGAGTTCGGGCGTGCTGCCGCGCAGCCGGCGGTGCAAGTCCGCCGCGCGGTGAAACATCTCGGTGCGGTAACCGTGCTCCTCGAGCGTCCGACAGACCAGCCGTGCGATGTCGATCTGGTCCTCAAGCACGTAGATCCGCCGGTCGCGAACCGTCATTCCCCTTGTCCGTGAATGGTGCGCTTGCGCGCGCGGCCGGAGACTATACGGCCGCGCCCACGCCAAGGGGAAGCCTCACACCCGAGCCCGAGCGCATGGCTGCTATTTATTTTTGATTGCGTCGCGGAAAGCGGCGGCAAGAGCCTCGGTCTCGAAGGGCTTGCGCAGCACCGGGAAGGGGCAGTCGGCCACGTCACGGGCTCGGTCACGACCGGCGTAGCCGGTCATCAGCACGATTTGCAGCGTCGGATTCAGCCGCCGGGCGGCGTGCGCAAGGTCGAGGCCGCTGATGCTGCCGGGCATGACGATATCGGCGAGCAGGCCGGTGAAGTCGCGAACATTCTTGAGGAGGGTGAGCGCCTCGTCGGCGCTGCTCGCCTCCACCAGACGAAACCCCAGGGTGGTGAGTTGCCGGCGGACGACGGTCCGCACCTGCACGTCGTCCTCGACCAACAGCAGCAGATTGTTGGCGGTCGCGCGAAACGTCTCAGCGTCTGCCGGCAGCGGCGAGACGTCATCCTCGCTCTCGACCGCGCGCGGCAGGTAGAGGGTGACCGTCGTTCCGTGGCCCCGACGGCTGTCGAAACGGACCGCGCCATGCGACTGCTGCACGAAGCCGTAGACCATGCTGAGACCGAGCCCGCTCCCGCCGTCGGCCTGCTTGGTGGTGAAAAACGGCTCGAAGACCCGCGCCTGGGTTTCCGCGTCCATGCCGTCCCCGGTGTCGGCGGCGGCGATGCGGACGTAGTCGCCGGGCGCAAGGCCGAGCTCAGCGGCCTCGGTTTCGTCGACGCCGACGAACGTCGTCTCGATGCGGAGCCGCCCGCCGCGGGGCATGGCGTCGCGGGCGTTGAGCGCCAGATTGAGCAACGCATTCTCCAGCTGGTGCGGATCGGCGAGAGCGGGAAACGGTTTGCCCCGGGTCGCCGTCTCGATCGCGATATCGCTCGGCAATGACCGGCGAAACAGCTTGACCATGCCGGCGACCAGGTCGTCGACGTCGACGGGCGCCGGCGACAGCGCCTGGCGACGGGCGAAGGTCAAGAGCCGGTCGGTGAGGCGCGCCGCCTTACGGGTCGCCTCGATCGCCGGATCGAGGGTCTCGCGGACGGCCGGGTCGGTGACGTCCGGCCGCTCGGCCAGCGCCAGAAGGTTGCCAAGGATCACCGTCAGCAGGTTGTTGAAGTCGTGGGCGATGCCGCTGGACAGCTGGCCCACCGCCTCCATCTTGGCGGCCTGCAGGATCGCCATTTCGGCCTTCTTGTGACGGGTGATGTCGAGGGCCAGGACAAAGAAGCCAGCAATGCGGCCCGGCTGGATGGTCTCAGGCACCAACCACGTGCGCACCATCGCCGAGCGACCTACGGCGAGCCGTACCTCGTGTTCGAAGGATACCGGCTCGCCCTTCTGGGCACGCTCGACGTGCGCGCGAAAACCGTCGAGCGCCTCGGCGCCGATCACCGTCGCGGCCCGGCGGCCGATGATGTCCGTCTTGGTGAGACCGTAGGCCGCGGCATAGCGGCGGTTGGCGAACAGGCAAGTGAGTTCGCGATCCCAGTAGGAGATGCCGGCCGGCAGGCTGTCGATGACCAGATGCAGGCGCCCTTCGCTGCGCCGGAGTGCGGCGGCGATCTCGGTCTGGCGGGCGATGGCGGCCAGCAACTCGTCATGGGCCGTCTTCAGCGCTGCCGTACGTTCGGCGACCCGCCGCTCCAACTCCTCGTTCTGCTCGCGGATCAGCCGTTCGGTACGACGCTGCTCGGTAACGTCGGTATAGACGGTGACAAAGCCACCGTCGGGCAACGGCCGGCCGCGGATCGATAGGATCCGGCCGTTCGGTCGAACCCGTTCCAGGTTGTGGGGCTCGAAGCGCTGGGCGAGGCGGACCCGTGCCGAGACCAATTCGTCGACGTCGCCGTCACCGTACTCGCCGCGATGCGCGTTGAACCGGATGATCTCGGCGAAGTCGGAGCCGCGGAAGCAGACGCGGTCGGGCAGGTCGAGGAGTTGCAGGAAGCGGCGGTTCCAGGCCACCAGCCGCAACTCTTTGTCGAAAACGGTGATGCCCTGGTCGATGTGGTCGAGGCCGGCGAATAGCAGGGCGTAACAATGCCGCTCGAACGCCGCCTCGGCCACCAACGCCGGATCTGGCGGGGCGCTGCGTCTGCCCTTCGACGGGGCGGACGGTTCGACCGTGGACATGCCGTGTCCTTGTTCGCTCGCCGCGCTAAGCGGCGGTGATGTAGAGCACCGAGCCGGTGAACAGCGCGAAGAGCAGGGCCCCGAGCGCGGCGCGCTGCGGACCCCGCCCCTGCGTCAGCAAATAGATCTGAAACAATCCGTAGAGGAATAAGGCGATCCCGAGCAGCGCCGCTGCATGAAGTCCGAGCCCCGGCGCCGTCGCTTGGCCCGACACGCTCCCGACCGCCGCGGTCCAGGCGACATAGGGCACGGTCAGCCAGAGGAATGGCAAAAGATAGGCGGTGGCCCGGTAGATGCCGATCAACAGGCCCGGTCCGCCGATCGCCTTGGCCATCAGCCACGCGATAATGGTAATGCCGACATGCGCCACAACGGTGACGAGCAGGCCCCCGCCGACATTGCCGACGATCAGAACGGGGAGGGGTATCTCGGCGACCGGAAAGCCGCTCATCTCGCCACCAATCTGGCGCTGGAACAACGCCGTCAATACGCCGTAAAGAATGCCGGTGAGGATGACGAAAGCGCTAACAACCCAGGGCGCCCGCGGGCTCTCGCAGGCATGCACGTAGGGCGTCGGGCTCAGGCGAAACAATTCGAGAATTAACATCTTTCCATACCCACAAAAGGGCCTAATGAAAAAAGTCGGGGGGCCACGAGGGCCCCCCGCATGCTCTTCTTATTTTTGCGCGGCGGCAATGGCCGCGGGCTGGGGAGCCAGATCCGCAGAAATCTTCGGCGGCGCGACGTCGGGCATGGCCGACCAGATCATCAAAGCGAGCGCGATGGCGCCGACGCCCAGCGGGAACGCCTTGCCGTTGTACCGCTTCTCATCATAGGTCTTCCAACCGTGGATGCGATCGACCTGGTGCAGGATGCGTATATCCTTTTCACCGCCGGTCAGCAGGCTGACGGCGACGACGGTGAACCACGCGGCCGAGGCGCTGAAGATGCCGGTCACGAGGAACCCGAGTGGCCCCAGATCGATGAGCTGGACGCCGAGCAGCGTGCCCTTGGTCCACCACAGCGCGATGGAGAGGAAGGCACCGACGATCATGCCGGAGATCGCCCCGAGCTTGTTGGCCCCTTTCCACCAGATGCCCAGGATCAGCACCGGTGTGAACGTCGAGGACGCGACCACGAAGGCCCAGATGACGCTGGTGAGCAGGAAGGGTGGCGGATCAAGGGCGAGAAGGATGGTGGCAATGCCGCCGAGGGCGGTAAAGAAGAAGCCGGCCTTCACCTTCTTCTTGTCATCGGCGTTGGGAACGACAGTGGAATAGATGTCGCTGCCGATGCCCGAGCCGATGACCATCAAGAGGCCACCGATGGTCGACATGCCGGCGGCGAGCGCGCCGGCCACGGGGAGGGCGGCGATCCACGCCGGGGTGAACGTCTGCGACATGACGACGACCAGAAGGTCCGCTTCCGCCGGGCGGATTTCCATGCCCTGCGCGTTGATGACCTGGACCACGTACAGCTTGGCGGCGAAGCCAATGGCGAACGTGGTGAAGAACACCAAGCCGACAAAGACGATCCCCCACAACACCGAGACCTTGGCATTGCGCACCGACGGCGCGGTGAAGAAGCGCATGGCGATGTGCGGCAGGCCGATCGTGCCGAAGGCGATGGACAGGATAATGGCGACATAGAACTTGAAGCTCATCGTCACCGCGCCGCCTCTGGTGACAAAGGGATCGAAGTAAGAGGGCAAGGCCGCGATCATATCCGGAACCAACGCCGCATAGCCGAACGGCGGGAAGAACGCGGCCGGACCGGCCCCCATCTCCCACAGGATGATTGCTGCGGGCACGAACAGCGCGATCCCCATGATGATCGCCTGCAGCGTCTGGTTGTACGACAGGCCGTACATGCCGCCGATGGTGACATAGGCGGTGACAACCAAGCCGCCGACCACCAAGCCGAGCGTGTAATCCCAGTGGAACATCACCTGGAAGACGTTACCCACGCCCTTCATCTGCCCGATGAGGTAGAGCTGGGCGAGGAGGATCATGCAGAGCACGGCGATGACCTTGGCCGCCGGGCCGAAGCGCTCGCCAATGAACTGCATACTGGTGTACTTGCCCCAGCGGCGCAGGGACGGCGCGATGGCGATGGCGATCATGACGAAGCCGCCGAGGAAGCTGAGCACGATGGCGACCAGGAAAAACTGCAAGCTCCAGATGAGCGCCGTGAACCCAAGGAATGTCGCCAGGCTCATGTAATTCGACGTCATCGCCAAGCCGTTGGAGATACCACCGACGTTACGGCCTGCAGCGAAGTAGTCGTCGCTGGTCGAGACACGTTTCTTCGACCACCACCCGACATACAGGAACACGACAACCATGGCGATGGTGTAGATGATGCCGAGCAACGACAGCATCTCATCCGGCACGAACTCGAAGTAACGTTGTTCCTCAGGCGCTGCGTCTTGCGCATAGGCCAGCGCCGGCAGCAAGAACAGCGCGAGCGCACTGATAAGGCGGGTCATTCCGCGGCCCTCCCGTACTGAAGCTCGTCCAGATCCTTGGCGTGACCGAGGCGAATCGCCTCCTCGCTCGCCTCCTCGATCTCGCGGTCGATCTTTTCGCTGATGTCGATAAAGATCCAGTAGAGCGGGATCAGAACCAACCAGCCCACGACGATCGTGATAAGGTAGTGGGCAGGAAAGCCTAAAATAAAGACTTGGGTCAGTCCCGGAAACAGGAAGTATAATGGAAAGATATGGGTGAGCAGAGTCACCACCAGGAATGCTATGAGCGTTGACCAGCATTCCTTTTGGTAGGCTTTCTCCATGGAAGGTCCTCCCTCAGGGGTTCCCCGCCGTCACTAGCCCGGGGCCGGATTGCCGATCGGGCCGGACGGATCGGGTTGTTCCCCCGTATGAAGCAGCGGTTTTGCGGGAGTGTGTGGTGCGCGTAACGAAATGTAACGGCCGCGTCCGAACTGTTTTCCCGCGCCAGTGGCGCCGCGCCAGACACCGGGATCAGGGCCACGCCGCCTCGGGCGGCAGCGACATCAGCACGGCATCGGGGTTGCCGCCGGTCAGAATGCCGAAGCGCGTGCCGCGGTCGAACAGCAGGTTGAATTCCACGTAGCGGCCGCGCTTGATCAGCTGCGCCCGCCGCTCTTCGGCGGTCCATGCCTCCGCCATGTGGCGGCGGACGAGCCGCGGGTAGATGTCGGCAAAGGCCGCGCCGACGGCCTGCACGAAGGCGAAGTCGGCGTCGGCATCGCCACTGTCGAGGTCGTCGAAGAAGATGCCGCCGACGCCGCGCGGCTCGCCCCGGTGCGGTAAAAAGAAGTACTCATCACACCAGCGCCTGAAGCGCGCGTAATCACCCGGCGGATGAGCGTCACAGGCGGCGCGCAGTGCGGCGTGAAAGTCCGCCGTGTCCACTGCCACCGGCACCACGGGCGTCATGTCGGCGCCGCCGCCGAACCAGCGCTTGGTGGTCACGATCATCCGCGTGTTCATGTGTACCGCCGGAACCTTGGGCGAACGCGGATGGACGACGACGGAGATGCCGGCGGCCCAGAACCGCGGATCCTCGGCGGCGCCGGGGATCTGCGCCCGCGCCGGTTCAGCGAATTCGCCCCACACCTCGGAGACATTGACGCCGGCCTTTTCCAGCACCCTGCCGCGCAGGATCGCCATCGTACCGCCGCCGCCGCCCGGCCGTTGCCAGGGGCGATGCTCGAACCGCCCCGGCATATCGTCACGCGCACCGTCCACCGCGCCGTCGTCCTCGATGGTCTCCATGGCCGCGGTCAGCCGCTCTTGCAGCCGGGCGAACCATGCAACCGCGCGCCGCTGTTCCCGCACCAGCTCCGCCGACAGGGCCGGGCGCTCAGCCATGCTCGACGGGAAACCCGCGGGTCTGGCGCAAGGCCTCGCCCAGGACGATCGCGGCGGCGACGGCGACGTTCAGGGACCGCGCGCCTGCCACCATGGGGATGCGCAACCGCGCATCGGCGGTTGTGTGCACGTCATCGGGAACGCCGCCGGACTCGCGCCCCAACATCAGCGTGTCGCCGGCGGCGAAGCGGAAGTCCAGGTGGGCGGTATCGGCCCGCGTCGTCAGCAGCACCAGGCGACCGGCCAGCGTTTCGGCCCGCGCTGCCAAGTAGGCCGGCCACGACGCGTGGCGCACCAGGTCCACGATTTCCAGATAGTCCATGCCGGCGCGGCGGAACTGGCGATCGCCGAACAGGAAGCCGCACGGCTCGACGATATCGACGGCGACGCCGAAGCAGGCCGCGGTGCGCAGCAGCGTCGCCGCATTCTGGGGAATGTCGGGCTCGAACAGGGCGAGGCGCAGGCGGGCGGCGGTGATCGGCGGAGTCCCGTGTCGCGTTGGCCGTGAAGCCGTTGGGGTTATTCGCCCGCAGCGCGGTTTGCCCGCCGCCACCGGCGCTTGCTATATTGCGATCTCGGCCGGGAGAGTCACGGACTTGATGCGGCTGCCCCGTGCGAGCGCCGTTGATTTCACGGTCACACCGCCGCTATGGTGCAATGCACCATCGTTCTCCCGGGCGGCGCTGCCAGGCGAATCGCCGGTGACCCGCATGGGACGAGACAGAGGAAACATCCATGGCTGAGACCACCCCTTCAACGACCAATGTGGCGCACGACGACGACGCGTCGCGCCGGGACTTCCTGACGATCGCGACCGGCATGGTGGCCGTGGTCGGCATCGGCTTTGCCGCGTGGCCGTTCATCCACAGCATGAGTCCGGCGCTCGACACGCTGGCGCTGTCGACCACGGGCGTCGATTTGTCGGCCATCGAACCTGGCCAGGCGATTACGGTGATGTGGCAGGGCAAGCCGGTCTTCATTCGCCACCGCACCGAGGCGGAGATCACCGAAGCGCGGGCCGTTCCGCTGAGCGACTTGGTCGATCCCGAACCCGACACGGCCCGGGTGCAGGAACCCCAATGGCTGGTCATGGAGGGCGTGTGCACACATCTCGGCTGCATTCCATTGGGTCAGAAGCCGTCGGATCCGAAGGGCGATTACCGCGGCTGGTTTTGCCCCTGCCATGGCTCGCACTACGACACCTCGGGGCGCATCCGCAAGGGACCGGCGCCGGCCAATCTCCCCGTTCCGCCGTATGTCTTCACCAGCAACACCGAGATCGTGATCGGTTAGAGGTGCAACGATAATGACCAAGTATACCTGGAACAATCGAACGGTCGCCTGGATCGATGACCGCATGCCCGTCATCAGCCTGATGCGCGAGCATCTCGTCGATTATCCCGCGCCGAAGAACCTCAACTATTTTTGGAATTTCGGATCGTTGGCCGGGATCATGCTGATCGTCATGATTGCTACCGGCATTTTCCTAGCTATGCATTACACGCCGACGGCCGAACTGGCGTTCGACAGCATCGAGCGCATCATGCGGGACGTCAACTACGGCTGGCTGCTGCGCTATCTGCACATGAACGGGGCGTCGATGTTCTTCATCGTCGTCTACATCCACATGTTCCGAGGTCTATATTACGGTTCCTACAAGCAGCCGCGCGAGTTGCTGTGGATCCTCGGCGTGGTCATCATCCTGCTGATGATGGCGACGGCGTTCATGGGCTATGTCCTGCCGTGGGGGCAGATGAGCTTCTGGGCCGCGCAGGTGATCACCGGCTTCGCCACGGCGATCCCGATCTTCGGCGAGGACATCAAGGTGTGGCTGTGGGGCGGGCCGGCGTTGGGCACGCCGCTGCTCGGCCGGTTCTTCGTGTTGCACTTCCTCATGCCCTTCGTCATTTTCGCCATTGTCTTCCTGCACTTGTGGGCTTTGCACGAAAAGAAGTCCAACAATCCGCTGGGCGTCGACATCAAGGGGCCGCAGGACACCATCCCCTTCCACCCCTACTATACGATCAAGGATGCGTTCGGGTTGGGCGTTTTCCTGATCTTCTACCTGGGCATCGTATTCTTCTGGCCGGACATCTTCGGTGAGCCGATCAACTACATCAAGGCGGATCCGCTCAACACGCCGCACATCGTTCCCGAATGGTACTTCCTGCCGTTCTACGCCATCCTGCGGGCCGTCACCTTCGACATCCTGTTCATTCCGGCCAAGCTGATCGGCGTGGTGTTGATGGTGGGCGCGATCGCCATCCTGTTCTTCCTGCCGTGGCTCGACCGGTCGCCGGTACGCAGCGCCAAGTTCCGGCCACTCTATCGGATCTTCTTCTGGATTTTCGTCGTCAACTGCTTCCTGCTCGGCACCGTGGGCGCCCAAGCACCGGAGGGGATCTGGGTGATCCTGGGGCAACTCGCCACCCTTTACTACTTCGCGCATTTCCTCGTCATTCTGCCGCTTCTGGGGTACGTGGAGCGGCCGTTGGCGGTCCCAACCAGCATCAGCGAACCCGTCACCGCCCAGGGTCAGGGCTCGACGGTCGCCGTCGGGGGAGCGGCCGAATGAAACAGCACATGATCGCCCTGGTGGCGGCGGCCGGCTTGGCCGTCGCCGCCTCCGCCGCCACCACCTCCCAAGCCATGGCCGCCGGCGACGCGCCGTTGGCGCCATCCCAACGCTGGTCGTTTTCCGGCATGTTCGGCACCTTCGAACGCAACGACGTACAACGCGGCCTGCAGGTCTACCGCGAAGTCTGCCATAGCTGCCATTCGATCGAGCATCTGGCCTTCCGCAATCTCGAACTCATTGGCTTCGACGAGTCCGCCATTCAGGCGATCGCCGCCGAGTATGAGGTGGAGGATGGTCCCGACGATGAGGGCGAGATGTTCATGCGCCCCGCCAAGCCGTCCGATCACTGGCCCGCCCCCTTCCCGAACGAACAGGCGGCGCGCCTCGCCAACGGCGGCGCCCTGCCACCCGATCTGTCGCTGATCGTCAAGAGCCGCGCCGGAGAGTCTATCGTCAAGGGGACGAAGCTGCGCGAGTTTGGCTCCGATTATGTCTACGCGCTGCTCACCGGCTATCGTGAGGATGCGCCGCACGACGTCGAGATGATGGACGGCATGTACTACAACGACTACTTCCCCGGTCATCAGATCGCCATGGCGCCCCCGCTCAACGACGGCGCCATCGACTTTGCCGATGGTACCATGGCGACCGTCGAGCAGCAGGCGCGCGACGTCGCCACCTTCCTCACGTGGGCCGGCGACCCGAATGCCGAAACGCGCCGGAACATGGGGATCAAGGTGATTCTGTTCCTGATTGTGCTGACCGCCCTCCTCTTCGCCTTGAAGAAGAAGATCTGGGCCGACGTGCATCACTGAGGCGCCCCAGCCGGCCAACGACCGGCAACGCGAAGCTGCCCCGAGGGAAGACCCCCGGGGCCGTTTTTCCGTCCGCCGCGTGCCGTCCCGGCGACGACCGTGGTGTCAGTCGTTCTGCGTCAATTGTTCGCGGCGCCCTGTTTCACCCAGTCGCGGATGATCAGCGTCTGATAGCGGAGCAGCGGTCGCTGATCGTGCGGCATCCGGATCTCCGGACTGGCCTTACCCTCGATCAGGCGAACCAGGTTGCTGGTCAGCGGGTCCCCCGGAACAACGATCGGACCGTGCTCGGTGCCTGCCATCAGCCCCTCGTAGGTGCTGAGATCGAGCCCGCTGGCAATATACCCGTCGCCGCCGGGCTGGTGACATGAGATGCAGCGGCTCTCCAGGATGGGACGAACGTCGAGAGCATAACTGACCTCTTCCTGGGCCTTGGCACCCGGCACGGCGCCGGCGGTCAACGCCAGCGCGACCGCGAGACCGGCGAGGCGCCGCGCAACACGATGGTGAGCGATCATCTTCATGGTTTCCCCTGACGACAACGAATTCTCATGAAAGAAGAATGTTAGCACCGCCGACATCGGGGCCCAACCGCCCTTTTCACACGCCCTGAATGTTTTTTCGGTTAGCGGCGCGCGGCTTCCCCCGGTGTCGACACTTGTTGTCGGCTCCCATGTCGGCACACCTCCTCGGGACACCTCGTCAGGCGCCGGGGCATGTGATAATTTTCTGAAAATATCAGCATTCAAACCGGGGGACGACAGCATGGCGGACAGCCGCATCAACGTGCGCGCGGTGCTCGCGCAGCACGACCTGCTCCAGCACCTGCCGGGCGACGCGCTCGACCGGCTGACCGGCGTCGCCACGGTCCGCACCTACAAAACCGGCCAGCCGATCTTCATGCGCGGGGACCCGGGCGAATCGATGATGGTCGTCGTGTCGGGGCGGGTGCGCGTCTCGCGCACCTCCTACGACGGCCGCGAGGTGGTGCTCGCCGTCTTCGGGCCGGGCGAGGTGCTGGGCGAGATCGCCATGATTGACGGTGGCGAGCGCACCGCCGACGCGGCGGCGCTGGAGCCGGTCGATCTGCTGATTCTGCACCGGCGGGACTTCCACGCGTTCCTGCTCGAGCACCCGGCAGTCGCCATCGAGTTGCTGGTCCTGGTCTGCCGGCGGCTGCGCGAGACCGACGACCAACTCGAGGATCTCAACTTCCTGCCGCTGCGGACGCGGCTCGCCAAGCGCCTGGTCGACTTGGCCGAACATTTCGGCACGGAAACCGATGCCGGCGGCGTGCGCATCGGCATTCCCATGTCGCAGCAGTTCCTGGCCAGCATGATCGGCACCTCGCGCGAGGCGGTGAACAAGCAGCTGCGCAGTTGGGAGGAGGATGGCATCATCGTGCTCGGCAACCGTGCCGTCACCATCGTCGACCCGGATGCCCTCGGCCAAATCGTCGCCGACGAGTAGGTGCCGTCGTCGCTGCGTGCAGCCGCGGTGTTAAAATTGCCGACACGTACCAAACGCGCCCCGAAAAAAGATTATCTCTCTTAATCAATATCTTGCCGATTGACGCCCGCGACGGGTTCGTGCCGGCGGTCCCCCGAGTGTCGGAATCCTTTACAGTTTTCGCCGCACTGCAATGCCGCCCTTCAGCTATCTCATTGAAACCAATGACTTTCCAAACCGGGCACGAAATTTGCAAAGAAATGGTCGGTATGGTTAACGCAACCAAGGCGTCGATCGCGCAATGCGGTTGGTCGACCGTCATCTCGGATCAAACCACGGGGATGCCGGCGCTCGCGGGGTGTCCCTGATGAAGAAGAGGACGATCACGTGAAGACACTCTCATTGCTGCTCCTTGGGGGGACGGTACTGCACATGCTGGCGGCGGGCCCGGCCGAGGCCGTCACGGTCACCTATGAGTTGACGATTTTCGAGGGCAACGAGTCGGAAACCTTCGAGGGCGAGGTCCGGCTGGTGGAGGAGGCGCCCAATTCCAGCGGCACGCCGTCAGCATCGTTCCTCATCAATGGGGACAAGCCGGCGACCACCCTCGTCGGCCAAGTGGACGAGGCGTTCGAATTCGCCGGCAATACGGTCACCGGCCTGACCTTCTCCAACGTGCTCGACCCGATATCGACCGTGGCGTTCGGGGTCACCGATAACGGCGCCCCCAGCGACTTCGCGTTGTCGGTGTTCGGTCTCGCGATCGCGCCGCCGCTCACCGGCCCGGCGGAGCTCACGTCCTCCATCATCGCCACCTGCTCGGATGCCGACGGCGCGGGCGGTTCGAACGGCGGACCGGGTTGCGCCTATTCGCCGATTGGCGGAAATCCGAGCGTCGCCAGCTATGACATCAACGGCATTATCGTTGCGCCACTCGACATCAATCCGGGAGAGATCATCGATGGCCTCGCCGGCGCTGGGACGCTGTTCATGGCGACGACGACCATCGATTGCAGCGTCGCGCCATACGCCCCGGCCTGCACGACCATGAGCCACAGCATCGCCTTCACCGGCCCCGGCGGTGGCGACTCGTTGACCTTCAACTCGCGGCTGGAGATCAATGCCATCCCGGCGCCGCTGACCTTGGGACTGTTGAGTGCTGGGCTGTTCGCCCTCGGCTGCTTCACCCGCCGCCGCTGACCTGACCGTCCCGCAGCGGCTGTCCTGCATCGGGGGATCGGGCGCCCAAGTGTTGGGCAGCCGATCCCCCGTCTGCCGATCGTGCCGGCCCGCCGCCGCCCGAGAACGCCGCCCCCTACTCCCCGGCGGCGAAGGTTACCGCGTCCTCGGCGGCGCGGAGCAGGGCGCGAGCCTTGTTGAGGGTCTCCTGGTATTCGGTCTCGGGGTCTGAGTCGGCGACGACGCCGCCGCCCGCCTGCACGTAGAGCATGCCGTCCTTGATAACGGCGGTGCGCAGCGCGATGCAGGTGTCCATCTGCCCGTCGGCGCCGAGATAGCCGATGCAGCCGCCGTAGATGCCGCGCCGCTCCGGCTCCAGTTCGTCGATGATCTCCATCGCCCGCACCTTGGGCGCGCCTGAGACGGTACCGGCCGGAAAGCCGGCGAACAGCGCGTCTACCGCGTCGTGCTTCGGATCCAACACCCCCTCGACGTTGGAGACGATGTGCATGACGTGCGAATAGTGCTCGATGATCATCTTTTCGGTGACCTTCACCGAGCCGACGCGGGCGACGCGGCCGACGTCGTTGCGGCCGAGGTCGAGCAACATCAGGTGCTCGGCCCGTTCCTTCGGATCAGCGAGCAATTCGGCGGCCAGTGCCTTGTCTTCGGCCGCCGTCGTCCCCCGCGGTCGGGTGCCGGCGATCGGCCGGATGGTCACCGTGCCGTCGCGCACGCGCACCATGATCTCCGGCGACGAGCCGACGACGGTGAACGCGCCGAAGTCGAGAAAGAACAGAAATGGCGAGGGGTTGAGCCGGCGCAGCGCGCGGTAGAAGGAGAACGGCGGCGCCTTGAACGGCACCCGCAGCCGTTGCGACGGCACCACCTGGAAGATGTCTCCGGCGAAAATGTACTGCTTCGCTCGTTCGACGATCGCGTGATACTCGGCGCGCGACCGGTTCGAGGCCGGCTCCGGCAGCGCCGCCACCTCGCCCGACGCAGCGCGGCGGTAGGGCAGCGAGCGGCCAAAGTCGGAGACCACGTCGGCGAGCCGCTTGCGCGCCTGATCGAAGGCGGCGCGCGCGGTCATCTCCGCGTCGGGCCAGGCCGGCGTCACCACCGTCACCGTGTCCTTGATGGAATCGAAAACGGCGATGATGGTCGGCCGCAGCAGCAGACCGTCGGGCACGCCGAGGGTGTCGGGGTTGCCGTCGGGCAGCCGCTCGACGAGGCGGACCATGTCATAGCCCATGTAGCCGACCAGCCCGGCGGCCATGGGCGGCAGTCCGGGCGGCAGATCGATGCGGCTTTCGGCGACGACGGCGCGGAGCGATGCCAAGGTGCCGCCCGCGGCACCCACCGGGCAGGGCTTGAAGGCGTTACCGAAGCGGGCCTCGCGGTTGATCTCGGCGCGATGACCGAAGCATCGCCAGATCAGGTCGGGCTTGAGGCCGATGAACGAGTAGCGGCCGCGGATGGCGCCGCCCTCCACGGACTCCAAAAGGAAACTGTTGGGTCGGCCGTCGGCCAGCTTGAGCATCGCCGACACCGGCGTTTCCAGGTCGGCGACCAGCGTCGTCCAGACTACCTGCGGCCGGCCGGCCTCGTAGGTGGCCTGGAAGGCCTCGAAGGCCGGATTGACGTCCACGGCAGGCCGGTCCCGGCTCAGAAGATCTGGTCGATGACGTTCTGGTTGACCGTCACCGGATGGCGCCGCTGCAATCCGCTGACCAGCTGGTCGAGAACCTCGCCGCCGAGCGTTTCGGTGAGCGAGGCGGAGATCGCGGTGAGGCCTGCCGGATCGGCCTGCGGGTCGGCCTCGATCACCCGAGCGACCTCGCCGAGCCACACCGTGTCCTCGGTGGTGACCTTGGCCGGCGTGTTGGGCGTGGCGGCGAACAGCGCCGACACCAACTCCGGTGGCAGCGCCGTGCCGGCGCCAGAGCCGTCGCGGCGGAACGGTTCGGTGACGACGACCGGGCGCCCCTGCTCCGCCGCGACCGCCGCCAGGTCGGCTCCGCCGCGGCGTCGTTGCAGCAGCTCTTCGGCGAGGGCCTCCGCCGCAACCAATCGTTGCCCGGCGACGACCGCTGCGGCAACGTCGTCGCGCACGTCCTCGAACGGCCGGAGCGCCGCCGTCGCCACCGCATCGACGCGCAGCACGAAGGCGCCGCCGTCCGGCAGGTCGGTAAGCAGACTCTCCGCGCCGCGCTCGGTCCGGAACGCCGTGGCGACGATGGCGTCGGGCAGTCCGGCGAGGGGGCTGTCATCGGGGCCGCGACCGGCCTCGTCGAACGGACCGAAGCGTTCCACCGGGAGTGCCAGCGCCGCAGCCGCAGCCTCCAGGCTGGCGCCACCGCCCAACGCATCGTCGAGCGCGTTGGCGATGGCCACGACCTCCGCCGCTGCCTTCTCCTCGGCGACCATGGCGCGCACCTGGTCGCGCACCGCCGAAAGCGGCTCGATCTCGCCTGGGGCGATGGCGTCAACGGTGACGATGTGCCAGCCGAGCAGGCTCTGCACCGGCTCGCTGATGCCTCCAACAGCAAGGTCGAATGCCACCGCGCCGACTTCCGGTAGCAACGCCTCGCGACGCACGGCACCGAGGTCGAGTCCCTCGGCCGGCAGCCCCGCCTCCTCCGCGGCGACGACGGCGAAATCGTCGCCGGTCTCGAGCCGCGCATGGGCCCGCCGTGCTGTCGCCTCGTCGGCGACGATCATCTGGCGGATGCTGCGCCGTTCGGTGCCGGTGAAGCGGTCGATATTATGATCGTAGGCGGCGGCGATTTCCGCCTCGCTCACCGGGATCGTCTCGGCCAGCCGGGCGACGCGCAGCACCACGGCGCTCACCGTCCGCATTTCCGGGAGGGTATAGTCCTCGGGGTTGGCATCGTACCAGGCGCGCAGCGTCGTCTCGTCGGGTGGCGGCGGTGCGGCGACGCTGTCGGCGCGGATCGCCACCACTTGTGCCGTCCGCTGCTCGGCGACGACGCGATACAGGGCCTCGGCCATCGCGCGCGGTACGACGACCCCTGCCTGCACCGCCTCCAGGTACTGGGCGCGTGCGATGTCGGCGCGCATCTGCTCTTCATAGGCGCGTTCGCTCATGCCGATGCGCCGCAGGATCTCAGCGTAGATCTGCCGGTCGAAGGTGTTGTCGGCGCCGCGGAACACCGGGTCCTCGACGATGCGCCGGCGCAGTCGGTCGTCGCTGGCGGTAAGCCCCAGTCGGTCCGCCTCGGCGTCGATCACTGCCCGGCCGATGATCCGGCCGAGCACCGATTGTGGCAGCCCGAGCTCGCGTGCCTGATCGGGGTCGATGTCGACGCCGCGGCGGCGAAGCCGCTCGATCTCCTGGCGGTATTCGGTGTGCACCGTCTCCGGGCGGATGCCGACGTCGCCGACGCGCACGGCGTAGACGCCGCCGCCCCCGCCAGTGTCGCCGACGTACCAGAAGCCGGCGCCAAAAGCGATAAGGACGATGATGAACACCACCTTGCCGACGGGCGACATTGAGAAGCTGCGAATCTTGTCGAGCATCGGCAAACCTTCAGGCGACTGCGTGACCGTCGGGCCATCATAGAAACGCCCTCCCCGTGCGGCAAGGCTCGTACATAAGACTGTCGCAGCGGCGGCATCACCGTGCGTTTTGTGCCGTCACGCGCAAATCGGCGGCTCCACGTGAAGCGGGCCGGGCAAGTCGTGGAGACGGCGGCAATCCCGGGTGCCGCCGTCTCCACGCCCTTGAACGGGCTGGCGGACGCTTCACCTCGGGCGCTCGCGCCCCGGGGGTGCGTTGTCGGTCAGGCCCTGCGACGGCAACCGCAGAGGCCGAGACCGAGCAGGCCGCTCCCGATCAGCCACAGCGTGCCGGGGACGGGCACCCCGATCGACTCCGCACGGCCTGTGGCGATCATGAATAAGCTGAACTGGCCATAGTACCCCCCCATCAAAAGGCTGAATTCCTCGACGCCGGAGGCGCTTTCGCCCGGAATGCCGGCCTGTGTACTCGCAAGTGCGCCCCCGCCGAAACCCGAAGGGAAAAAGAACTGAAAGACAACAAAGCTTTCGGCGAATTCGTCTGCCACAGGGTCGTCGATCGAGGCGAAGGCGCTCGCCGACCATTCCAAGGTGAAGTCGACAAGGACGGGAGCGGAGGGGTCTGCGCCAGGTGGCAGACCAACAAACACGTTGCTGGAAATTTCCGCATAGGTCCTTATGAAACTTGGCTCCGTCGGCGTCGGGACAACCGAACCGGCAACGGCAACCTGCTGTCGCCACACCGGGAACTCGTACTCGATTTCGACATCGGCGCGCGCTTCATCCAAAAGCACGACCCCGCCCCAGTCCGCAAAGGTATCGCGAGACTCACTGAAACTGAACGTGACAAGGTCTGCGTCGGGACCGGTCACCCCCGTGATGGTCAGGGTTATCGAGGCGATACTGCTGTACGTGGCGATGGCGAAGGCCGGTGTCGCGGTGGCGAGGGTGAGGGCGGAGGCAACGACAGCGATGCCGAGCGCGGCGGCGGCGCGCCCGATGCCAATGGCACTTGGAAGGGGGCCAAGCAACAGAGTGCCACTCAAAAAGATATCGCGTTCAGAGAGGGTGATCGACTGCTTTCCGGTCAGCGTCGGTTGCGGTCTCGCCGCTTGACAGGGCCAGCGATCGCCGCAGCGGCAAAAGCAATTTTCAATATAAGGCAACACCTATGACCTGCACCCCGTCAAGCGATAAAGGGTGGTTGGCCATTCTTTGTTTTGCGTCGCCTCTCGTCAAAAATCTTGGGCGAAAGTAGCATCCTTTTTCTTTGGTCTGTTGGGTCAAACTGATTACCCAAATGAGGTTATCCTGCTGCATGGCAGCAGTCGTGTCGTCATATCATCCGCCCAAGTGGGGGACGATGTTTCTCGCTCGGGTCTCCCGCCGCCGACATCACTGCCGTCGACGGGCACACGCAGCGTCGCGGGAGGGCCAAACTTGACGCCGCCTTGACGCCGCGACGCCGCCGCCGCGTCCCGCCCGTCGATCGCCATCGATGCCCTTGGCGGCCGCGGCACGTCGCGCCTTCGGGCACCACGAAACGGAGTTTCGGCAGGGTTTACGCTTCTTTAGGAGCGGATTTGGATAGTTGCGGCGCCGATCGATCACGGACTCGCCGTGGCGTTCGGCGCGGGGCGCGTCGTTGCCTCGACCCTTGGGACGAACGAGCCCTCGCCGCGCGCGAGGCCGCAGCCGAGGCGCCGCATGCCGTACCCTTACGCCGGCTCCGAGCCGCCGCTGATCCTTGTCGCCGATCGCGACCCTCTATCCCGACGCCGCGTGCGCTCGGCGCTGGAGCACGCCGGTCTCGCCGTGCGCGACGCCCTGGATGAGCATGCCGTGATGGCCGCGCTCACCGAGACCGGGAGCAGCCGCCCGGCGGCTGCGGTGATCGACGCGTCGATGGCCGCCCCCGCCCAGGCGGCCCAAACGAATGACGCCGTCCTATTGGTGCTGGTCCTCGATCCGACGAACGCCGCCGCCGCCGCCACCGACGAGCGATTCGCGTCGTCGGTGCTGACCCGTCCAGTGGACGAGCGGCTCCTCGTCGCCGCGGTGCACACCGCCCTTCACCTTCACGACATGCACGCCCGCCTCTCCGAGAGCGAACGCCTGCTGGCGCAGACCCAGCGGCGGGCGCGCCTCGGACAATGGGACTGGACGCCCAATGATACCGCCGTACGCTGCTCCATCGGCGTCCGACACATCCTTGGACTGCCCGAGGACGACGGCCGGATCGATTGGCGCGCCTTCCTCGCCATGGTCGATCCACGCGACCGCCGCCGGGTGACCGTGGCGCTCTTGCGCGCGGTGAAGCGGCGGCAGGGCTATCGCCTCGACCATCGCATCATCCGTGCCGATGGCAGCGCGCGAGTGCTCTACCACGAGGCGGACGCCGAGCTCGACGAGCATGGCGAGTTGGTGCGGCTCGCCGGGGTCGCCAAGGACATCACCGACCGCCGCCGGTCGGAGGACAGGCTGCGGCACCTCGCCAATTTCGACAGCGTCACCGGCCTGCCTAACCGAACGCTGCTGCGCCAGATCTTCAACCAGACGCTGGCCAACGCCGCGCGTCACAAGCGCACCTTCGCGCTGCTGTTCATCGACCTCGACCACTTCAAGAAAATCAACGACTCGCTCGGCCACGAGGTCGGCGATCGGGTGCTAAGCGAGATTTCGCAGCGCCTGCGTGCCTGTCTGCGCGGCGGCGACCCGATGACCCGCGGCGACGCGGACGACCTGCTCACCCTCGGCGCGCTCGGCGGCGATGCCGTCACCCGGCTCGGCGGCGACGAATTCGTCGTGCTGCTCAGCGAAATCGACCATCCGGATTTCGCCTGTCTGGTCGGCCGGCGGATGCTCGAAAGCCTCGCCGACCCGGTCGACGTCGGCCGCGGCCAAGTGAACGTTACCGGCAGCGTCGGCATCGCCGTCTACCCCATCGACGGCACCGACTTTGAAAGCCTGCTCGGCAATGCCGACATCGCCATGTACCACGCGAAGAAGCAGGGTCGGAACCGGATCCAGTATTTCTCCCGGTCCTTGAACGACCAGGCGCAGACGCGCTTCCGTCTCGAGCACGACCTGCGCCAAGCGCTCGACCGCGGCCAGTTCGTGCTCGTCTACCAGCCGGTGATCGACCTGCGGAGTTCCCGCGTGGCCGGGCTGGAGGCGCTGCTGCGCTGGCGACACCCGGCGGACGGACTGCTGGCGCCCGACGCGTTTCTGCAGATCGCCGAAGAGATCGGCTTGATGGCGGCGATCGACGCGTGGGTGCTGGAGAGCATTTGCGTCCGCGCCGCCGCCTGGCGCCGCCAGGGGTTCGAGCGACTGCGGATTTCCATGAACGTCTCGCCGGCGCAGTTTCGGCATGGGCGCCTCGTTGACACCTGGGAGGCCGGCATCGCCAAGGCCGGCGTCGCACCCGATGCGTTGGAGATCGAACTGTCCGAGGCCTTGCTCTTCGACGACCCGGCGACGGCCGCGCCGATCCTGCGCGCCCTCGACGACATCGGCATTGGCGTCGCCATCAACAATTTCGGCAGCGGCCGCACGTCGTTGGCAGCGCTCCGGCATTTGCCGATCGGTGCCCTGAAGATCGCCCGCACCTTCGTCGAAGGCCTCCCCGAGGGCCGGGTCGACGCCACCATGATCGAGGCGATGATGTGTCTCGCCCGCGGCCGAGGCCTGCGAGTGGTGGCCGAGGGCGTCGAAACCCGCGCGCAGCTGGAGGCACTGCGGCAGAGCGCCTGCGACGAAGCGCAGGGCTACCTGTTCACCCGGCCCCTGCCCGCCGCCGAAATCGATGCCTGGATGCTTTGCCACAACGCTGCCGCCGAGCGGCGCTCGGACGCCGCGATCCAGGCGGTCGCCGTCGTCGCGCGCTGAGGCTCGCGCCATGCTCCTCCCGGTTCCGGAACGATCGCCCGGTTCGATCTCCGAGGCACCCACTGTCCCGGCGCCCGAGGCGCTGGCCGACGCCTTGTCGGCGAGCGAAGCGCGCTTCGAACGGACCCAGCGACTGGCGCGACTCGGCTATTGGGAGTGGTCGGCGGCGACGGGCCGGCTGACCTGCTCGGGGGGGCTCTCGCAGTTGCTGGCCGCTGCCGATCATCGGGAGATGCTGTCGGTGCGGCAGATCCTGCGCTTCGTTCACCGCGAGGACCGAGAGCGGCTGCGCTGGACGCTCCACCAAGGGCTCGATCACGGCACGGTGCAGCGACTCGACCACCGCATCGTTCGCGCCGACGGCATCGAACGCTTCGTCCATCAGGAGATCGAGACCATCGTCGATGCCGTCGGCAGCATCGCCCGCGTGGTTGGCGTTGTTCAGGACATCACCGAACAACGCCTCGCCGAGCAGCGGATCCGCTATCTGGTGTACGTTGACGCCACGACCGGCCTGCCGAACCGATCCTTCTTCAACGAGCTTGTCCACTTCACCATCGACGGCGCCCGCCGCTACAACCGGGTGTTCGCCCTGCTCTGCCTCGACCTGGACAATTTCTGCCGGATCAACGACAGCCTCGGCCACCAGGCCGGCGACCAGTTGCTCCGCGACGTCGCCCATCGGCTGCGTGGCTGCGTGCGGCACAGCGACCGGATCTTCTATGGCACGTCGGACAGCGCGACGCCGGCCGCCGGAGCGCCGCACGCCAACATCGTCACCCGTCTCGGTGGCGACGAATTCGTCATCATTCTCTCGCAGATGTCCGGCGTCGAAGATGGCGCCCGCGCCGCCCGGCGCATCGAGGAGGTGCTGACGCGGCCCTTCACGGTCGGCGGCACCGACGTCACCATCACCGGCAGCGTCGGCATCAGCGTCTATCCCACCGACGGCACCGATGCGGAGACGCTGCTGAAGAGCGCCGACGCGGCGATGCACCATGCCAAGGCCTGCGGCGGCAACGGCCACCAGTTCTTCACCGCCTCGCTGAACCAGCGCCTGCAACGGAAGTTCACGCTGGAAACCGGCTTACGCAAGGCGATCGACAACCGCGAATTGGCGCTGGTGTATCAGCCGAAGATCGACATCCAGGACAACCGTATCGTCGGCATGGAGGCGCTCCTCCGCTGGCACAGTCCCGAGTTCGGCACCGTCCCGCCGTTGGAGTTCATCGCCGTCGCCGAGGAGACCGGGCTGATCATGCCGATCGGCGACTGGGTGATCCGCGAGGCCTGCCGGCAAGCCGTGGCTTGGCAGGCCACCGGGCACGCCCCGGTCAGCATGTCGGTGAACCTGTCTGCCGCCCAGTTCCGCAAGCCCGGCCTGGTCAAGCGCATCGCCTGCATTCTCAGCGAAACCGGTCTCGACCCGCGTCGCTTGGATCTGGAGCTCACCGAGAGCCTGCTGATGGATGACACGGACCGCACCATTCACACGTTGCAGGAACTGACGGCGATCGGCCCGTCGATTTCCATCGACGATTTCGGCACCGGCTATTCATCGCTTGCCTATCTGCGGCGGTTCCCGATCAGCTATCTGAAGATCGACCAGTCGTTCGTGCGCGACATCACCGGCAACGCCGATGCCGCGGCGATCGTCAACGCGACGATCGCGTTGGCCCATACGCTCAGGCTGCGTGTCGTCGCCGAGGGCGTCGAGGAGGAGGGGCAACTGGACTTCCTGCGCAAGCGGGGCTGCGACCAGGCGCAAGGCTTTCTGATCAGCCGCCCAAGCCCGGCCGACATGATCGGCCGTTGGTTGCAGGCCCGCGAGGCTCGCGCCCAACCGCGAATGATGTTGCCGATCCAGGCCTTCGGCTGAGGCGCGAACGGAAACGCGGCTCACCGCTTGCCGGAGAAGGTGCCCTCGTCCAGGGCTGGTGCCTGAGCCGCGAACGTCCCCAGCTGCTCGCGCAACTGGTTTTGGACCTGCGGATCCCCCGCGACCTTCGCCAAAGCCGCCACGAGGTCCTGCAAGTAGCCACCCAGTGCGGCATCACCGTCCGGAGCCAGCCCACAGGAGAGCGGCACCGGCTGGCGCAATCGGGATTCGCCGATCAACCGGCCCCACAGCAACGACAACAGGTCGAGCCCCAACGGCCGGGTGACGCCGAAGGTCACGTGCAGGCTGCCGTAGGAGCTGGCCAGCGCCTCGTGATAGGTGCCGCGCGGGATGTAGACGACGTCGCCCGGTGTCATGGGGAACTCGCGCTCCAGGAACTTGGCCATGTCCTGCGGCGGCTGCATCTTTTTGAATGCTGGGTGGTTGACGGGGTGTTCGGCGCGCAGATCATAGACTCGCCAAACCTTCCTGCCTTCGCAGTGCAAGGCGAAGACCTCGTGCGTGTCGAAATGCGGCCCGAACGCCTGATGTTCGGCGCGCGACGCGTAGAGATTGACTTGAACGTTGCCGCCGGTCGCCGCGGCGAGGGAGGCGACCCAGGCGCGGAGACCCGGCAAGAGGCTGCCGATGTCATTGACGATCACCGAGGCGCCCCGATCGACCCAGGCCGCGATCTTGCCCGGGGTCGGGCGCTGCACCGGTTTGCCGCCTTCATCCAGCACATCGCAGTATTGCGCCGCTGGCACCCGTTGGCGATCCAGGTAAAGGACGACGCGGTCGGGCGTCCACAGCGAGCGCAGGTTCAAGAGCTCGGTGAGCCTGGACCACGTCATCACCGGCTCGGCCCGCGCGGCGGGGCCAGGCAGCAGCACGAAGCGCTGACCGAAATGGCTCGCCGCGAAGTCTTTGGGCGCCAACGGCGCCAGGATCTCGGCGATAGCGCCCGGCTGAGGCGGCGCGCCGGGTTTGCGGGTCGCATCGTTGCGCGCCATGCCTTTGCGGGCCGCATCTTTGCGGGCCGTGTCTTTGCGAGTCGTGTCTTTGCGGACCGTGTCCATGCGCGCAGCCTAACCCAGAACGCCGGGCAGGGGAATCGCCTTTGACCGGGCCGATGCCACGCGCCAGCGGCCGGATGCGTCGCGCCGTCGGTCAGGTGAACCCTGGCGCCGCGAACGTCTCGAGCGCGCCGTTCGCCGACTCGGCCACGATGGTGTAGCCGTCGGGCACCGGGGCGTTGACTTCCACCAGATCGATCACCAGCGTCGCCGGCCGGAACGGCAGGTCGTCGTCGAACACCGCCCACTGCAGTGTGACGTTGCCGGACTCGGGTGCCGTCCACTGCGTCCAGAAGGCTTCCAGGTGGCCGGCAAGCTGTCCGGTCAGGGCATGCTGCATGCGTCCGTCGACGATCCGGAACACGTCGCTGCCGGCGCGGAACAGCGCGAAATCGTTGAACCCCGCCGCCGTCGCCGTGACAGTCTCCGACTGGTCGAACCGCCAATGGAACGAGACCGTGTCGCCGGCCCGCACGGGTGCATCCATGGAAAAGGCCGATCCCCGCGCCGCCGGTGAATTGTCCGCCGGATCGCGCAGCACGGCGGTCGCGCCGAGGCCAAGGAAACTCTGGATCGACGCCAAGCTGGTTCCGTCGCTGCCGAGCTGCAGCGTGGCGCCGCCGCTGACCGGGTCCACGTGCAAACCGTCCATCTCGACGCCGTCGACAATGGCGACGGTGCCGCGCTTGAGACCGGGCAGCGCGCCGGTCTCGAGGTCTGCCAGGACCGTCGGTCCGCCCTCGCCGGTGACCGTGATGGTCGCCGTCGCCGTGTCGGTGCCGCCGCGGCTGGTGGCGACCGTGTAGTCGAAGTTCAGCGTCTCCATCGCTCCAGCAGCCAGATCGGTGAAGCGGCCGTTCGGATCGAACACGAAGGCGCCGTTCGCCTGGACGGTCAGCAGCCCACCGGGCTCGCCCGACGGCCGCTCCAGGGGTATTGCCGTGCCGACGGCGTCGGACAGACCGTTGACGGCGACGACCGAGAGCGGCAGCGGCAGATCGGTGCCGACGGCGGTGACGAACGACGGGCGGGGCGGGGCGTCATTGTCCAGCAGCCCCGCGACAGCGGGAGCGGCATCTGTATCGAGCCCACCGCTCGCCGCCACCACATAGGCGTCGTCGGCCGCCGCCGGGACGCGCGCGAGGACCCGCACCTCCGTTGCCGCGTCGACGGTGCCCGTCGCCAGATCGAGCACCTGCATGGGTGCGCCGTCGATGCTGACGCGTTCGCCGGCGGCGCCGTCGAGCGCCGTGTTCAGGACCCGGACGTGGTCGATCGCGAGGAAAGGGTCATTGGATGAGGTCTCGGCGTTCATCATCCCGAAGGCGATGCGCGCGAGACCATCGGTCGCGTTCGTCACCGCGATCGTTTGCCAGCCGACGACGCCATTCGGTGCGCTGAAGGCATCGGCCAGCCGGAACATGTCGCCGTCGACGACGAGGAAGGCGAAATCCGTCTCGGTCGTTGCGATCGGATCGAACAGCATGTCGAAGACGAGGGTCCGGCCCGGCGCCAGGCTCACCGCGGCGCGCACCACCGAGCCGTCGGCGGCGTCGACGCCCGCGCCGAAACCGGCCAGGCCGGCCGGATCGGCGAACGCCAAGACATCCGCCGCGTTCGAGCCTTGAAAGCTGCCTTCGAGGCCGGGAGGGGCGAAGGACCCCACCGTCATGAGCAGCATGCCATTGTCATCCGTCGGCACGAAGCGGCGATCACCTCCGCCCGTCGCGTCCACCTCGATGTGGTCGGCGGCGTCGGGCTCGTAGAATAGCCAGGGTGGGTTCACCGGGTTCGGCAGCAGCGCCTCCCAGCGGACTCCGGCAAGCTGCGACCACGCCGCGGCGTCCAGCAGCGTTGTGCGCGGAGCCAGTTCGCTCGTGTCCCCCGGCCCGCCGACGCCACGCACGGTGATCGTCGCCGTCGCCGTATCGGCGGCATCATTGGCCGCCGCGACCGTATAATCGAAGCGGACCGTTGCCGTCTGGCCGCTGTTCAGCCCATTGAATTGGCCGGCCGGGTCGTATCGCCAAGTGCCGTCGGCATTGACCGTCAACGACCCGCCGGGGGCGCCGGAGATCGCCTCCACATCGATGGCTTGGCCGACGTTGGCGGCCTCGCCGTTCACCGCGTTGATGGTCAGGGGCGACAGCAGCGGGGTTCCGTCAACCTCGAAGCCCGCTGGCGGCGCCAAGTCGT
Organism: uncultured Rhodospirillaceae bacterium; assembly: GCA_964630265.1. Lineage (GTDB taxonomy): Bacteria > Pseudomonadota > Alphaproteobacteria > Rhodospirillales > Defluviicoccaceae > CAZBWP01. The sequence continues at coordinate 33,845 of CAZVRW010000015.1, forward strand.
TGTCCAGCAGCGAGTGGGGGCCGCTCTCCGCGATCTCATCCTCGAAGGCGAACAGGGCATCGTCGACGGCGGTCAACGGTGGCAGCAGCAGGCTCACCGTCGTCGCCGACGTCGCAGCCTCCTGCGACCAGAAAACTTGGAAGTCGCGGGCGCCGATGTCCAGCACCTCACCGACCTCGCCGGTCAGCGTGCCGGGTTGGGCGCGGATATTGTCGACTAGAAGGAAGGAGTGGTTGCCGTCGGTCTCGGCGTTCATTACGCCGAAGGCGATCCGCCCGATGCCGTCGTCCGGGTTCTGGACGGCGACGGTTCGCCACCCCGTCGCACCGCCGGAGGTGCCGTCGACGTCTGCCACTGTGAAAACCTCACCATCGACGACGAGGAAGGCGAAGTCATTGAGGGTCTCGCCGTTGACCGGGTCAAACAGGATGTCGGCAAGCAGGATTGACCCGGGTGCCACGTTGACCTGCGCCCGGATGACGCTGCCGGTCTTGGCCGCCAGATCCGCCGCGAAGGTCGTGCTTCCAGTGGGATCGGCAAACGCAAGGATATCCAAGGCGCTGGACCCCTTGCCGCCATCGAAACCGGGCGAGGTGATGAACCCCGTCGACATCACCAGCATGCCATCGGGATCGGTCGGCTGGAACCTGCGTTGAGCGCCGTCGATGGGGTCGCGCTCCATGTGATCGGGCGCGTTGACCTCGTAGAACAGGCGGGGCAGCATTCCAGGCTCCGGCAGCAACGCCTGGAACCGCGCGCCTGACAGGTGGGAGAACGCTTGGCTGTCGAGCAGGGCGATGCGACTGGGCGGCGGCGGGCTCGGCACGGGAGCACTTTCCGTCGGGATCACCAGGAGCGGACTGTGGCCATCGTTCGCCACGGACGCACCGTTGGCGGCGAGACTGCCGAGCGAGAGCGGCACATCTGCCAGCCCCGCCGCCATGCTGTCGTCGGCGAGCGGATCGAACCCGAGAGTGACCGGCATGGCGTCGGTGGCGAAGCCAGCCTCAGGCGGCCCATCGTCGCCACCCGCCGCGGTCTCGAAGCCGACGACTCTCTCCAGTTCCTCCGCCGTCAAGCCGCCGCTGGTCGCGACCTGGAAATCGACGATGCCGCCGGCGAGGTAGCCGCCGGTGGCATCGGCCAAGTCCGGCGGCGGCACGACCGCGAAGAAATCCTTGATGAGCACCCAGCGGCCGTCCGGCGCGGCGACGATCAGGTCGTCGCCGTCGCGCGCAAACGTCACGTCGAACACGGAAAACCCCGTGGGCAGTGTCACCACGGGCGCATTCGCCGCGTCCAGCACGGCGACCGGGTCACGCGGGGCAACGATCGGAGTCGTCGGAGCGGTCACCGCCAACGTTCAAGCCTCCACCACGCATTGGAGATGCTTTTAACCAAGACGCGGATGCACGTCCACCGTGTATCTAAACGCCGCTCTGCGACCGCATTGTCTACCCCAAACGGGTATTCTGTCAAGGCCGCCCGTGGACAGCCCGTTCGCCTTTGGGGAAATGTTCAAGGGGAGGATCGAACACGCTGGCACCATCGACCACGTGTTCAGACCACATGCGCGCCTGAGCGCGGGCCGGTCAGGCTGCCCCGTCGGGACCGGATCGCCGCGTCGCCGGAGGATTATGCCGCGATGGGGTCGACCGCCGCCCCGGGGCCGTTCGCCGCCGCCGTCGAGACCTGATAGCCATCATCGACCGCGGCCTCGGGGATCGCGACCTCCACGCTCGCGGAGGCGGTGCGACCGTCGCCATCGATGATGGTGTACTCGAAGCGATCGAGGAGAACGCCGTCGCCGACGACGAGATTGTCGAGATCATCGGTGGCGTGGAGCGTGTAGGTCAGCATGCCGGCGCCGTCATCCACCAGTTGGCCGATCAGGCCACCGGCATTAACGCCGACGAACTCCAGCGGTCCGCCGTCGGGCGCGGCATCGTTGGCCAGCAGATTGTACACGGCGTCAATGGCGTCCGCATAAGCGATGGTGGCCGTGGCGATGACATTATCGCCGAGGTCACCGAAGCTCGGCTGGGCCGCGATCACGTCGTCGCCGGCCAGCGGCACGTCCATGCCATCGTCGCCGACCGTTGCGGCCGAAAACGCCGACAACGGGCTCACCGCATTTTCATCCAGGTCGAATGAGAATGTGAAGGTCAGGGCGACGTCGATCGGCCCATCGGCGAGGGCCGGGGGGTCAACGAGCAAGCCTTGACCCGAGTCATCGAACAGTCGGACCTCGATCTCCAGGACCAGATCCTCGAGCTCGGCGAGGTCCTGCGCGGTCAGCGTATCCGGCTCGACCAGCGAAAAACTGCCGTCGTTGCGAAAGGTAACCTGGACGAAGTCCGGTACGTCAGCCGATTCGAGGATGTCATCGTCCGTCATCCTGAACGCTGTCACCGAGCCGAAGAAGACGAAATCGGGAACGAGCCCGGGATCGTCGCCGAGCACATCATCATCGACGAAGGGGACCTGGAACGAGGCGGGGAAATCGGCGGGATCCGCCGAGAGCTGCACCGGAATGTCGACGATCAGGCGACCATCGTCGTCCCGGAGCCCAGGAATACTGAACGGCTCGTCGACATTTTCAACCTGGATGGTCAGCGCCTGTGTAAGGCTGGCGCCACCAGAGTCGGTGACGGTGACCGCCACCTGCCGGGTGGGGTCCGGAAACGCCGGATCTTCGTGATCCAACACCGCGCCAGCGGCGAGCGACAGGACGCCGTTCTGCGAGATTTCGAACAGATCACCGTTCAGGCCCGCCTCGATCGCGAAGGTGAATGTGTCGTTCGTGTCCTCGTCACTGACGATCAGGTTCGCCGAAAGGCCGGCCGCGTTCTCCGGAAAGACGTCGTTGTCCAGGGCGATCGCCGTCGGTGCCTCGTTGCGGTCGCCAACCTGGATGGTCAGCGCCTGTTTAAGGCTGGCGCCACCAGAGTCGGTGACGGTGACCGCCACCTGCCGGGTGAAGTCCGGAAACGCCGGATCCTCGCGATCCAACACCGCGCCAGCGGCGAGTGACAGGACGCCGTCCTGCGAGATTTCGAACAGATCGCCGATCAGGCCCGCCTCGATCGCGAAGGTGAATGTGTCGTTCGTGTCCTCGTCACTGACGATCAGGTTCGCCGAAAGGCCGGCCGCGTTCTCCGGAAAGACAACGTTGTCCAGGGCGATCGCCGTCGGTGCCTCGTTGATGTCGCCAACCCGGATGGTCAGCGCCTGGGTGACGCTAAGGCCATCCGCGTCGGTGACGGTGACCACTACCTGCCGGGTGGGGTCCGGAAATGCCGGATCTTCGTGATCCAACACCGCGCCAGCGGCGAGCGACAGGACGCCGTCCTGCGAGATTTCGAACAGATCGCCGTTCAGGCCAGGCTCGATCGCGAAGCTGAACGTGTCGTTCGCGCCCTCATCATTGATGATGAGCTCGGCCGAAAAGCCCGGCACGTTCTCCGGAAAGACATCGTCATCCAGGCTGATCGTCACCTGCCGCGCCGGGGCCGGCGGGGGCGCGTTGTCGGCGGCGGGCTGCGGCTCGTCGAGCGGGCTGTCGGGCGTGAAGTCGACCGCCCCGTTGAGCACGCCGGCCTGATTCTGGTCGACGGTGATGCCGTTGAACCCCTGGACGGTCGTCTGGAGTTCGGGATAGGTCGGCGCGACGAGCGTCGGCACGGTCGTCGCCTGGATCAGGCCTTCCAGCGCCGCGATCGACGCATCATCGGGCAGGCCGGCCTCCGTCTCGATGTCCAGTGTCTCGAAAATCTTTTCCAGGGTCTCCCGCGGCATGTCGAAATCGCTCGCGATGAAGGCCTCGCCGCCGTCGCGGATCACCGCCTCACCGACCCAACCGGGCACGAACACCAGCTTGCCGGTGAAGTCCATGGAGACGAAAGAGATGTCGTTCTGGACAACGACCTGGCCGACGTAGCCGCCCGCTTCCTCGCCCAGCGACAGCCAGACACCCTCGGTGCTCACCTTGAGATAGACCAGGGTGCCGCGGATGCCGATGCTGGCCGCCGGCGTCTTGATGACCATGGCATCCGGGCTGCTCTTGGCGATGGCGCCACTGACGACGACGAACAACCCCTCCACCGCCGTCATGTTGAGCGAGCCTTCCTCGGACTCCGGATCGAAGATCATCTCGTCCAGGACGAGGCGGCTGGCGTTGCCGAGCGTCGTGATCGTCCGGTCGGCGAGCAGGATGCCGACGGTGCCGTCGGCGCCGGTGCGGATCACGTCGCCCTGATAGACGGGATCGCCGACGGCCAAATCACGGGCGACGCCGTCGCGCACGACGCTCACCGTGCCGCTGGCAACGTCGGCGTGGCCGATCGGTTGCGCCGCCGGACCGGGCGCCGGACCGGGCGCCGCCTGCGCCAACTGGTCCGGGGCGATCGGGCCGACGAGGCTGGTCACCGTCGCGCCATCGACGCGCGCGCCGCCGGCATCGAACAGGTCGGGGGCATCGGCCTCGCGGAAATAGTCGCGGACGATGATTTGCCGACCGTCGGGCGTCGCGACGAGCAGATCGGGACCGGCGCGCACGAACGCCGCGCCGACAAGACTGATCCCGTCCGGCAGGACGACGTTCCCCGATGCGGTCGCGTCGATCGCATCGGCGGGCGCCGCCGTCTTCATGTCCGTGGAGAAACGCAACGCCATCGACCGAGTCCTCGAGAGTTTTTTCCGAAAGGTTCAGCGAACCTTGATGAGATCTTATACGGACCACGAGCCCGGAACTGTGTCCCAGGCCACATATTGCCGCGGCCTCGTCGCACCCGCCCGCTCGTGTCCGGAATAACCTATTAATTCGTCATGGAAATGCGATTAAAAATCAAGCGAGAACAGGCGATGAAACCGCACGCTGCGACGCGGGCGGCGGGGCGGGACGGCCTGAAAACCGCGCGGCGGCTTGGCCTTAAGGGTGTCTTAAGACCGAAATGATGTGATGCCGGCATCAGTGAGGGCTGGTCCCCCGCCGGAGAACCATCGGGACCGGTTCGGCCAACCGCGGTGACAGGACGCCATGGCGACAGTCGATACCAACACACTGCTCGAGTGGGCGCAGTCGCACACCAGCGGCGGACGCAACGCCCTGGCGGAGGCGATGACCAACCTGTTCGCTGGCGGCTCCGAGGGGCTGAGCGACCGCGAGCGGGCGCTGATGGCGGACATTCTGCAAAAGGTCGTCGTCGACCTGGAACTGTCGGTCCGGCAGTCCATGAGCGAGAAGCTGGCCGACCTGCCCGACGCGCCGGCCGATCTCATTCGCTTCCTCGCCAACGACGAAGCGAGCGTCGCCGCGCCCCTGTTGGCGCGCAGCGGCGTGCTGCGGGATGACGACCTGATCGAGGTGATCCGCCACCGAACGCTCGAGCATCAGATGGCGATCGCCGTGCGCTTCTCGGTCAGCGAAACGGTGAGCGGCGTCCTGGCGAAGACCGGCAACGCCAGCGTCATCGAGAGCCTGTTGCGCAACGAAAATGCGCGCCTTTCGCAGGCGACGCTCGCCTACCTCGTCGATGAGTCGAAGCGCATGGACAGCTTTCGCGAGCCGCTGTTGCGGCGTGAGGAACTGGGCCCGAAGCTGGCGAAGCGAATGTTTCTCTGGGTGTCGGCGGCGCTGCGCAATCAGATCATCAATCGCTTCGACCTGGATGAAGCGACGGTCGATGCGTTGCTCGAAGAGGCAGCTTTGGAGAACATCGAGGACTCCGCGGCAGAGACCGGGCCCAGCGGCGCCGATCGCCTCGCCAAAGAACTCGACGCCGGGCTGCTGCTGGATACCGACACCCTGGTGCGGGCCCTGGCCATGGGCGAGGTCAACCTGTTCATCGCCATGTTCGCCCGCGCCGCGGACCTGCGCGACCGCCTGGTGCGGCGGATGCTGTTCGCCAGCCGCGCCGACGATTTCGCCATCGCCTGCAAGGCCGTCGACATCGACCGCAACACCTTCGAAACTCTGGTTTCGCTCAGCGAATCGGCGCGGCCGCAGTTCGCCCATGAGGCGGCGCCGGAGGGCCACGATGCGCTCGCCGTCTACGACCGCATCGGCCAGGACGAGGCTTTGCGGATCCTGCGCCGCTGGCGGCTCGATCCCGAGTACGTGGCGGCCATCGAAGGCCTGGAGACGGCGGCGACCGCCCATGGCTAAGGAGCTTCGTCCGCCGCTGGACAAACGGCGCCGCCGCGGCCGCATCCAGGTAGCGTTCGCGGAACGGCCCAGTCCCGATGGCGATGGCCAACGCCTCGCCGACGTCGCGCGACTGTCGACGGAATGGCTCTGGGAGACCGACGCCGGCCTCGGCATCACCTCCGCATCGCACCGCGTGTTCGACGTGCTCGGCTACCTGCCGTGTGAACTGGAGGGAGAAACGCTGGGCGCACTCTTCACCTTCGACGACGCGCACCGCATGGCCGCGCTGCTGACCGAGCGGCGGCCTTTCCGCGATCAGCCGTGCACGGCCACGACGCGGGACGGACGGACGCGGCAGTTGCTGATCGGCGCGGTGCCCGTGTTCGCGCCGGCAACCGGTGGCTTCGAAGGCTTTCGCGGGACCGCGCGGGACGTCACAGCAGAACGCCAGGCTGCGCAGGCAACGGCCCGTGGCGATGCCATCCTGAAAGCCGTCGGCGAAGCGGCGCAGGTATTGCTCTCTGCCGCCGAACTGTCGGCCGACGCCGTGCCGTTGCTGGCGACACTGGGCACCGCCGCCGCCGCCGACCGCGTCCAGGTGTTTGCAGTGACGCGCCCGTCGGGGCGGGCGCGCGGCGCCTGCACGGCGCGGCGGACGTCACTGTGGATCGATCCGGCCGTGTCGTTCGCCGAAGCCGTGGCGGACGGGCGCGACGTCCCGCTGCGTGCCTTCGGGCGCGGCAACTGGGAAGCGCGACTCGCCCGCGGTGCGATCGTCGTCGAACCGCCGGAAGGGCGGCGGCGCAGCGACATGCCCCCGGTTCGGCCCGGCTCGGCGCTGCTCGCCGCGCCCATCTTCGACGCCGGCAATTGGTGGGGAATGCTGGTGTTCGACCGCTGGACGACGCGGGCGCCCTGGACGCCGGCGGAGATCGAGGCCATCCGCATCGCCTCCGGCCTGCTCGGCGCCGCGCTGCACCGCGACCGCTGCGAGCGCCGCATGGAAGACAGCCGGGCGCTGCTGGAAACCACGTTCGCCACCAGCCCCGACCCGCTGGCCGTCATCCGCCTCATCGACGGTCTGGTGATGGAGGCCAACGAGCGCTTCCGCACGGTGGCCGCCGCGGACCCCGCCCAGGTCGTCGGCCGCACCCTGGGGCACCGATCGATCCTGGTGGACCAGCGCATCGCCCGCCGCCTCGCCGGCCGGCTGCTGGTGCGCGGCGTCCTTGAGAACGTCGACATCCCGATCCGCGATGCCGCCGGTGCGGTCCGGATCGCCGCGATCTCCGCCCGCGTCCTCACCCTGGAGGGTGACACCTGCGCCGTGGTGGTGGCGCGCGACGTCACCGCCGAGCGGCGTCGGCGGTAAGCTTCCGGCGGCGCGCGCGGCTCAGGCGGGGTCGGTCTTCCGCCGCGCCACGTGCAGCGGATGCAGCACGTCGACCGGTAGCCGCGGGCGATCCGCCTCGATTTCGGTCAGCGCCTCGACCTCGCGCAGCGTCGCCAAGCTGCGCTGAGCGATGCGCTGATACTCCTCGGTCCCGCTGCGTTTCCAGGCGATCTCGTCATCCGTCAGCGCCCGCCGCACCCGCGCCGGAACCCCGGCGGCGAGAGAGCGGTCGGGGACGGCGAAGCCGGCGGGGACGAACGACATCGCCGCGACGAAGGCCGCTTCGCCGATCACCGAGCCGTCCATCAGCACGGCGTTCATGCCGATCAAGGCATGCCGGCGGACGGTCGCGCCATGCATGATAACCCCGTGGCCGACGTGCCCCCAGTCCTCGACGATGCACGTCGCCTGCGGAAAGCAGTGCATCAGGCAGTGATCCTGGACGTTGGCCCCCTCGCCGACGATGATCCGGCCGATGTCGCCGCGCAGCGACGCCCCGGGGCCGATGTAGCTGCCGGCGCCGACGATGACGTCGCCGATCAGCGTCGCCCGCGGATGGACGAAGGCCGTCGGATGCACCACCGGAATGACGCCGTCGATGGCATAAACCTTGACCATCAGCAGATCTTGTTCAGCGCGAGTTCGAGGATGCCCTCGGCGCCCGCGGCCTTGAGGCGGGGGACGAGATCGCGCACCGTGCCGCGATCGACCACGGTTTCGACGGCGAGCCAGTCGCTGTCGGACAGGTGGCTGATGGTCGGCGCATGCAGGCTCGGCAGCAGCCCGGTCACTTGATCGACGCGCGCCGCCGGCACGTTCATCTTCAGCACCACCTTGTGGCGCGCCGCCAGCGCCGCCGACAGCAGCAGGGCGATCTGCTCGATCTTCGCCCGGCGCGCCGGATCGGCCATGGCGGCGCGGTTGGCGACGAACACCGTGTGCGTGTGCAGCACGTCGGCGACGATGCGCAACCCATGGGCGCGGATCGTGCCGCCGGTTTCGGTCAGTTCCACCGCGGCGTCGGCCAGCCCCTCCACCACCTTGGCCTCCGTCGCGCCCCAGGAGAACTCGACCCTGGCGTCGATGCCGCGCTCGGCGAGGAAGCGGCGCGTGTAGCCCACCAGTTCCGTTGCCACCTTGGCCCCGGCAAGGTCCTCGATACGCTCGATCGGCGCGTCGCGGTTGACGACAAGCACCCAGCGCGCCGGCTGCGTGGTGGTGCGCGAGTAAACCAAGTCGGCGACGACGACCACGTCGGCTTCGGTCTCGAGCACCCAGTCGAGGCCGCAGAGTCCGGCATCCAGCGTGCCGCCGGCGACGTACGTGCCCATCTCCTGCGAGCGGACCAGGGCGCAGCGGATGTCGGCATCGTCAATGGTCGGGAAATAGTGGCGCGAGCGCGACGTGATCGTCCAGCCGGCCTGCGCGAACAGGTCCACGGTGGCGGCTTCGAGACTGCCCTTCGGAATTCCGAGCTTGAGTGGATGCATGGTCGACCGTCCTCGGGGCGGATACCCCGGAACCGTCGCGCACCGCAAGCGAAAGCGCGCGCCGCCGGCCCAGCCCGCCGCCGGAGGTCGCAATCGTGCCTAGGCCGAGAGCCCGCCCGGTCCGGTCATGACGATGCGCACCAAGTCGGCCTGCCGGGCGGTGCTGGTCTTGCCGAAGATCTGTTTCAGGTGCTTGCGCGTGGTCTCGTAGGCGACGCCCAGCATCTCGGCGATCTCGTCGAGGCGGTAGCCGCGGGCGAGCAACGCCGCGACCCGGGCCTCGGCCCCGGTCAGACCGTAGAGGCTTTTCAGACGTTCTTCGCTGATGTCGACCGACTGGTCCGGATCGCCGATGAACATCATTGCCGCCGCGTCCTCCAGGACCGTCGCCGCGCCGGCCTCGCGCACCGGCCAGACCAGGATGGACAGGGAGCGACCGGATTGCGGCCGATCGATGGTGAACGTCTGCGGCGTCACCGGCCGGTTGCGCTCGACCGGCTGCGTCGCGTCCCTGATGACGTCTTGCAGCAGGATGCGCCGGCCGCGTTCCATGAACTCCAGGCCATTGCGGCCGATGGTCAAGCCCTCGCGGTTCGCCAGCGCGCTGCGGCCGACCTTGTTGGCAGCAAGGACGACGCCATTGGCGCTGAGCAGCACGACGCCGATGGGCATGACGTCAAGGGCTTCCAGGGCGGCCTGCCGCGCGTGCTGCGTCCGGCGCAGCATCTGGCCGGCGCGCAGCCCCCGTTGCAGGTAGGGGAGCAGCCGTCGCAGCAGCAGTGTCTGGTCCGGGCCGAACGGCGGGGCATTGCGCTGACGCAGGGCGTAGACGAACAGCGCCCGTCCCGCCTGCCAGTCCAGCACGCCAAACACCTGGCTGGCGAGGCCGCACGGCTCCAGCCAACTGCGCTGAAAATCGCTGCGCTCGACTTCGCTGTCGTCGAGCAACTCGGAGCCGAGCCAGACGGTGCCGGCGGTGCGGAAGTTCTCTTCCCGGCGCAGCCAGGGGTTGATCCGGGAGAATACCCGCCCGTATGATTCGATGGCGTCGACATCGATGCCGACCACGTGCTCCAGGGTTCCAACACCCGCCGTGAAGTCGTGGGATGCGATGGCGCAGGCGTGCGCTTCCAGGGCCTCGCGGAGCTTCGTCAGCACGGTGGGCCAGAACCGGCCGTCCATGCTGGCCGTGTAGAAATCCGAGACGAGGTCGACCAGAGCGCCCGCGCCGATCAGGCCTTTTTCCTGCATGGTCAGCCCCTATGCTGAGGACGTGCTATCTACAATGCGGGGGCATCCAAGCCCCAATTGAGGGCATCATCGGCGGTCGATGTTAAAATTGACTTACGACGTGTCCGGGGTTTTTCGAGACTCAGTGCTGCAGCGCCAAGTCGGCGGCTGACCGGCGGCGGCACTTCGCCTATGCTCTGCAACGGCACGCCTTTGGAGGTCGACGATGATCGTCTATGACTTGCGCTGCGCCGACGGCCACGCGTTCGAGGCGTGGTTCCGCTCGGCGGACGCGTTTGACGAACAAGCTGCGGCGCACGCCGTGACGTGCCCCTTGTGTGGCGACGATCGAATCGCCAAGGCACCGATGGCCCCGTTCGTCGCCCGCTCGGGGCGCCACGCGGACGCCACCCCCGCTGCCGTCGACTCTGCGGCGAATACTTGCGCCGATGTTCCTGGGGGCGCCCCCGGCGCCGCGCCCTCCGCGCTCGGCGCCGCGCTCAGCCCGATCCTGGATCGCTTGCGGCGCCACATCGAGGCCAGCTGTGTCGACGTCGGACCGGCGTTCCCGGAGGTGAGCCGGCGCATTCATTATGGCGAAATCGAGTCGCACGGCATCTATGGTGAAGCCTCCGCCGATGAGGCTCGGTCGCTGCGCGAGGAAGGCATCGAAGTCCTGCCACTGCCATGGTTCCAACGGCGGAACGACTGACCGCGGCGGGCGCTCACCGCACGCTGGCCGCCATCAAATAGTTGACCGACAGATCGTTGGTCAGCGACCAGGTGCGACGCAGCGGATCGTAGGTCATGCCGCGGGCGTCGACCACCGTCGCCCCGGCCCGCCGCAGCCCGGCCGCCAGTTCCGATGGCTTGACGAACTTCGACCAGGAATGGGTGCCGGCCGGCACCCAGCGCAGCAGGTACTCGGCGGCGATCTTGGCGAGCGCCAGCGAGGCCAGCGTCCGGTTGATGGTGGCCATGACCAAGCCGCCGCCGGGGCGGGTCAGCCGCACCAGGGCGCCGAGGAAGGCGTCGGCATCAGCGACGTGCTCGATCACTTCCATGCTGACCACCGCATCGAAAACTTGGCCGGTCACCACAAGGTCTTCCGGCGTGGTGACCGCGTACTCGATGGCCAGCCCGGCCATCGCCGCGTGCGCCCGCGCAATGGCGACGCCCTGTGTGTCGGCGTCGATGCCGGTGACCCGGGCGCCGAGCCGGGTCAACGGTTCGGCGAGCAGGCCGCCACCGCAACCGACATCCAGCACCGACAGGCCGGCCAGCGGCCGGGCGCTCGTCGACCCGGTCGCCAACTGCGCAACCAGGCGATCCCGCACGTAGGCGACCCGCACCGGGTTGAGTCGATGCAACGCCCGGAAGGCCCCGTCCGGATCCCACCAAGCGTCGGCCAGCGCCGCAAATCGCGCCACCTCGTCGGCGGCTGCGGTGCCGGACGGGACGGCGGCCGAGCGTGCCTCCGCGGTCGATGCTGTCACCATAACCCTCCTCATTGGCGGCAACGCCGCTTGCGTATGCGCGCCTGTACCAGTATCTAGGCGCGATTTCGTCCCTGCAACAGGTCGATGACCGAACGTCTCGTGGCGGTTGCGGTCGCAGGTGGCCTGTAAAGCTCGGCGCCGGCGTCGCCCGCTCCGCGGGAGGGGACGGTGCAAAACGACACGGTAGTCGAGCCATGACACGCATCGTACAGAAGTTTGGAGGAACATCGGTCGGCGACGTCGAGCGCATTCGTGCCGTCGCCGAACGTGTCAAGCGGACGGTGGAAAGCGGCGCCGAGGTGGCGGTGGTGGTGTCGGCCATGGCCGGCGTCACCAATCGCCTGGTGGATCTCGTCTCGGCCATCACGGAGTTGCACGACGCCCGCGAATACGACGTCGTCGTCGCGTCCGGGGAGCAGGCGTCGACCGGACTGGTCGCCCTCGCCCTGCAGGCGATCGGCGTGCCCGCGCGCTCGTGGCAGGGCTGGCAGATTCCGGTGCATACCGACGCGGCGCACGGCCGCGCCCGGATCGAGCGGATCGAGGCGGCCGAACTCAGGCGCCGGATGGCCGGCGGCGAGGTTCCGGTGGTCGCCGGCTTTCAGGGCATCGGCGGCGACAATCGCGTAACGACGCTCGGCCGTGGCGGCTCCGATACCAGCGCCGTCGCGCTCGCGGCGGCGCTAAAGGCCGACCGCTGCGACATCTTCACCGATGTCGACGGCGTCTACACCTCCGATCCGCGGATCGTTGCCTCCGCCCGGAAGCTCGATAAGATCACGTTTGAAGAGATGCTCGAAATGGCGTCGCTCGGCGCCAAGGTATTGCAGACGCGCGCGGTTGAACTGGCGATGACCCAGGGGGTTCGTCTGCAGGTGCTGTCCAGCTTCGAGGACAAGCCGGGAACGCTGGTGGTCGGGGAGAATGAGGTGCTCGAACAGGAGGTGGTCAGCGGCATCACCTACAGCCGCGACGAAGCCAAGATCACGCTGGTCCACGTCGCCGATCGCCCCGGTGTGGCCGCGGGGATCTTCGGCCCGCTGGCCGACGCCAGCATCAACGTCGATATGATCGTGCAGAACGTCGGCACCGACAGTTCCGCGACCGACCTGACGTTCACCGTCGGCAAGGCCGATGTCGAACGCGCGGTCGCGGTGATCGAAGCCAACCGCGAGGCCATCGGCTATCGCGACCTGCGCGCCGATCGCAATGTCGTCAAGATCTCCGTCATCGGTGTCGGCATGCGCAGCCATGCCGGCGTGGCCCAGCGGATGTTCGCGACACTGGCCGAGAAAGGCATCAACATCCAGGTCATCTCCACATCGGAGATCAAGGTCAGCGTGCTGATCGCGGAGATGTACACCGAGCTTGCGGTGCGTGCGCTCCATTCGGCCTACGGTCTCGATGTCACCTGACATCACCACCACCGATGCGGCGCTCGCCGAACTCGATCGATTGTGGGCGCGCGGATGCGCGTTTCTCGGTTGCCGCTACGCCATCCTCGGCGGCGCCATGTCGTGGGTATCGGAGCACTCCCTGGTCTCGGCGATCTCCAACGCCGGCGGCTTCGGGATCATCGCCTGCGGCTCGCTCGGTCCCGATGCCCTGGCGGCGGAGATCGCCGCCACGCGGACGGCGACATCGGCGTCCTTCGGCGTCAACCTCATCACCATGCACCCGGAGCTCGACGCGTTGATCGACGTCTGCCTGGAGCAACAGGTCGGGCACGTGGTGCTGGCCGGTGGCGTACCGTCGGCGGCCGCCATCCGTCGGGTCAAGGACGGCGGTGCGCAGGTGCTTTGTTTCGCCCCGTCGGTGACGCTGGCGAAACGCCTGACCCGCTCGGGTGTTGACGCCCTGATCGTCGAGGGCGCCGAGGCCGGCGGCCACATCGGGCCGGTCACCACCAGCGTTCTCGCCCAGGAAGTGCTGCCGGAGATCCGCGACGTGCCGCTGTTCGTCGCCGGTGGGATCGGCCGCGGCGAGGCGGTGGTGTCGTATCTGGACATGGGAGCGGCCGGCTGCCAGCTCGGCACGCGCTTCGTCTGTGCCCACGAATCGATCGCCCACCCGGCGTTCAAGCGCGCCTTCATTCGTGCCAGCGCCCGCGATGCCGTCGCCTCTGTCCAGGTCGATCCCGATCTGCCGGTGATTCCGGTCCGCGCCCTGCTCAATGACGGCGTGCGCCGCTTCAGCGAGCACCAGCGGGGGGTCTCCCGGCGCTTTCGCTCGGGCGAGGTGACGCTGGAACAGGCGCAACTGGAGATCGAGTTGTTCTGGGCGGGCGCCTTGCGGCGCGCCGTCATCGACGGCGATGTGGAGACCGGCTCACTGATGGCGGGTCAAAGCGTCGGCATGGTCACCAGCGAGCAGTCCACCGACGACATCGTCCAGGAAATCGTCTCCCAGGCCGTGGCGACGCTCGCCGCGCGCCGCCGCCGTCTGCCTGGCTGACGACCGCCGCACGGCATGCTCACTCGGCAGACCGTCCTCGGCTTTCGCACCCTGCTCGCTCGCCTGCGCGACGTCATGTCGAAAGAGACGGGCGGCGCCTCGCGGCTGTCCACCGTCGCCGACGTCGTTGCCGAGGAGTTCGCCGCCGACGTCTGTTCGATCTACGTCCGCCGCGCCGGCGAGGTCTTGGAACTGTTCGCCACCCGCGGCCTGCGACCGACCGCCGTGCATGTCACCCGCCTCCGGTTCGGCGAGGGGCTCGTCGGCAAGATCGCCGCCTCCGGGCAGCCCCTCGTCGACGCCGATGCACCGCAGCATCCGGGCTTCGTTTACCGCCGGGAGACCGGCGAGGATCCCTATCGCTCGTTCCTCGGCGTGCCGATCCTCGGCAATGGCCGCGTGCTCGGCGTGCTGGCGGTCCAGAATCGCTACCAGCGCCGCTATACCGACGTCGAAGTCGAGGTCCTGGAGACCGTGGCGACGGTGCTCGCCGGACTGATCGCCAGCGGCGACGTGGTCGCGCGCGACGAGTTGGCGCCGACCGAGAGCATCGCCCTCAGCACGCTGCGGCTGGAGGGTTTGGCGCTGACCAAGGGGTTCGGTATCGGCGTCGCCGTCGCCCACCAGCCGCGCTTCGCCGTGCGCGAGGCCATCGCCGACGACAGCCGCGTGGAGCACGAGCGGCTGCGCAACGCGGTCGCCGAGTTGCACGGCGATCTCGACGCCATGCTGGACATCGTCGGCGCGCTCGGCGAGCGCGAATCCCGAGACGTGCTCGAGGCCTATCGGATGATCGCCGCGGACGTCGGCTGGCTGAGCCGGATTGGCGACGCGATCGATTCCGGCCTGACGGCGGAGGCGGCGGTCCAGAAGGTCTGCGAGGAGATCCGGGCGCGGCTGGGCCAGGCCTCGGAGCCCTACTTGCGCGAACGCGCCCATGATTTCGAGGAGCTGGCCAACCGGCTGTTGCGGGGCTTGGTCGGCGAAGTCGCCGACCCGCCGGACACCCCGCACGACGACGTCGTGCTGGTCGCCCGCAATCTCGGCCCCGCCGAGTTGCTCGACTATGACTGGCAGCGGCTGCGCGGCATCATACTCGAAGAGGGCTCCCCCTCCTCGCACGCCACCATCGTCGCCCGCGCCCTGGACATCCCCGTTCTCGGCCAGGTCCGCAACGCCCTCGGGCGGATCGATGCCGGCGAGCCGGTCATCGTCGACGCCGACCACGACCAAGCCTTCATCCGTCCCGGCGACGACATGCGCCAATCCTTTCTCGCGGCGATCAAGGCCCGTCGGGACCGGATCGCCGCCTACGCGGCGGACCGCGACCTGCCGGCGGTTAGCCGCGACGGCGTCCGCCTGTCGGTGGAGATCACCGCCGGGCTGCTCGTCGACCTTGGGCATCTGGACGAGTTCGGCGCCGATGGCGTCGGCCTCTACCGGACCGAGGTGCCGTTCCTGGTGCGATCGAGCCTGCCCGACGTGGACAGCCAGGTGGCGCTCTACGGCCGGGTGCTGGCGGCAGCGCACGGCAAACCGGTGGTGTTCCGGACGCTCGACATCGGCGGCGACAAGATGCTGCCCTACTGGGGCTGGTCGGCGGAAGAGAATCCGTGCATGGGCTGGCGCGGCATCCGCATCGCCCTCGATCGGCCGGGGATGCTGCGCCAGCAGTTGCGGGCGATGATTCGCGCCGCCGCCGGCGCCGACTTGGCCGTGATGTTTCCGATGGTCGCCCGAATCAGCGAGTTTTCCTTCTGCCGCGACCTCATCGATCGCGAGCTCGATCGCCGGCGGCGGCGCGGCGAGGCCCTGCCGCGCTCCGTCAGGGTCGGCGCGATGATCGAGGTCCCGGCGCTGATGTACCAGCTCGACCGGCTGTTGCCGCAGGTGGATTTTCTGTCGCTGGGTGCCAACGACTTCCTGCAGTTCCTGTTCGCCGGCGACCGCAACAATGCCCGTGTCGCCGCCATTCTCGACCCACTGTCGCCGGTTTTTCTGCGCATCGTCAAAGACTTGGTCCGGCAGTGCCGGGCCGCGCGCGTCCCGCTGACCATGTGTGGGGAAATGGCGGGCGTGCCCCTTGATGCGCTGGCCTTGATTGGTCTCGGGGTCCGACGGCTGTCCGTGCCGCCGTTGGCGGTCGGGCCGGTCAAGTCGATGATAAGAACATTACACATCGCTTCCCTTGAAAATTACTTGACGCACATTTGCGACCTTCCCGACGACTCCGTGCGAAGGGCATTGACCGCCTACGCGCGGGATCACGCCATCACCATTTGATTGCCGCGTTTTGACCTTGCAATTCGCTGAGAGACGGCGACAATGAGGTGATCTACGATGTCGCCCGGGCGCGCGCATGTGATGGTTGATCGTCCTTCTACGCCCGGGGGTGCCGAACCGTCGCCGTGGTTCCAGACCCGGAGACGCGGCAGGGCGGCGTCAGCGGTCGACCGCAGCAACCAACCTCGAACCGTTTACAAGGACGGATACGATGGACGGCGAAATCGGACATGATCGCGTATCCGGCGTCGGCAGCGCGTTGCGCGCGTGCCGGCTCAGACACGGCATACCGCTCGCCGATGTCGCGCGAGCGCTGCGCATCCGGCAGAGTTTTCTCGCGGCCATCGAGGACGGGCGATTCAGCGAACTCCCCGGCGCCACCTACACGCTCGGTTTCGTCCGGGCCTACGCCGAATTCCTGGCACTCGACGGCGACGAGGTTATTCGCCGCCTGCGCGTCGAGGAGCATCAGGCGCCGCCGACGGGCGAACTGCACTTTCCGACGCCGAGCGAAGAGACCGGCACGCCGCGGGGCGGCATCCTGCTGGTCGGCGCCTTGCTCGCCGCCGTCGCCTACGGGGGCTGGTATTTCCTGTCTTCGCAGGATGAACAACGCATCAGCCAACTCGCCGATCCCATTCCGGAGCAGCTGAGCGCGTTGATTTCGGGCGCGCCCGCCGACGACCCACCCGAACATTCGGAGGCGAATGCTGCCGATTCGGCGGCCCATGCGTCCTCTGCGGCAACCGAGCGCGCCGCCGCCGCCAGCAACGTGTCGGCACGCCCCGCGGGAGCCAGCCCCGGCAGCCGACGACGGGCGGATGAAGCGGTGGCGCCGGCCCACGCCGCAACGCGGCCCGCGGATGTCGCGACGCAGCCCGCTGATACCACGACGCGGCCGGCGGCTGTCGACGGACGCGCCGCCACCACTGCGGCACGCGTGGCACCGTCGGCCGCCGACGGCACGCCAGCCGACAACCGCATCTCGGCGGACGACGCGTCCTCCGGCGAGCCCCCGGCCTCCGCAGCGGTGACGCGCGGCGATGGCGCGCCGCCCGCAGAAACCTCCGCGACCGCCATGGCGCGGCGCTCGGGCAGCGACGTGGCAACGGTGGTCGATGCGCCGAACCAGATCGTCATCCGGGCGACCGAGGCGAGCTGGATCGAGATCCGCGATCGGCGCGGCCGGCGTCTCACCGGCCGGCTGATGCAACCGGGCGAGACCCTGGACGTGCCGGAACAAACGGGCCTGCAAATGACGGTCGGCAACGCCGGCGGCGTGCTGCTGGTCGTCGACGGCCAAGCCTTGCCGCCACTGGGCGAATCCGGTGTGGTTCGCCGCGGTGTCAGCCTGGACGCGGAGGATCTCCGGACCACGGCCACGCCCTGAGCGTGGCGCCACGGCGTCGGTGACAACGGCGCCCCGACGGTGCCCAGGCGGCGCCTCACCGCGAGCATGAACGAGGCCGGCAGCGGTTGACGGCGTGCCGGTAAATGCGGCACATCCCCCTCGGTACCCTTCGGCCTGTTCGGGATCGCCCGTGGCAAGGACCGTGGCAAGGACCGGCGGGGACCGAGAGTTTGACTCATGTGCAGCGAAGACGCGGTCCTTGATGGCGCCGCGGCGAGAGCGGAGAGATCGGCATGCGCCCTGAGGAAGGTTTCAGCCCGCGGCATCCCACCGTTGCCGTGCGCATCGGCGCGGTGACCGTCGGCGGCGATGCGCCGATCGTCGTGCAGTCGATGACCAACACCGATACCGCCGACGTCGAAGCGACCGCCAGCCAAGTCGCCGCTTTGGCCCGCGCCGGCTCCGAGTTGGTGCGGATCACCGTCGACCGGGCGGCAGCGGCGGCGGCGGTGCCGAAGATCCGCGATCGCCTGGACACCATGGGCGTCGACGTGCCGCTGGTCGGGGATTTCCACTACAACGGCCACCGTCTGCTCGCCGAACATCCGGGCTGTGCCGAGGCGCTTGCCAAGTACCGCATCAACCCCGGCAACGTCGGCTTCCGTGACAAGCGTGATCGGCAGTTCGCCGAAATGATCGAGATCGCGCTGCGCCACGACCGGCCGGTGCGCATCGGCGTCAACTGGGGCAGTCTCGACCAGGAGTTGCTGGCCCGGCTCATGGACGACAACGCGGCGTCGCCGTCACCGCGCAGCGGCGCCGCCGTGCTGCGCGAGGCCCTGGTGCGCTCGGCGCTGGACAGTGCGGCGCGCGCGGAGGACCTGGGCCTCGGGCGCGATCGCATCATCCTGTCGTGCAAGGTGAGTGAGGTGCAGGCGCTGATCGCCGTCTATCGTGATCTGGCGGCGCGCAGCGACTATGCGCTCCACCTCGGGCTGACCGAGGCCGGCATGGGGGTCAAGGGCATCGTCTCGTCCACCGCCGGCCTCGCGGTGCTGCTGCAGGAGGGCATTGGCGACACCATCCGCGTCTCTCTCACCCCGCAACCCGATGGCGATCGCACGGAGGAGGTGGTGGTGGCCCAGACCATCCTGCAGGTCATGGGCTTCCGGTCCTTCGTCCCCCTGATCACCGCGTGTCCGGGGTGCGGGCGGACCACCAGCACGGTCTTCCAGGAACTCGCCGACGACATTCAGACCTACGTCCGCGCCCGCATGCCGGAGTGGCGTCGCGACTTCCAGGGGGTGGAGACCATGTCGGTGGCGGTGATGGGATGCATCGTCAACGGCCCGGGCGAAAGCAAGCATGCGGACATCGGCATCAGCCTGCCCGGCACCGGTGAGGACCCGGCGGCCCCGGTGTTCATCGACGGCCGCAAGGCGACGACCCTGCGCGGTCCGGGCATCGCCGGCGCCTTCCGCCAGATCATCGATGACTACGTCGCCAATCGCTATCCGCGGCGCGGCGACGCCCCGGCGGCCAGCAGTGGGACAACGGCGCGGGCGCCGGTCACCTGAACGTCGCGTCCATGAGCACCGTCCAGCCGGTCCGCGGCACGCGGGACCTTCTCCCCGATGACTGCCGGCGGCATCGCCACATCGAAAACTTGGCCCAGGCGATCAGCCAGCGGTATGGCTATGGCGAGATCGCGACGCCGGTGTTCGAGTTCACCCAGGTATTCGCCCGCTCCCTCGGCGACACCTCCGACATCGTCAGCAAGGAGATGTACACGTTCGAGGACCGCGGCGGCGCCAGCCTGACGCTCCGGCCCGAGAACACCGCCGGGGTCGTCCGCGCCTTCATCTCCAACGGGCTGGCGCAGCAGGCGCCGTTGAAGCTGTTCTACCGCGGCCCGATGTTCCGCTACGAGCGGCCGCAGAAGGGGCGGCTCAGGCAGTTTCACCAGATCGGCGTCGAACTGCTCGGCGTCGCCGAGCCGTTGGCCGATGTGGAGGTGATCGCGCTCGGTGCCCACATCCTGGACGAACTCGGACTCGGCGATCGGGTGACGCTGGAGCTCAACAGTCTCGGCGATGCCGAGAGCCGCGCCATCTATCGTGACCGCCTGGTCGCCTATCTCAGCGACCATCGCCACCGGCTGTCCGCAGACAGCCTCGCCCGGCTCGAGCGCAATCCCATGCGCATCCTGGACTCCAAGGACGAGGGCGACCGGGCGGTGGTTGAGGGGGCGCCCCTGATCGGCGACAGCCTGACGGACGCGGCGCGGGCGTTCCGCGATACGCTGCTCGACGGGCTCGAGCGCCTCGGCATCGCCTTCCACCTGCAGCCGCGATTGGTGCGCGGCCTTGACTACTACTGCCATACGGCGTTCGAGTTCACCACCGACCTGCTCGGCGCGCAGAACGCCGTCCTCGCCGGTGGTCGCTACGACGGCCTCGCCGAGCAGCTCGGCGGACGGGCGACGCCCGGCATCGGCTGGGCCGCCGGCGTCGAGCGTCTGGCGCTGCTCATCGATGCACCACCGGCGCCGGCGCTCACGGTTGCCGTGGCTCCGATCGACGCGGCGCAACAGGCGGCGGCGCTGACCATCGCGCAGTCGCTGCGCGGCGCCGGGGTCGCGGTGGATCTGGCCTTCTCGGGGGGCCTTGGCAAGCGGCTGAAACGGGCCGACAAGCAGGGCGCTCGCGTCGCCGTGATCATCGGCGAGGACGAACTCGCCCATGACGCGGTGCTGGTGCGCGACATGGCGACGGGCGCGCAGGAGGAGGTGACGATCGGCTCCCTTGCCGAACGGCTCGCCTCGTACAGATAATGGGCGGATGGCATCCCAAGGGTCCGCGCCGCACCGTCCGGTGGTCGTCGGCGCCAATCACCGCTCGAGCGCGCTCGCCCTTCGCGATCGGCTGTTTGTCGCCGACGAAGATGTGCCGGCGCGGCTTGCGGCGCTGCGCGCGGCCGGCATCGATCAGGCGCTGCTGCTCTCGACGTGCGACCGCGTGGAGGTGACGGCCGCGGTCGGTGACGTGGACGGCGCGGTTGCGGCGATCACCCACACCCTGGCGGCACACGCGGCTCTGGCGCCCTGCGAGCTCGCGGGCGAACTCTACGTGCTCCGGGACGGCGCGGCCGTACGGCACCTGTTCGGCGTGGCGGCGTCGCTCGACAGCCAGGTCGTCGGCGAACCGTACGTCCTCGGCCAGGTCAAGGAGGGGCACGCGGCGTCGCTCCGGGCCGGCATGGCGGGCGGTGATCTGGACCGGCTGCTGCAGGCCGCCTATGCCGTCGCCAAGCGGGTGCGAACGGAGACCGACATCGGCCGGCGAGCCGTCTCCATCGCCGCCGCGGCGGTGGAGCGGGCTCACGACGTGCATGGCGACCTCGGCCGCTGTGCCGTGCTGTTGCTCGGCGCCGGCGACATGGGGGCGATGGTGGTGGACGCGCTCGCGGCCGATGGCATCGGCCGGCTGACCGTGAGCCATCCGTCCGAGGCGCGGGCGGAGCGGACGGCGCGCGCGCTCGGCTGCCACGTCGCACCCATCGCCGAACTGGCGAGCTCCTTGAGTGCGGCCGACATCGTCGTCGCCGCGCTCGGCGCGCGGCGCTGCGCGGTGACGAAGGACATGGTCCGGGCCGCCCTCAAACGGCGCCGGAACCGACCAATCTTTCTGATCGACGCCGCGATTCCCGGCGACATCGACCCGGCGATCGATGACTTGGACGGAGCGTTCCGCTACGGGCTCGACGACCTGGAGCGTGTCGCCCTGGCCGGGCGCGCCCATCGCGAGCAGGCGGCGGCGGCGGCATGGCGCCTTGTCGATGCGGCGGTGGCCGACTATGTCCGCGCCCGCGAGGAACGCGCCGCGGCACCGGTGTTGGAGGCGCTGCATCGCCGCTTCGACGCCGTTCGCCGCGGCGCCCTGGCCGACAGCGGAGGCGATGCCGACAAGGCGACGCGGCTGCTCGTCGGCCGGCTGCTGCACCGGCCGGCGACGGTGCTGCGCGACCTCGCCAGCGGCGCCCGGGACAATGGCGTCGACCTGGCGGCCGTGGAGCGCGCCCTCGCCGAGGTGTTCGCGCTGTCGGCCGGTGATGACGGAGACGAAGACAGATGAGTCTGGACGAGAAACTGGAACGGGTGGTCGAGCGCCACGCGCTGCTCGCCGGCATGCTGGCGGACGCCGATGTCGCGGCGTCGGAGGCGTTCGCCCGGCTGTCCAAGGAGTATGCCGAGCTGGGGCCGGTGGTCGAAGCGATCGGCGCCCTGCGGGCGACCGTCGCCGAATGTCGCGACCTGGAGGCCCTGAGCCGCGACGCTGACCCGCAGGTGGCCGACATGGCGAAGGCGGAACTGCCGGCCGTGCAGGAGCGCCTGCCGACCTTGGAACGCCAGGTCTGCCTGTTGCTGTTGCCGAAGGATCAGGCGGACACCCGCAACGCCATCCTCGAGGTTCGGGCCGGCACCGGTGGCGAGGAGGCGGCGTTGTTCGCCGCCGATCTCGTGCGCATGTACCAGCGCTTCGCGGAACGCAACCACTGGCAGGCCGAGATCATGGAGATCAGCGAGACCGGCATCGGCGGCTGCAAGGAGGCGACGCTGGAGATCCGCGGCCGCAACGTCTTCGCCCGGCTCAAGTTCGAATCCGGTGTCCATCGGGTGCAGCGGGTGCCGGAGACCGAGGCGAGTGGCCGCATCCACACCTCGGCAGCGACCGTCGCGGTGCTGCCGGAGGCCGAGGAGGTCGACGTGCACATCGACGAACGCGACCTCCGCATCGACGTCTTCCGCGCCAGCGGACCGGGCGGTCAGTCGGTCAACACCACCGACAGCGCGGTGCGCATCACCCACCTGCCCAGCGGCATCGTCGTCTCGCAGCAGGACGAGAAGTCGCAGCACAAGAACCGGGCGAAGGCTTTGAAGATTCTGCGCGCCCGCCTGTTCGAGGCGGAGCGGAGCCGGGCCGCGGCGGAACGCGCGGCGACCCGCAAGGGCCAGATCGGCTCGGGCGACCGCTCGGAACGCATCCGCACCTACAACTTCCCGCAGGGCCGCGTCACCGATCACCGCATCGGCCTGACGCTGTACAAGCTGGACCGGGTCATCGACGGCGAGTTGGACGAACTGATCGACGCGCTCACCGCCGAGGACGAGGCGAGCCGCCTGGCGGAGGCGGAATGAGCGACGCCGAAACGCTGGGCGACGCCGTTGCCGCCGCCGCCCGGCGGCTGGCGGCGGCCGGCATCGCCGATGCGCGGCGCGAGGCGCGGCACTTGGCCGCCGCCGCCGTCGGCCGGCCGGCGGCCAGCGTCTTCGCCCATCCGGAGTGGCCGATCAGTGCCGCCGACCGGCAGCAACTGCAGCGGCTGACGGCGCGCCGCCTCGACCGCGAGCCCCTGGCCTACGTGCTCGGCGTCAAGGAGTTCTGGAGCCTGCCGCTGGCGGTGACGCCGGCGACGCTGACGCCACGGCCGGAAACCGAAACGCTCGTCGCGGCGGCGCTGGATCGTCTGCCCGCCGATGGGCGTCCGGTACGCCTGCTCGACCTGGGGACCGGCAGCGGCTGCCTGCTGCTGGCCGTCCTGGCCGAACGGCCGGCGGCGTTCGGCATCGGTGTCGACCGCTCGGCGGCGGCGGTCCACGTTGCCCGCGCCAATGCCGACAGCCTCGGCCTCACGGACCGGGCGGCCTTCGTCGTCGGCGACTGGCTGACGCCCATCGGCGGGCGCGTCGACCTGGTCGTGGCCAATCCGCCCTATGTCGCCGACGCCGACATCGATGGGCTGGCGCCGGAGATCGCGCGGCACGAGCCGCGGCTGGCGCTGGCCGGCGGCCTCGACGGGCTCGACGCCTACCGGGCAATTCTTCCGGCAATCCACAGGATTCTCACCCTCTCGGGGGTGGCGATTTTCGAGGTCGGCGACGGTCAGGCCGCCGCCGTCGCCGAACTGGCCCGCGCCGCGCGGCTGCAACTCGTTGAAACGCGCCGCGATCTTGCCGGCATGGTCCGCAGCGTGACGGTCGCCCGCTAGGCCAGTGCACCCCTTAAGCCGGTACGCCCCTTTAGCCAGTACACCCGCTAAGCCGGTGCAGTGGAAAAAAAAAGCTTGGAAACCAAGCGCCTCCAGACTAGCTTATCAGCGCATGTCGGGTTCGACCGCGGACTGGCGACCGACGCACTGAAACAGCAACCAACCAAGAGTCCCATCGGCGGTCAGTTGATGACCGCTTTGCCCCGGTGGCCTGCGTCCAAGGCGCCGATGGTGGCGCACGGTGGAGACGCTGGCAGCTGGTGCCCAGGGGTGCTATGAAACACACGATGAATACAAGACGACCGCGTAACCGCGGAAACGGTAAGCGTCATCCCGGTTCCCGGACGCAGACATTCGAAAGCAACGGTCCCGAGGGCAAGATCCGCGGGACGGCGCAACAAGTGCTTGATCGATATTTGGCACTGGGCCGGGATGCGTCCTCGGCCGGCGACATCATCGCCGCGGAAAGCTTCTTTCAATACGCCGAACACTACTATCGAGTGATGCACGGCGACGGATTCGGCGGCCCTCGTCCGCGGCAGCCCGCCTCCGACGAGGCGCCGGCCGATACCGAGTCCGCCGACGAAGCCGCGGGCGAAGTCGAAGCCGTCGGCTACTGACCGATCGGTTTGGAGCGTCCCACGAACGTCTTGTTGGCTGAGCGTGACACGCGTTGTCCGTGGTGTGGGCATTCCGCACGAAAGGCCGCGCGGGAGTGCGCGGCACAAATGAGGGGGCGACCGCGTGACGAAGGGTGGCTGGCGATTCGCGACGCTTGGTCTCGTCGCGGCCATGGCGGCCGGGGCGCTTGCGGCGGACGCCCTCGCCCAGGATGGCGTCCGCTTCGCCGACGCAGCGACGACGGCGGACTGGCTGGACCGGGCCCTGCGCGTGGTCACGGGCGCCATCGAATTCGGCGGGATCACGGTCATCGTCATTGGCGCGCTGGTGGCGACGATCACCTACCTGCGGCGCCGGATCGGCGGGCTCGGCGGTGACGCCGCGTATCGCGAGTTCCGCTGCGGCCTCGGCCGGTCGATCCTGCTGGGACTGGAGTTTCTCGTCGCCGCCGACATCATCGCCACCGTGGCGATCGAGCCGAGCCTCAACAGCGTCGCCATTCTGGCCGGAATCGTGCTGATCCGAACCTTCCTCAGCATCGCCTTGGAAGTCGAGATCGAGGGACGCTGGCCCTGGCAGAACAAGCCGGGCTGACCGGAGGCCGGAAGCGGCGCGCGCGACCTGGGAAGGCAGCGCCGGGCGCTGATCTCTGGCGCTGATCCCTGGCGCAGGTCCAACACCCGGCCGCAAGCCCTCGGCACGCCGCCGACGGTAGCCGTCCTCAGACCCCGGCGGCCTTGATCAGCCCCTTGGCGATGCGCCTTGCCCGCCGTGCCGCCTTCGCGTCGCCCGCGACGTGCATCGCCACCGTCGCGCCGTCGACCAGCATCAGCAGTTGGCCGGCGAGGTCGTCCGGATCCTCGGCGCCGGCATCCGCGGCAAGCTCGCGGAGATACGCCCGCATCGCCGCCTTGTGCTCGGCCGCGGCACGGTGGACAGGGTCGTTCGCATCGCCGTATTCGGCGGCGGCGTTGATGAACGGGCAGCCCTGGAAGCCGGGTGCAGCGAACCACTCCTCGAGGGCGCTGAACACCGCGATCAGGCGCTTCTTCGGCGACCGCGCGGCGCGCTCGACGGCGGCGCCGAACCACACCCGGAAGCGCTCGTCGCGCCGCATCAGCGCCGCTACGATCAGGTCGTCCTTGGAACGGAAGTGCTTGTAAAGGGTCATCTTGGCGACGCCGGCTTCCGCCAGGATGCGGTCGATGCCGGTGGCGTGGAAGCCATGCCGATAGAACAGGTCGAGCGCCGTCTCGACCAGTTCGTCGCGACGGGACGTTCGCTTTGACTCGACCTCGGCAACCACCATGGCACAGCCTCCCGAGGCCGCAACATACATACTATTCGGTCTCTCGCAAGCTTTTTCCGCCGAGGCGTGGCGCCGTGCGCTCACGAAACCTCGGCCTGTGCCCGGTCCCATTCGTCCTGCAACACCATCCAGGCGGCCTCGGCGTCCGCGAGGTCCCGCTCGAGACGGCCGAGCCGCTTCTGCACCTCGATCAGGCGGGCGCTTTCGCCGGCATAAAGGCCAGGGTCGGCGAGCCGCGCGGCTAAGGCCGCCTGCTCGCGCTCCAACCGCTCCACCGCCGCCTCGGCGTCATGCAGGCGCTTCCGCAACGGGGCGAGGACGCTGCGGCGATCGGCCGCCTGGCGGCGCCGTTCCTTGCGGTCATCGCCGGCCGAGCCGGCCCCCGCGGCGCCCGTGCCAGCACCGGTTCCAGCGCCGGTTCCAGCGCCCGTGCCAGTGCCCCGGCCGAGCAGGAGCGCCCGATAGTCGTCGAGATCGCCGTCGTAGGGCCGCACCCGGCCGCCGTCGACCAGCCAGAAGCGGTCGGCGGCGAGCGCGATGACGTGGGGGTCGTGGGCAACGATGATGACGGCGCCGGCGAAGCCGTTCAGCGCCTGGACCAGCGCCTCGCGCGATTCGGCGTCCAGGTGGTTGGTCGGCTCGTCGAGCAGCAGCACGTGCGGCCGGCTCGCGGTCATCAAGGCGAACAGCAGCCGCGCCTTCTCACCGCCGGACAGCGCCGCGACAGAGGTGTCGGCGCGCTCCTGGGAGAAGCCGAAACGGCCGAGATGGCCGCGCACCACCACCTCGGGGTCGCGCGGTCGGCGGCGCGCCATTTCCAGCACCGGCGTCGCCTGCAGATCGAGGGCGTCGGACTGGTGCTGGGCGAAATAACCGACGCGCAGCTTGCCGGAGCGGACCATCTCGCCCTGCATCGGCGCGAGGGCCCCGGCGATCAGCTTGACCAGGGTCGATTTGCCGTTGCCGTTGGCGCCGAGCAGGGCGATGCGGTCGTCGCTGTCGATCCGGAGCGACAGGCCGCGCAGCACCGGCTGGCCGTCGTAACCGACGTCGACGCCATCCAGCGACAACAACGGCGGCGGCAGCGGCTCGGGGTCGGGAAAGGCGAAGGTGATCGGCGGCTCGCCGGGACGTTCGGCGATCGGCTCCAGCCGCTCCAGCATCTTCAGCCGCGACTGCGCCTGCCGCGCCTTGGTCGCCTTGTAGCGGAAGCGGTCGACGAAGGCCTGCAGGTGGCGGCGCTGGGCGTCCTGCTTGTCCTTGAGCTTGGCATCCAGCTCCAGCTGCATCCGGCGGGTGCGCGCGAAGCGGTCGTAGCCGCCGGTATAGAGGGTCAGCTTGCCGCCCTCCAGATGCAGGATTTCGCCGACGGCGCGGTTAAGCAGGTCGCGATCGTGGCTGACCAGAACGACCGTTCCGGGATAGCGGCGGAGATAGGCTTCCAGCCACAGCGTCGCTTCCAGGTCCAGGTGGTTGGTCGGCTCGTCCAACAACAGCAGGTCGGGTTCCTGGAACAACAGCCCGGCGAGGGCGACGCGCATGCGCCAGCCGCCGGAGAACGAGGCGCATGGCCGCTGCTGCGCCGCCTCCGAAAAGCCGAGCCCGGCGAGCAGCCGGGCGGCGCGCGCCGGCGCGCTGTGCGCCTGGCGGTCCTGCAGCCGGGCGTGGACCTCGGCGAGGCGGTGGGGATCGGCCTCGCTCTCGGCGGCGGCGGTGAGATGCGCGAGGTCGGCGTCGGCGGTGAGCACTGTGTTGATCAGGCTGGCCTGCCCGCCCGGCGCCTCCTGGCTGGTCATGCCCACCCGCCAGCGCGCCGGCACGCGGATGGCGCCCTCCTGCGGCTCCAGCCGGCCGGCTAGCAGCTGCAACAGCGTCGTCTTGCCGGTGCCGTTGCGCCCGACCAGGCCGACCCGGTGGCCGGCGTCGATGCGCGCGTCGGCGGCGTCCAGCAGCACGCGGGCGCCATAGCGCCAAGTCAGGCGTTCGATGACCAGCACCTGCCGACCCTCAACCGTGCGTCCGGAGGACCATCTTGCCGAGGCCGTTCATCACCTGGAACAGGGCGACGAACTGCCCGGCGAATTCGGCGGCGGACACCGGCCGAACGGCCGCCGCGATCTCGGCGTGGATCTCGGCGAGCGTCCGCCGACCGTCGGCGCGGCGCAGCATGGCCGCCGCCAGTTCCGGCAGCGGCCGCTTGCAGACCACCCCTTCCACCGTCGCCGACATGCCGAGACCGGGCTGCACGTCGCCGGTGATCGGCGAGGCGTCGAAATCCAGCAGCACCGGCACCGCCGCCGGATCGCGTGGATCGGGCAGCGTCACCGGGTTATCGGCCCTGACGGTGTAGAAGATGTGCTTCCTGAGCGAGCCGGCGAGCAGTTCGGCGAAGGCGGCGCGCCCGGCGTCGTCGAGCCGGTCGAGGCGGGCGGCGAGCGCCGGATCGCTCAGCATCATCGCCGGGTCATAGAGCGCCGGCGGCACGAACGACACCAGCCGGAGGCCAGCGCCGGCCAGAAGCTCCAGGATCTCCGGCACGCGGAAGGCGCGATCGCGGGCATGCAGGAACAGATCGAACAGGTGCGCATCCTCGCCGGTGAAATGATCGGCGACATAAGGGTTGCGGTGCAGCAGGTTACCCTCGGGTAGGCCGGCCAGCAGCCGCCGCGTGAGGTTGAGGCGGACCGGCGCCGGATCCCGCTCGGCCGGCGCGATCAGCCGCAGCATCTCCTGCATCTCGTAGACGCCGGAGCGGCCGACGGTGCCGTAGAGCATGAGCCCGAGGCCGCCGTCGTCGGCCAGCACGGCGACCAGCGACCGCAGCCCGGCCAGCGGATC
Organism: uncultured Rhodospirillaceae bacterium; assembly: GCA_964630265.1. Taxonomy (GTDB): domain Bacteria; phylum Pseudomonadota; class Alphaproteobacteria; order Rhodospirillales; family Defluviicoccaceae; genus CAZBWP01. The sequence continues at coordinate 62,509 of CAZVRW010000015.1, forward strand.
GTCCAAGTGGTGCAGCACGCCGCAACAGTCGATGTAGTCGAACGGCCCGAGGCCGCTGGCCGCCAAGTCCAGCAGCGAAGCCTGGGTGAAGCGGATGTTGGCGAGGCCGCGGGCGGCGGCCCGCGCCTCGGCGACGGCGCGCGCGGCGGCCGAGAGATCGAGATAGACCACCTCCGACCGGGCGCCGTCGTCCACCCCGCGCGCGGCGTCCCAATCGGCGAGTTGCTGCGCCAGCATGATCGTCGCATCGCCGGTGCCGCCGCCGGCGACCAGCGCCCGGAACGGCCGACCACCCGCGCATCGGCCGCCGAAGACGTAGTGCACCACCTCGGCGAACTGGCTGGGCGAGCCGGTAATCAGCCGCAACGCCTCGTCCGCGGGGTCGCGCGGCGGATAGGGATAGGCCTCGTACTGATCGCGAACGAACGCTTCGGACATGACGACGCCACTATGCCGCAAACCCGCGCGGATGTCGCGCGCTTGCCGCTGCAAGCACGATGTAGGGCGGTTTTTGCCGGGTCCGTTTCGCTTAAGATGTTGTAAAGATTGAAAACATGGGGGTTTGCGCGTCGAAATGTCGGATAATGTCGGAAAAAGTAGGAAAATGTATGCCAGCGGCGCTGGCGGCGGGCACGGGGGGCGGCAGACCAGCGCGCCGTCGCGCGTCCGGCAGAGAGCGCAGATACCGACATGGCCGCCTGCGTCAAGCCGGCGGCCGCGAACCCGCACCGCTAATTCATGACGCGGAGGATCGCGCGTGTTTCATGGGGTGAGTCCGCCGGCTGTCGGTCGAGATCTGCGGCGGAAACCCGTTGGGCCGAGGCAAAGCACACCGGCCGCCATTAGCGATAGCAGAATAACGGACACAGCGAATTTTTCCGCTTGCAAGTCACGCATCCGCTGTCCGATGCCAAAAAAATTCTTTTTCGATGACATATTGTTCCAATAGAGCGTCATCTATCTCGATAACTGCTGACAATAAGTTGTGCAAGCTTGCAGAAGGGCTATGAATATATGACTTCGGGCATGCAAGCCCACAAACGGGAGATATAAGCAAATCAAAAGTATCTTCTACGAAGCCAAGAAGATTCATGCAATCAGCATATGTTGCCCTTTCTGTTCCTATCGTCGTCACGTCCTCGTTGTGTGCAACTTCTTTGTCTGCGAGCCGTCGAACGCGATCAAGTGCCAGATCCAATTCCCGCTTGGGGTTGTTCTGGACTTTGGGCGTTTCCTGATACAAAACATCTAG
>CAZVRW010000016.1:0-62127 GCA_964630265.1 uncultured Rhodospirillaceae bacterium
GAGGCCGAGATCATCGCCATCGGCGTCATGCCGGAGCGTCGTCGCCGGGGCGTCGGCACGCACCTGCTGACCGGCGCCTGCGGGCGGGCGGCCGCGGCCGGGGCGCGCTGCCTGCTGCTGGAAGTCGCCGTCGACAACGTCGCCGCGCAGGCCCTCTACCGAAGGGCGGCGTTTCGGCCGGTGGGGCGGCGGCGCAACTACTATCGGCGGAGCGACGGGGCCGGCGTCGACGCGGCGATCCTCGCGCGCGATCTGGCGGTGGCCCGCTGAGCTCAGCGCTTGCGAATCACCATGCGGTGGACGGCAGCGGTATCGGCCTCGGGATCCTCCGGCGCGAAGGCCTCGATCGCGTGTCCCGCCGCCTCGATCGACCGCGGCACGTTGGCGAGCGGCTCGGCGCCCTTAAGTCGGATCAGCGCCGTCTGCCCGGCGGACATCCGTTCGATCAAAAGCTTGGTGCGCACGAACGTCAGCGGACACACCTCCCCCGTGATGTCGAGGAAGAAATCCGTTTGCAGCGGTTCGCTGCTTTTTTCTATATTGCTCACCTTCGGTTCTTGCCTTGCCAGCGGCGTCGAATTATATCCCGTCTACGTTTTGAAACCGGGGGAAACTCTAGGAATGACGGATAAGCCAAACCCAAGCGAAATGTTGGAGTTGACGACAGAAATCGTTGCCGCGCACGTTGGCAACAACGTCGTCCCGCTTGCCGACCTGCCACAACTGATCCAGGAGGTCTATCGAACCCTCTCCGGGATCGGGTCCGACCAGGAGGCGCCGGACCGCCCGCGCCCTGTTGTCCCGGTGAAGAAGTCGGTCACCCCCGATTATATCATCTGTCTCGAGGACGGGAAGAAGCTTAAGATGCTGAAGCGGCATCTGAAGACGGCCTACAACATGACGCCGGAGGAATACCGCGAGCGTTGGGGCCTGCCCGCCGATTACCCGATGGTCGCGCCCAATTACGCGCGGCATCGCAGCAACCTGGCGAAGCAAATCGGCCTCGGCACACGGCGGCGTCGCGACGAAGACGAATGACCCACGGGCTCGCACCCGCCGCGATCACGAAGACAGGCGGGGCGAGCCGGTGAAACGGGCTCCAACGGGAGGCAATCGGGCGGCGAGAGAGCGATGACGTCACCATCACGCATCGAGCAATTGTGTGCCGAAAAAGGCATGAAGATGACGGGGCAACGCCGGATCATCGCCCGCGTGCTGTCCGAGGCGACGGACCACCCCGACGTCGAGGAGGTCTATCGCCGGGCAACGGACATCGATCCGCGGATCAGCATCGCCACCGTCTATCGGACCGTCCGATTGTTCGAAGAGGCGAGTATCCTGGAGCGGCACGATTTCGGCGACGGGCGCGCCCGTTACGAGGAAGCGACCGAGGACCACCACGATCACCTGATCGACATCCAGACGGGCAAGGTGATCGAGTTTCGCAGCGCCGAGATCGAGGCGCTGCAGCGCGCCATCGCCGAGCAGCACGGCTATCGCCTGGTGGGCCACCGCCTGGAACTGTTCGGCGTGCCGATCCGCCCGCCCCGCGACTCGTCGTGACCGTGTCGTGCGGCCTTTCTGACGGAACGGGCTTGGCCAAGAACCTCTTCATCAAGACCTACGGCTGCCAGATGAACGTCTACGATTCCGAGCGGATGGCGGACGTGCTGGCGCCGCACGGCTGGCGGCTGGTGGACGCGGCGGACGACGCCGATCTCGTCGTTCTTAACACCTGTCACATCCGCGAGAAGGCGGCGGAGAAGGTCTATTCGGAACTCGGCCGCTTGCGACCGCTGACCGTGCGCCCGCGCGCCGATGGCCGTCGCGTCCTGCTCGGCGTCGCCGGCTGCGTCGCCCAGGCGGAGGGCGAGGAGATCCTGCGCCGGGCGCCGTTCGTCGACCTGGTGTTCGGCCCGCAGACCTATCACCGCCTGCCGGACATGGTCGCGCGGGCGCTGGCCGAACGCGCGCCGGTGCTGGACACCGACTTCCCGCCGGAGCCGAAGTTCGACACGCTGCCCGAAGCCCATGCCCGGCGGCCGCAGGCGGGCGCGTTCCTGACGGTGCAGGAAGGCTGCGACAAGTTCTGCAGCTTCTGCGTCGTCCCCTACACCCGCGGCGCCGAGTATTCGCGTCCGGCCACCGCCGTGCTCGCCGAGGCCCGGCGCTTCGCCGAACGCGGCGCCCGCGAGATCACGCTGCTGGGTCAGAACGTCAACGCCTACCACGGCGCGGCGCCCGATGGTGGTGTCTGGTCGCTGGCCCGGCTGATCCGGGCGATCGCCGAGATCCCCGGCCTGGCCCGCATCCGCTACACCACCTCGCATCCGCTGGATATGGCCGACGACCTGATCGCCGCCCACCGCGACGTGCCGACGCTGATGCCGTATCTGCATCTACCGATCCAGTCGGGCAGCGACCGCGTCCTGGCGGCCATGCACCGTCGTCATACCGCCGCCGACTACCTGCGGATCGTCGAGCGGCTGCGCGCCGCCCGCCCCGACCTGGCCCTGAGCGGCGACTTTATCGTCGGCTTTCCCGGCGAGACCGACGCGGATATTCAGGCGACTTTGGATCTCGTTGGCCAAGTGGGCTACGCGCAGGCGTTCTCCTTCAAGTACAGCCCGCGGCCGGGTACGCCGGCGGCGCGCTTGCCGCAGGTCGACGAAGCGGTGAAGGCGGCGCGGCTAGCCGCGTTGCAGGCCCTGCTCAACACGCAGCAGGCGGCGTTCAACGCGGCCTGCGTCGGCCGTGTCCTGCCGGTTCTGTTCGATGGCCGGGGCCGCCGCGAGGGGCAGATCGTCGGCCGCAGCCCGTATCAGCAGCCGGTGCACGTGGCGGCGAGCGAGCACCTGATCGGCGGCGTGGCGGCGGTCGAAATCCGGCGCGGCCTCGCCAACAGCCTCAGCGGCAGCGTCGTCGAGCGGGCGGTGGCATGACGTCTCCCGGTCCGGCGGACGGCGGCGACGTGCCGCCCGAAAAAACGCTGCAGCTCGAATTCGATGACAACCGCTTGGCGATGCAGCTGTTCGGCTCGCACCACGGCAACTTGGCGCGGATCGAACGGCACCTGGACGTGACCGCCGACGCCCGCGGCAATCAGCTGACGATCAGCGGCCCGGCCGAGGCAGTGGAGGCGACGCGCACGGTGCTCGATCACCTCTATCGGCGACTCGCCAACGGCCAGTCGGCGCGCGGCGAGGACGTCGATGCGGCGGTGCGGATGGTCACCGCCACCGGCACCGCGGCGGACGCCAACCTGGCGGTGCGGATCCGTCATCGCACCGTCTCGCCTCGCTCCCCGACCCAGGCGGCGTATCTGCGCGCCATCGACGAGCATGACCTGGTGTTCGGGCTCGGCCCGGCCGGCACCGGCAAGACCTATCTGGCGGTGGCCAAGGCGGTGGAGCGACTGGTCGGCGGCGATGTGGATCGGATCATCCTGTCGCGTCCCGCCGTCGAGGCGGGCGAACAGCTGGGCTTCCTGCCCGGCAACATGCGCGAGAAGGTCGATCCCTACCTCCGACCGCTGTATGATGCGCTCTATGACATGCTGCCCGGACCGCAGGTGGCGAAGCGGCTGGAAAGCGGTGAAATCGAGGTGGCGCCGCTGGCCTTCATGCGCGGCCGGACGCTGGCCAACGCGTTCGTCATTCTCGACGAGGCACAGAACACGACGTCCGTGCAGATGAAGATGTTCCTCACCCGACTGGGCGAGAACGCCCGCATGGTGGTGACCGGCGACCTGAGCCAGGTGGACCTGCCGAAGGGGACGCGCTCGGGCCTGCGCCACGCTCTGGAGGTGTTGGCCAACGTCGACGGCTTGGCCTGCGTGCGGTTCACCGACGCCGACGTGGTGCGGCATCCGCTCGTCACCCGCATCGTTCGCGCCTACGATGCCGCCGAGAGCCGGCTCAAGGTCGGCGCCCGCTACAAGTCCGAACATGCCGGCGGCGACGATGACGGCGCCTGACATCGAGGTGGTTCCCCGCGGCGGCCGCTGGCTGGAGGAGCTGGACGATCCGGAGGCGGTGTGCCGCAGCGCCGGCTTCGCCGCCTGGCAGGCGGCGGGGGCGCCGCCGCTGGTCGGTGTCGTCGCCGTCGCGCTCGCCGATGACGCCGAGGTGGTGGACCTCAATCGGCGCTACGGCGGCGCCGAGGGTGCGACCAACGTTCTGTCGTTCGCCTATCCCGCCGAAGGTCCGCCGGATCGCGCCGCCGCCGATCGCCCGATCGGCGACATCATCGTCGCCTACGAGACCGCGGCGGCGGAGGCGCGGGCCGAGGCGCGGTCGCTCGCCGACCATCTCAGCCGCCTGGTCGTGCACGGGATGCTGCACCTTTTGGGATTCGATCATTCGACCCCCGCCGAGGCGGCGGACATGGAGGCGGTGGAGGCGCGGGCGTTGGCGGCGGTTGACAGCGCCGACCCGCAGGCGCCACTTCTCACGCGGAGCCATGAACCGATCGACAGCCGATAGCCCGTCGTCGGCGGCCGGCGCCGACACCGGCGACGACCCGCGATCATCTCGAGACGGCAGGGGACCCGGAGACGGCCGGGCAGCCGGCGAGCGCGTGGGCGTCGGCCCGCTGCGCGCCCTGGTGCGGCGCCTGCGGCGCGGTCGCAACGGCGACGGTGGCGCTCGGGATTCGCTCACGGAGCTGATGGAGGAACGGGACGAGGCGGAGATTCCGCTCGACGCGGACGAGCGGGTCCTGTTCGCCAACATCCTGGCGCTGCGCGACCGATCGGTCGAGGACGCGATGGTGCCGCGACCGGATATCGTCGGCATCGAGGTCGACGCCAACCTGGCAGACGTGATCGAGCTGATGACCCGCGAGGGGCATTCGCGCGTCCCCGTCTACCGGGAAACGCTCGACGACGCCCTCGGTATGATCCACATCAAGGATGTGCTGGCCTGGCGCGACCGGGCGGCGTCCTTCAAGATTGGCAAGATCCTGCGGCGGGTGCTGTTCGTCGCGCCGTCCATGAAGGTTCTCGAACTGCTGCTCGAAATGCGGGTCAAGCGTTGCCACATGGCGTTGGTGGTGGACGAATTCGGGGGCGTCGACGGCCTGGTGACCATCGAGGACTTGGTCGAGGAAATCGTCGGCGATATCCACGACGAGCATGACCGCAGCCCGGAAGACACGCTCGTCCGCTGGGCCGACGGCACGCTCGACGTCGACGCCCGAACCGAGATCGAGGTGCTGGAGCAGGAGTACGGCTCGGTGCTGCTCGATGAAGAGCGCGACGAGATCGACACCCTCGGCGGCTTGGTCTTCGCTCTTGCCGGCCGGGTGCCCATCCGCGGCGAGTTGGTCCAGCATTCCTCCGGCCTGGAATTCGAGATCCTCGACGCCGACCCCCGCCGCATTCGGCGGCTGCGCGTCCGCCGCACCCCCGTGGTGGAGACGACGCCGGCCGTCGCGTCGACGCCGGACGCGGAATGACCGCGGCCGCCGGCCGCTTCGTCCGCGTCGTCCCCGAGCCGGGGGTGAGCCGCGTCGGCGCCTGGGCCCTGAAGATGCATGCCGTCGTCACCGGGCTGCGTGGCGGGCGACGCATTCTCATCGCCTTCTGCCTCGGTGCGCTGGCCAGCCTCGCGCTGCCGCCGGTGCACGCGTGGCCGCTGCTCGTGCCGGCGTTCACCGGCCTCGTCTGGCTCACCGATCGGCGGATCGCCGGCCCGGCATCCGCCCTCGCCGTCGGGTGGTGGTTCGGCGTGGGGTTCTTTCTCGTCGGCCTCTACTGGCTGTTCTACGCCTTCGCCGTGCGCGGCGGCCTGTTCGTCTGGATCGCACCGTTCGCCGTGCTCGGCCTCGCCGCCCTGCTCGCCGGCTTCCCCGCGCTCGCCTGCTTGGTGGCGCGCCTGGTCGGGCGAACGGGCATCGGTGGCGTTCTCGTCCTGGCCGCCGCGTGGATCGGCACGGAATGGCTCCGCAGCTGGGTGCTGACCGGCTTTCCGTGGAACCTGCTCGGCTCCGTCTGGGCGTTCTCGGACAGCATGATCCAGATGGCGGCGCTGGCCGGCACCTACGGTCTCGGCCTCGCCACCGTCATCGCCGTGGCGATGCCATCGACGGTCGCCGACCGCGCCGTGCCGGGTCGTCGCGCCGGCGTCGCGGTGATCGCCGCGGCGGCGGTGCTCGTCGCCGTCTGGGGCGGCGGCATGCTGCGCCTGGCCGTCGTCGGCGACACCGGCACGGTCGACGGCGTCCACCTGCGTCTCGTCCAGCCGAGCATTCCGCAGGAGCGCAAATGGCAGGGCGCCCTGCTCGACGCCCACCTCGACAGCCAACTCACCCTGAGTGCCTCCGCCGCCACGCCGCCGCCGACCCACATTTTCTGGTCAGAAGCCGCGGCGCCCCTGTTCCTCGAGGAGGACGCGGCGCGGCGCGCCCGGATCGGCCGCTACACCCCGCCGGACGGGCTGACGGTGCTCGGCACGCTGCGCCGCTCGGCGCCGGACGGCTCGTTCAGCCTGTACAACAGCCTGGTCGCGCTCGATGCCGATGGCGACATCGTCGGCGCTTTCGACAAGGTCCATCTGGTGCCGTTCGGGGAGTACATGCCGTTCCGCGACATCGTCGGCCTCGGCAAGCTGACCGAGGGCACGGTCGACTTTAGGCCGGGCCCCGGCCTGCGGACGCTGCGCCTGCCCGGGCTGCCGCCGGTCGGCCCGCTGATCTGCTACGAGGTGATCTTCCCCGGCGCCGTCGCCGCCGCGAACGATCGGCCCGACTGGCTGCTCAATCTCACGAACGACGGCTGGTACGGTTATTCTTCGGGACCCTTTCAGCATTTCGCGGCGGCGCGCCTGCGCGCCGTGGAGGAGGGGCTGCCGCTGGTGCGTGTCGCCAACACCGGGATTTCGGCGATCATCGATCCCCTCGGGCGGATCGTTGCCAGCCTCGGCCTCGAGCAAACCGGCATCGTCGATGGACCTTTGCCGCGGCCGCTCGAGGCGCCCACGCCCTATGCCCGGCTCGGGGACCGCATCGTGCTGCCGCTGTTGCTCGGCGTGGCCCTGATGGGTCTTTTCAGCGGCCGTCGCGGCGCCTGACGGCGTCTCCCTACATGGTTGTGACGCCAGATCGCGATAACAATCGTTGCTTTGCGCTAAGAGTAGTGGATAAAATATTCGTGAGGCATCGCGAACGACGATGTGCACCGAAAAGGTGTGTCGACGCCCGCGCCACGGCTGAGCCGTGGGGGGGGCAGGGTCGGCCGCTCGGAGGGAGGGGAGGAGCGAACAGAGATGAGCGCGAGCACTGTGAGCGAACACGGCCGATCCCGATCACCCGCTCCCGCCGCCCGTTTCGAGCGGATGCCGCCGGGCACACCGAATCCGATCGACGTACATGTGGGCGCCCGGGTGCGGCTGCGGCGGACCCTCCTTGGCCTGAGCCAAGAAAAGCTGGGCGAAGCGGTCGGTCTGACCTTCCAACAGATCCAGAAATATGAACGAGGCGCCAACCGGATCGGCGCCTCGCGCCTATTCGAGTTCAGCCGCATCCTCGACGTTCCCATCGCCTTCTTCTTCGATGACATGCCGGACGGCAACCCGCAGGCGGCGAGTGAACTCTATGGTCTCGACGAACCGAAGCAGGCGCCGCTCGAACAGGATCCGCTGACCCGGCGGGAAACGCTGGAGCTGGTCCGCGCCTATTACCGCATCACCGATCCCCGCGTCCGTCACCGCCTTTTCGAGCTGACCAAGTCGCTCGCCAACAGCGAAGCCCTGGAATAGCACCCTGGCCGGGCCGGCGCGCGGCTTGACGTCGCGCCGTGCTGCTGCAACAACAGGGTCATCGCGCGTCGCCCACTGGACGCGCAGGCCGGCGATCGGCGTGACGCCGCACCCCACGGTCGCCAAGGTCCCACAATCCCTGATCCCATCTATCGAAAGGTCGGCCATGTCGAGCATGTCGCTTCGGGATTTCGTGTTCACCAGCGAATCGGTGGCCGAGGGCCATCCGGACAAGGTCTGCGATCGCATTTCCGACGCCATCGTCGACGCCTTTCTGACGGAGGATCCGTACTCGCGCGTCGCGGTGGAAACCCTCTGCACCACGAATTTCGTCGTTCTCGCCGGCGAGGTGCGCGGTCCGGATACGCTGACCCACGAGCGGATGCGGGAGATCACGCGGGCGGCGATCAAGGATATCGGCTACGAGCAGCGCGGCTTTCACTGGAAGGACGCAGAGATCACCTCGCATATCCACAGCCAGTCGCCGGACATCGCCTTGGGCGTCGATGCATCGGGCAACAAGGACGAAGGAGCCGGTGATCAGGGGATCATGTTCGGCTACGCCTGCACCGAGACCGAGGTGCTGATGCCGGCGCCGATCTTCTACGCCCACGCGATTCTGCGCTCACTCGCCGAGGCCCGCCATTCCGGTGCCGAACCCGGCCTCGGCCCCGACGCCAAGAGCCAGGTGAGCCTGCGCTATGTCAACGGCCAGCCGGTCGGGGCGACGGCGGTCGTCGTCTCGACCCAGCACGGCCACGCCCTGTCGGTGGACGAGGTGCGCGAGATCGTCCGGCCGCATGTGGTCAACGTCCTGCCCGACGGCTGGATGTGTGAGGAGAACCATTTCTACGTCAATCCGACCGGCCGCTTCGTCGTCGGCGGCCCGGACGGCGATGCCGGCCTCACCGGCCGCAAGATCATCGTCGACACCTACGGCGGGGCCGCGCCGCACGGCGGTGGCGCCTTCTCCGGCAAGGACCCGACCAAGGTCGACCGGTCGGGCGCCTATGCGGCGCGCTATCTCGCCAAGAACGTCGTCGCCGCCGGCTTGGCGGCGCGATGCACCATCCAGGTGTCGTACGCCATCGGCGTGTCCCACCCGATCTCGCTCCATGTCGAAACCCACGGGACGGCCGCCGTCGACGAGGTGAAGCTCTCGGACGTGCTCCGGGAACTGGTCGATCTGTCGCCGCGGGGAATGCGCGAGCACTTGGGCCTGAACAAGCCGATCTACGCCCGCACCGCGGCCTATGGTCATTTCGGCCGCGCGCCGGAGCCTGACGGCGGCTTCTCCTGGGAGCGGACCGACCTGGTCGACGCGCTCCGGTCGGCGTTCTGAGGACGGTGCGCCGGGCGCCAGAGGCCGGCGAGTCCCGCCTGAACTTCCACGGCCGGCGCCACGGCCGGCGCCTGCGTCCCGGCCGGCAGCGGCGCCTCGAGGAGATGCTGCCGAGGGTGCGGGTGACGCGCCCCGCCGCGCCCGGCGCCCTCGATCCGCGGAGCCTGTTCGAGCCGCCCGTCCGCGCGGTCTGGCTGGAAGTCGGCTTCGGCGCCGGCGAACACCTCGCCGCCCTCGCCGCGGCGCATCCGGACGTCGGGCTGATCGGTTGCGAGCCCTATGTCAATGGCGTCGCTGCGCTGCTCACCCGGATCGAGACGGACCGCCTGCACAACGTGCGGATCTTCGACGATGACGCGCGCCTGCTGCTGCCGACGCTCGCCGAGGCCAGCATCGCCCGAACGCTGGTGATGTTTCCCGACCCGTGGCCGAAGGCGCGACATGCGGCGCGGCGGTTCGTCGGCCGCGACAGCCTTACCCATTTGGCCAGGATCATGGTCGACGCCGGTGAACTGCTGGTGGCGACCGATCATCCGGTGATGGTCCGCTGGGCGCTGGAACACGGCAGCGGTCATCCCGCCTTCGCCTGGCGCGCGCGGCGGCCCGGCGACTGGCGCGAGCGGCCCGCAGGCGAGGCGCCGACGCGCTACGAGGAGAAGGCGCGAGAGCGCGGCGCCAATTGCGTCTACCTGAGGTTTCGACGCAATCCCCGCGGCGCGGCGTGATCGCGGCGGAAATGCGGCTTGTGCGAACCGCCTGGATGGTTATATTTTCAGCTAATCGTTCAGCAGAGCGATGTCTCGTTGAACCCCGATGACGGGTTTGATGGGGCGGGCTGTGAGGCCCGCCTTTTTTGTTATGGGAGAGTTCTTGGACGCATGGCGGACGCGTTGGAGCGCCGGATCGAAAGCCTGATCTCACCAACGATCGAGTCGATGGGCTTCGGTCTCGTCCGGGTTCGGTTGTTCGGACAACAGCGACTCCGCCTGCAGGTGATGATCGAACGCCTTGACGAGGCGCCGCTCGACGTCGATGACTGCGCCGAGGTCAGCCGGGCCGTCTCGGCGGTGCTCGACGTGGACGATCCGATCTCCGACGGCTACACCCTGGAGGTCAGTTCGCCGGGGATCGACCGGCCCCTCGTCCGCCTCGCCGATTTCGAACGTTTCGCCGGCTTCGCGGCAAAGATCGAGTTGGACGCGCCGATGGACGGCCGCCGCCGCTTCGCCGGACGGCTCGCGGGCATCGCGGAGGATGCGGTCAGGCTCGCCACGGAAACCGGCGACGTCACGCTGCCATATGCGCGGATCGCCAAGGCGAAGCTCGTGCTCACCGACGATCTGCTGGCCGCCAGCACGGCCCGACCCCAGGAAACCACACGGTAAACCATGAACGCGACGACCACCGATACCGACTTGGTGCATGCGCGACCGGAGCTTTTGACGGTCGCCGACACCGTTGCCCGCGACAAGAACATCGACCGCGAAGAGGTGCTGGAGGCCATGGAGCAGGCCATCCAGAAAGCCGGGCAGTCGAAGTACGGCCGCGAGCACGACATCCGCGCCACCATCGACCGCCATTCCGGCGAAATCTCGCTCGCCCGCTATATCCAGGTGGTCGAGGCGGTGGAAAACGAGGCGACCGAGGTGACGCCGGCACAGGCCGCGCGGCGCAAGCCGGACGCCAAGGTCGGCGACGTGCTCGTCGATCCGCTGCCGCCCATCGATTTCGGCCGCATCGCCGCCCAGTCGGCGAAGCAGATCATCGTCCAGAAGGTGCGGGACGCCGAACGCAAGCGGCAGTACGACGAATTCAAGGACCGGATCGGCGACATCGTGCACGGTCTCGTCAAACGCATCGAGTTCGGCAACGTCGTCGTCGACCTCGGCCGCGCCGAGGCGGTGCTGCGGCGCGAGGAGGCGATCCCGCGCGAGCATTTCAACAACGGCGACCGGGTGCGCGCCTACATCCTCGACGTCCGCGAGGAACCGCGGGGCCCGCAGATCTTCCTGTCGCGGACCAACCCGAAGTTCATGTCGAAGCTGTTCGCCCAGGAGGTCCCGGAGATCTACGAGGGGATCATCGAGATCAAGGCGGTGGCCCGCGATCCGGGCTCGCGCGCCAAGATCGCCGTGTATTCGCACGAATCGTCGATCGATCCGGTCGGGCCCTGCATCGGCATGCGCGGCTCCCGCGTGCAGGCTGTCGTCGGCGAGCTGCAGGGCGAGAAGATCGACATCATCCAGTGGTCGCCGGATCCGGCGACGTTCGTCGTCAATGCCCTGGCGCCGGCGGAGGTGGCCAAGGTGGTGATCGACGAGGACGCGAGCCGCATCGAGGTCGTCGTGCCCGACGAGCAGCTCAGCCTGGCGATCGGGCGGCGCGGCCAGAACGTTCGGCTGGCCTCGCAGCTCACCGGCTGGGACATCGCCATCCTCACCGAGGACCAGGAGTCGCAGCGCCGCACGGAAGAGTTTCGCGCCCGCTCGCAGACATTCATCGATGCCCTCAACGTCGACGACGTCATCGCCCATCTGTTGGTCACCGAAGGCTTCACTTCGGTCGAGGAGGTCGCCTACGTGCCCATCGAGGATCTGAGCGAGATCGAGGGTTTCGATGAAGAGATCGCCGGAGAACTGCGCGACCGGGCGCTGCAGTTCCTGACCGAGCGCGATCAGACGTTGACGCAGCGGCGGATCGAACTCGGCGTCGACGACGCGCTGGCGGCGATCGGCGGCCTCGATCCGGCGACGTTGGTGGCGCTCGGCGAACAGGGCGTCAAGACGCTGGACGATCTCGCCGACCTGGCCGGCGACGAGCTGCTGGAGATCGCGCCCGCCGGCAGCATGACCCTGGACCGCGCCAACGAGATCATCATGGCCGCCCGCGCCCACTGGTTCGAGGACGAAGATGCGGCGGCAGCAGCAGCGGCCTCTGCCGCCGACTCGCCGGAGACGTCTGCCGCCGGGTCTGCGCCGGCATCGGATCCCGGCACTTCGCCGGCACTGGATTCCGGCGCTTCGCCGGATCCCGAGAGTCGGGACGGAGAGTCGTGAGTGACGCAGACCACGGCGATCGAGGCGCCCGATGGCGCTGGTCCGCGGCGCCGTTGCCTCGCCGGTGGCGGCGTGCAGGACAAGGCCGGCATGATCCGGTTTGCCGTCGGTCCCGACGCCAGCGTGGTGCCGGACGTGGACGAGCGGTTGCCCGGGCGGGGATTTTGGTTGAGTGCCGATCGGGATGCGCTTAAGAAGGCGTGCGCGAAGAACCTGTTCGCCCGGGCCGCGCGCGCCCCTGTCCGCGTTCCCGCCGATTTGGACGGCCGCGTCGAAGAGCTGCTGGTCCGGCGCTGTCAGGCCTTGATCGGCTTGGCGCGCCGCGCCGGGCAGTCGGTGTTCGGGTTCGAGAAGGTGCGCGGGTGGCTGGCCGAAGGCCGCGCCGGTGTTCTCGTCGAAGCGACGGACGGTGCGCCAGGATCCCGGCGCAAGCTCGGCGCGACGGATCCCCGCATCCGCTGGCTCAGCGTGCTCAGCAGTGATGAGCTGGGTGCGGCGGCCGGTCGGGACCGGGTCGTGCACGCGGCGATCGCGAGAGGATCGCTGGCCGATCGGCTGTGCCGCGAGGCCGGCCGTCTCGCCGGGTTTCGCAAGACGGCGCTGGCCGCGGCCGGCGCCGATGATGTTTTTCCACGAGGTCAATGAAGCGTTGAGGCATGAGCGACGGTAACGACACGACGAACAAGGGCAAGACGCTCGGCCCCCGCAAGCTCGAGTTGAAGAAGACCGTCGAGTCCGGTCAGGTTCAGCAGAAGTTCGCGCATGGCCGGTCGAAGATGGTGCGGGTGGAGGTCAAGAAACGGCGGACCTACGCACCGGACGAACTCGGCCGTCTGTCGAAGGTGGCAGGCGAGGGTGAGGCCGGCGGTCGGCGTGGCGGCGCGCGCGGTGCCGCGCCCGTCAACCTGACCAGCGAGGAAAAGGCGGCACGCGCCCGCGCCCTGCAGGATGCCATCCGCGCGGACGAAGCCGCGGATCTCGACGTTCTCGAAATGGAACCGGTGCCAACGGTCGAGCCGCTGGAGCAGGAACCGGAGAGCGTGGTGGCGGAGTCTGCCCGCCCCGAGACCGAGATGCCGGGCGAGCCGGTTCCGGCCGAGACGCCGCCCCCGCCCTCGGAAGAGGTGGACGGCGAGGCGGCGGCGCCGGTCGAGGCGGAAACGCCCGAGCCGACGGCACCGGCCAAACCGGCTGTGGCCGCGCCCGCGTCGACGGAGACACCCGCGGCCGCGGCGCCGAAAGCCGCGGCCAAGCCGGCGCCGGCGGCGCGCGACCGGGCGGCGGCGGCCGAACCCGATGCCGACGCGCCGGCCCGCGGTCGCAAGACGGTCAAGGCCGAACCGCGGCGCCCCGCCGCGACGCCGCGGCGTGGCGCCGATCAGCGCCGCCAGTCGGGCAAGCTGACGGTCTCGGAAGCGCTGACCGATCGCGGCGAGGAACGCGTGCGCAGCTTGGCGGCGCAGCGTCGGGCCCGCATGAAGGAAAAGATCAAGCAACAGATGTATGGCGCCGAGGCGCTGAAGGTGGTGCGTGACGTGATCATCCCGGAAACCATCACGGTTCAGGAATTGTCGAACCGCATGGCCGAACGCAGCGCCGACGTCATCAAGAAGCTGCTGAACATGGGGGTGGTCGCCACGCTCAATCAGACGATCGACGGCGATACCGCGGAGTTGCTGGTCAACGAGTTCGGCCACAATTCCAAGCGCGTGAGCGAGTCCGACGTGGAGATCGGCCTAAAGGGCGCCGACGACGCCAGCGAGGCGCTGCAGAGCCGGCCGCCGGTGGTCACGGTCATGGGGCACGTCGACCACGGCAAGACTTCGGTGCTTGACGCGCTGCGCAAGACCGACGTGGTGGCGCACGAGGCGGGGGGCATCACCCAGCACATCGGCGCCTACCAGATCACCGTGCCGCAAGGTGGCAAGATCACGTTCATCGACACGCCCGGCCATGCCGCGTTCACGCAGATGCGGGCGCGCGGCGCCAATGTCACGGATATCGTGGTGCTGGTCGTCGCCGCCGACGACGGCGTCATGCCGCAGACCATCGAGGCGATCAGCCATGCCAAGGCAGCGGGCGTGCCGATGATCGTCGCCATCAACAAGATCGACCTGCCCGACGCCAAGACCCAGCGGATCAGGACGGACCTGCTGCAGCACGATATTCAGCTGGAGGACATGGGCGGCGAAACGCTGGCGGTGGAGATCTCGGCCAAGACCGGCGAGAACCTGGACAAGCTCGTCGAAACCATCCTGCTGCAAGCCGAACTGCTGGATCTTCGCGCCAACCCCGAGCGGCCGGCGGAAGGCGTCGTCGTCGAATCCAAACTGGAACGCGGGCGCGGGCCGGTGGCCACCGTGCTGGTGCAGCGCGGCACGCTGCGCGTCGGCGACATCTTCGTTGCCGGCAGCGAATGGGGCCGGGTGCGCGGCCTCACCGACGCCACCGGTGCCAGCCTTGAGGCGGTGGCGCCGGGGATGCCGGCGGAACTGCTCGGTCTCGGCGGCACGCCCAACGCCGGCGATGAACTGAGCGTCGTCGACAGCGAGGCGCGGGCCCGCGAGGTCTCGGAATTCCGCAAACGCAAGGACCGCGAAGCGCGGGTGAAGCCGGTCGGCCGCTCGTCGTTCGAGCAGCTATTCGACCAGATCCGCGAGGGCGCAAAGAAGGAAGTGGCGCTGGTGATCAAGGCCGACGTGCATGGCTCGGCGGAAGCCATCGTCGGCGCGCTGGACAAGCTCGGCACCGACGAGGTGACGGCGCAGGTGCTGCACTCCGGCGTCGGCGGCATCAACGAGTCCGACGTCACGCTGGCTCGTGCCTCCGACGCGCTGATCATCGGCTTCAACGTGCGCGCCAATCCCCAGGCGCGCGAGATGGCGAAGCGGGACGGCGTCGAAATCCGCCACTACTCGATCATTTACGAGGTGGTCGACGACATCAAGGCGATGATGTCCGGCATGCTGGCGCCGCAACTGCGCGAACAGATCCTCGGCTACGCCGAGATCCGCCAGGTGTTCTCGATCTCCAAGGTCGGCAAGGTCGCCGGCTGCATGGTCACCGAGGGGCTGATCCGGCGCGGCGGCAAGGTGCGGCTGTTGCGCGATGACACGGTGATCCACGAAGGCGAGCTGTCACAGCTCAAGCGCTTCAAGGATGACGTGCGCGAGGTGAAGGAAGGCTACGAATGCGGCGTCGCCTTCGCCAATTATCACGACCTGCAGGTGGGCGACAAAATCGAGTGCTTCGAGGTGCAGGAGCTGGTCCGTCATCTCGCCTGATCCTCGCGGTTTCGAGCGAGCCATGAAACGGCGCGCCGCGGCGGGTCCGAGCCAGCGTCAGTTGCGCGTCGCCGAGGAGGTGCGGCACGCGCTCGTCGCCGTGTTGCAACGGGGCGAGGTCCGCGACCCGGGGCTCGCCGAGACGCCGCTGACCGTCACCGAGGTGCGGATGTCGCCCGATCTGCGGCGGGCGACGGCCTATGTGGCGCCGCTGGGCAGTGGGATCGGCAGCGGCGACCGGCAGGCCATCGTCGCCGCGCTGATGCGTGCCCGGCCGTTCCTGCGCCGCCGCGTCGCCGATCAGGTCCGGCTCCGCTACGCACCGGACCTGACTTTCTGTGACGATGCGGTGTTCGACGAGGCGGCCCACATCGAGCGCCTGTTGCGCGATCCGAGCGTGGCCCGCGACCTGGAGCCCCCTGGATCGGCCGACGCGGCTGGCCACGACGAGGGCGGAGACGGGGCTGAAGCTGGGGCCAAAGTCGGGGGCGCGGACGACGACGAGGATCGGGGCGATGGCGCGTAGGCGCCGCGGCGATCCCGTGCACGGCTGGGTCATCGTCGACAAGCCGGTCGGCACCACCTCGGTGCAGTGCGTCGCCGCGGTCCGACGCGCCCTGAACGCCGAAAAGGCCGGGCACGGCGGCACCCTGGATCCGCTGGCGACCGGGCTGCTGCCGGTGGCGCTGGGCGAGGCGACGAAGACCGTCCCCTACGTCATGGACGGGCGCAAGATCTATCGCTTCACGCTGCGTTGGGGCGAGAGCCGCGATACCGACGATGCCGAAGGTCGCCCGGTCGCAAGTAGCGAGGTCCGCCCCGACGAGTCGGCGATCCGCGACATCCTGCCGCGCTTCGAGGGCGAGATTCAGCAGGTTCCGCCGGTCTATTCGGCGATCAAGGTCGACGGCCGCCGCGCCTATGACCTGGCGCGCGCCGAGCGGCCGCCGGTGCTGGCGGCGCGCCCGGTCGTCATCGAGCGGCTGTCGCTGATCGACCTGCCCGACGCCGATCACGCGGTGTTCGAGGCAACGTGCGGAAAAGGTGCCTACATGCGCGCCCTGGGCCGCGATCTCGCCACCGCTCTCGGCACGGTCGGCCACATCGTCGCGCTGCGCCGGACGACGGTCGGACCGTTCCGCGAGTCCCATGCAATTGTTCTGGATAAACTCCGCGAGCTTGGGCATAGTGCCGTGCTCGCAGAGCACGTGCTTCCTGTCGACGCCGCGCTGGCCGACATCCCGGCGCTCGTCATCACGGAAGTGGAGGCCCGACGGCTGCAACAAGGACAACCCGTCGCGGTTCTTCCGATCGTCAGGCGTGCGGCACAACCCGTGTCCTCCAGCGATGGTCTCGTCTGCGCAACGTTGGGCGGACGCACGGTCGCATTGGCCAGGATCGCTGGGGGTGAGTTGCGGCCATTCCGAGTCCTCAATCTTTGATGTATGGAGATCGAGATGTCGATTACCGCTGAGCGTAAGCAGGAACTCATCGGGGAATATTCGAGAGCGACCGGTGACACCGGTTCCCCCGAAGTTCAGGTCGCGATCCTGAGTGAGCGGATCCGCAACCTGACCGAACACCTCAAAATCCACAAGAAGGACTTTCATTCGCGGCGTGGGCTGCTGATCATGGTCAGCCAGCGCCGGCAGTTGCTCGATTATCTCAAGCGCAAGGAAGTCGGCCGCTACGAAACGCTCGTCGGTCGTCTGGGCCTGCGCCGCTAACGCGCCTATTCCGGCGAACGGCCGGACCGTCGTCGGCGCCCGCGGTGCCTCGCCGAGCGCCCGCGACGGGTGGACATCAGGAAAGGTCACCATGTTTCAGGAATTCCGCAAGGAGATCGAGTGGGGCGGACGGCCCTTGATCCTCGAAGCCGGCAAGATCGCTCGCCAAGCCGACGGCGCCGTCGTCGCCACCTATGGCGACACGAAAGTGCTGTGCACGGTCGTCTTCGACAAGCAGCCAAAGCTCGGGCTCGACTTCTTCCCGCTCTCCGTTCACTACCAGGAAAAAGCCTACGCCGCCGGCAAGATCCCGGGCGGTTTCTTCAAACGGGAAACCCGGCCGGCGGAGAACGAGGTCCTCACCTCACGCCTGATCGACCGGCCGATCCGACCGCTGTTCGCCAAGGGATTCCGCAACGAGACCCAGGTCATCTGCACGGTGTTGTCGCATGATCTGGAGAACAACCCGGATATCGTCGCGATGATCGGCACGTCGGCGGCGCTGACGCTGTCCGGGGTGCCATTTCTCGGCCCCATAGGCGGCTGCCGCGTCGGCCTTGTCGAAGGAGCCTTCGTTCTCAACCCCAGGCTCGACGAAATGGGCAACTCGACCCTCGACCTGATCGTCGCCGGCACGCGCGAGGGCGTGCTGATGGTCGAATCCGAGGCGAAGGAGCTCTCCGAGGACACCATGCTCGGCGCCGTGATGTTCGGCCACCGCGCCAACCAGGCGGCGATCGACGCCATCATCGCCCTCGCCGAGGCGTGCGCGAAGGAGCCCGTGGACCTGGAGCCGGCGCCGCCGGCCCGCGACGATCTGGCCGCCCGGGTCCGCGCCATGGCCGCAGAGCCGTTGGCCGCCGCCTATCAGGAAACCGCGAAGGCCGCGCGCCGCGACAAGGTATACGCGCTGAAGAGCCAAGTGGCCGAGACGCTGGCCGGTGACGAGACCCTCGATCCGGCGATCCGCATCGCGCACTTTGAAGACGTGTTCAAAGGCCTGGAAAAGGACGTGGTGCGGCGGCGCGTGTTGTCGACATCACAGCGCATCGATGGCCGTGGCCCCGCCGACGTGCGGCCAATCGCGGTCGAGGTCGGGCTGTTGCCCCGGGCGCACGGCAGTGCGCTGTTCACCCGTGGCGAAACCCAGGCCCTGGTGGTCACGACGCTCGGCACCGCCCAGGACGAAC
Source organism: uncultured Rhodospirillaceae bacterium (assembly GCA_964630265.1). GTDB lineage: Bacteria > Pseudomonadota > Alphaproteobacteria > Rhodospirillales > Defluviicoccaceae > CAZBWP01. The sequence goes on from CAZVRW010000016.1 coordinate 18,357, forward strand.
AGATCATGGACGCGCTCGCCGGCGAATACCGCGAGCACTTCATGCTGCACTACAATTTTCCGCCCTATTCGGTGGGCGAGGCCGGACGCATGGGGCCGGTCGGCCGTCGCGAGGTCGGCCACGGCAAGCTCGCCTGGCGGTCGGTTCGCGCCTTGGTTCCCAGCAAGGACAACTTCCCCTACACCATCCGCGTCGTCTCCGAGATCACCGAATCCAACGGCTCGTCGTCCATGGCCAGCGTCTGCGGCGCGTCGCTGTCGATGATGGACGCCGGCGTGCCGCTGGAGCGGCCGATCGCCGGGATTGCCATGGGCCTGATCAAGGAAGGTGACGACTTCATCGTGCTGTCCGACATTATCGGCGACGAGGATCACTTGGGCGACATGGACTTCAAGGTCGCCGGCACCGATCAGGGCATCACGGCGCTGCAGATGGACATCAAGATCACCTCGATCACCGAGGCGATCATGCGTGTCGCCCTGGACCAAGCCCTTGGCGGCCGACGGCACATCCTGGGCGAGATGAACAAGTCCATCACCGCTGCCCGCGAGGGCGTCAGCGAAACGGCGCCGCGGATCACCGTCATTCACATCAACAAGGACAAGATCCGCGAGGTCATCGGCCCGGGCGGCAAGATCATCCGCGAAATTTGCGAGGTCACCGGCGCCCGCATCGATCTCGAGGACGACGGCACCGTCAAGGTCTCCGCGGTGGATCAGCGGTCGGCCGACGCGGCCATTGACTGGATCCGCGGCATTGCCGCCGAGCCGGAAGTGGGCGAGATCTATACCGGCAAGGTGGTCAAAGTCGTCGACTTCGGGGCGTTCGTGAATTTCCTTGGGAGCCGCGACGGCCTGGTGCACATCAGCGAGCTTTCGAAGGAGCGCACCAAGAACGTCACCGACGTCGTCAATGTCGGCGATTCCGTCAAGGTGAAGTTGATCGGCATCGACGACCGCGGCAAGGTCAAACTCTCCATGCGCGCCGTCGACCAGGATACGGGCCAGGATCTGACGGCCTCGCCGACAACCGCAGAGGTGGCCGAGTAGCCGTCGGATCGGCAACGCCCCGGAGCACCGCGGCACACCTGGGGCCGATTGCTGGCCCGCTCGGGCCCCGGGGCGAACGCTGCGCCGGCGAAAGTTCGTGCGGCGGGTCGCTTTTCGTCCCAACCGGCGTATATAGCTTGAGACGAGGATTTGGGGGCCGCCGCGCACGCGGCCCCCATCACTCGTGGATTCACCGAACAGCCGATCGACCCGCTCATGCGACCATTGAATTCATTAAAACTTTCCGGCCGTGACGTGCTGCCCGTCGTCGAGGGCGGCAAAGGCGTTTCCGTCTCCAATGGCCACAGTGCCGGGGCCTTCGCCGCCGCCGGCGCGGTTGGCACCTTTTCGGGTGTCAATGCCGATTACTTCGACAAGGACGGTCACGTCGTCAACCAGACCTATCTCGGCAAGACCCGGCGGGAACGCTACGAAGAACTGATCGCGCACGCGATCCGCGGCGGCATTGCGCAGGCCCGCATCGCTCACGAGGTGTCGGGCGGGCGTGGGCGCATCCACATGAACGTGCTGTGGGAGGCGGCGGCGACGCCCCGGATCCTCAGCGGCATCCTGGAAGGCGCGAAGGGGCTGATCCACGGCATCACGTGTGGTGCCGGCATGCCGTATCGGATGGCGGAGATCGCCGCCCGCTACGGCGTCTATTACTATCCCATCGTCTCCTCGGCGCGGGCGTTTCGGGCTCTGTGGAAGCGCGCCTATCACAAGTACGGCGAACTGATGGGCGGCGTGGTTTACGAGGACCCCTGGCTCGCCGGCGGCCACAACGGGCTCAGCAATTCCGAGGATCCGAACCGCCCCGAGCCGCCCTACGCCCGCGTCGTCGACCTGCGCCGGCACATGCGCGACTGCGGGATCAATGGCACGCCGATCTTCATGGCCGGTGGTGTCTGGTATCTGCGCGAGTGGGCGGACTGGATCGGCAACCCCGAACTGGGCGAGATCGCCTTTCAGTTCGGCACGCGGCCGGTGGTCACCAAGGAAAGCCCGATCTCCGATGCCTGGAAACAGCGGCTGCTGACCTTGTCCGAGGGCGACGTCTATCTGCACCGGTTCAGCCCGACCGGCTTCTATTCATCGTCGGTGCGCAACGCCTTCCTCGATGAGCTGGTGGAGCGCAACGACCGTCAGGTCGCTTTCACCCGTGAGCCTGTTGGCGAACACGTCGAGCCGCTGGCCATGGGCGCGCGCGGCCGCCGGGTCTATCTGACGCCCACCGACCACCGGCGCGTCGACGCCTGGATGGCGGCGGGCTTCACCGAAGCGATGAAAACGCCCGATGCGACGCTGATCTTCGTCTCGCCCGAGAAATCCCGCGAGATCCGCGTCGATCAGCAGGAGTGCATGGGGTGCCTCAGCGCCTGCCGCTTCAGCAACTGGTCGGAGCACGAACCCGGGACCACCGGCAAGCTGGCGGATCCCCGTTCCTTCTGTATCCAGAAGACGCTGCAGGCGATCGCGCACGATGGTGATGTCGAACGCAATCTGTTGTTTGCTGGCCACAATGCCTATCGCTTCGCCAGCGATCCGTTCTACAGTAACGGCTTCGTGCCGACGGTGCAGCAACTCGTCGACCGCATCGCGACCGGTGACTGAACGATCGGCGGCGAAAACGCAGTTGCGGTCAACAATCGCTTGCAGCCCGGGCGCCGCGTTCCCATGTCCCGCTGCATGTTGAGGGAAAGACCGTTCAGCCGGTCCATTGACCTGCTCCGTGCAGCCGATCTGCGTCCGACGCGCCAGCGCCTGGCGCTGGCGCGGTTGCTGTTCGAGGGCGGTGACCGACACGTCACTGCCGAAGGCCTGCACGAGGAAGCCCTGACGGCGGACGTCAAGGTGTCGCTGGCGACGGTCTACAATACGCTGCACCAGTTCACTGCGGCCGGGCTCTTGCGCGAGATCGTCGTTGACGGGACCCGCTCGTATTTCGACACCAACACCTGCGACCATCATCATTTCTTCTTCGAAGGTACGGGCCGTCTCGCTGACATTCCGGCCGAGCAGGTGGTCGTCTCCACCATTCCGACCCCGCCGCAGGGCACCAGCATCGCCCGCGTCGACGTCATCGTGCGCGTCACGACTGATAATGATAATCAGCAAAATCAGCGTGTTGACGGCCACTTTAGAGACGTTCAAAAAACTCCTTGACGCCATCCACGGCGACTGCGACACTGTGAGAGTGAGTTGATAGCGTTCGCTATGATTCCGGCGACGCTCCACCTGTCGTAAGGGAGAAACACGATGGCTCAGCTTAAGGGGTCGAAGACCGAGAAGAACCTGCAGGACGCCTTCGCCGGCGAATCGCAGGCCAACCGCCGTTATCTCTACTTCGCGCAAAAGGCCGACGTGGAAGGCTACAATGACGTCGCCGCCGTGTTCCGTTCGACCGCCGAAGGCGAGACCGGACACGCGCATGGCCATCTGGAGTTCCTGGAAGCCGTTGGCGATCCGGCAACCGGGCTGCCGATCGGCGCCACGTCCGTCAACCTTCAGGCGGCAATCGCCGGCGAAACCCACGAATACACCGACATGTATCCCGGCATGGCAAAGGTCGCCCGCGAAGAGGGCTTCGAGGAGATCGCCGACTGGTTCGAGACCCTCGCTAAGGCCGAGAAGTCCCACGCCGGTCGGTTCCAGCGGGCCCTCGACACCCTCGACTGATCCGCGGTCGGGCAGCGGCTCCGCTCCCCCCGCGCGGGGCCTTTCACCCGTCACGCGATCGGCGCTAAGCTGGACTCGCGTGACGGGGCGGTCCCGTCCCGCATCGGGCTGCGCCCCCAAGCGCTCAAGCAAGCGTTCCCGGCACACGATCCGCCCGTCGGCCCCGGGCGGCGCGAAAGGAGAGAGCCATGCGCGAAGGCAGTCTGGACGCGCCCATCCGTCATCCCATCGCGTGGCGCGACGCGGACTTCTATGACGAGGCGAAGCTGGATGCGGAGCTGCGCCGGGTCTTCGACATCTGTCACGGCTGCCGACGGTGCTTCAATTTGTGCGACAGCTTTCCGCGGCTGTTCGACCTGATCGATGGGTCGGAGAGCGGCGAACTGGACACCGTCCAAAGCGCCGATTTCAAGCCGGTGGTGGATGCCTGCACGCTCTGCGACATGTGCTTTCTGACCAAATGTCCCTACGTGCCGCCACACGAGTTCAACCTGGACTTCCCACACCTGATGCTGCGCTATCGCGCGGTCGAGAAGAAACAGGGCAAGGTGCCGTTCGCGGCGCGGCAGCTCACCGAGACCGATCGCAACGGCAAGCTGGCCGCCGCAGTGGCTCCGGTCGCCAATTGGTCCAGCCGCTGCGGCAATACGCTCACCCGCCCGCTGCTCGAGAAGGTCGCCGGCGTGCATCGGGACGCGCACCTTCCGGAATATCACGGCCGTACCTTCGCCGCCGCCGCCAAGCGGACAAAGCCCAAGGTCAATCGCAGCGCGCCAGGGTTCGGGCGCAAGTCGGTGATCTATGCCACCTGCTTCGCCAACTACAACAATCCGGCGATCGGTGAGGCCACCCTCGGCGTGCTCGCCCGCAACGGCGTCGAGACCGAGGTCGTCTATCCGGCCTGCTGTGGCATGCCGCAACTCGAGCACGGCGACCTCGCGCGCGTCGCCGAAAAGGCGCGCCACATCGCCGCCGAGCTGCGACCGTGGATCGACAAGGGCTACGACGTCGTCTCCCTGGTGCCGTCGTGCTCGCTGATGATGAAGTTCGAGTGGCCGCTGATCGAGCCCGACGACACCAACGTCAAGGCGCTGAGCCAAGCGGTGTTCGACGCCTCGGAGTACATCGTCGAGATCGCCCGCAAGAACGGGCTGGCGGATGGCCTGAAGCCGGTGGCCGGTGGCGTCGCCATGCACATCGCCTGTCACGCCCGCGCCCAGAACATGGGTCAGAAGGCCACGGAGCTGCTGAAGCTGTTGCCAGAGACAGAGGTGACGGTGATCGAGCGCTGCTCGGGGCACGGCGGCTCGTGGGGCATCATGAAGGAGAACTTCGACGTGGCGCTGAAGGTCGGCCGCCCGGTGGCCCGCCAGGCCCGCGACAGCAAGGCCGGCTTCGTCGTCTCCGAGTGCCCGCTGGCCCGCGATCATATCATCCAGGGGATGGAGCGCCTCGACGGCGACGGCGCCACGGTCGAGCCTGTGCATCACCCGATCCAAATTCTTGCGCGCGCGTATGGCCTTTAGCCGAGACTGCAACGGAGAGTGAGGACCATGAACGCCCAAACCATCAGCCGCGACGACATTCTCTCGATGGACGCCTACGAGCGCGTCCGCGATGAGCGCCGGCGCGCCGTCACCCAATTGAAGCGCGACCGTCGCGTCGCCGTCGGCCCGGACGCCACCTTCTATTTCGAGAACCGCGACACGATGCTGCACCAGATCCACGAGATGTTGCGCATCGAGAAGGGCGGGGAGGAGCAGGTGGCCGACGAACTGGCGGCCTACGCGCCGCTGGTGCCCGATGGTCGGACCCTGGTGGCGACGATGATGATCGAGATCGACGACTCGGTGCGCCGCCATCGCGTGCTGTCCGGGCTTGGCGGCATCGAGAATACGATCACGCTCACCATCGACGGCGCGGTCGTCGCCGCGGTGCCGGAAGGCGACGTCGAACGCACCAAGGAGGACGGCAAGACGTCATCGATCCACTTTCTGAAGTTTCCGTTCTCCCCGGCCGAGATCGCGGCGTTCCGGGAGCCGGGCCGGCGGGTGGTGCTCGCCATCGGCCACCCCGGTTATGATCACATGGCCGCGCTGTCGGCCGCCACCCGCGCCGCCCTCGCCGCCGACTTCGACGCGACGGGCTGACGCGGCAGGACCTAGTGGTTCGATGCTGACGGATGAGTCCCATCCGTCAGCTGAATCGAACCACCAGATCCGATCCACTAGTCCAGGGTTTCGCCCGCGTAGAGGCCCCAGAGGGCGTTGCGGGCGACCCACCCGTTATATTGATCGACGACCAAACGGCAGGCGGGTGCCGTGGCCGGGCAGGCAACGATGCGCCCGACCACCCCCTGTTCCAGTCGGGCGATGATCCGGCTGTCGGGGCGCGCGGCGGCGCGCAGCGTGGTGTCGTCGGCGATCACCAGGACGGTGCGACGGCCGCTCAGCATGCTCTTGTGGACCCAGCCTTCGTCGCCCTGCCAATCGCGCACCTTGCGCCAATGGCTGTACTCGTTGATCACCTCGATCGGCAGGGCGCGTTGCCGGAAGACCCAGTCCACCGGATATTGCGTCCCGGGGCCGGTGCGCATGTTAACCTCATCGGCCCGCAGGCTGACGAAGCGCGGCACCGGCAGCCCAGACCCCTCGGTGGCGGCGGCGGCGGTCGCGGCGAGGCCGAGCACGACCGCGAGCCAGAAGCGTGATCCTTGAAATCGCACGACCATACGACCCGTCGTTGGCGAACTTTGATGCGATGGCCATGAAACCGCCGCGATCCCGCCGAGGTCAAGAGGCCTCGGGACTTTGACAGTCCGCGGCGGGGGTGCTATCGGCGAGGCGACGCGCGCGAACCCCGGGACGCCGATGCCCAAAGACAAACCCATCGTCGTTGTCACCCGCAAGCTCCCCGACGTCATCGAGACGCGGATGATGGAGCTGTTCGAGGTCCGCCTGAATCTCGCCGACGAGCCGATGAGCCAAGCCGAGCTGACCGCCGCGACGGCGGACGCCGATGTGCTGGTGCCGACCGTCACCGACCGAATCGACGCCAAGCTGATCAATGGCTTCGGCGACCGGCTGCAGCTAATCGCCAACTATGGTACCGGCGTCGACCACATCGATCTGCAGGCGGCGCGCAAGCGCGGCATCACCGTCACCAACACCCCCGACGTGCTGACCGAGGACACGGCCGAGATGACCATGGCGCTGATCCTCGCCGTGCCCCGTCGCCTGACCGAGGGCGAACGGGTGCTGCGCGCCGGCGAATGGTCCGGCTGGTCGCCCACCTGGATGCTGGGCCGCCGCGTCTCCGGCAAGCGGCTCGGCATCGTCGGCATGGGCCGAATCGGCCAAGCCGTCGCTCGCCGTGCCCGCGCCTTCGACATGAGGATCCACTACCACAACCGCCGCCGGGTGCATCCCGACATCGAGGTGGAGCTGGACGCTACCTACCATGAGAGCCTCGACCAGATGCTGGCGCGGATGGACATCATCACCATCCACTGCCCGCACACGCCGGCGACCTTTCACCTGTTGTCGGCGCGTCGCCTGAAGCTGATGCCGCCGCACGCGTACATCGTCAACACCGCGCGCGGCGAGATCATCGACGAGACCGCGCTGATCCGCCTGCTGCGCGGCCACGAGATCGCCGGCGCGGCGCTGGACGTGTTCGAGAGCGAACCGGCGATCAACCGCAAGCTGCTGACGCTGGACAACGTCGTGTTGCTGCCGCACATGGGCTCGGCCACCTGGGAGGGGCGCATCGGCATGGGCGAGTGCGTGCTGGTCAACGTCAAGTCGTTCGTCGACGGGCACACGCCGCCCAATTGGATCCTCCCCGAGGACGTCGGCTTCTGAGGGCACGTCGGCGTCGGCGGGTGGTTTCGGGCCAGCCGTCGCGCTATACGTTCGACGACCCTCGTATCGTTTCGGAGCAGGGCGCTGGAGCCATGATGATCGTTCCGATGACGCGGCGCAGGTTTCTCCGGGGCGTGCTGGCCGGCAGCATCGTCGCCGTCAGCGGCTGCGCCTACAATCCGAGCCTCGGTCGCTCGCAACTGATTCTCGTGTCCGATGACCAGCTCGCCCAGCTCGGCGCGGCGACGTGGAAGGACATCAAGGCGAAGGAACGCTTAAGCCGCGACCGCGGCAAGCAGCGGATGCTGGAGCGGGCCGGCCAGCGCTGTGTCGACGCGGCGGGGCAGACCCAATACGACTGGGAATTCGCCGTCTTCGACAATCCGCAGATCAACGCGTTCGCCGTTCCGGGCGGCAAGGTCGGCTTCTACAGCGGCATCTTCGACATGATGGACAACGAGGCGCAGGTGGCCGCCGTCACGGGGCACGAGGTCGGCCATATCGCCGCCCGCCACTCGGCCGAGCGCTACAGCCAACAAGTGGCGGCGGGCGCGCTGCTCGCCGTCGCCGCCGCCGGCCTCGCCGCCAGCGACGTCCGCTATCGCAACGAGATCGCCGCCGTCCTCGGCGCCGGTGTGACCTTCGGCGTCATCCTCTCCTACTCCCGCGCGCACGAATACGAGGCCGACCGCCTCGGCGTCACCTACATGGCGAACACCGGCTACCGGCCCGCCGAGGCCGTCGCGTTCTGGGAGAACATGACGCAACTCAACCAAGCGCGGCCGCTGGAGTTCATGTCGACGCATCCGTCCGACGAAAACCGGATCGCCGCGATGCAGTCACAGGTCAGTCGCCTGCAGGCGTAATTCGGGCGGCTGACGGGTGCGCTTCGGCGCGGCTGGCCGGGCGGCCGGGTTGGCTTGACCTCGGTATCGCCGGACCTTAGTGTGACCATCGCCGCGGCTGCGAAGGGGGAAACCGGTCCCGGCCCGGCGTTGTCTGGTTGAGGCACACCGTCGTCCGTCCGCCCGCGCCGGCCGCCTGTTGTCCGAGGGAGCATCACGGGTTCATCATGAAAGTCCTGATCGCCGTCAAACGGGTCATCGATTACAACGTGAAAATCCGCGTCAAGGCGGATCAAACCGGGGTCGAGACCGCCAACGTCAAGATGTCCATGAACCCCTTCGACGAGATCGCCGTGGAAGCGGCCATCCGCCTGAAAGAGGCCGGCACGGTCAGTGAGATCGTCGCCGTGTCCATGGGTGTCCAGCAGTGTCAGGAGACCATCCGCACGGCGTTGGCCATGGGCGCCGACCGCGGCATCCTGGTGCCGCATGACGGCGAACTGCAGCCGCTGGCGGTCGCCAAGCTGTTCAAGGCGATCGTCGATCGCGAGGAGCCGCGCTTGGTCATCATGGGCAAGCAGGCCATCGATGATGACTCGAACCAGACCGGACAGATGCTGGCGGCGCTGCTCGGTTGGGGCCAGGGGACGTTCATTTCCGGCCTGACGGTGGATGGCGACGCGGCCGAGGTGGTGCGCGAGATCGATGGCGGTCTGGAGACGCTGGCACTGACGCTGCCGGCGGTGCTCACCGTCGACCTCCGACTCAACACACCGCGCTATGCCTCGCTGCCGAACATCATGAAGGCGAAAAAGAAGCCGATCGAAACCCTGAGCCCGGCGGACCTTGGGGTCGACGTGACGCCACGGCTGAAAACGCTGAGGGTGGTCGAGCCGCCGAAGCGCGAGGCCGGTATCAAGGTCGACTCCGTCGCCGAACTCGTCGCCAAGCTCAGGAACGAAGCGAAGGTCATCTGATGAGCGTTCTGGTCATTGCCGAACACGACAACGCCGGGCTCAGGCCCGCGAGCCTGAACACCATTGCCGCCGCCACGACATTGGGCGACGTCACCGTGCTCGTCGCCGGACAGGGCTGCCGCGGCGCCGCCGACGCCGCCGCCAAGGTGGCGGGCGTGGGCAAGGTGCTGCTCGCCGACAGCGCGGTTTATGCGCATCCGTTGGCCGAGTCGCTGACGCCGTTGATCGTCGGTCTCGCCAAGGATTACAGCCACGTGCTGGCGCCGGCCACCACCTTCGGCAAGAACGTGCTGCCGCGGGTCGCGGCGTTGCTCGACGTCGCCATGCTGTCGGACATCAGCGGCATTCAGAGCGCCGACACCTTCGTTCGGCCCATCTATGCCGGCAACGCCATGGCGACGGTGCAGAGCGCCGATGCGATCAAGGTGGTGACGGTGCGCGGGACCGCCTTCGAGGCGGCGGCAGAGACCGGCGGCAGCGCCACGGTCGAGGAGGTCGCCGCCGGCGAGGATGCGGGCGTCTCACGTTTTGTCGGCCAGGAGCTGACCAAGAGCGAGCGCCCCGAACTCACCAGCGCCCGCATCGTCATCGCCGGTGGCCGCGGCATGCAGAGCGGCGACAACTTCCACCTGCTGGAGACCATCGCCGACAAGTTGGGGGCCGCCGTCGGGGCGTCGCGTGCCGCCGTCGATGCCGGCTTCGTGCCCAACGACTATCAGGTCGGGCAGACCGGCAAGGTCGTGGCGCCCGAACTGTACATCGCCGTGGGCATCTCCGGTGCCATCCAGCACTTGGCCGGCATGAAGGACAGCAAGGTCATCGTTGCGATCAACAAGGATGAGGAGGCACCGATCTTCCAGGTCGCCGACTACGGACTGGTCGCCGATCTGTTCCAGGCGCTGCCGGATCTCGAAAAGGAACTCGGCGCATAGTCGTCGCCGGAACGGAGCCGGGCGCCATGGAGATCCGCAAGGTCTGCGTCGTCGGCGCCGGTCAGATGGGAACCGGTATCGCCCAGGTCTGCAGCGCCGCCGGCTACGACGTGGTGCTGATCGACATCGCACAGGACCGGCTCGACGCGGCGATCAACACTATCGAAGAGTCGCTCAGCCGCGCCGCGCAGCGGGACCGGCTCACCGCCGACGAGGTGCGGCAGGCACTGGGCCGGATCACCACCGCCACCGATTACGCCGGCATCGGCGATTGCCAGCTTGCCGCCGAAGCGGTGATCGAGGACGAGGACGTCAAGAAGGCGGTCTTCCGCCATCTCGGCGAGGCGCTGCCGCCAGAGGCGATCATCGGCACCAACACCTCCACCATCTCGGTGACCCGGCTCGCCGCCCATTCGGACCGGCCGGGAAAGGTGCTCGGCCTGCATTTCATGAACCCGGTGCAGAAGCTGAAGCTGGTCGAACTGATCCGCAGCATCACCACCGACGAGGCCAGTTTCACGACGGTTCGTGAGTTCGTCATCTCGCTAGGCAAGACGCCGATCAGCGCCGAGGATTTTCCCGCATTCGTCGTCAACCGCATCCTGATGCCGATGATCAACGAGGCGATTTATGCGCTCTATGAGGGCGTCGGCTCCGTCGACAATATCGACACGGCGATGCGCCTCGGCACGCAGCACCCGATGGGGCCGCTTGAGCTGGCGGATTTCATCGGCTTGGACACCTGCCTCGGCGTGATGATGATCCTTTACGAGGGCCTGTCCGATTCGAAATACCGGCCCTGTCCGCTGCTCATCAAGTACGTCGAAGCCGGTTGGCTCGGTCGCAAGGCCGGCCGCGGCTTCTATGACTATTCGGGCCCCGAGCCGGTCCCCACGCGATGATTGCCGGTCTCGGCGACCCACGATTCCGCTTGATGCCACTGGGTCGCTCTGCAATACCTAGCCCTTTGTCGATCCGGCATGCGGAAACGGATGGCGTGGTGTGATGTCGGTGCTCGAAGCAGGACGAAATCGACGCATCGAGCCTATGAACTCAAACGACTTCCAGGTCCGGCTCGCTGAAACCCCGGCGGAGGTGGAGGCGGCGCAGGCGCTGCGATACACCGTCTTCTATCGGGAAATGAACGCGACGCCGAGCCCCGAGGTCGCGGCGCGGGGGCTCGATTTCGATGCGTTCGATCCCATTTGCGATCATCTGATCGTCATCGACACGCACGTGGATCGCCCGCAGCCGTTTGTCGTCGGCACCTATCGGCTGCTCCGGCGGTCGGTGGCGGCACGAGGCGGCGGCTTCCTCACCTCCCAGGAATACGACCTTTCGGTGCTGCTCGAGCAGCCGGGCGAGAGCGTCGAACTGGGGCGGGCCTGCGTCCACCCGGAGTACCGCGCCCGCGGCGTGCTGCAGATCCTGTGGCGCGGCCTCGCGGGATATGTCATCCGCCACAACATCACCTTGATGTTCGGCACCGCCAGCTTTCCGGGAACCGACCCCGGCGCCATGCGTGCGGCACTCGCCTATCTGCACCACTACCACCGGGCGCCGTCGGGCCTCCGCCCGCGCGCGCTCGATCATCGCTACGTCGAGATGGGCGGCGTTCCGCGCTCCGGCATCGACGTTCAGGCAGCGCTCGCCGACCTGCCGCCCCTGATCAAGGGCTACCTTAGGGTCGGCGGCTTCGTTGGCGACGGCGCGGTGGTCGATCCGCAGTTCAACACCATCGATGTCTGCATCGTCGTCAAGACGGACCAGATGACCAAGAAGTATGACCGTCACTACCGACGGTCGCCCCCCGACGAAGTCGCCGCCTGACCATGGGGATGCGCTGGGCGCGCGCCGTGCTGCGCACGCCGGCGGCGCTGTTGGTCACGGTCCTGCTGATGCTGGCGTACGGTCTGGCGCCGCGGTCGGCGCGACGCTGGCGCCGCCGCGTCCAGGTGGCGTGGTGCCGGGCGCTATTGTGGCTCACCGGCCTGCGGGTGGTGAGCCGCGGCGCCGTGGCACCGTCGGGCGTGACGGTGTTCGTCGCCAACCACGTCTCCTACCTGGATATCCTCGTCGTATCGTCGCAGGTGGAGGGGGTGTTCATCGCCAAAAGCGAGGTCGCCGGCTGGCCGCTGTTCGGTCGCATCGCGACGCTCACCGGCACCATTCTCGTCGACCGGACGCCGGCCCGCGCCCGCGCGCAACGCGCCGAAATCCACGCCCGGCTGGTGGCCGGCGACAACCTGATCCTGTTTGCCGAAGGCACGAGCACCGACGGCGCCGGCGTCGCGCCATTCAAGTCGACGCTCTTTGATATCGTGTCGCCCGGCGCCGATGTGGCCGACACCTGGGTGCAGCCGCTGAGCATCGCCTACGTCCGCGACCGCGCCGGCCGGCCCCTCACCGGCGCCCGCCGCGACCTCTATGCCTGGCACGGCGACATGACACTGGCGCCGCACCTGCTCAACGTCTTGGCGATGCCGGGGGCCGAGGTGCGGTTGACGCTGCATCCGCCGTTCCGCGCCGTCGAGATCGGCGACCGCAAGGCGCTGGCCCGGGTCAGCCGGGACGTCGTCGCCGCCGGTGTCGCCGCCAGCTATGGCGACGTGCTGAAGACGCCCGACGCCGCGACGGGATAGCTATTGGAGTTCGGCGCGCAGCCGTTGACGGAACACGTCGATGGGCACTAGGGCGCCGTCGCGCTCGACCCACCAGAACAGCCAGCCATTGCAGGCGGCGGCCCGCTGCACGTGCGCGCCGACCTGATGAATGGAGCCGCGGAAGCCATCGACGATCAACGTGCCGTCGGCAGCGACCCGCGCGGCGATGCGGCGGGAGGCGTCGGTGACGACCTGGCCGGGATGCAGCAACCCCTGTTCGACGACGCGGCCGAAGGGAATGCGCGGGGCGTCGCGGCGGCTCGGCGTCGACACCACCGCCGGCTCGACGGGGGGGACGATCTCCAGCAGTCGCTCCTCGGCCAGCCGCACGTAATCGGGGTCGACGTCGATGCCGAGATAGCGGCGGCCGAGTCGCTTGGCGACGGCCCCGGTAGTGCCGCTGCCGAAGAACGGGTCGAGCACCACGTCGCCCGGAGCACTGGCCGCCAGGATGACGCGGTGCAGCAACGCCTCCGGCTTCTGTGTCGGATGGGCCTTGCGGCCGTCGTGCCGCAGCCGTTCGGGGCCGGTGCAGAGCGGCAGCAACCAATCGGAGCGCATCTGCAGGTCGTCGTTCAGGCTCTTCATCGCCCGGTAATTGAACCGATAGCGGGCGGTCCGGTCGCGCGCCGCCCAAAGCAGCGTCTCATGGGCGTTGGTGAAGCGACGACCGTGGAAATTGGGCATCGGATTGGTCTTGCGCCAGATCACGTCGTTGAGGATCCAGTAGCCGAGATCCTGCAGCAGGGCGCCGATGCGAAAGATGTTGTGATAGGTGCCGATGACCCAGAGGGTGCCCTCGGGCTTGAGCACGCGCCGCGCCGCGCCGAGCCAGCCGGCGGTGAAGCGGTCGTACGCCGCGAAGTCGTCGAAGCGGTCCCAGGCATCGTCGACGCCATCGACGCGCGACTGGTTCGGTCGCCGGAGTTCGCCGGAAAGTTGCAGGTTGTAGGGCGGATCGGCGAAGATCAGGTCGACGGAGCCGGCCGGCAGCCCGGCCATGACCTCGACCGCGTCGCCAACGACGACGCGATTCCACAGCGCAACGGGGTCCCCTGCGTCCATCCCGGCACGATCGGCCAGCGGCGAGTCCGCGTCAAGAAAGAATTGGAGTCAAAGGGTTGACCGAGGACTCTAAGAGCGAGATTTCGCTTCGGCGGCTAACCTGGATACAGGATCTTGTGCACCGGCGCGAAACTGCGGCGGTGGTGCGGGGTAACGCCGATACGCCGCAGCGCGCCATCATGCTCGGGCGTGCCGTAGCCGGCGTTGCGTTCCCAGCCGTAGCCGGGGAAGTGCCGTGCGAGATCCGCCATCAGCCGGTCCCGCGTCACCTTGGCGACGACGGAGGCGGCCGCGACGGACAGGCTCAGGCCATCACCACCGATCACTGCCGTCGCGGGGATGGCAAGGGCCGGCAACCGGTTGCCATCGACCAGCACGTGGTCCGGCGCGGGATCGAGCGCCGCCACCGCCCGCGCCATGGCCAGCATGGTCGCCTGCAGGATGTTGACGGCGTCGATCTCGGCGACGTCGGCCAGGCCGACCCCGATCGCAATGCCGATGTCGGCGTGCTGTTGTAAGCGCAGCATGAACGCCAGCCGCTGCTTGGCAGTGAGTTGCTTTGAGTCATCGAGGCCGTCGATCAAGGCCGCCGGCGGCTCCGCCGGCAGCGCCACCGCGGCGGCGACCACCGGCCCGGCCCACGGCCCGCGGCCGGCTTCATCGACCCCGGCGACACGGCCGCCGAGGCGGCGTTCGAGCATCAGGTCCGGCACCGCTCCGACCCGGTGTCCGGACCGCCAGCCCGCTCAGGCGAGCACGGCGAGGACATTGTCGAGGCGCCGACTTTGCACCAACGGCCGGCCGCAGCCGGCGATGACGCGGTAGGCGCCGCCGTCCTTGGTGATGGCATAGAGAGGATCGCGGCAAGGCCCGAGCACGCGCACCGCCGCATAGCCGTCATTGACCATGTCGAGGTCCCACCAGTCGGCGCGGCCGCGGGCGATGAGGCGGAGGATGTGGGCGCGGAGGGCATGAACATCCGCTTGGCTCAAGCGGCGGGGGCTGAAGTCAACGACGGTCACGGACGGTCTTCCCAGCGGTTTTGAGTGTCATAGCGGTTCCTAACCTTGCTTGGTAGCCTTGATCCGTGAAATCTTCATTAGCTTTTTCGGCGTCCGATCGGTGCCTCGACGGTCGCCGATCGAGCAATGATGATTGAATATCAGGCCTTCAAATACCCACAAAACGATTTCGGGACCGCGGTGGCGTGCTGGCGCCGGTCGGTTGCCGAAGTGGCTACGCAAGTCAGCGAAAAAATGCTACGAGCGGCGTTTCGAGGACGGGGGAGACAGGGCATGGGACCGCTGCCACCGATGGGCTTGGCGCGGCGGATTGGCGCGGCGGGAGAAGTGTCCGACGCATGGATGGTGCCCTTGTTGGCGGACCGGGGGGCGTCGTGAGCCCGCTGGCCAATGCCTCCGTGCAGCGCGTGCGGGAGGCGCTGGCGGCCGCCGGCGTCGCCGCCGAGGTGATCGCCCTGGCGGAGACGGCGCGCAGCGCCGAGGACGCGGCGCGGGCCGTCGGCGCTGAGCTCGGCGCCATCGTCAAGTCCCTGGTGTTCATCGTCGATGATCGGCCGGTGCTGGCGCTCGTCGCCGGCGACCGACACTGTCGCGAACAGGCGCTGCCGGCGATCCTCGGCCTCACTGGCCGGGTGCGGCGCGCCGATGCGGCAACGGTGCGCAGCGCCACCGGCTACGCCATCGGTGGCGTGCCGCCGTTGGCGCACACGACGTCGCTGCCGACGGCGGTGGACCCGTCGCTGGCCCGGTTTCCGGTGATCTGGGCCGCCGCCGGCCACCCCCATTGTGTTTTCGCCACGACCTTCGGGGACTTGGTCCGGCTGACCGGCGGCATCGCCTCGCCGGATCTCGCCGGGTGAGGCCGGCAATCGGACCCGGCGCGCGGTCATGACCGGCACCCAGATGTTCCTGATCGGCCTGCTCGTCGTGCTGCTGGCGCTGTTCGCCTGGGGGCGTTGGCGCTACGACGTCGTCGCATTCGGCGCCCTGGTGCTGGCGACGCTGGCCGGCGCCGTGCCCGCCGACGAGATGTTCTCGGGCCTCGGCCACCCGGCCACCGTGACTGTCGCCCTGGTGTTGATCATCAGCCGCGCCTTGCGGGCATCGGGAGCCGTCGACCTGATCGCCCGAAGCCTGTTGCCGCCGTTGGAACGACCATCCCATCAGGTGGGGCTGTTCGCGACGGTGGGCGGCGCTCTGTCGACGATGATGAACAATGTCGGTGCCCTGGCGTTGATGATGCCGGCGGCGTTGCAGTCCGCCGCGCGAGCCGGGCACGCGCCGGCGCTGGTGCTGATGCCACTGTCCTTCGGCACCATCCTCGGCGGCCTGGCGACATTGATCGGCACGCCGCCCAACATCATCGTCGCCACCTTTCGTGGTCACGCCGTCGGCCAGCCGTTCACCATGTTCGACTTCACGCCGGTCGGCGGCACCATCGCGGTGGCCGGGATCGTGTTCGTCTCGCTGGTCGGCTGGCGGTTGATCCCGGCGGACCGGCGCGCCCGCCCGAGCGCCGGCGAGTTCGAGGACCTAGAGAATTATGTGGGCGAAGCGACCGTTCCCGCCGAGAGCAAGGCCATCGGCCGCTCCCTCGAAGAACTGGACGACACGGCCGCGCAGCATGACGCGGTGATCCTGCGGGTGCTGCGCAACGATCGGCGGATCGATCTCGCGGGCCGATCGCAGGAGATCCAGGAAAGCGACATGCTGGTGATCGAGGCGGGTTCGGACGACATGGACGCGGTGTTCAAGGCCCTCGACCTCCGTCCTCCGGAGGACCGCGAACGATCTCGGGAAAACCTGATCGGCACCTCGGAGACGTCGCTGATGCAGGCGGTGGTCCTGCAGCGCTCGCGTCTGGAGGGACAGACGCGCGAGTCCATGCGCCTCAGACGACGCTATGGCATCAGCCTGCTTGCCGTCTCGCGCCGCGGTCACTTCTTCCGCGGCCGGATGCGGAGCTTCCGCTTTCAGGCCGGCGACATTCTCCTGTTCGAAGGCGAGAGCGAACGGCTCGCCGCGATCGTGCCGGCCCTCGGCTGCCTGCCGCTCGCCAGCCGGACGTCGGCGCCGTCGTCCCGTCGTCCGGCGATCCTGTCGATGCTGCTGTTCGCCGCGGCGATCATCATCGCCACGGCGGGCCTGACGGGCCTGCCGGTCACCCTGGCCGCGGCCGCGACCGGCATGGTGCTGCTACGGATCCTGCCGCTCCGGGATCTGTATGAGAGTGTCGACTGGCCGGTGATCCTGCTGCTCGGGGCGATGATCCCGATCGGCGGCGCGCTGCAGAGCAGCGGGGTCACCGATCTGGTCGCCGATGGGCTGGTGACGCTGACCGGCACGTGGCCGGCGGCGGCCATTCTGGCGATCATCATCGTCGTGACGATGACCCTGTCGGACATCATCAACAACGCCGCGACGGCGGTCGTCATGGCGCCGATCTCCATGGCGATCGCCGAACAGCTGGGCGTTTCGTCGGATCCGTTCCTGATGGCGGTGGCGATCGGCGCCTCATGCGCCTTCCTCACCCCCATCGGGCACCAGAACAACACGCTGATCCTGGGACCGGGCGGCTACCGGTTCGCCGACTACTGGCGCATGGGATTGCCGCTCGAGGTGTTGATCGTCCTCGTCGCCATCCCGATGATCCTCTTGGTCTGGCCGCTGTAGATCCAGGGGGCCGACGGCCGCTCACAGGATGATCCACGCGGCGAGCCCGAGGAACGCGAAGAAGCCGACCACGTCGGTGACGGTCGTCAAAAAGACGCCCGACGCCACCGCCGGATCGATGCGCAGGCGCTCCAGCATCAGCGGAATCAGCGCGCCGAACACGGCGGCGACGATCAGATTGACGATCATCGCTAGAGCGATCACCAAGGCGATCATGACATTGCCGAACCACACCCAGGCGACGCCGGCGGCGACCACCGCGAACAACAGGCCATTGATCGTCCCGACCCAGGCCTCCTTGCGGATCACGCGCAGGGCGTTGGCCGGCGTGAGCTCGCGGGTCGCCAGGGCGCGAACGGCGACGGTCAGGGTCTGCGTTCCGGCATTGCCGCCCATGGACGCGACGATGGGCATGAGCACGGCGAGGGCGACGAGATCGGCGATCGTCCCCTCGAACAGGCCGATCACCAACGAGGCCAGGATTGCCGTTCCGAGGTTGAGCATCAGCCACGGCCAACGCGCTCGCACGGTGTCGACGACGGCGCGGTAGAGGTCGTCGCCCGGCACGCCGCCGAGGCGCATGATGTCGTCCTCGTATTCCTCGTCGATCACGTCGACGATGTCGTCGATCGTGATCATGCCGACCAAGCGGCCGCTCTCGTCGACCACGGGGGCCGAGATCAGGTCGCGCTGGCGGAACAGGAACGCCACGTCCTCCTGTTCCACATCGGTGCGCACCAGTTTCATCTCGGAGGCCATGATGTCGGTGACCGGGACGTGGCGGCGCGTGCGCAACAGGCGGCTCAAGGACACGACCCCGACCGGGCGGAACGCCGGATCGACGACGAAGATGTCATGGAACTCGTCGGGAAGTAGCGACTCCTCGTCTTCCGCCTCG
This sequence comes from uncultured Rhodospirillaceae bacterium, assembly GCA_964630265.1. GTDB lineage: Bacteria > Pseudomonadota > Alphaproteobacteria > Rhodospirillales > Defluviicoccaceae > CAZBWP01. The sequence goes on from CAZVRW010000016.1 coordinate 37,023, forward strand.
CGGCGCAGGAAGTCGATGGTTTCGCCGACCGTCCAGAACGTCGGCACCGCCACCATCTCCCGGCGCATGAGGCGTCCGGCGCTGAATTCCGGATAAGCGAGCCCCTGCTCCAGGACCACCCGGTCGGCGGGCGGGATGGCGTCGAGGAGTTGCTGCTGCTCGGTTTCGTCGAGATTGGCGAGGACGTGCAGCGCATCGTCGGTTTCCAGCTCGGCGACGGCCTGCGCCAACTCGGTGACGCCCAATTCCTCGATGATTTCGGCGCGCACGTGGTCATCGAGTTCCGCCAGCACGGCGGGATGGAAATCGGCGCGGAAGACCTCGACGAAGCGCCGCCGATCATCGGCGCTCAGGCTTTGCAGCAGGTCGGCGACGTCGGCATCGTGCAGGGGCTCGACGTGGGCGCGCAGGCGCTCCACATCCCCGGCTGAAAGGGCTTCGTGGACCCCGGAGACGAGTTCCGCGTCGACGTCCGTGCCGACGTCCGACTGCTCGGCGGCTTGGGGTGCGTCGTTGTCGAGAACCGGGTCGGTCACGTCGTCCCTTTTCGTCTCCAGAGGTGGCCGTCACCGGTCCCGCAGTGAGCCGGTGACGCAAGCGATCGCCAGTGAACCGGATCAGGCGCCGCTTGGCCAGGATGACGTGTCCGCACGCCAAGCGATACGGGGTCGCTCCACGTCGAGGGCCTGATCGGGCGTTTTGAACGTCGCTTGACGGCTTGCCGACGCCGTCGAGGGTCTTGCGCGGGCCTCAGACCGTCTCCGGCACCGTCCCAACGAGGTTCCGAAAGAAAGAGAGGCCCGGCTGGCGCACGGGCCTCACGCTCTCTGGTGCGGTCGAGAAGACTCGAACTTCCACGGGCTCTCGCCCACAGCGACCTCAACGCTGCGCGTCTACCAGTTCCGCCACGACCGCGATAGTCCTTGCAGCGGGGGATCGTCCACTGCTTCCATGGCGAATAGCAAAATGGGCGCCGCCGATCAAGCATGCGCAGGAGCACGCCTCGGCCGCGGCCCCAACGCGGCCTGGTCGGTCGCGCCGAAGGATACGGATCCGTGACGATAACGCCGAGCACCAACGCCGCGCCGGGCGGTCCCGTGGACTGGCTGGTCAGCCCGGCACCCGTTCCCTATCCGGAGGCCCTGGCGGCGATGGAGAGCCGGGTCGCGGCGATTCGCGATGGAACGGCGGGTGAGCGGATCTGGCTGCTCGAGCATCCGCCGCTCTACACGGCCGGAACCAGCGCCCGCGCCGACGAGTTGCTGCAGCCCGACCGCTTTCCCGTCTATCAGACCGGCCGCGGCGGCCGCTTCACCTATCACGGTCCGGGACAACGGGTGGTCTATCCGATGCTCGACTTGCGCCGCCACGGGACCGATGTGCGGGCCTATGTCACCGCCCTGGAGAGCTGGGTGATCGCGGCGCTGGCGCGCGTCGATGTGGCCGGCGAGCGGCGGCAGGGCCGGATCGGCATTTGGGTCCGGCGGCGCGACGGCAGCGATGCGAAAATCGCGGCGATCGGCGTCCGCATCCGGCGCTGGGTGACCTACCACGGTCTGGCTATCAACGTCGCCCCAGATTTGTCGCATTTCAGCGGCATCGTCGCCTGTGGGCTCGCCGAGGTCCCGGTGACATCGCTTCGGGATCTCGATGTGCCGGCGACCCTGGAGGACATCGATGCCGCCTTGCTGCAGGCGCTCGGCACCACCTTTCCCGGGATTCGCTCGCGGCGAATTGCGACGGTTGAATGACGGGTGTGTGACAATTCCTCTTGTTGCGCTGCACCAAAGGCCCTACGTAACCCGTATGAGGCCTTCTGGGCGCGCGGGATTGACAGCAGCGGTGCGCAGCCTTCGTGTTTGCACGTTGATTATGCGCAATCGGACAGTCAATGCTCTCACTAGTTGGTACACGAGACAACCTTTTCGTGCGAAAATCCATCAACATGAATGATCTCATCGGCGCCACGGAGGCGATGAACGTCATGACCGAAACGATCCGGGTAGACTATGGAACGCGCGATGCGGCCGGGCCGATCGCGACCCGGCTGCCGGGCGGACGCGCCGCACCGCTTTCGTCCGGCGTCGAAGGCGAGCGCCCCAGCCTGATCATGCAAGCCCTGCAGGGACTCAATGACGTTGCCGCCGCCCACAGCAGCTGGCTGAAGGCGTGGCACGTGGATGTGCTGGCGGGGCTCGCCAGTGGCCGCTCGCAAACGGCGGAAGCCCCGGATCTCGCGGGTTGGATCCGGGTCTTCAGTCACCAAACGCTGGTCACCCATGCCTCCAGCAGGCGGGCCATCGACCTGCTGCGGAAGATGCAGGCGGCGGCGGACGACGTCGCCGCCCTCGCGCGCGAAACCGGCGGCATGCCGCCCGAGGCGTATGGCGGGTTCATGTCCATCGCCCTCGACTTCACGACGGCGGTCCGTGATTTGCAAAACGAAACCTGGAAGCGGCTGGCCAACGTCGAACCGCTGACCGGGCTCGGCAACCGCCAGGCGATGTGGCGACGTCTCAGCATCGAGGCCGATCGACACGGTCGCAACGGACAACCGTGCTCCCTGGCGATGATCGATCTCGACAATTTCAAGCCGATTAATGACAGCTACGGCCACGCCGCCGGGGACATGGTTCTTGTCTCGCTGGCCGCGCTGCTGGCGGCGAGCATTCGGCCTTACGATTCGCTGTTTCGCTTCGGCGGCGACGAATTCCTGATCTGCCTGCCGAGCACCGATGCGCGCGCCGCCTGGGCGATCGTCGAGCGGCTGCGCCTAAAGGTGGCGCACCATCCGATTCGCATCGTCGCCGGCATCGACGTGCGGACGACGCTGTCCATCGGCATCGCGCCGCTCGCGGCCGTCGACGGGGTCGACCGCTCCCTCGACCACGCCGACCAGGCGCTGTACGTGGCCAAGCGGAACGGCCGCAACGGCGTCTACGTGTGGAGCGAGCAGGACCGCTGAAGCGGGGCGCGGCGATAGCGCCCGCGACCGGTGGCTACACGGTCGATGCTAAACGGTCGGTGCTACGCGGTCGGCAGTGGCCGGAAACCGGGCTCAGTAGGGGCCTCGGCGGCCTCTACGATGACCGCTGTCACCTGCGCCGCCGGCGGTCCTCGCCAGCACGCCGCCAGCATTTCCTCGACCGCCGGCGCCGGACCGGCGAACAGCGCTTCGACGCTGCCGTCGCTGCGGTTGCGGACCCAGCCGTCGAGGCCGCGGAGCGTGGCCTGATCGACGGTCCAGCCGCGATACCAGACCCCTTGCACCCGCCCCTCAATGCGCGCCTTGACCGACTTTCGCGGCGCGGCATCGCTCATGGTGCCGGGTCCCGCCGGTTCTCATCGGCGCGTCGATCAGGCAGCAGGCCATCGAACAGTCCCATGACGTAGGCGACGTGCAGGGCCAGCATCGGTCCCCAGCCGACCAGCGGCAGGAAGATCCACGACGCAGCCAGATTGAACAGCAGCATCGCCGCCACCGCGGCGACGGCGAGTCCGGCGAAGATGCCGAAGTGAATGCGCAAGCCACGCAGCCGCCGCTCGGCCCGGCGTGCCGCCGCGTCCTGCGGTCCGCCTCGGGGGGCTTGCTCAACCGGCATGGGCTGTCGCCGCGGTGTCATGCGCCAGCGCGATAAACGTTGCCGCGTCCATGAGCTCGGCGCGGAGCCGCCCGAGCGCGGCCGTAAGCGCATCGTCCTCGCCCCAGCGCTCGATCTGGAAGGCCTGATCGAGGTGCGCCGCCGCGCAGACCTGCTCGGCATCAAGGCGACCGTGGACGAGGGCGAGGCCGAGCACCAGCGAGCCACACAGCGGGACGGCCGCCGACAGCGCCGTCAAGTCCAGCGGATCGCAGGCCTCGACGGCGCGACGCAGAGCGGCAAGGGCCTCGGGCGGCTGCTGCACCGGCATGATGCCGCTGGTCACCCGCAAGTTCGCCCCCCACCGCTCCGCCACCCAATCGAGGGCCGGCTGCCAGCACGCCTGCTGCCGCGCCACCAGCGCCGCCGGCTCATCGGCACGGTAGCAGAGCAGGTCGGAGCCCCCATAGTCCAGCACCGCGTCGATGACCGCGGCACGACGCGGCGCCACGCGATCAATGGCTGTCGCCGCGAGCGCGGTGATCGGCATGGTCTGTGGCCGGATCTTGTCGCTCTGCGCCAACCACTCCTTGGCGATGGCTCGCGCCAGCGCCAGGGTCGGCAGCAGCAGCGGTCGGCCCGCGGGCGTGCGCACCGCTCGACCGTCCAGGTCAACGCGAAATCCCTGGTCCACCGGGACGACCGTCGCCATCCGATAGAAGCGCTTGCGCTCCACCTGTGAGTCCCGTTTCGTGTCCGCGCTCTCAGCGGCGGCGGCCCGGCCGCGCACCCTCGATCGCCGGCAGCAACTCCGCAAACGACTGGACCACCGTCCCGGCGCCCGCGGCAAGCAACTCATCGCCGGCATGATAGCCCCAGGCGACGCCAATCGCCAGCACGCCGGCCTCGCGCGCCATTTGCATGTCGTAGACGGTGTCGCCGACCACGGCGGTCGAGGCGGCATCGGCACCGGTGTCGGCCATGGCCCGCAACACCATCTCCGGGCTCGGCTTGCCGGCGGCAACGTCGGCGGTTTGAATGGTGACGAAGCGGTCGAGCAGGCCGTGGCCGTGGAGCGTCGCCCGAGCGCCGCGCTGCGACTTGCCGGTGGCCATGCCGAGCAGCCAGCCGGTCGCCTCGATGGCGTCCAGACCGTCGAGGACGCCGGGATAGAGAGGATCGATCGCGGCGCCGGAGCCGCGCAAGTCGGCGAACGCGGCGGCATAGTCGGTGGCGAGCCGTTGCCAGATGACCGGGTCGGCGTCGGGGGCGAGGACGGTGACGGCGTCGAGCAGTGACAGGCCGACCACCCGCCGGACGCTGTCCTGGTCCGGTCGCGGCAGACCGTTGAGGGCGAACGCGACGCTCATGCACGCCCCGATCGCATGCTGACTGTCGACGAGAGTCCCGTCGCAGTCGAAGACGCAGAGACGAACCGTCATTCGCCGCTACGCCTGCGCCGGAGTCTCACCTTTATCCTGCGGTGACCTATCCTGCGGTGACCTTGATGGTCTGCGCCGGCGCCGGGCCGGCCTTCGGCAGCACCAAGCGTAGCACGCCGTCCTGGCTCGATGCCTGGATGCCGGCGCTGTCGATGGCCTCCGAGAGCGTGAACGCCCGCTCGAAGTCGCCGTCACGATATTCGGCATGGGTGAGCGTCGCGCCCTGCGGCGCCGTCGGCCGACAGCGACCGTGAATCGTCAATACCCGCTTGTCCAGGGTGACGGTGATGGCGTCGGGTGCGACGCCGGGCATCTCGAGCAGCAGCACCAGGGCGTCCTGGGTCTCGTAGATATCCGTCGCCGGGCTGTAGGTCGGCACCGTCCGGGTGGTCTCGGCATGCTCGCTGCCGACCGGATGGTCGGGGTTTCGGGGGTCTTGCATTGCTCCCTCCGCAGTCCGGGTCGCGACCGTCAGGCGGTCTGAATGGGGATGCGTTTCGGCTTGTCGGTTTCGGGCCGTGGCAACTCGATGGTCAGGATGCCGTTCTTCGCCGCCGCGCGCACCTGCTCGGCATCGACAGAGTAGGGCAGGGTCACGGTGCGGGCGAAGGCGCCATGCAGGCGTTCGCGGCGGTGGTAGGTGACGTCCGGCGATTTCGCCTCGTCGCCGCGCTGGCCCTTCAACGTCAGTGTGTTCTGGTGAACCGTAATCTCCAGGTCGTCGAGAGGCACCCCGGGCACCTCGGCGGTCACGACCGTGCCCTCCTCGCTGCGCCAGACATTGAGCGGCGGATACTCGCTGGATGCGGTGCCTCGCAGGCCGCCGCCGACGGTGCGGTTCAGTTCTTCCTGGATGCGCCTGAGGCTGGTCATCGGATCCGTCCACGGATCCCGCCCGCCGGAATAATAGACCATGCTCTCGCCCTCCGTTTCCGGTCGTCTTTCATGTACCCGACGGGCGCCGCGACGCCCACGGCCGCTCGAAACGCGTCATTATGGACCCGCGGCAATCGCCGCCGCAAGGCCGTCGCTTCGCCGCTCAGCGCCGCCGCCGTCCGGGCGGTTCCGGCATCGCGTCGGCCATGCGATGGGGCCGGCTCGGCGGTTGAGGATCGAAGCCGAAGAAGCGCCACGTGTCGAGCAGCGCATCCGGCAGGGCTGCCTCGACGATGAGTGGGCCGCCGGCCGGATGCGGAAGGGTCAGCGAGCGGGCATGCAGATGCAGCCGCCGGCGGCTGCGGTCGCCGCCGAGGAAGGCCGCCGCCCCGCCATACTTGCCATCGCCGAGAATCGGCGTGCCGAGGGCGACGCAGTGGGCGCGGAGTTGATGGGTGCGGCCGGTGAGCGGCTCCAGTTCAAGCCACGCAGCGGCACCGCCGGCGCGTTCGCGTACGGTAAAGAGGGTCACCGCGCTCCTGCCGCCCTCGTCCGCCACCACCTTCTCGCCGCCCCCGACCCGACGCTTATCCAGCGGCACGGTGATCCGCCCCGCAGCCGCTTCGGGGACGCCAACGACGATCGCCCAGTAGACCTTGCGGATCCGCCGACTGCGAAACGCCGCCGTCAGCGCCGCCGCCGCGGACGCCGTCCGTGCCAACACGAGCACGCCCGAGGTGTCGCGGTCGAGCCGATGCACCAGGCGGGGGCGCGCGCCGTCGAAGGCGAGGGCATCGAGCATGCCGTCGAGATGGCGGTGGGTACCGGTGCCGCCCTGCACCGCGAGACCGGCCGATTTGTCGATGACGAGAAGGTGCTCGTCGCGATAGAGGACGCGTTCCCGCAGCGCGGAGACATCCGCCGGCCGCAGGGCCGCACCGGCGCGCTCGGATGCGACGGGCGGCGGGCGCGCCGTGTCATCGAACGGCGGGATGCGGACCCGCTGTCCGGCCTCGATTCGCTCGCTCGCCGCCGCCCGGTGGCCATCCAGTCGCACCTCTCCGGTGCGCAGCCACTTCTGCAGCCGCGCCTGGGGCACGTCGGGAAAGTGCCGGCGAAACCAACGATCGAGGCGGAGCCCCGCCTCGTCGGCGCCGATCTCACGGATCTCAACGGGCGGCATGGATCGCGGTCGTCATCCCGGCCATGGCTCAGCGCAGGATCAGGTCGCCGAGATCGTCGACGACGATATCGGCACCGTGCCACAGCAGCGCCGAGCGGTCGTGCGCGCGATCGACGCCGACGATCAGGCCGGCGCCCGCCGTCTTCGCCGCCTGCACGCCGGTGACGGTGTCCTCGAACACGACACTGTCGGCCGCCGTGGTGCCGAGCAGCTCCACCGCCTTCAGGTAGGTGTCGGGCGCCGGCTTGCCGGCTAGGCTGAGCGCCGCCGCCTCGCGACCGCTGACCAGCGCATCGAACAGCTCGAACAGGCCGGCACGGCGCAACACCGTCTCGGCGTTCTTGCTGGCCGAGACCAGGGCCAGCCGGCGGTTGCGGGCCTTCAACGAGCGCAACAGCGCGACGGTGGTGGGGAAGACCTCCGGGCCGGTGCGTTGGAGGTGCTCGAGAAACAATTGGTTCTTGCGATTGCCAAGACCGCAGCAGGTTTCCGTGGTCGCGTCGTCGGTCGGCTCGCCGAACGGGATGACGATGCCACGCGACGCGAGAAAGCAGGCGACACCGTCGTAGCGACCGCGGCCGTCGACGTGATCATGGTAATCGGCGATGGCGTCGAACGGCCGAAAGGGCAGGGTGTTGCGCGCCGAGAACGCCTGTAGGAAGTCATCGAACACCCGCTTCCAGAAAAGACCATGGCAGTCGGCGGAGCGCGTGATCACGCCATCCATGTCAAACAGCATGGCAGGATAGGCGTCAACGGCCAGCACCGGCTCGGCGGCGGCCGATGGCTGCGTGTCGGAACCGCGCCCAGGCGAACCGCCGTTGTTCGACGCCGCGGCCATCATCGCATCGCATCCTCCGACCGGCCGCGCCCGCAAGGTACGTCGGTCGCCAAAGCGTTCATATATAAGCCCCTATGTTGATAGGGGCCGTGAGAAATCAAAGCGGTTTTTTCGCAGCCTCGGTCTGCCGCCGGGCGCGTAATGCGTCCCACGATCGCAGTCGCTTGCCAACCTCCGCCTCGAAGCCGCGATCTTCGGGGTTGTAGAAGCGCCGCCGGTCCATGCCCTCGGGAAAGTACGACTGGCCGGAAAAGGCGTCCGGCACGTCATGGTCATAAGCATAGCCGCGGCCATAGCCGAGTTCCTTCATCAGGCGGGTCGGCGCGTTGAGGATGTGCATGGGTGGCATCAGCGAGCCGGTGTCGCGGGCGGCCCGGCGGGAGGCCCCCTCGGCGCGATAGAGCGCGTTGGATTTCGGCGCGGTGCCCAGGTAGACGACGCACTGCACCAGTGCCAAGTCGCCCTCCGGCGAGCCGAGGCGCTCGTAGGCGTCCCAGGCCGCCAGCGCCTGCGGCAGCGCCTGGGGATCGGCAATGCCGACATCTTCGACGGCGAAACGGACCAGCCGACGGGCGATGTAGAGAGGATCCTCGCCGCCCACCAACATCCGGGCCAGCCAGTAGAGGGCGGCGTCCGTGTCGGAGCCGCGCAGCGACTTGTGCAACGCGCTGATCAGATTGTAGTGGCTTTCCTGATGCTTGTCGTAGATCGGCAGGCGCCGCTGCACCGCAGCCGCCAAGCCCGCCGGATCGAGGCGCGTCGCCGCCGGCAGATCGACCAGCACCTCCGCCATGTTCAGCAGGTAGCGGCCGTCACCGTCGGCCATGGCACAGAGCGCGTCGCGGGCGTCCGCATCCAACGGCAACGGCCGGCCAAGCGTCGCCTCCGCCCGGTCGAGCAGACGGCCGAGGGCCTCGTGGTCGAGCCTTTGCAGGACCAGCACGCGACAGCGTGAGAGCAGCGGCGCATTCAGTTCGAACGAGGGGTTCTCGGTGGTCGCGCCGACGAGGATGACCGTGCCATCCTCGACGTAGGGGAGAAAACCGTCCTGCTGTGCCCGGTTGAAGCGGTGGATCTCGTCGATGAACAGCAGCGTCCCCTGGCCGACGGCGCGCCGCTTGCGGGCCGCATCGAACACCCGGCGGAGATCGGCAACGCCGGAGAACACCGCGGACAGCGGCTCGAAATGGAGGTCCGTGTGATCGGCGAGCAGGCGGGCGATCGTGGTCTTGCCCGACCCTGGCGGGCCCCAGAGGATCGTCGAGGTGACCCGGCCGGCCTCCAGCATGCGGGTGATCGGCCCGTTGGGGCCGAGCAGATGGTCCTGGCCGACGACGTCGGCGAGCCGCTTCGGGCGCAGTCGGTCGGCGAGCGGATGCGGTGCCGCGGCGTCGAACAGCGTGCTCATCCGGACATCCGCCATTCCAGCACCTGGTCGCCGCGGCGGAGCCGCATGCGCTGCACCGGCTCGCTTCGTGCCAAACGCGCCTTCAGCCCGGCGGCGGTCGTGATGTCGTTTCCGTTGACCGAAACGACCACATCGCCGCTGCGCACGCCGAAGCGGTCGGCGGCGCTGCCTGGGCGCACGGCGACGACGATGACGCCGTCGCGAAACGCGCTGACGCCCAACTCCTGGGCCAGGGCCGGCGACATGTTGGCGACGGTGGCGCCGGCGAGGGGATGGGCGCCGCTGAGTTCGGTGAGGTCGCGGGGTGGATCCTCGAGCGCCTCGACGAGGCGCAGCCGCACCGTCTCCTCGCGGCCACGGCGCCAACGGCGGACTTCGACGGTTTCGCCGATGCTGCCGGTCGCCAGCCGATAGTCGAGCGCCTGCGGCGTGTCGACGGCATGGCCGTCGATGGTGAGCAGGACGTCGCCGGTGTCCAGTCCGGCGGCGGCGGCCGGTCCGCGCGGATGCAGTTCCTCGACGATCACGCCGCGCGGCCGCGTTAGCCCCAGTCCGGCCGCGAGGTCGGCGGAGACGGCGCGGGTGCGGGCACCGAGCCACGGACGCACCAGGCGCCCCTCGCCGGTGATGCCGGCCACCACCGAGCGGACGAGGTTGGCGGGCACCGCGAAACCGATGCCGTGCGACGCGCCACTCCGGGAATAGATGGCGGTGTTGATGCCGATCAGCGCGCCGGTCATGTCAACCAGGGCGCCCCCCGAGTTGCCGGGATTGATCGCCGCGTCGGTCTGGATGAAGAAATCGTGGTCGCCGAGGCCGACGCGGGTGCGGGCGATGGCCGAGACGATACCGCTGGTCACCGTCTGTCCGACGCCGAACGGATTGCCGATGGCCAGCACGATGTCGCCCACCTCGACCGTGTCGGAATCGCGGAGGCGCAGGGCCGGCAGCGCCTCGTCGCCGACGTCGATGCGCAGCACGGCGAGATCGGTGGCGTCATCGGCGCCGATCACCTCGACATCGAACTCGCGCCGGTCGGCGAGAACGACGGTGATCTCCGTTGCCTCGGCGATGACGTGGCGATTGGTCACGACGATGCCACCGGCATCGACTATGACCCCCGAGCCGAGCGCGTTCTGTACGCGGGCGCGCGGCGCTCCGAACGGCCAGTCGGGGCCGAAGAACCGCCGGAAAAACGGATCATCGAACATCGGCGTGGGCGGGCGACTCTGCACCACCCGGCGGCTGTAGATGTTGACCACGGCCGGGGCCGCGACGCGGACCACCGGCGCGTAGGAGAGCAGGACGTCGGCGCGGGTCTCCGGCACGCGGCGCTCGACGGCGGGGTTTGGTGCGGGGTCTGGTGCGGGGTCTGGGGCGGGCTCCGCCGCCGCCACGCCGACAAGCAGCACGCCCGCCAGAACCAGCACCGCGGCGCGCCGCACGGTCATCAGCGCGCTGAGCGCCGCGGCGAGCACGGGGGCGCATGCACGGACGAGCGGTGCGATGACCCCGGACCCACGCTCTCGGGACGATGGCCGCATCGGCCGGTCGCAAAGGAGACTACTGGTTTTCCGCAGCCTCGGCGGCGGCGAGTTCGGCCGCGACCCGCGCCTTGTCCTCAGCCCCCTTGGCCTCGGGATCGCGATCGACCAGCTCGATCACCGCCACCGGGGCGTTGTCGCCATGGCGAAAGCCCGCCCTGAGCACGCGGGTATAGCCGCCTTGCCGGTCGCGATAGCGCGGCGCGAGGGACTCGAAAAGCTTGCCGACGATGCGATCGTCGCCGAGGAATGCCGCCGCCTGTCGGCGGGCGTGCAGGTTGCCCCGCTTGCCAAGCGTGATCATCTGATCGGCGAACCGCCGCAGCTCTTTCGCTTTCGGCAAGGTCGTCGTGATCTGTTCATGCCGCAGCAGCGACACCGTCATGTTGGCGAACATCGCCTTGCGGTGGCTGCTCGTTCGATTGAGCTTGCGCCCGCTGATGCCGTGACGCATCGGTAAATCTCCTTGGCCGAACCGGACGACCGGGCGTGTGCCCGATCCTAGCCGGTCAATACGGCTCTTCCAGCTTTTTCGCCAAATCCTCGATGTTCTCGGGCGGCCAGTTGGGAATCTCGAGACCCAACTGCAGGCCCATCTGCGCCAGTACTTCCTTGATCTCGTTCAGCGACTTCCGGCCGAAATTCGGCGTCCGCAGCATATCGGCCTCGGACTTCTGCACGAGATCGCCGATGTAGATGATGTTGTCGTTCTTCAGGCAGTTGGCGGAGCGCACCGAAAGTTCCAGCTCATCCACCTTGCGCAGCAGATTGCGGTTGAAGGGCAGATCGTCGCGGCGGTCTTCCTCGACCGCGATCTGCGGTTCCTCGAAATTGATGAACATCTGCAACTGGTCTTGCAGGATCCGCGCCGCCAGCGCCACCGCGTCCTCGGGCGACACCGCGCCGTTGGTGCTGACCTCCAGCGACAGCTTGTCGTGGTCGGTGACCTGTCCGACCCGGGTGTTCTCGACCTTGTAGGCGACCTTGCGGACGGGGGAATAGATGGCGTCCACCGGGATCAGGCCGATCGGCGCTTCTTCGTTCTTGCTGGCGGCCGCCGGCACGTAGCCCTTGCCATTCTCCACCGTCAGCTCCATCGACAGGCGCGCGCCATGGTCGAGGGTGCAGATGACGAGATCCTTGCTCATCACCTCGATGTCGTGACCGGTCTCGATCATGCCGGCCGTCACCTCGCAGGGCCCTTCGGCGCGCAGGTAGACGCGGCGCGGGCCTTCCCCGCCCATGCGGAGCGCGATGGACTTGACGTTAAGGACGATATCGGTGACATCCTCCCGAACCCCGGGGATCGACGAGAATTCATGCAACACGCCGTCGATCTGAATGGCGGTCACCGCGGCCCCGTGCAGCGACGACAACAGCACGCGCCGCAGGGCGTTGCCGAGCGTCAGCCCGAAACCGCGCTCCAGCGGCTCGGCCACGATCGTCGCCCGCCGGCGGGGATCGGCGCCGGGCACCACGTCGAGCTTCGAGGGTTTGATCAGGGTCTGCCAATTGCGTTGAATCACTACGGCAACCTCGTTTTTCTAACAGGAATACGAGCGCGGCGCCCGCATGGCGCCCGCTCGATCAAGCAGGTCCGGCTTCGCGCCCACGGCGCGTCCGCGGCTAGACGCGGCGCCTTTTCCGGGGGCGGCAACCGTTATGCGGAATCGGCGTGACATCGCGAATGGCGGTGATCGTGAAGCCGGCGGACTGCAGCGCGCGCAGCGCCGATTCGCGGCCGGACCCCGGCCCCTTGACCTCAACCTCCAGCGTCTTCATGCCGTGTTCCTGGGCCTTGCGCGCGGCATCCTCGGCGGCGACCTGCGCCGCGTAGGGCGTCGACTTGCGCGATCCCTTGAACCCTTGCGAGCCGGAGGACGACCAGGAAATGGCGTTCCCCTGGGCGTCGGTGATGGTGATCAGGGTGTTGTTGAAGGTCGCATTGATATGCGCGACGCCCGAAGTAATGTTTTTACGCTCGCGTCGGCGGGGCCGCTGCGGTGCTTTTGCCATGATGCTGTCCTGTCAATCCTGCGAACCGGGCCTTCGAACCTTGGCTACTTGGTGACCTTCTTCTTGCCGGCGATGGGTTTCGCCTTGCCCTTGCGGGTGCGGGCATTGGTGTGGGTCCGCTGACCGCGCACCGGTAGCCCTCGGCGATGCCGCAGGCCGCGATAGCACCCGAGGTCCATGAGGCGCTTGATGTTCATCGCCGCCTCACGCCGCAGATCCCCCTCGACCACGTACTCGCCGTCGATCAATTCCCGCAGCTGGATCACCTCGGCGTCACTCAACTGGTTGACGCGACGTTCCCGCGGGATCGCCAACTGCTCGCAGATCTTGCGGGCGGTCGTCGGGCCGATCCCGTGGATGTAGGTCAGGGCGATCTCCACCCGCTTGCCTGTGGGTACGTTAACCCCAGCGATACGCGCCACCGCACGCTCTCCTTAAACTTGTTGTGACCATTGAGGGAAGACGCCCGCAAACACGGCCGAGTAAGTATAAAGACCGAGCGCGCGACGTCAACCTCGTGTTTTCTCCACGATGCCGCGCAGCTCTTCCGTCACCGCGTCGATGCTCGCCATCCCGTCGATGGTGCGCACCAGCAGCCGGTAGTGGTCGAGGATCGGCTCCGTCTGGGCGTGATAGGCTTGCAGCCGCGACCGCACCGTCGCCTCGTTGTCGTCGGCGCGCCGCTCGAACGTGGTGCCACCGCATTTGTCGCAGACGCCCTCGACCTGCGGGCGCTGGAATTTCTCGTGGTAGCCGGCACCACAGGTGGCGCAGGTGAACCGCCCGGTGATGCGCTCGACCATGGCGTCATCGTCGACCTCGATGGAGATGACATGGTCCAACGCCAAGCCCTTGCGCACCAGCAACTCGTCCAAGGCGCGCGCCTGGCCGAGGGTGCGGGGAAAGCCGTCGAGGATGAAACCGTCGCGGCAGTCGTCCTGGTCGAGGCGCCGATCGATCAGGTCGATGATCAGGTTGTCGGGGACGAGACCGCCCGCCTGCATGATGTCGTCCGCCTGCTGCCCCAGCGCCGACCCCGCCGCCACCTCGGAGCGCAGCATCTCGCCGGTCGACAACTGGGCGATCCCAAAAATCTCCTCCAGCCGCTTGGCCTGCGTTCCCTTGCCCGCGCCGGGCGGACCGAACAGGATCAGATTCATCGTCGTTTCCCCCGAAGTTTCGCCTTCTTCACGAGGCCTTCGTATTGGTGCGCCAATAAGTGCGAATGGATCTGACCGACGGTGTCGAGCGTCACCGTGACGACAATGAGCAGGCTGGTGCCGCCGAAATAGAAGGGCACGGAATAGCGTGAGATCAGGATCTCCGGCAACAGGCAGACCAACGCCAGATAGGCGGCGCCGACGACGGTGAGGCGTGTCAACACCTTGTCCAGATACTCCGCGGTGTTCTTGCCGGGACGAATGCCGGGAACGAAGCCGCCATATTTCTTGAGATTATCCGCCGTGTCGGCCGGATTGAACACGACCGCCGTGTAAAAGAAGGCAAAGAACACGATCAGGCTGAGGTAGGTGAGCAGATAGAGCGGCTGCCCACGCCCCAGGTACACGGACACCGCGTTCAGCCATTCCGGGCCGCCCGTGCCCTCGGCCGCGAAGTTGATGATGGTGATCGGCATCAACAGCAACGAACTGGCGAAGATCGGCGGGATGACGCCCGCGGTGTTGAGCTTGAGCGGCAGGTGGGTACTCTCGCCGCCCACCATCCGCGTCCCCTGCTGCCGTTTCGGGTACTGCACCAGGATGCGGCGCTGTGCGCGCTCGACGAACACCACGAAGAAGATCACGGCAACCGCCATGGCCAGCAGCACGACGATGATCGCGGTGGACAGGGCGCCGGTCCGCCCAAGTTCCAGCGTGCCGGCCAACGCGCTCGGCAACTCGGCGACGATGCCGGCGAAAATGATCAGCGAGATGCCGTTGCCGACGCCGCGCGCCGTGATCTGTTCGCCGAGCCACATCAGGAACATGGTGCCACCCACCAGGGTGACGATGGTGGTGAACCGGAAGAACCACCCGGGATCGACGACCGCCGGTCCGGCGGATGACTGCATGCCCTCAAGGCCGATGGCCAGCGCATAGGCCTGCACCGTGGTGATCAGCACCGTGAGATAGCGGGTATATTGGTTGATCCGCTTGCGCCCCGATTCCCCTTCCTTCTTCATCGCTTCGAGCGATGGCACCACGGCGGTCATCAGCTGCATGATGATGGCCGCCGAGATGTAGGGCATGATGTTCAGGGCGAAGATCGTCATCCGCCCGAGCGCACCGCCGGCAAACATGTTGAACATGCCGAGGATGCCGCCGGCCTGCTGACGGAAAATGTCGCTGACCGCCACCGGATCGATGCCGGGCAACGGAATGTAAGTGCCGATGCGATAGACGATCAGTGCCCCGAGCGTGAACCACAGGCGCTTTTTGAGTTCGGTCGCCTTGGCGAACGCGCCAAAGTTGATCTGCGAGGCAAGTTGCTCGGCGGCGGAAGCCATGCGCGGGTCCCTGGACTCAGTCCTCAGGCGTTTCGGTCGCCGGCGGCGGCTCCGCCGGCGCGGATGGTACGGTCGCGGTGTCCGAGGGGGCCGGATTGGCCGTATCGGCCGACGCCGCCGCCGGCCCCACGGTCACCCGACCGCCGGCCTGCTCGATGGCGGCGATCGCCGCTTTCGAAGCACCGGTCACCCGCACTTCGAGTTTGGCGGTCACGGCACCCTTGGCAAGCAGGCGCACGCCATCGTGACGCTGCTTGAACAGCCCGGCGGCCTGCATCGCGGCTTCGTCGACCACACCCGAAGCGTCGAGCCGTCCGGCGTCGATCGCCTTTTGCAAAGTGCCGACGTTGACTTCGGCAAAGTCCTTGCGGAACGGATTCTTGAAGCCGCGCTTGGGCATGCGCCGGTACAGCGGCATCTGCCCGCCCTCGAAGCCCGGCCGGACACCGCCGCCGCTGCGCGCTTGCTGACCCTTGTGGCCCTTGCCCGAAGTCTTGCCCAGGCCCGAGCCGATGCCGCGGCCGACGCGCTTTCGAGGCGCGCGGGCGCCCGCATTGTCGCGCAGGTCGTTGAGTTTCATCGTTCACTCCATTGCGGCGGCCACCGGCCGCCGGTCAACTCAAGGCGGCGGCCACCGACCGCCGGTCACGTCAAGGCGGCGGCCACCGACCGCCGGTTACTCCGGGTGTTCGACGCGAATGAGGTGGCTCACCTTGTCGATCATGCCGCGCACCGCAGGCGTATCTTCGAGCTCGCGCGATCGGTTCATCTTGTTCAGCCCGAGGCCGATCAACGTCGCCCGTTGGTCGGAGCGGCGGCCGATCGGACTGCCAATCTGCGTCACCCGAATGCGTTTCGTCGTCGCGTCGCTCACCGTTCCGTCCTCGCCCGCTCGTTGCCGATATCGCCGCGTCGGGCGATGATTTCGCCGATCTTCTTGCCGCGCTTGGCGGCCACGGAGCGCGGCGACGTGCAGTTCTTCAGCGCATCGAAGGTGGCGCGCACCATGTTGTGCGGATTGGCCGTGCCGATCGACTTGGCGACCACATCCTGCACGCCCATGGTCTCGAACACCGCGCGCATCGGCCCGCCGGCGATCACGCCGGTGCCCGCCGGTGCCGCCCGCAGGACCACGTGTCCGGCACCGAAGTGGCCCTCGACGTCATGGTGCAGGGTCCGGCCATCGCGCAGCGGCACGCGCACGAGGCCGTTCTTCGCCTGATCGGTGGCCTTGCGGATCGCCTCCGGCACTTCGCGCGCCTTGCCCGTGCCGAAACCGACGCGGCCGCGACCGTCGCCGACAACCACCAACGCCGCGAAGGAGAAGCGCCGGCCGCCCTTCACCACCTTGGCGACGCGGTTGATGTGGACCAGCTTGTCCGTCAGTTCCGACTCTTCGCCGGACTGCCCGCGCTCGTCGCCGCGTCGGCCTTCGCCCCGCCGGCCTTCCGGTCTGCGTGCCATGCTTGCGTCTCCTTCAGAACTTCAAACCGGAATCCCGCGCCGCATCGGCAAGCGCCTGAATCCGTCCGTGATAGCGGTAACCGCCCCGGTCGAAAACCACCTCATGGATGCCGGCCGCGTGCGCCCGCTCGGCGACCAACTGGCCGATCATCTTCGCTGCTTCCTTGTCGCCACCGTTGGCGACCTTGCCGCGAATGTCACTCTCCAGCGTCGACGCCGCAGCGATCGTGTGGCCACGGCTGTCATCGATGATCTGGGCATAGATATGGCGGTTCGAGCGAAACACCGACAGCCGCGGGCGATTGCCGGCCACGGTGCGGAGCCGGTAGCGGGTCCGGTCGCGTCGACGTTCGAACAGTTCGAGCTTGTTGGCCATGGTCTTACTTCTTCTTGCCTTCCTTGAGCATCACGAATTCGCCTTCGTAGCGGATCCCCTTGCCCTTGTAGGGCTCGACGGACCGGAAGGCGCGGATCTCGGCGGCCACCTGTCCGACCCGCTGCTTGTCGGCGCCGCTGATCGTCACGTGGGTCAGATCCGGACATTCGATCTTGATCCCATCGGGGATCGGATAGCGGACGTCGTGACTGAAGCCGAGCTGCAGGAGCAGATCCTTGCCCTGCACCTGGGCGCGATACCCGACGCCCCGGATCTCCAGCTTCTTGACGAAGCCCTGACTGACGCCGGTCACCAGATTTTGAACGATGGCGCGCGCGGTTCCCCACATCATGCGGCTGCGCTTACCATCCCCGCGGGGGGTGAAGCTGATGGTCGAGCCTTCGTGGACGATCGCGACATCGTCCGTCAGGCGCGCGTTGAGCTCGCCGAGTTTGCCCTTGGCGGAGACCGTTCGACCGCTCACGGTCACCGACACTCCGCCGGGGACCTCGACCGGATATTTACCGACGCGCGACATGGCGATTGTGTTCCCGTTCGTCCTCAGAAAACCTGGCACAGCACCTCGCCGCCGACGTTCGCCGTCCGTGCTTCCGCGTCGGAGAGCACGCCGCGAGGCGTCGACAGAATCGAGATGCCCAGCCCATTGTAGACCTTCGGCAGGTCGGCGATCTTGGCGTAGACGCGGCGTCCCGGTGTCGAGACGCGGCTGATCTCCCGGATCACCGGCGCACCCTCGTGATACTTGAGTTCGATCTGGATCTCGTCCTTGCCGCCGCCGATCACCGTATGCTCGTAGCCGCGGATGTAGCCCTCGCGCTGCAAGACGTCGAGCACCCGGAAGCGCAACTTGGACGCCGGCGAGACGATGGTCGTCTTGCGGGCGCGCTGCCCGTTGCGGATGCGTGTCAGCATGTCGCCCAGGGGATCGGTCATCGCCATCTGTGCACTCTCCCTGACCGGTTACCAACTCGCCTTGACCATGCCGGGGATCTGGCCGGTTGACGCCAGCTCCCGGAGCGCGATCCGCGACAGTTTGAACTTGCGGTAGTTGCCGCGCGACCGCCCGGTGAGTTCACAGCGCAGACGCAGCCGACAGGCCGCCGAATTGCGCGGCACCTCGGCCAGCTTCAGCCGCGCAGCGAACTGCTCCTCCGGCGACATCGACTCGTCCGACGCCGCCGCCTTCAGGCGGGCGCGCTTCGCCGCGTATCGTTTCACCAAGCGCTCGCGCTTCTTGTTGCGCTCGACACTACTCTTTTTCGCCATGTCGGCTCCTTGATCCCGGCGTCAGTTTGCGAACGGCATGTCGAAGGCCTTGAGCAGGGCCATCGCTTCCGCGTCCGTAGGCGCCGTCGTGCAAATAACGATGTCGAGGCCACGAACCTGATCGACCTTGTCATAGTCGATCTCGGCAAAAATGATCTGCTCCTTCATCCCCATGGCGAAGTTGCCGCGGCCGTCGAAGCTCTTGCGCGAGACCCCGCGAAAATCCCGTTGTCGCGGGAGCGCAATATTGATCAAGCGGTCGAGGAACTCGTACATGCGGGCGCGGCGCAGCGTCACCTTGCAGCCGATGGCCATGCCGTCGCGGATTTTGAACTGGGCGATCGACTTCTTGGCGCGGGTCACCACCGGCTTCTGGCCGGCGATCAGCGTCAAGTCGGCGACGGCGTTGTCCACCTTCTTGCGGTCCTGCGCGCCCTCACCGACGCCCATGTTCAGGACGATCTTGGTCAGCCGCGGGATCTGCATCGGATTCGCATAGGCGAACTCCTTCTGCAGTTCGGGCCGGACGATGTCCTGATAGTGTTGCCTGAGACGTGCCATCACCGTGTCCTAACGATCGATCACTTCGCCGGAGCGCTTGGCGTAGCGGACCTTCCGGCCGTCCTCCAGAAAACGGAAGCCGATCCGCGTCGGGCCACCGCTGTCCGGATCCACATGGGCCAAGTTGGAGACATGGATCGACGCCTCCTTCTCGACGATGCCGCCGCCGGTCGTCTGGCTCGGCCGGGTGTGCCGCTTGACGATGTTGACGCCCTCAACGATTGCCCGGTCCTCCTTGGGCATGACCTTCAGCACCTCGCCGATGCGCCCCTTGCTGCGCCCGGTCAGAACGATGACGCGATCGCCCTTCTTGATCCGGTTGGCCATCACAGCACCTCCGGGGCGAGGGAAATGATCTTCATGTAGCCCTTGCCGCGCAATTCGCGGGTGACCGGGCCGAAGATGCGCGTGCCGATCGGCTCGCCCTTGTTGTCCAGCAGAACGGCGGCGTTGCGGTCAAAACGGATGGTCGTGCCGTCGTTGCGCCGCACATCCTTGGCGGTGCGCACGATCACGGCGCGCTTGACGTCCCCCTTCTTCACCCGGCCGCGCGGAATCGCCTCCTTCACCGTGACGACGATGATGTCGCCGACACCGGCGAAACGACGTCCGGAGCCGCCGAGCACCCGGATGCAGCGAACGCGCCGCGCCCCGGAGTTGTCGGCAACGTCCAAATCGGATTCTACCTGAATCATTCCGCCCGGTCCTCAATGCTTGCGGTGGCCGGCGCCGGCGCGTCAAGCGCGCCCGCCGCGGTCGCGTCGTCGCCGTCGACGAGCAGTTCCCAGCACTTGCGCTTCGACATCGGCCGCGTCTCAATGATCCGCACCGTATCGCCCATCCGCGCCGCGTTGTTTTCGTCGTGTGCCAAGTACTTTTTCGACCGGCGCATGTACTTCTTGTAGATCGGATGCATGATCCGCCGCTCGACCTTGACCACGACACTCTTATCCATTTTGTCGCTCACAACGACACCCTGCATCACCCGTCTCGGCATCCTCGTCCTCTCCTCAAACCGTCGCTTCGGCCGGGCGTCGCCGGCGCTCGCCGAGAATCGTCTTGATGCGCGCGATGTCGCGGCGCACCTGCCGCCGGCGCGCGGTGTTCTCCAACTGTCCACTGGCCGCCTGGAAGCGCAGGTTGAAGGCCTCCCGGCGCAGCCCGAGCAGCTGTTCTTTCAGTTCGTCGTCGGTCTTGGCCCGCACGTCCGAGGCTTTCATCGTCCTATTCCTCCGTGCCGAGCCGCGCCACGAACCGGGTATCGCAGGGCAGCTTCGCCGACGCCAAGCGAAACGCCTCGCGCGCCACGTCCGGCGGCACGCCGTCGATCTCGAACATGATCCGGCCCGGCTTGACCCGGGCGATCCAGAACTCCGGCGCGCCCTTGCCGCCGCCCATGCGCACCTCGGCCGGCTTGCTGCTGACCGGAACGTCCGGGAAAATGCGGATCCACACCTTGCCGCTGCGGCGCATGTGCCGCGTCATCGCCCGCCGCGCCGCTTCGATCTGTCGCGCCGTGATCCGACCGGTGGTCATCGCCTTCAGGCCGAACGTCCCGAAGTTGATCTCGGTGCCGCCCTTGGCTTGGCCGCGCACCCGGCCTTTCATCTGTTTGCGGAACTTCGTCCGCTTCGGACTGAGCATGGTACCCTTCGCTCCGCTCGCAATGCCGAGCCGCGCGCCTTAGCGCTGCGGCTGCTGTTCCAACGCCTTCTTGTCGATCGCCATGGGGTCGTGGGCCATGATGTCGCCCTTGTAGACCCAGACCTTGACGCCGCAGACGCCATAGGTGGTGCGGGCGATCGCGTAGCCGTAGTCGACGTGGGCGCGCAGGGTGTGCAGCGGCACCCGGCCCTCGCGATACCACACCGACCGCGCGATCTCGGCGCCGCCGAGGCGGCCGGCGCAGTTGATCCGGATCCCCTGCGCGCCGAGTCGCATCGCCGACTGCACGGCCCGCTTCATCGCCCGCCGGGTCGATACCCGACGCTCCAACTGTTGCGCCACGTTCTCCGCGACCAGCTGCGCCTCGATCTCCGGCTTGCGGATCTCGACGATGTTGAGGTGCACGTCGGCCCCGGCGACCTTCGTCAACTCGCGGCGCAGCTTCTCGATATCCGCGCCCTTCTTGCCGATGACGACACCCGGCCGCGCCGTATGGATGGTGATCCGCGCGCGCTTGGCGGGGCGCTCGATAACGATCCGCGAGACGCCGGCCTGGGCCAGACGCTGACGCAGCATCTTGCGGATCTGCAAGTCCTCGTGCAGCAGCTTGGCATAGGTGTCGCCGGCGTACCAGCGCGAGTCCCAGGTCCGGTGGATTCCCAGCCTGAGCCCGATCGGGTTGACCTTTTGGCCCATCAGTCTTCGACCTCCTCGCGCTCACGGACGACCACCCGCAGCGTGCTGAACGGTTTGCGAATGCGCCCGACCCGCCCGCGCGCCCGGGCCTTCCAGCGCTTCATGACGATCGATCGGCCGACGCTGGCCTCGGCGACGAACAGGCGGTCGACGTCGAGCTGGTGATTGTTCTCGGCGTTGGCGATCGCCGACTGCAGGACCTTGCGGACCTCACCGGCGATGCGCTTCTGCGAGAATTGCAGCTCCGCCAGCGCCCGCTCGCAACTCATGCCGCGGATCATCGTTGCCACCAGGTTCAGCTTGATCGGGCTGGTGCGAAGCTGGCGCGCATAGGCCATCGCCTCGTTCTCCTCGACCCGACGCTCCGCGGACGGCTTGCCCATGGTCAGCCTCGCTTCGACTTCTTGTCCGCGGCGTGGCCGTGGAAGGTGCGGGTCGGCGAAAACTCGCCGAACTTGTGGCCGACCATGTCCTCGGTCACCATCACCGGCACGAACTTCTTGCCGTTGTGCACGCCGAAGGTGAGGCCGACGAACTGCGGCAGGATCGTCGACCGCCGCGACCAGGTGCGAATGATCTCACGCCGCCCGGACCCGCGTGAGGCCTCGGCCTTCTTCAGCAGGTATCCGTCGACGAATGGCCCTTTCCAGGTGGAACGCGGCACGCTTGCGACTCCTCTCGCCTACTTCCGCGCGTGGCGGCGACGGATGATCAGCGAATCCGTCTTTTTGTTGCTGCGCGTGCGCTTACCCTTGGTGGGCTTGCCCCACGGCGTGACCGGATGGCGACCACCCGAGGTGCGGCCTTCGCCGCCGCCGTGCGGATGATCGACGGGGTTCATGGCGACGCCGCGCACCGAAGGTCGCTTGCCGATCCAGCGGCTGCGCCCCGCCTTGCCCAGCTTGATGTTCTGTTGGTCCGGATTGGAGACGGCGCCAATGGTCGCCATGCACTCCGCCCGCACCACCCGCAACTCGCCGGAACTCAGCCGCAGCTGGGCGTAGCCCTGATCCTTGCCGACCAGCTGCACATAGGTGCCCGCCGACCGCGCGATCTGGCCGCCCTTGCCCTTCTTCATCTCGACGTTGTGGATGATGGTGCCGACCGGGATGTTCTGCAGCGGCAGGGCATTGCCGGGCTTGATGTCGACCCCGGGCCCCGCCGCCACCACGTCGCCGACACTGATCCGCTGGGGCGCCAGGATATACGCCAGTTCGCCGTCATCGTAGCGGATCAGCGCAATGAACGCCGTGCGGTTCGGATCGTACTCCAGCCGCTCGACCGTCGCCGGCGAGTCGACGCGGGTCCGCTTGAAATCGATCACCCGGTAACGCCGCTTGTGGCCGCCGCCGCGCCGCCGGGCGGTGATCCGCCCCTTGTTGTTGCGGCCGCCGGACTTGGTCAGCCCTTCGGTCAGCGACTTCTCGGGCTTGCCCTTCCACAGGCCCGCCCGCGACACCAGCACGAGGCCGCGGCGTCCGGGCGTGGTGGGCTTGTATTGCTTGAGCGCCATGCCGGTCTCCTCACAACCCCGTCGTCACGTCGATGGAATGCCCCTCGGCGAGCGTGACGATCGCTTTCTTGATATCGCTTCGCGTGCCGAGACGGCCGCGAAAGCGCTTGGTCTTGCCCTTCACGCGCAGCGTGTTCACCGCCTTGACCTCCACCTTGAACAGGGTCTCGACGGCGGCCTTGATCTCCGGCTTGCTGGCGTCATCGGCGACGACGAACGCCACTTGGTTGTACTCCGAGATGCGCGTCGACTTCTCGGTGATCACCGGCCGGCGGAGCACCTCGAAGAGCCGCGCCTGGCTTGGCTTGACCGGCTTGCGCTGATACCGCTTGCTCATTTCAACCGCTCCACCAGCCGATCGACGCCGGCGCGGGTCAGCACCAGCGTGTTGCGGCGCAGGATGTCGTACACGTTGGCGCCCTGGCTCGGCAGCACGTCGATGCCGACGATGTTGCGGGCGGCGCGTTTGAAACCCGCGTCGACGGTCTCCCCGTCGATGACCAGCACCGAGCGCCAGCCGAGACGGCTCGCGTGCTCGGCGAGGATGCGCGTCTTCGGCTCGGCCAATTCCGCCTTGTCGAGGACGATCAGGTCACCCGACGCGGCCTTCGCCGAGAGCGCTGACTTGAGCGCCAAGCGCCGCACCTTCTTCGGCAGATCGTGGGCGTGGCTGCGCACCACCGGGCCGAACACGACACCGCCGCCGCGCTGGTGCGGGCCCTTCAGGGAGCCCTGCCGGGCGCGGCCGGTGCCCTTCTGCCGGAACGGCTTCTTTGAAGTGCCGGCCACTTCGCTGCGGCCCTTGACCTTGTGGGTGCCGGCGCGGCGCTTCGCCAACTGCCAGTTGACCGCTCGGGCCAAAATATCGCGGCGCACCTCGACGGCGAAAATCGCATCGTCGAGGTCGACGGTGTCCACCGTCTCGTTGGCCAGATTGACGACGTTGAGCTGCATGTCGCCCTACTCCTCGCCCGCCGGGGCGCCGTCGCCGCTGCCCGGCGTCATGTCGCTCGCCGCATCACTCGCCACAGCACTCGCCGCTGGGCTGGCTTCGCCTCCCGAGGCGCCCACCGGGGCCCGCATCGCCGCCGGGAAGGGGGCATCGGCCGGCGCCGCTTTCTTCACCGCGTCGCGAACCAGGACCCAACCGCCCTTGGCGCCGGGCACGGCGCCGCGCACATAAATCAAGCCGCGCTCGACGTCGTTGCCGACCACCTGCAAATTGTGCACGGTCACCCGCCGGTCACCCATATGGCCGGCCATCTTCTTGCCCTTGAACACCTTGCCAGGGTCCTGGCATTGCCCGGTGGAGCCTTGGCTTCGGTGGTTGATGGACACGCCGTGGCTGGCACGGAGACCGTGGAAGCCATGCCGCTTCATGCCGCCGGCGAAGCCCTTGCCGACGGACGAACCGGTGACGTCCACGTGCTGGCCGGCGATGAAATGGTCGGCGGTCAACGCCGCGCCCACCTCGACCACGGCGTCCTCGGACACCCGGAACTCCACCAGCTTCCGCTTCGGCTCCACCTGGGCCTTGGCATAATGGCCGCGCATCGGCTTCGTCGTCCGTTTCACCTTGGCGGCGCCGGCGCCGAGTTGCAGCGCTGTGTAGCCATCACGGGCATCGGTGCGCTGCGCCACGACTTGGCAATCGTCGACGTGGAGCACGGTCACCGGGACGTGGGTGCCGTCATCGGTGAAGATGCGCGACATCCCCAGTTTGCGGACGATCAGGCCGGTACGCATGGTCGTCTCCGTCCTCATAGCTTGATCTCGACGTCGACGCCGGCGGCCAGGTCGAGCTTCATCAGCGCATCGACGGTCTGCGGCGTCGGGTCGACGATGTCGAGCACCCGCTTGTGGGTGCGAATTTCGAACTGCTCACGCGACTTTTTGTCGATGTGCGGCGATCGCAGCACGGTGAACCGCTCGATCCGCGTCGGCAGCGGGATCGGGCCGCGCACCTGCGCGCCCGTCCGCCGCGCGGTATTGACGATCTCCCGCGCCGACTGATCGAGCACGCGATGGTCGAAGGCTTTCAGCCCGATGCGGATGTTCTGGTTTTCCATGGTTCTGATCGGGCCTCGCGGCCGCGCTCCTTCAGCGGCTGGCTATTCGATGATCTTGGCGACGACGCCGGCGCCGA
>CAZVRW010000017.1:0-8967 GCA_964630265.1 uncultured Rhodospirillaceae bacterium
GGGCGGGGACCGGGCAGGGACAGGGCGGGGACGGGACGGGTCAGGCGGTGGCGGCGGCCGGCAGGGTCGCGTCGCTGCGGAATTCGGGCACCAGTCGGCGGATGCCGCGGTCGAGGGCGGTCGCGTCCGCGGCGGCGCAGGCGGCGGCCAGCGCCGCCAGATCGGGCGCCAAGGCAGCGACGTCGCCGGCCATGGGGGCGGCGAGCAGAATGCCGTCGACGTCCGTCGGCACCGTATCCTCGCCGGCGTGGAACAGCTCCTCGAACAGCTTTTCGCCGGGGCGGAGGCCGATGAAGTCGATGCGGATGTCGGTGTCGGGGCGCAGGCCAGACAGCCGGATCATCTGCCGCGCCAGATCGAGAATGCGCACCGGCTCGCCCATGTCGAGGACGAACACCTTGCCGCCGAAGGCGCCGTCGCCGCGGCCCAGCGCCGCCGCCTGCAGCACCAGTTCGACCGCCTCGCGCGTGGTCATGAAATAGCGCCGCATCTCCGGATGGGTCACCGTCACCGGGCCGCCGGCGGCGATCTGGCGCTGGAACAACGGCACGACGGAGCCGGTGGAGCCGAGCACATTGCCGAAGCGCACGGTCACGAAGCGGGTGCCGCCGGTCGCGGCGCCCTGGAGGTCGAGGGCCTGGCAGTAGCGCTCGGCGATGCGCTTGCTGGCCCCCATGACGCTGGTCGGGTTGATCGCCTTGTCGGTGGAGATGACGACCACGGCGCCGGCACCGGCGGCGACCGCCGCGTCGGCGCAGTTGACCGTGCCGCCGACGTTGGTCGCCACGCCCTCGAACGGGTTGAGCTCGACCAGTGGCACGTGCTTCAGCGCCGCCGCGTGGAAGACGACCTCCGGACGGCAGCCCTCGAACAGGCGCATGATGCGGCGGCGGTCGCGAACGTCGGCGAGGACCGCCGGGCAGGGCAGTCCGGCGTGCCGGGCGCGAACCTCGGCCTCGATGGTGTAGAGGTTGAACTCCGACTGCTCGATCAGCACCAGCTTCGCCGGGGCGAAGCCGGCGACCTGGCGGACCAGCTCGGAACCGATGCTGCCGCCGGCGCCGGTGACGGCGACCCGCCGGCCGGCGATCATGGCGCGCATGGCGTCGCGGTCGAGCGGCATTTGCGGCCGGCCGAGCAGATCCTCGATGGCGATGGGCCGGATGTCGGCGAGGGGGTCGAAAGCCGCCGGCTCCGCCCCTGACGCTGCTGCTGCCACTCCTGCCGCCGCTCCTGCCGCCGGCGTGGTCCCCGGGGCCCCCGAGCGGAAGTCGGTGAGCCGCGGCAGCCGGGCCAGGGTGAGACCCAGTGCGGTGGCGTCGTCGAACAGCCGGCGCACCGCCGCACCGTCGGCGCGCTCCTTGGTCAGGATCACCCGCTCGACCGGCTGGCCGCGCGCCTTGAGCGTCGCCACGACGCTCGGCAGATCGGCGAGGGTCCCGAGGATCGGCACGCCGTGGATCTGCTGGCCGACCCGCTTGGCCTTCTCGGCGACGATGCCGACGATGGTGTAGACGCGCTGCTGCTCGGCGCGCAGCCCGCGGATGAACAACTCGGCCTCGGAGCCCGAGCCGGCGAGCAGCACCGGGACCTTGCGGCCGGCCTCGGCCTCCAGTCGGCGATCCATGCGCCGGTCCTTGGTCAGGCGATAGAAGAAGCGCGGGCCGGCGAGCAGGGCGATCAGCACCAGCCAGTTGATGAACGGCACCGAGCGCGGCAGGGGCTCCAGCCGCGTCCAGGTGAACATCACGAGCAGGAAGACGAGGATGGTCAGCGTCGCCGCGCGCGTCACCGCGATCATGTCGGAGGCGGACGCGTAGCGCCAGACACCGCGATAGAGGTCGGTGATCAGGAACATGGCTCCGGCGATGACGGTGAACACCAGCGTCGCCAGCACCAGGGTGCGCGGATCGAAGAATTGGAAGACGTCGCCGCCGACCCGCAGCAGCATCGCCAGCACGAACGACAGCGCCGCCATCACCAGGTCGTGCAGAAACACCAGCCGGCCGCGGCGCGGCATGGCGAGTCGGTCACGCAGGAAGGTTGAAATGCTCATGCTCGGCTGGTCATCGTCGGCGAGGCCGTCAGCGGCGCCCGTGGTGGCGCCCTCGACCCTTCCTACGGCGAAGCGTCCGGCGCGTCCAGTGGCCGGCGCCGCCAGGGCCCGCAGAGGCGCATCAGCAGCGCAGTGAGGGCCAGCGCGGCGCCGCCCAGCGCCGGCCCCGGTTGACCGGCGGCGGCCACGAGGGCGAGGGCGGCGAGAACCACGTTCACGGCGAGGACGTGGCGGGCGACGCTGGCGTGACTCATGCCGCTGGCGACGGCGCGCTGGTAGTAATGCTGCCGGTGCGCCTGCCAGAAGCGCTCGCCGCGGACGATGCGCCGGCCGAGCGTGATGCCGGCATCGGCGAGAAAGTATGCCGGCAGGATCAACGCGGCGATGGGCTCGCCATGGCCGGCGAGGCTCAGCAACAGCCAACCGAGCAGAAAGCCGAGCGGGACGCTGCCGACGTCGCCGAGGAAGAGCCGCGCCGGCTGCCAGTTCCAGACGAGGAAGCCGATCGCCGCCGCCGCCAGCGTCAGGCCGGCGAGCGGAAAGACGACGTAGAGACCGGCAACGAGGGCGACGAGGGCGACACCGACGCCGATCGACGCGGTCTCGACACCGGCGATGCCGTCGGTGCCGTCCATGAAGTTGAACGCATTGATGAACCACAGCCACAGCAGGCCGGTGGCCAGCCGGTCGGCGAGCGGCGGCAGCAGCCCACCGAAGAGCTCCATCGCCGGCGGCGCCGCCCACAGCATGACGGCGACGGCGACGATGTGCCCGGCGAGGCGGACGCCGATCGGCAGACTCTTGATGTCGTCGCGCCAGGACAGCAGGGCGAGGCCGAGCGCCAGCGCGGCGGCGAGGGGCAGGCCACGGCCCAGCGGCAGCACCGCCGCGGCGGCGAGCCAGGTGACGGCGAGGACGGGCACCACGGCGAGGCCACCGCCGCGGGGCGTCGGCACGGCGTGGCTGCTGCGCGCGTTCGGATGGTCGAGCACCGACCAGCGCCGCAACAGGCGCAGCACCAGTCCGGTGGCGGCCCAGGTCGCCACCGCGACCGCCACCGCCAGCCCCAGGATCGCCGCCAGCATCGCGTCGGGCGTGAGCGTGTTCATCGCGTCAGATCACCCGGAGGGTGGGCAGCGGCACCAGCAGCCGACCGCCACGCTGGCGGAAGGCGGTGCACCGCGCGACCACGGCGTCGGCTCGGTCCCAGGCGAAGACCACCAGCCAGTCGGGGCGACGCTGCTCCACCGCCGCCGGCGGCAGCACTGGCACGTGCGCGCCGGGCGTCAAAAGGCCGTGCTTCCACGCCGCCTCGTCGACGACAAACTCGAGCGTTTCGGCATCGAGGCCAAGCGCCGCCATCAACGTCGTCGCCCGGGCCGGCGCGCCCCAGCCGGCGATCCGCTGCCCGGCGGCGCGCGCCGTCGCGAGCATCGCGCCGATTTCCTGCCGCAACGCATCGACCTGCCCGGTGAGCGCCTTGACGGCGGCGGCGCCGTCGCAGCCGAGGTCGCGCTCCTGCTCGCGGAAGTCGGCGACGCTGCCGTCGGCGGCGTGCGGGCCGCCGAGATGCTGCGCATAGCCCCGCAGCCGGCCGCCCTGGGTGCTCACCCGCTGCACGGCGATCAGTTCCAGATCGCAGGCGAGGAAGATCCCCGAGAGCAGGCGGACGGTATGATAGTCGAGGTTCTCGTGGCGGATCGCGTCGATCTGGCCATGCGCGACGATGTCGGCGAGGCACGGCACCTCGAACGCCAACAGCCCGTCCCGCGCCAGCAGCCGGCTCAGGCTCTCGAGGGTGCCGCGCAGGTCATCGACGTGGGCGAGCACGCCGGAGGCGATGATCACCTCGGCCGGCCCGTGCTCGTCCTCGAAGCGGTTGGCGATGCCGGGACCGAAAAATCCCGGATGCGTCGGCACGTCGGCGGCAATGGCGGTGCGGGCCAAGTCGATGGCCGGCTCGACGCCCTGGACCCGGCAGCCGGCCGCCTCGAACGTCTTCAGCAGCGTGCCGTCGTTCGACCCCACTTCGAGCACCAGGGCGCCCGGCGCGAGCCGGAGCCGGTCGAGCAGGTCGCGGGCGAAGGCGACGGCATGGGCGGCGTTCGTCGGGTCGCCGGCGATCGCCGTGCGATTGCGCTGAAACAGCTCGAAGGGACTGACGACGTCGCGCAACTGCACATGTCCGCAGGCGACGCAGCGCATCAGGTCCAGCGGATAGCGGCTTTGCGCGCGGCCGCGCGCGCCGGCGTCGACAAAGGCGTTGGCCGGGGGTGTCGGCGGCAGCGACAGCACGAGTTCGGGTGTCACCGACCCACACAGCCGGCAGGTGATGCGGCGCGTCGGCGCCCTGCTCATGCGGCTCCCTCGCGACGCAGCACCCAACGCACCTGGCCGCCGTTGCCTTCGGTCCGGCCACGAATGACGATGCGGACGGTGCGCCGCGGGACGTCGGCGGCTCCGAGGTAGAGGCCGTCCTCCAGGTCGACGGTGCCGCCGGCCGCGATCAGCCGCCAGCCGGCGCCGCTCGGCGCCCGTAACAGCACGGCGCGGCCGTCCTCCAGCGCCGACGCCTGGACGTCGGGATGCAGGTGGAACAGCACCGCGAACGGCGCCTTGCCGGGCCCGTCCAGGGTATCCTCGCCGCGCAGGTCCTCGCCCGTCGCCGACAGGTAGAGGCGCCGCCGATGGCGCAGATGGAAGCGTCGGACATAGGCGTCATGTGCGGTGTCGAGCCAGACGGCGCCGTCCCGCTCCCGCCGCTCGACGGTCACCGTGACGTCGCCGGCCTCGAGCCGGCCATCGCGGCGCACCGGAGTCGTCGACATGGCATCGACGATCAGCGTCGAATGCGCCGCCGTCTCGCGCAACGCGTGCCGCAGCGCCGCGTCGTCGCCGACGATGCTGCCGGCGTTGACGATCAGCCGCTCCGTCCCGACACTGACCTCGAATGCCAGCATGCCGGCATGGCCGTCTGGGTTTGCCGCGGGATGCGGCGGCGGACCGGTGTCGACGACGACCACGGTGCCGCCGCTGGCGACGCGCTGAAAGCCGGCGTCCGGCGCGTCCTCGCGGGCGCGTCCGGTGACCCCGGAGCGGGCGAGCACCGCGTCGATCAGCCGGGGGTCGGCGGCCTTGCCGCCATGCGCCACGGTGAGCCCGCCGTCGCCGAGCCGGAGTCCGCGCAGCATCGGCACCCCCCGGGCGATGGCGGCGGTGACGGCCTCGGGTACCGGCTCCCCCGCCGCCTGCAACCAGCCGCGGATGTCGAGCAGATCGCGGAGCGCCTGCAGCAACGCCGCCGGCGACCGCTGCACCGGTCCGCCGTCGGCCAGGATCTGATGGTCGGCGGCGCGAGCGACACCGCCGATCGCCCGTCGCGGCGAACCGATGCCGAGGGCGAGGGCGGCGGCGAGGCGTCCCTTGGCGACGGCCAAGCCGCCGGCGGCCGGTTCGGCGCCGGCGCCCAGGCGGGCGAGATGCCGGGCCTGCGTCGCCAGCGACGCGAGGAAGGGCGGGGCGAAGGTCTCCTCGGCGCCGGCGATAAGGATGTCGGCGGCGATCAGCCACGCCGCGAGCCGCCGTCCGAGCACGTCCGACCGCCAGGCGATCGGGCTCCAGCCGCGGTTGGCGGCGATCCAGTCGCCGACGTACGCGCGGGCGGCGCGCTGGGCGCCGCCGGTGCCGAGCCCGCGCAGGTCCAGAAGCCAGGAAAAGCCGTGCAGCGCCGCCCGGCCGCGGGGTCCGAGCGCGGCGTCGGCCGCGGCGAGGGGACTGAGCGGCAGCGCCCGGCCGGCGAGCAGCAGCGTGCCGGTCGACGCGGCTTCGGCGACCGCCCGGTCTTCCGGCCACGACGACGGCAGGGCGCAGCGGAGCGCCGCCGGCGCACGACCGGCGAGCGTCAGGCGATAGAGCGGATTGGCGAAGAGGAGGCCGGCGACCGACAGTCCGGAAGACTGCGGCGCCGCGGGGCCAGGTCGATCAAGCACGGGTCCGGTCGCCGACATTATCGCGGGCGGAAAGCAACGGGGATGCACGCTCGACCGTTGGTATCAGCTTGACCGGTTCGTCGCAAGGCGCGGTCAAGCGGTGCGCCTGAGCCGCACGGCATAGAAGCCGTCGAGGCCGCCGACCTCCGGCCACTGGTCGGGGCGGGTGCGCAGCGCGCCGTGGGCGTCGAGCAGCGCCGCCTCGCCGGACAGCATCTCCGGCGTCATCGGCTCGCCCATAAGCGGCACGCCGGACGCGACCAGCGCCGCCGTCTGGTGCGGCCCCTCCTCGGGCTCTAGCGAGCACGCGCAATAGACGACGATGCCGCCGGGCCGCAGCATCCCAGCCGCAGCCGCCAGCAGCCGCGCCTGCAGGGCGGCGAGGTTGGCGATGTCGGCGGGCGTCCGGTGCCAGACGACGTCGGGGTGGCGGCGGATCGTGCCGGTGGCCGAACAGGGGGCATCGACGAGCACCGCGTCCACCGGCTCCGGCGGCTGCCACTCGAACGCGTCGGCCGTGACGATCTCGGCGGCGAGGCCGAGCCGGACCAGGTTGTCGCCGAGCCGCGCCAGCCGCTCCGGCGCGTGGTCGACGGCGGTGACGCGCGCGCCGGCGGCGGCGAGCTGTGCCGTTTTGCCGCCCGGCGCGGCACACAGGTCGACGATGCGCCGGCCGGCGACCGGGCCGAGCAGCCGCACGGGCAGCGCCGCGGCGGCGTCCTGCACCCACCAGTCGCCGGCGGCATAGCCGGGAAGCTCGGCGATGGGTCCGGCGCCGGCGAGGCGGAGCGTACCGGTCGCCAGCCGTCGCGCGCCGTGCCGCTCGATCAGGACCTGTTCAGTCGCCTCGGCGCCGGGCTTGAGGGTCAGATCCAGCGGCGGCTCGCTCAGGTGCGCCGTGGCGATGGCACGGGCGACGGCCGCGCCGAAGGCCTTGGCCCACGCCTGCCACAGCCAGTCGGGGGTGTTCAGGCGTGTCGCATCCTGGGCGTCGGCGATCGCCCGGCCGTCGCGGCTGATCCGACGTAGGACGGCGTTGACGAGCGCCAGGAACCGGCCCTGGCGGCGGGCTCGGGCGAGACGCACCGAGGTGTCGACGGCGGCGTGGGCGGGCGTGCCGAGGAAGACGCTCTGGCAGACGCCGAGCCGCAGGATGGCGCGGACGACCGTTGCCTGATCGGGCAGCGGCCGGGCGAGACAGCCGCCGATCAAGGCATCGATCTGGCCGAGGCGGCGCAGCGTCGTCGCCAGCAGCAGCCGGGCGAACGCCCGGTCGCGCGGCGCCAGCGCGGCATCGGCGACGCGGTTGGCGAACGCCTCCTCCAGCGGCTGGCGGCGCCCGAGCACGTCGGTCAGGACGTCGAGGGCGAGCGCCCGCGGGCTGACGGGCGGCGGCTCAGGCGCGCGGCGCCGCATCGTCGGGGGCTCTGGCAGGTACTCGGGTGGGCGCTCCGGTGGGTACTCGGGTGGGCGCTCGGGCGGACGCTCGGGTGGGCGCTCCGGTGGGTACTCGGGTGGGAGTTCGGGCGGGCGCTCCGGCGGGCGCTCCGGCGGGTACTCGGGTGGGCGCTCCGGTGGCTGCTCCGGTGGCTGCTCGGGCGGGGACACCGACGGGCGACGTGGCGGGACGTCGGCGGTCAGCGATCAACCCCAAGGTCCGGAGGGACGGGCCGGGCGCGACGACCGGGACTTCGGCACCGAACCGGCGGACGTTGGCCCCGACGCTGGTCCCGACCATGGCCCGGACGTGGCGGCCGGGGACGGCCGCTGCGGTTCACCCGCGCCGCCGGCCGACGATCCGGAGATGTCGCCCCGCGCCGCCATTGCCCGCAGGCGGGCGACCCGGTCCGCCATCTTCGGATGGGTCGAGAACAGGCTGTCGACCGAGTGGGCGTGCAGGGGGTTGACGATGAACAGGTGGGCGGTGGCCGGATTCCGCTCGGCCGTCTGGTTGTCGATGCGCGTCGCCGCGGTGTGCAGATTCTCCAGCGCCGAGGCGAGCCACAGCGGCTCGCCGCTGATCTCGGCGCCCACCCGGTCGGCCTCGTATTCGCGCGCCCGGGAGATCGCCATCTGCACCAGCCCCGCCGCCATCGGCGCCAGGATCATGATCAACAACCCACCGATCAGCCCCAGCCCGTTGCCGCCCTGCCGATTGGTTCCGCCGAAGAAGAAGGCGAAGTTGGCGAGCATGCCGATGGCGCCGGCGATGGTGGCGGTGACCGTCATGGTCAGCGTGTCACGGTTCTTCACGTGCGCGAGTTCGTGCGCCATGACGCCGGCGACCTCCTCGGGCGTCAGATTGCGCAACAGCCCGGTGGTGGCCGCGACCGCGGCGTTCTCCGGATTTCGACCGGTGGCGAAGGCGTTGGGCTGCGGCGTGTCGATGATGTAGACGCGCGGCATCGGCAGCCCGGCGCGCCGGGCGAGTTGTTCGACGAGCCGATAGAACGCTGGCTCGCTCCGGGCGTCGACCTCACGCGCATTGTACATCTTGAGGACGATCTTGTCGGAGTTCCAGTAGGCGACCCCGTTCATGACGACGGCGACGGCCAGGGCGATCAGCATGCCGCCCATGCCGCCGATCAGGTACCCGATGGCGAGGAACAGCGCGGTCATGGCGGCAAGCAGGATGCCGGTACGAAAGACATTCATGGCCCAGCCGGGTCCTCCGTCGAAACCTTGCGGCGCGGTGTGCGCCCGCTATTTCAGTAGTCACGGAACCACCGCCCCGCAAGGGCCGCAGACGGAGTCATCGGCGATGCGCGAGACTAGCCAGCCCAACCCACCGCCCGCATCCGACGCGGCCACGCCCAAGCCGGAGACGGCCTCGGCGACTTCGGCCGACAATCAAGACGCGGCTCGCGATGATGCCGCCGCCAAGACGTCGGCTCTTAATGATGCCGCCGCCAAGACGTCGGC
>CAZVRW010000017.1:9067-11640 GCA_964630265.1 uncultured Rhodospirillaceae bacterium
ATGATGCCGCCGCCAAGACGTCGGCTCTTAATGATGCCGCCGCCAAGACGTCGGCTCTTAATGATGCCGCCGCCAAGACGTCGGCTCTTAATGATGCCGCCGCCAAGACGTCGGCCGGCGAGACCGCGGAGATCGGCGGTCCCGGCGGCCCCGAGCCGACGCGTTACGGCGACTGGGAACGCAAGGGCCGCTGCGTCGATTTCTGACGCCTGACCGCCGACCGACGCCGGGCCGAGCGGGTCAGGCGATGTCGCGGTCGGATCGTCGCTTGGCCACCGCCGCCAACGTCGCCGACGCCGGCGGATCGGACATGGTCTGCGGCGGCGGCTCGGCCGCGATCGTCGGGGGCGCCTCGGCCGCTGCGGGCGGCGCCGGGCTGCGGTGTGATCCGGCCGGCGCGCGCACGCGCAGGTTGGCGGGCGGCGCGTCGCCCTGCTTGTCGACGCCGAAATAGACGGTCTGGTGCGGGAACGGGATCTCGATGCCGAGCTCGTCGAAGCGGTTCTTCATCCGGCGATTGAACTCACGGCCGACGGCCCACTGGCGAATGGGACGCGTCTTGATGCGTGCCTTGATGATCACCGCCGAATCGGCGAACGCGTCGACCCCGAGGATTTCGATGGGCTCGAGGATCGAGAACTTGAACGCGACGTCCTCCTGCAACTCCGCACCCAGGTCGCGCAGCACCTGCATCACCTCGTCCACGTCCTCGCGATATGCGACGCCGACGTCCAGCAGGTAGTAGGAGAAGTCCTTCGTCAGGTTCTTGATGCGGGTGACGTCGCCGAACGGGATGGTGTGCACGGTGCCGGTGAGGTCGCGCAGCTTCACGGTGCGGATGGAGATCGCCTCGACGACGCCAGCGTTGCCGCCGATATCGACGACGTCGCCGACGACGAAGGTGTCCTCCATGAGGATGAAGAAGCCGCTGATGACGTCGCGCACCAGCGACTGGGCCCCGAAGCCGATGGCGATGCCGAAGACGCCGGCGCCGGCGATCAGCGGCGTGATATCGACGCCGACTTCGGAGAGAATGATGAACGTCGTCATGATGAAGAGCAGGCCCACCAGCGCCTTGTGCGCCAGCGGCAACAGCGTGCGGGCGCGGGCGCTGCGCTCGACGGTCTGACCCTCGTCGTCTTTCGCCGACAGGTAGCGCTGGACGCTGCGGCTGACCGTCTCGAAGATCAGCAGCGACACGCCGACCACGACGAGGATGGTGACGGCGCTGGAAATCGCCCGCCGACCGGTGTCCGAGGTCAACATGCCGGTGACGTCGGCGCCCCAGACCGACAGCAGCGCCAGGATCGCACCCGTGTAGACGAGGAGATCGACGAGCGGGTAGATCAGACCGAGATGGCGTGGCGACGGGTGGGCTTCGCTCGGCGCGGCCTCTTCGCCCGGCTGGGCCTGCGGTTTGGTCAATGCCACCTCGATCAGATGGCTGGCGGCGATGGCGGTGATGCTGGCGACGACGATGATAACCACCGACAGCACGGTGCCCTTGACCATGAACAGCAGGTTGCCGGACACGCCGAGGGTCCACACCAAGTAGACGGCGATGATGTAAATGACGGCGAGCAGATGCCAGACCTCGGCGATGCGCCGCCTGAGGATCGACCAGACCTCGAAGGTGCCCGATGCCGACGATTGTGAGCCGCGGATCACCGCGGCCACCGGCGCCCGGTACTTGATCACCATCACTGCCAGCATGACCGCGATGGCGAGGCCGAGGACTTGCAGGAGCAGCAGATAGAGGCCGCGGTTCATGCCGAGCAGCAGCGCCGCCTGCAAACCGAAATAGCCGTAAACGCCGACCTTGGTCAGCTGCCACGACCAGCGGGACAGGCCAGTGGCGATACCATCCGACATGCCATGCAGACGCAAACTGGGCGCCGACGGAACCAACAGGAAATCCATCACCAGCATGATGAGCCGCCCCAGTACGCTGGCATTGATCAGCGCGATCGCGACCAGGCGGGTCACCACCTTCGGTTCGATCAATGTGAGCACGACGGATGCGGCGGCGGCGAAGGCCAGCACCGGCACGAGCCGAAGCAGCGTCAGCATGACCAGATGGGCGAGACGGAGGGTCAGGTACTCGGGCTGCCGTGCCTCCAGCTTCCTGCGGGGACGCGATAGCGCGGCGCGCACCGCCCACTCGACCGCGAACGCCGCGCCCAGGACGATCGCCAGCTTGACGATGACCTCGAGCCATCGGTCGCGTTTGCGCGGATCCTGTATCTCATCGATGGCGCCGAGGACCTGGTTGGGCAGATCGGCAGTCAAAGCGGCCATGGCGACGACGAATTGGCTCGCCCGATCCACCTGGTCGGAGAGCGTATCCAGGATCTTCGCGACCGCCGGCTCGGCCTCACCCGCTTCGGCCGCCTGCCGCACGGCGATGATGTCCTTGAGCGTGGCGACAAACTTGGTCCGCTCGGCGTCGTCCTCCAGGGTCTTGAGCAGGCGTTCCAGATCGGCATTTGCAAGCGCCGCCGCCGGCGCGGTTTCGCTTGCCGCGGCGTCTGGTGCCGCGGTTTCGCTTGCCGCGGCGTCTGGTGCCGCGGTTT
>CAZVRW010000017.1:11740-14777 GCA_964630265.1 uncultured Rhodospirillaceae bacterium
CGCTTGGCGCGGCGGCCGGCGCCGCAGTTTCGCTTGGCGCGGCGGCCGGCGCCGCAGTTTCGCTTGGCGCGGCGGCCGGCGCCGCGGTGTCGGCCTGCGCGAATGCGGGACCGACCGCCGTGAGGATGACGCAGGTCATCAGCCAAGCGGCAACCAGGATGTGCCAGGTCGCGTCGAGACGTGATCGTGCCATGGAACCCCTCGGTCTCGTCGAAGCGCGTCGACCGGCGGACGTCCACGCGGCCGGCAACGGCGGCGGGAGCATCCGTCATTCAGTCGGCCGGCGAATGAGCGAACCATACTGAGGGTTGCGTGCGCCGATGCAAGAGGCACGATGCTGGCGGGGCCGCCGTGCGGCGGCCGGTCGCGCCGTCTCGGCGCGGCCGCGCGGGTCCGCTGGTCAGGAATCGTGGAACGGATCGTATTGTTCCACCCGCGACCTGGATGTAATGTTTCGCTCTGCGTTCCTTTGGCGTTGCGAATGCGCATAAGGGAGCGTTGCGGAGCGGCTCGCGCGACCGCCAACAGCGAACCAAGGAGCAGAGAATCATGGGGAGCGCATCCCTCACCGCGATCGCCATCGAGCGCCTGCGCGCCCTCTTTCGGCGGCCGGCCGGCGTCAACGTCGATAGTCTTCTGGCGCAAAAGCGGGCCTTCACCATCCTCATCGCCGACCTCGCCGGCGACGACGACGCCACCTCGCGGACCGACCACCTCGCCCGGATGCTGGCCGGCCGCGATGGCACCGCGGTGGAGCGGATCTTCAAGCGTGTCGCCGATGTCTACAATGACGAGGCCGTCGACGACCTGGCGGCGGTGCTGCGGTCGGGGCGCCGCATCGTCCGCGAAGCCGCCGCCGATGTGCTGGTGCACGGTTGGGTCGACCGTGAGCGGGACCTGCTGCATTTGCGCGTCCTCTCCGCCGCGCTGGCGCCCCGCGGCGAAGTGCTGGCCTATCGCTCGATCGGCGACAATCTCATTTTGCCGTCGGATTTCGGCGCCGATCTCGGCAACGTGCTGTTCGCCGTCGCGCTCGCCGGCATCGATCCGGCGACCGAAGCGCAGGTGACGGCGCTGCTGGAGCTGCTGGTGCCGGCGCTCGACAAGGCCGAGTCCGCCGTTGACGGGCCGCCGTCGGGGCTGCCGAAGCCCGCATGGGTGCGCATGCGTGCCGCCCACGGCGTCGCCACCGCGGCGGCGGGGGAGATGGGGCGCGATGCCGAGCGCATGCGCTACGGGATCGACACGCTTCGGAGTGCGCTCGCCGATAGCGATCCCGATGACGTCTCCCGCGTCTGGGCGATGACCCAGAACGGCCTCGGCCGCGCCCTCAGGGCGCTCGGCGAACTCGAGCAGAGCGCTGGCCATCTGGGCGAGGCGCTGAGCGCCTTCCGCGCCGCCCAGTCCGTGCATATTCGGACCCGGTCGCCACTGCTGTGGGCGATCATCGAGAACAACCGCGGTGCCGCCCTGTGGTCGCTCGGCCGCCGTGGCGAAGGCACGGTGCATCTCACCGAGGCATGCCAAGCCTTCCGGCTGGCGATGGACGAGCTGACGCCGAGCCGGCTGCCGGTCACCTGGGCGCGGACCCAGAACAACCTGGGCATCGCCCTCCGCCTGCTCGGCGAGCGCGAGCGGTCGACCGAGCGGGTGGCCGAGGCGGTCGCCGCCCACCGCGCGGCCCTGCAAGTGCTGACCCGCGACGAGTTGCCGTTGCACTGGGCGCGGACCATGCGCGTGCTCGCCGCCGCGCTACGCAGCATCGGCGACCGCGGCGGCTCCACCGAGCGGCTGCTCGAGGCGGAGGAGGCCTATCGCTCGGTGCTGCCGATCTACACCCGCGAGCGCATGCCGGTGGAATGGGCGTTCACCCATGTCAGCATCGGCCGGACGCTGACCGTGCTCGGGCGGCGCACCGGCAACATCGAGAATATCGACGCCGCCATCGCGGCGTTGCAATTGGCGCTGGAGGAATTGCCGGCGGACCGGTTCGCCATCGAACGCGCCGAGGCTCAGGTCCATCTCGGCGACGCCTTCGCCTTGCGCGCCGCGCACGACATGGAAACGGCGCGGCTGGAAGACGCCGTGCAGGCCTATCGCGAGGCGCTGGCGGCATTCTCCCGCCTGAAGCGGCGCCTGGACTGGGCCTCGACCCAGGAACGCATGGGGGAGGCCCTGGTTGCCCTGGGTGAGCGCGAGGAAGGCACGACGTCGTTCGAGGACGCGGTGGGGGCCTATCGGGCGGCGCTGACCATCTACACGTGGGACGAACAGCCGTTCCATTGGGCGCTGGCGCAGCGCGACCTGGGGCAGGCGCTGGTGGCGCTGGGCCGTCGCGAGGCCGGAACGCAGCGGCTGAAGCAGGGGGTGACGGCCATCGAGGCGGCGTTGCGCGTCTACACCCCGGGACGGCTGCCGCTGGAATGGGCGGCGACACAGCACGCGCTGGGCGTGGCGCTGCGGGTGCTCGGGGAACGCGAGCGCAGCGGTCGTCGCTTCGCCGATGCCGTCGCCGCGTTCGAGGCGGCGCTGACGGAGCGGACGCGAGAGCGCGCGCCGCTCGCCTGGAGCGAGACGCAGGAGGCCCTCGGCCTGGCGCTGAAGGACTGGGCGGCGCTGGACGGCAACACGGGGCGGCTTGACCGCGGCATCCAGGCCTTGCGCGCCGCGCTGGAGATCCGGCTGCCGCAACGCCATCCGGTGGACCGGGCGACCATGCGCCTCAATCTCGCCAACGCGTTGTGGACGCATGGCGATCAGACCGGCTCGCGCAGCGACCTGGAGCGGGCGCTCGCCGACTACCGCCAGGCGATCGCCATCCTGCAACGCCACGGCGCCGACAACCGCGCTCGCATCGCTCGGCGCAGCGAGAAACAGTTAGAAGCGCTGCTCGCCGAGGCGTGATCGGCGTTTCACGCCCGCATCTGCCGGCATCGACGGAATCCGGTTGGCGCCCCGCAAGTTCGCCCCGCAAGTTCGCCCCGCAAGTTCGGTTGTCAAATCTGGAATGTTCGTCTAGTATCTCTAAACATAGTTG
>CAZVRW010000017.1:14877-37770 GCA_964630265.1 uncultured Rhodospirillaceae bacterium
CGCAAGTTCGGTTGTCAAATCTGGAATGTTCGTCTAGTATCTCTAAACATAGTTGCATTGTCCGAGGGTGAATTCGAGCGCTACCGGCGTGATGCCGGCGGGCGATCCGTGTCGAACGAATGACGCTGCGGCGACAAAGGGATCGTGACGGTCCTCTTCGGTAATGCCGCGGCACCTGAGCGGGGAGAGCACAGGCCGTGGCATATCCTTTCGAGCCAGCGACGGGGTGTGGCCGTCGCGCGCATCGGTGGACCACGGCGCGGCGTCGGGGCATGGCGCCGCCGGACCTCGGCCTCGACTGGCTGCGCCGCTTCGGCGGGCGCCTGCGGCCGCGACGGGCCGAGACGCGCGCTCACCCGCTGACCTTCGAAGCGTTGGAGCCGCGGCTGCTGCTCGCCGCCGATTTCGGCATCGACCTTGCCAACCATTTCGCCGACGACAGCGCCGCGACCCTGCGGCTGGTCCAGGACGCCGACGATTTCGTCCAGGTTCAATACCTGGAATTGGTCGATACGGCGACCGGCGCCGGGATCATCACCCAGTCGCTGGATGGCTTCGAGACGGTGCTGATTCGCGGCACGAACTTCGACGATGCCCTGACCATCGATGACACCCTGCCGTTCTCGTTCTCGATCGTGTTCGACGGCGGCGACGGCTTCGACAGCCTCGAACTGCTGACCTCCGACGACACGTCCTGGACCATCGACGGCGAGAATGCCGGCCGGGTTTCGGGCCCGGTGGATCTCGTTTTCACCAATGTCGAGACGCTGATCGGCGCCGCCGACAACGAGGACACCTTTGCCGTCGAAGACGGCGGCACGCTCGCCGGCCTGGTCGACGGCGGCGCGGGCGGCTTCGACACGCTGGTGCTCGCCGGTGCGGCCCACGATACCCTGAGCTTCATGGCGACCGGGCCGCAGTCCGGCAGCGTCGCCGCCGGAGACCAGGTCATCCGCTACGCCGGGCTCGAGCCCATCGACGTGCTGGCCGAGGACGTCGGGGCGATGACCATCGATCTCAGCGCGCTCGACCAGGTCGTCCCCGGCGTCGGTTTCGTCCCCTCGTTCGACGTGGCGACGCTGACGGTGGGCACGACGACGGACCTGTCCTTCGTCAGCGACGACGGCGGCTTCGAGACGGTCAACTTCAACGCCCCGAGCGTTTCGTTGACGATCAAGCTCGGCGCCGGCGACGACGTCCTCAGCGTCTCGACGCCGGGCCTCGATCTCGCCGCGTCGCTCACCATCGAGGGGGACGCGGGCGAGGATTTCGTCGGCATCGAGGGCGATCTGTCGCTGCCGGGGCACGCCCTGACGATCAAGGCGGAAGGCATCGGCGTCGGCCAGGCGATCGGCTTCATCGATCGGCCGTCCAACTGGACGCCGGGGGCAAGCTTCAGCGGCGTCGCCGGCAGTGGCGGCGGCGGCTCGGGGCTCACGGTCAACGTTGTGGTGGACGCCGACGGCACGCCCGGCGTCACGCTGGCCAACATCGGCAGCGGCTACGCCATCGGCGACGTCGTCACCATCGTCGCGCCCGACGGCGTCGGCAGCGATGTGGACCTCACCGTGCTCGCCGCGGCGACGGCGCCGATCACCGTCACGACGCGGGCCAACCCCGCCTCGCTGGTGGGCGCCGGCGCGATCACCCTGGAGGCCGAGGAGACGGATACCTTCGCCCTCCCCTTCGTGCGGATCAAGAACACCGACACCGCCATCGGCGTCGGCCAGGCCACCATCGAGGGCGGCACGGTGCGGCTGACCGCCAATGCCGACAGCGGCTCGCTGTTCACCGACGGCGATGCCGGTGCCGAGGTGATCATCGAGACGCTGCTCAGCATCAGCGAGTTCGGCGGTGTCGCCGTCGCCAACGCCAACGCCGACATCCTGATCGGCTCCGGCGCCACCATCGACGGGCAGACGCTCGCCCTGGAGGCCACGGCGACCAGCGACGCCCGGGTGAAGACCGTCGGCGTGGCGCTCGCCGTCGCCTATGGCGAGAGCAATCCCAAGGCGCACGTGGTCGTCGACTCCGGCGCCGCGCTGACGGCGCTGGGCGACATGACCATCGACTCGCACGCCGTCAGCGTCATCGACGTGGCGGCCAAGCAGTCGCTGCTCGGGCCGACCCGGGGCGCGGTCGTCGACGTCACCGTCGCCGTCAGCGTCGCCGATATCGAGGCCCACAGCCAAGTCCATGGAGGCGCGACGCTGGCCGCCGGCGGCGCCCTTCGCGTCACCGCCAAGACCGACAAGTCCAACCTGACGGAAGCCGCGGCGGGCGCCTATGAAGACGGCTCGGTCGGCATCGGCTTCGCCTTCTACACATCGGAGAATTCCAACCGGGCCTGGCTCGACGGCACGGCGACGGCGCAGAGCGTCGCCGTGCTCGCCGAGACCGACACGACGCGCAACGACACGTCGTCGTCGGCGGCGGTCGGCTCGGGCTTCATCGCCAACGCGTTCATCGGGCCGAAGGACAAGGTCGGCCTCGCCGGCGTCACCGGCACGGTGTTCTCGTCCATCGCCGGCTCGGTGCGCGACGTGCAGAAGAACACCTCGCAGACCATCGCCCTCTCGGCCGCCGGCGCCATCGCGCTGGATGCGAACACGTCCATCGCCCGCATCGGCGACGGCGCCGACGTCACCGCCAATGCCGGCGGCGTCGACGTGCGGGCGCTGATCACCGATCTGCCGGAGACGAGCGCCACCAGCACCATCGATTCGAGCGAGATTTTCGAAAAGAAGAATTCGGTCGCGCTCGCCGTCACGGTCGGCGACTTCAAGAACCATGCCGAGGCCTACATCGGCAAGGTTGCCCAGGTCGATGCGTTCGGCGCGACGGGTGGCGTGACCGTGTTCTCTCAGGTGATGATCCCCTATCAGATCACCTGGCTGGACTTCGGCAGCATTGGCGCGATCTTCGAGAAGCTGAACGCCAACTTCGGCTTCGACAACGGCTTTTTCACCTCATGGGCACGCAGCCAGGCGCAGGGTACCAACGTCGGCCTCGCCGGCTCGATCAACAAGCTGGCCTACGACAACGTCGCCGACGCCTACATCGCCGAGGGCGCCGCGATCAATCAGCGGACCGGCGCCGCCAACATCGGTCAGGTCAGCGTCGTCTCGGATATCCTCATCGAGACCCTGAGCTTCTCCGGCAATCTTGGCCTCAAGTTCTTCGGCACGGCGGCGGCGAAGAGCGTCGGCGGCTCCTACCTGGAACTGGATTATGCCAACCGCTCGACGGCGCACATCGACGCCGGCGCCGCGGTCAAGGGCTCGGCGCTGTTCGTGAAGGCGGAGGCCACCGCCAACATGATGGGCGGCGCGGAGTCGGGCGGCAGCGCCGACACCTTCGGCGTCAACTTCACGTTCTCCAACTACGACATCCGCAACACTACGCTGGCGCACATCGACCCGCGCGCGCGCATCGAGACCACCGGCGGGGCGGTTCAGGTGCCGAAAGACCTGCGCCGGCCGCTGGTCATCGCCAAGCTGAAGTGGCTGGAGGACGAATTCGCGACGGACTCGCGGGAAGAGCCGCTGCTCGGCCTCGATAGCAACGGCGACGGCAAGCTGGACACGGACGATGACGCCATCGTCGGCGTGACCGACGATGCCTACGCCACCAACCTCAATCAGCTGGTCATCGCCGAGGACGATTCACGCATCTACAATTTCGGCGGCGCCGTCTTCAAGGGCGAGAGCTCGGGCATCGGCGCCTCGATCGTGCTGAGCGACATCGAACGCAACACCCAGGCGATCGTCGGCACGCCGCTGTTCGACCCGATGACCCAGGTCGACAGCGACGACGACAGCATCGATCTCGGCTACGCGCATCTGCTTGAGACCGGCGACGCCGTCACCTTCAACGCGCGCGGCCAGGAGGGTGTCGGCGGCCTCGCCGACGGCACCTATTACGCCGTCGTCGTCGATGCGACGACCATCAGGCTGGCGACATCGAAGGAGGCGGCGCTGGCGGAGACGCCGACGCTGATCAACCTCACCGCGGCCACGACCGACGGCCAGGCGAACAGCCTGCTCAGGGCATCCTCTGCCGCGCCGGCGACGAACAGCGCCGACGGCTCGGTGAAAATCGTCGCCGTCAACGAGGGCGTGATGATCGCCGGGGCGCTGTCCGGTGCCATCGTCACCGGCACGTCGAGCGATCCGCTGGACGGCCAGTCGCTGCCGATCCTGTTCGGCGAGCAGTCGCCGTCGCCGAAATACGGCGTCCAGGTCTCGGGCGACGTCGCCATCAATGCCGGTACGTCGCGCGCCGAAGCCTACGTCGCCGACATGACGGTGACGACGAATGCAGACCTGTCTGTCGAGGCTCGCAACTCTGTGGACCTGATCGCCGTCGGCGGCTCGGTGTCCATCTCCACCACCTCGGGCGTCTCGTCCCTCGGCATCGCCGGCTCGTTCACCCAGAACGCGATCCAGAACTGGACGCGGGCCTTCATCGACGGCGCCAACATCACGGCAGACGACGCGCTGACACTCTCGGCCAAGACCGAAGGTGACATCCTGTCGATCTCCGCCAGCGGCCGCGGCTCGCCCAAGGGCGTCAACATCGCCGGCTCGGTGTCGCTCAACGATATCATCCACACGACCGCGGCGTTCATCGCCGATGCCGAGGTCACGTCCGGCCCGCTTACCATCATGGCCGAGGATGCGGCGAAGATCTTCGCCGTCGCCGGCGCCATCAACATCAACCTCGGCGCCAAGCTCGGCCTCGGCGCCTCGCTCGCGTTCAGCGACATCCGCGCCGAT
Organism: uncultured Rhodospirillaceae bacterium; assembly: GCA_964630265.1. Taxonomy (GTDB): domain Bacteria; phylum Pseudomonadota; class Alphaproteobacteria; order Rhodospirillales; family Defluviicoccaceae; genus CAZBWP01. Next base: position 19,656 of record CAZVRW010000017.1, read on the forward strand.
ACGCTCGCCTATATCGCCGGCTCCCAGGTGACGGTGACGCGCGTCGATCCGAGCACGGGCGAGACCGTCGCCGCCGACGCCGTGATCTCGGCGCTGTCCACCGCCGAGATCACGACGATCACCGCCGTCGGCGCGCTGAGCCGGGCGGGCATGGCGGCCGAGGCCGCGGTCTCGGTCAATCGCGTCGCCGGCACCACCCGGGCGGCCGTGGAGCGGGAGAGCCGGCTCACCACGTCGGGCGGCCTGACGCTCACCGCGCGCGGCACGCCGACGATCACCGCGGACGCCGGCAACGTGGCGCTCGGCCTGGCCACCGCCGGCGAGCCGGACTCGACCGGGATCAGCGCGACCATCGGCGCCTCGGTCGCCGTCAATTTCATCGGCAGCGCCGACAACGACGATGACGTCTACGCCGTGCAGGCGGTCATCGAGGACTCCACGGTGACCGCGGCCGGCGACGTGGCGCTGGCGGCGACGTCGTCGCCGACCATCGATGCGCTGGCGATTTCCGGCTCCGGCGGGGCGGCGTTCGTCCCCGGTGTCGCCGGAGCCATCGCCGGCGCCGGGGCGGGGACGCGCAACGCGATCCACGCGCTGGTGGACGCGGCGATCGTGGGTGGCGCGGTGACGACGACGGACGGCGGCGGCGTCTCGCTCACCGCCACCGACACCTCGGTGATCCGGGCCGACAGCGGCGGCGTCGCCATCGCCCTCGCCAAGGGCCAAACCAGCGGCGCGCTGAGTGTCGGCGCCTCGGTCGCCATCAATGACATCGGCGATGCCGACGCCGTGGTGCCGACGCACCGGGTCGCCGCGACCATCGATGGCGCAACGGTGACGTCGGCGGCGGCCGTGGACCTGACCGCGACCATGGACCTGACCATCGACACCCTGTCGATCGGCGGCGCCGGCGCCGGTGCCGCGGGCGCCGGCGGCCTCAGCGGCGCGCTGGCCGGCGCCGGGGCGGGCGCCACCAACGGGATCCGGGCGACCGTCGCCGCCGAGATCCGTGGCGGCGCCATCGTGACCAGCCTCGACGGCGCTTCGATCGCGTTGGCCGCGTCGGACACGTCGCATATCGTCGTCGACGCGGGGGGTGTCGCCATCGCCGTCGGCCTCGGCCAGAACGCCGGTGGGGTATCCGTCGGCGTCGCCGTCGGCGCGAACACCATCGCCAACGTCGTGCGGGCGGCCATCGACGGATCGGAGGTGACCGCGGCGGGCGGCCTGACGCTCGAGGCCACGGCGAATGCAGCCATCGACGCGCTGACCTTCGGCGGGGCCGGATCGGTCGCCGCGGGGAGCAGCGCCGCCGGCGCCCTGGCAGGGGCCGGGGCCGAGTCGACCAACAGCATCGCCAGCACCATCGCCGCGGAGATCGTCGACAGCCCATCGGTCACCGCGGTTGGCGACATCAGCCTTGCCGCCGAGGATCTCGCGACGATCTCGGCGCAGGCGGGTGGCGGCAGTGTCGCCCTTGCCGGTGGCCAGGCGGCGGTCGCCATCGCCGTCGCCGGCGTCAAGGCGGAGAACGTCATCGCCAACACCCTCCGCAGCGCCATCACCGCGTCGACCGTCGAGTCGACGGCGGGCCAGGTGGTGGTCGCCGCCGAGGCCAAGCGGCCGGACGACGACACCGCCTCGATCGACTCCTTCGCCATCGCCGCGTCGATCTCCGGCGCGTTCTCCAAGGATTTCTCCCTGGCCCTCGCCGGCGGCGGCGCCGACGCCGTCAACACCATCAACAACACCATCGAGGGGATCATCGCCGACGGCGCCCGTGTGACCGGCGCCACGGGGGTGACGGTCTCCGCCACGGACGACGCCAAGATCGACTCCGAGGTCGGCTCGGGCGCGCTGTCGTTCGGCCTGATCGGCGCGTCCGTCGGCCTGTCGTTGACCGACAATACCGTGACGACGACGGTGCGGGCGTCCATCGACGCCGAGGTGACGGCGCGCACCGGTCCGGTCGCCGTGCTGGCCACGTCGACGGTGGACATCGACACCCTGGCGGTCGCCACCTCGGTCTCCATCGGGGTCGGTGGCGCCGGGGCGGGGGGCGACGCCAGGGCGACGATCGGCAGCATCGTCGAGGCGCTGAGCGGTGACGCGGCGGTCATCCGCGCCGATGCCGGCGACGTGTCCATCGTTGCGGAAACGGACCACACGGCGCTCGCCCGCTCCCGCGGCATCGCCTCCGGTCTCGGCATCGCCGCCATCGGGGTCTCCAACGCCGAGGCGGTCATCGACGGCGAAACCACCGCGACCGCCGACGGCGCCATCCCGATCGCCACCAACGTCCTCGTCGAGGCCCGAGACACGAGCAACGCCACCGCGGACTCGTTCGCGCTCGCCGGCGGCATCGACATCCTCACGGTCTCGGCGTCCGGCGCCGAGGCGACGGTGGCACCGGACGTGCGCGCCGCGGTCGACGGCGCGGCGATCGGCACCGACGACACGCCGATCGCCGGTGACGTCACGGTGCGGGCGGTGGCCGAGGCGGTGGCGCTGGCCGATGCGCGCGGCGTCTCCGTGGCCGTCGGCGCCGCCGTCGGCGCATCCGTCGCCGACGCTGAAGTGTCCCCGCAGGTGATCGCCGACATCAATTTCGCATCGACCATCGTCGCCGACGGCGCGGTGCGGGTGCTCTCGCTGTTCAACACCGACGCCGGCGGCTCGCCGCTCGACAAGCGGGCGACGGCCAACACCAACGCCTCCGGCGGCTCGGTGGTCGCCGCCTTCAATGGCTCGGTGCCGACAGCGGTCGCCGCCGCCGAGGTGGAGGCCACCGTTCAGACCGGGGCGCGCCTCCGCGCCGGCGATCAGTCCGACGGCATCGCCGTCGTCGCCCGCGCCAACAATGATGCGGTGGCCGACGGCAGCGGGTTCACCCTCGGCCTGGTGGCGGGGGTGGGCACGAGCTTCGCCGAGGCACGGGCCGAGGGCCGGACGTCGGCGGTGATGGCCGGCGACGTCGTCGGCGGAACCGATCTCTCCGTCGCGGCGCACGCCCGCAACCGCGCCGACTCCGATGCCACGCCCTCGGGCGGCGGCATCCTCTCGGGGCGGGGGGCGACCTCGAACGCCGTCATCGGCGCGACGACCCGGGCGGGCATCGACGCCGCCGCGACGGTCGGCGGCCTGAGCGGCGACATTTCGGTCACGTCGGCGGCGACGGTCGACGCCAACGCCGAGGTCGGCGGCGGCTCGGGCGGCGCCATCGGCGTCGGCAGCGTCTTCGCCGAGACCGGCGTCGTCAACCTCAACACCGCCTTCATCGGTGACGGCGCCACCGTCGCCGCCGACGGCGACATCATCGTGCTCGCCGACTCCATGGTCACCGCGGATGTCGACGCCCGCGGCGGCAGCGTCAACATCCTCGCCGACATCTCCCAGGCGACCGCCGAGATGACGGTCACCGACCTGACGGAGACGCGCATCGGCGACGGCAGCGTGCTGATCGCCGGCGGCATCCTGACGGTGGCGGCGACCGCGATCATCGACGCCGACGTGGACGACCCGGGCGCGGACGACGGCGCCCGCGTCGACACCGGCGGCCTGGGTGCCGACTCCGACACGACAGCCAGCACCACGGTCACGGCGACGACGACGACGACCATCGGCGCGTCCGAACTGGCGGGCAGCGAGGTGCGCATCGATGCCCGGATCGAGCGGCTGGAGGCGTTGGCCAACGCCGACTCGCAAGCCAGCGCCGCCGGGACCGACTCGGACGCGTCGGCGACCACATCGACGACGTCGACGGCGGCGACCACGGTCAAGAGCGGCGCCCGCATCACCGGCCTGGACGCCGTCGTCCTCTCGGCGGCGCACGGGGTGCTGTCGACGCGCGCCGAAGCCCTGGCCAAGGCCGACGCCCTGTTCGGCGACTCCGATCCGTCGTCGTCCAACACCCAGACCTCGAAGACGCGGGTGACCGCCGAGGGGGGGGCGTTCATCAAGACCCGTGACTTGGCGGTGATCGCTTCGGTCCCGGCCGTCCCCGTCGCCGCCTCGGTGGCCACCAAGGACGGAGCACTGATCGACGGCGGCAGCGAGGCGCGCGACCGCTCGCTGACCGTCAACCGCGCCATCGCTTTCGAGGCCGACGTGCTGCTCGCCGGCGCCAGCCCGATCCTGGAGATCGCCGCCGACGGCACGGTGGTGGCGCAGGAGATCATCAGCTTCACCCGGCCGGCCGTCGGGCAACTCGCCATCGACGATCTCAGCAACACCGCCGACCTGAAGGGGCGGGCCGCCTTCACCATCGGCAGCATCGGCATCGACAGCGATGCGGACGGGCAGACGGCCGCTTCGGCGGTGCTGACCGGCACGCCGTCGATCCAGGCGCAGACCGCCTTCGAGAGCGTGACCATTCGCAACGGCAGCGACGACCGGCTGACCGTCAACGACATCGACGTGCTCGGCACCGCCGGCGCGCCGGACATCCGCGTCAGCGCCCCCGATGCGTCGGGTTTCCAGCCCGTGGTCACCAGCGACCCCGGGGTGACGCCGATCACCATCGAGAACGCGGCCAGCGGCGACATCCTTCTCGCCGGCCGCGTCAACAATCCCTTCGGCACCACCACCTACGCCACGGCCGGCGGCAGCATCCTCGACGCCGTCGCCGACAACGCCACGCCGACGCTCACGGTCACCGACCGGTTGACGCTGTTGGCGCCGGCGGGGCGGATCGGCGAGGCCGCCGATCCAATCCGGACGGCGACGAACGTGCTCACCGCGCGGGCCCTGGGCGATATCCACATCGACGAACGCGCCGGCGACGTGGCCCTCGTCGCGGTGGTGTCGACGGCCGGCGATGTCGTCGTCGGTGCCGACGGCTCGATGCGCGACGGCGGCGACGGCGAAGCGGCGAAGGTCGCGGGGGAGCGCATCGTCCTGGTGGCGCGCACCGGCGGCATCGGCACCATCGCCAACGCCTTGGACATTGACGCCCGCGATGCCGACGCCGGCCTGACGGTGCTGGCGATCCACGACATTTTCTTGCTGGACGTCGGCGACAGCCTGAGCATTGCCGACGTCACCGTCGCCACCGGCGACATCTCCCTCGGCACCCGTGACGCGGTCGCCCCCGGCCAGGACCTGGTGCTGCGGGACGGCGCGCGCGTCCGTGCCTTCGCGGGCTCGATCCGGCTGTTCGCCGGCGACGACATCCGCATCGAGGCCGGCAGCTCCGTGATCGCCCAGCAGGGACGGCTCCAACTCGACGCCGACTGGAACGAGGCGGACGACATCGATCCCGGTGTCGGCGCGATCATCGATCTGCAGGGCACCCTCGTGGCGACCGAAGCGACGATCCAGGGCGGTGGCAACCGCGACCTGATCATCGTCCCGCACGTCCAGCCGGGGACGCCGACCACCATCCGCGGCGGCGTCGGCGACGACACCATCTTCCTCGGCAGCGCCGCCTCCAGCGCCGGCAACGTCGGCGGTACGCTCGCCACCATGAAGGCGGCGGTCACCGTCATCGGCGGCCTCGGCGACGACCGGCTTCTGCTCGACAGCACCGGCGCTGCCGCCGGCGTCACCGGCACGGTGGAGGCGACGGCGATCACCGGCTTCGGGCTGGCCGAGAGCATCACCTATTCAGGGATCGCCGAGCTGGCCCTGACGCTCGGCGTCGGCGACGATGTCGTCCGGGTCGACGGCACGGCGGCCGGGACCGTCACGCGAATCAGCACCGGCGCCGGCGACGACCGGGTCGAGGTCGGCGCCCCGCGCGGCACCGTCAACGATTTGGCGGGTCTGCTGATCCTCGACGGCGGCGGCGACGGCGGCGACCGGCTGAGCGTCGACGACAGCACCGATGCCGAAGCCAACGCCGGCCGGCTCGACGCGGGGCGGCTCACCGGCCTCGGCATGGGCAGTGCCGATCAGTCCGTCATCGACGCGGCCCGTGGCATCACCTTCGCCGGCTTTGCCCATCACGACATCCGCCTCGGCGGCGCCGATGACGTCTTCACCGTCGCCGCCATCGGCGCCGGTACGACGACGACGCTCGACGCCGGCGCCGGCGCCGACACGATCACCGCCGGCGATCGTCTCGACCGGATCCTGGCGCCGCTCACCCTCACCGGCGGCGGCAGCAGCGACGACCGGCTGATCGTGGCCACCGGCATCGCCAGCGACATCGTCCTCGATCGCGCGGCCGCCGGCGAAGGCCTGGTGACCGGGCCGAGCGTCGCTTCGGAGATCCTCTATTCGGGCTTCGATGGCGTAACGGCGCTGCTCAGCGATACCGACGACGTGCTCACCGTGCTCGACACCGCTGCGCCGCTGACGGTGGAGGGCCGGGGCGGCCGCGATCGCATCACCGTGGTTTCGGTCTCCGATCCGACCCTGATCCTGCCGGGCGCCGGCGAGGACCGCATCGTCATCCGCGGCGCCGCGGCGGCGGTGACCGTCGACGGCGATGGCGAGGGTTTCGACACCCTGGTCTTCGACCGCACGACCATGAGCGCGGCGGTGACCGACGGACGCCTGGAGGACGGCCCGGCGGCCGGTACGGGCTTGGTCCGCGGTCTGACGGCGGCCGACGTATCCTTCCAGGCGATCGAGGAGGTGGTGTTCGCGCTCGGCCAGGGCAACGACCGGATGACGCTGGAGACGACGCTGGCCGACACCATCGTCTCCGTCGACGGCGGCGATGGCGACGACGAAATGACGCTGGTCTTGGTCGGCGGCCCCGAGGTCAATATCTTCGGCGGCGCGCGCGAGGACACGGTGATCGTGCGCATCGACGGGATGCCCGAGGCCGATCAGTTCACCAACGTCAACCTCGGCGTCGAGACGCTGCTGATCGACAATTCCGCCAACGCCAGCGACGGCATCGCCTGGACCATCCGCAACGGCGCGATCCTCGAAGCCGACACCATCCCGTCCACGGGCGCCGTTGCCGTCATCAGCGTCGAGGGCGCCGACACCACCCGCATCCTCGGCGGCTCGGCGTTCGACACCCTGGATCTGGTCACCGAAACGGCGGCGGACATCCTGGGCACCATCGACGGCAACACGGTCGAACTGCGGTCCGGGCGCGTGGTGTTGCAGCCGCTCGGCTTCGACTCCTTCCGCACATTCGATCAGGTGATCGCCTTCGATACGATCGCCACACAACTGGCCATCGATCCCACCCGCTACGGCGAGGACGGCTTCATCATCGAGACGGACGGCAGCGGCGCGCTGGTGGCGGCCGCGTCCGACGGTCCGGCGCTGGCCATGGCCGCGCCCGGCGAGATCGTCACCCTGTTCGCGGCAGACGGCGGCGGCTTCGCCCTCTATTCGGTCGACCTGTCGACGACGGCGGGCGCGGAGCAGTCGGTGACCTTCACTGCGACGACACTCACCGGCGGCATGGTGCAGCAGACCTTCAGCGGCATCGACGGCGAGATCCGGCAATACGACTTTCTGCCGTCGTTCACCGGCCTCGCCAGCCTGACCTGGACGCCGGGGGTGACCGTCGCCGACAACCTGGTGGCCGTCGAGCTGTACCCCGGGACGGCGACCGCGCCGGCGATCGAGACGCTGGCGACGGCCGAACTCTCCGGCGAGATCGTGCTCGACCTGCGCGTCGGCACCCTCAATGACGTCGGTGATGGTGGTGTCATCGACGGCGTCGAGCTAGACGTCAACGTGATCGGCAGCGTCGTCCGCTTCACCGTCCTCGGCAACCTCAGGATCGCCGACGACACGGTGATCACCATCATCGAGAACCAGTTCGCCAAGTACGGCGTGGCGATCGGGGCCAACGACGTGTCGATCGGCGAGAACGTCGTCTTCGACGTGTCCGCCGATGGCGTCTCGGCCGGACCGGGTGGTGGCGGCGGTGGTGGCGCCGGCGACGCAGGCACCGGCGGGGGCGCCGGCGTCGGCGGCACGGGCGGCGGTGGTGGCGCCGGCGGTGACGGCGCCAACGGCACCGATTTCTCCGTCTTCAATCCGCGGTCCCTGCGGTCCGGCAGCGGCGGCAGCAGCGGCTCGGCCGGTGTCTCCAACGGGACGACGGGCGGCACCGGTACCGCCGGCGACGACGGTGGCGACGGCGTACCCGGCCTGAACATGCCGCTGAGCGATGTGGGTCGTGGCGGCGACGGTGGAGACGCCGTCGCCGGCGGATCACGGGGCCTGCGCGATACCGCGCGCGCCTCGGGCGGCGGGGGCGGCTCGCCCGGCGACTTCGCCAGCGGCAGCGACGGCGGCGACGGTTTCGGCGATGGCAGCACGTTCATCATCTCGCTGTTTCCATTTCAGGTGGCCACCCTGGATCTCGACGGTGGCGACGGTGGCGACGGCCGGGTGGGCAATGCCGGTGATCCGGGCACGCCGGGCCGCAACACCACCACCGGCCCGGCCATCTCCGGCGGTGCCGGCGGCGGTGCCGGCGGCAGTGGCAGCGGGGGCTCCGGCGGTGGCGGTGGCGGCGGCGCGGCCGGCGGCGGCGGCGGCGGTGGTGGCGGCGAGGGCACGTTCGCCGTGCCGTTCGCGGTCGTCGCTCTCGACGGCGGCGATGGCGGCGACGGCGGCCGCGGCGGTGATGGCGGCGACGGCGGCGCCGGCGGTGATGGGCAGCCGGGGGGCGCCGGCGGCGCCGGCGGCGGCGCGTTGGAGATCTTTGCCAGCGGCCGCCTGGACATCAGCTCCGACGTGTCGTTCGCGGCGAGGGGCGGCGATGGTCAGGCGGCACCGGGGACACCGGGCGCGCCCGACAATTCCGAGCGCAACGACACCCGCAACAATCTCAAGAACGATGGCCGCAACGCGGGTCGCACCAACGGCGAGGACGGTGGCCTGATCGACGGCGGCGACGGCGGCGACGGCGGCGTCGGCGGCGATGGCGGCTCGGGCGGTGAAGGCAAGCCCGGCGGCGACGGCGGCGCGGGGGCGGGCGGTGCCGGCGGCACCATCAAGCTTGCGGCGTCGGCGCTGGATGCCGCCAATGCATCCGTCGACGCCGGCGGAGGCGCCGCCGGCGACGGCGACGCGAGCCGCAAGGGCGGCGACGGTCGGCTGATCGTCGTCGGCAACACCGACCTGCAGTTCGACGCCTTCGGCAACCTGATCGCCGTCGGTGGCCAGCCGCAGTTGCAGAACATCAGCGGCGCCCGCTCGGAATTCTATACCGGCCCGGCCACCGCCAACATCTTCGTCGACGGCGCACCGCAGACGCCGTTCATCGCCGGTCTGCAGGGCGGGGCGGCGGCCTACGGGCTGCTGGACGGTGTCATGCTGTTCGACGATCCGACGACGCCGGCGATCGAGGGACCGCAGGCGCCGGCCGACGCGCTCGCCGCGGTGATCCGCCTGGACATCGGGCCGGCCGGCTATGCCGACGATTACACCGGCTTCGACATGTTGTTGTTCGTCAACGTCACCGGCATTCCGCTCGCCAACCCGACGCTCGGCGTCGCCGTCGACGGCGCCATCGACCCGGCGTTCGCCAGCCAGCTCCGGCTCAGTCCGTTCGGCGTCGGCTCGCTGCTGGACGCCCTGCCGGCGAACGCCATCTGGGCGACCCTCATTCCCGAAGGCGATGTCCAACTCAACGCCAGCGTCTTCGGCGGTGTCGCGGCGACGCCGATCAGCTTGACGCTGAACGCCGGCGAGGTGCGGTTCATCAGTGCCGCCCGGCCGGACGGCCTGGGCCCGCAACCCCTGCAGGGCCTGGAGGCGATCGCCGTCACGCCCGACGGCGGGCAGATCATCGGCGTCAACGCCGATGCGGATGTCCTGGTCATCGCCGACGCCCGCGACCTCTCACCGCTGCAACAGCTGCGCAACGGCGACCGCACCAGCGACGGCGGCGGCGTCATCGCCGGCCTGGGCGGCGTGCGCGACGTCGCCATCAGCCCCGACGGCAGCCGCGTCTACGCGGTCGGCGCCGATGACGGGCGGCTTGTCGTCTTCGCACGCGGCGCCGACGGCCTGCTGAGCTTTGCAGGATCGGTGGGGGTCGCCGGCAATGCCGCGGTGTTCGAGGCGATCGCCGTGGCCGCCGACGGGGCGACGATCTACACCGCCGGCGCCGACGGCATCGCGCGATGGGCGGTGGATCCGGCCGACGGCAGCCTGACCGCGACGGCGGTGGTGCCGCTGCCCGGCGGGCTCGTCGGCTTCCAGGACGTGGCGGTGAGCCAGGACGGCACGCTGCTGTATGCCGCCAGTGCCGGCGGCGATGCCCTGCTCGTCCTCGATGCCGGTGACCTGTCGGTCATCCAGACGATCGCCGGCGACGTCAACGGCGTGGCCGGCGCCAGCGGTCTCGCCCGCAGCGCCGACGACCGCTCGATCTATGTCACCGGCGGCACCGGCAACACGCTGGCGGTGTTCCAGCGCGACCTGACGGCGGACCCGGCGACAGACCCAGCGACCGATCCAGCGACCGGGCCGCTGACCCTGGTGCAGGTGGTCCGCAATGGCTTCAACGGCGTGCGCGGCTTGGCCGAGCCGACCGGCGTCACGGTGACGCCGGATCAGCGCTTCGTGCTGGTCAGCAGCGCCGTCAGCAACGCCCTCGCGGTGTTCGAGCGCAACGACGCCACCGGCACCGCCCAGTTCATCCAGGTGCTGCGCAACAACGTCGGCGGCGTCACCGGCTTGCGCACGCCCACCGCCGTGGACGTCGACGGCAGCGGCATCGCCGTCTATGCCGGCAGCATCGGCCAGACCGGCATCGTCGGCGGCCTGGCGGCGTTCGACAACAACGGCCTGGTCGGCGACACGCTCATCGCCCGCCCCGGCCTGGAAACCGCCGAGGGCGACGTCTTCGTGCTCGACGATCCGTTCACCGCCGCCGAAGGGAAGATCACCGGCTGGAGCCTGTTCAACGACGCTGCCGAGGCGGTCGGTCGACGGATCACGCCGCTGATCCTGACCAACGAGACGGGAACCTGGACGGTCACCGGCATCGGCACGACGCGCACCATCGACGCCTCGGGAGTGCAGAGCTTCGCGTTCGACCTGGTCGAGGGCAGCGACGAAGTCTCGGCCGGGCACGTCTTCGGCTGGAAGAACGGCGGCGCCGACGGCACCGACAACGCCGGCGCCATCGCGTTCACCGAGGCGCCCGATGGACGGGTGCTGCGCCTCGCCGACGGCTCGGGCGGGATCGCCGCCGGCGACGGCTTCGCGGTCGATGCGGTGCTGGCGCGCACCTATTCCGTGCAGGCGACGACGGAACTGCCGACCACCCGCCTGTTCGCGGAGTTCACCGGCATCGAGGCGCTGGCCATCCACACCGGCGCCGGCGACGACACCATCACCCTGCGCACCGCACCCGAAGCGGCGGTGGCGACCACCACGATCCACACCGACGGCGGCAACGATCTCGTCGTGCTGATGGACCTGAGCGCCGATACCGTGGTCGACCTCGGCGCGGGCGACGACCGGGCAAAACTCCGGATGGCGACGCCGGATGCCGCCCTTCTGATCCTCGGCGGACCGGGCAACGACCAGGTCGACATCCAGTCGGTCGGCGAGGACTCGACCACAACGGTCCTCGGCGGCGCCGACGACGACGTGATCCAGGTTTCCGGCGGCGATCTCCCGGCCTCGGCGACGATCATCCTCGACGGCGGCGCGGCCGCGCCGGCGCCGTTCGGGCCGCCGCAGGTCCAGCCGTTCTCCAACGGCGGCGACGTGCTGCTGTTCGACCCGCAGAATCCGGACCCGGCAACGCCCAACTTCACCCCGGATCCGCCGCCGCCCGGCACCGGGTCCATCGGCGTCACCGACCGGGGCGTCGTCGAGTACGCGGCGTTCGACACGGTCAACGTCATCGCCGCGCCGATCATCACCTTCCTGCCGATCATCCCCGATCTGCCGCGCGAGGGCGACGCCGTGACGCTCGGCGTCACGGTGCAGCCGCTCGGCGCCACCGGCGTTCTCGCCGAACCCGTGGCATGGGACATCGACGGGGACGGACAGTTCGGCGAGGTCACCGGCGACACCATCACGCTGACCTGGGAGCAGCTCGTCGACTTCGGCCTCGGCGACGATGGCACCTATCAGATCGCCGCACGCGCCCGCAACGTGGATGGATTTGCCACCGAGGCGTTCACCCTGCTGACGGTTGCCGATGCGCCGCCGCAGGTGGTCGTCGACGGTGCCGATCAGGTCGCCATCGGCGAGACCTACGAACTCCGCTTCGCCGCCATCGATGCGGGCGTCGACCGCGTGCTCGAATGGCGGGTCGACTGGGGAGACGGCTCTCCCATGGAAGTGCTGGGTAGCGGCGCCTCCTCGGCCAGCCACGTCTATCTGGAACCGGGCGTGGTGGCGATTTCGGTGGGTGTCGTCGACGAGGCGAGCGCTCCGAACGCGACAATGGCGCCCGCCAAGACGGTGCAGGTGGTGGCCACGTCGGCGCAGGTTTCCGCCGGCGGTCCGTACACTCTGGCCGAGGGCGATCCGGTGACGGTCGCGGCGACGGCTGCCGGCAAGCCGGTCGCCTTTGCCTGGGACCTGAATGGCGACGGCGTGTTCGATGATGCCGACGGCCAGACGGCGACGTTGACGTGGGACGCGTTGCAGGCTCTCGCGCCCGCCATCGACGACGACGGATCGTTCGCGGTGCGGGTGCGCATCGTCTACGCCAGTGGCGATGCCGTGATCTCGGCGGCGACGCCGCTGACGGTGGCGAACACGCCACCCACGGCGACCCTCGTCAACTCGGGGCCGGTGTCGGAGGGCGGCGCGGCGACCGTTTCGGTCATCGACGCGATGGATCCGTCGGACTCGGACACCGCGGCCGGCTTCCGCTACAGCTATGACTTCGACAACGACGGCACCTTTGAGATCGCCGACTCTGATCAGGCCAGCGTGCCGGTGCCGGCGAGCCTGTTGGCGGACGACGGCACCCGCACCGTTCGCGCGGTGATCACCGACAAGGACGGCGGCGCGTCCGAACTCTTCACCGATCTGGTCGTGACCAGCGTCGCGCCGACGCTGATCATCGGCGGCGACACGACGGCGGCCGAGGGTGCGCCGGTGACCGTGACGCTGCGCGCCGACGACCCCGGTGACGACACCGTCGAGCGATGGATCGTCGCGTGGGGCGACGGCGCGTCGGACGCGGTGGCCGGCCCGCAGGCGAGCCTGTCGCACGCCTTCCTTGATGACGGCGTGTTCGACGTCGCGATCACCGCCATCGACGAGGACGGCGCCTACTCGGCCTCCTGGACCGTGCAGGTGACCAACGTCGCGCCGACGGTGACCAGTCTCGCCATCGACGCCGAGGTCGACGAGGGCGGCGTCGCCCAGCTCTCCGGCACGATCTTCGATCCCGGCGTCGCCGATACGTTCACCCTGGACATCGCCTGGGGTGACGGCAGCAGCGACGCCATCGCACTGCCGGCCGGGTCGACGCAGTTCAGCGTCGCCCACCGTTTCCTGGATGACACCTCCGGTGGCAGCGGTGCGGCGACGTTCCCCGTTTCCGTCACGGTGAGTGACGACGACGGCGACAGTGGCGCGGCCGCGACGAGCCTTCTGGTCCGCAACGTCGATCCAGCCCTCGTCGGCTTCAGCGTCGATCAGCCCCGGGTCAACCTCGGCGAGCCGGTGACGGTGCTCGGCGTCATCGAGGATCCCGGCATCCTGGACACCCACACGGTGGTCATCGCCTGGGGCGACGGCACCGAGTCGACGGCCGCCGTCGATCCGACGACCCGCGTGTTCACGGCAACCCACGCCTACACCGACATCACCGGCTCGGCGTCGCCGGGACCGGAGTTCGACTTCGTCATCACCGCCACCGCCACCGATGGCGACGGCGGCACGGCGACGGCGACCGCGCTGGTCACCGTCGTCAATACGCCGCCCGTTATCGAGGAACTGACGAGCAGCGCGTTCGAGATCAACGACACGCGGCCCGGCGACCTGGTCACCATCAGCGGACGGTTCAGCGATCGCGGGCTCACGGATACCCACGCGGTCGTGGTCGATTGGGGCGACGGCACCGTCGAACCGGTCACCGATCTGGTGCAGGGCAGCGGCGAGGGGACGTTCACCGCAAGCCACGCCTACGCCAGCGGCGGCGTCTTCACCATCGAGGTCGTCGTTGCCGACAATTTCGGCAGCACGGCGAAGGGCACCACCCGGGCGCTGGTCACCGGCCTCAGGGTCTTCGATGGCGAGTTGCAGGTGGTCGGCACCACGAAGAACGACACGCTCAACATCGCTCGCCAGAGCACCGAGTACCGCGTGCAGTTGACGACCCAGCTCAAGGGCCTCCGGTTCGATACGCTCATCGACACCGATCAGGTCGAGCGGATCTTCGTCACCGCCGGGTCCGGCAACGACACGCTGCGGCTGGCGCCGAGCGTGACCGTTTCGGCGCGCATCGAAACCACGTCCGGCAACAACCGCATCTTCGGCGGTTCGGGCAACGACATCCTGATCGGCGGCATCGATCAGGACATCATCTTCGGCGGCGTCGGCGATGACTGGATCGATGCCGGGCCGGGCAACAACGTCGTCTACGGCGACGCCGGCGACGACGTCATCATCGCCCGCAATGGCAACGACGTGATCTATGGCGGTCTGGGTAACGACCTGATCGACGCGGGGTCCGGCAACAACAACGTCTATGGCGACGATGGCGACGACCTGATCATCACCGGCTCGGGCAACGACCGGGTCTTCGGCGGCAACGGCAACGACTGGATCGAGACCAACTCCGGCAACGATTACATTCACAGCCAAGGGGGTGACGATGCGATCTTCGCCGGCGAGGGCAACAACATCGTCGACAGCGGTGGCGGCAACGATCGCATCGAAGTCGGCAATGGCAACAATTTCCTGTTCAGCGGCGCCGGCAACGACGTGCTGATCGCCGGCAACGGCAACAACTTGGTGCTTCCCGGCAGCGGCGATGACGTCATCCGCCTGGGCGATGGACGCAACACCATCATCCCCCAGAGTGGCACCAACACCATCCTCGGTAGCGACGATCCGGAGCCGCCGGTGCTGGTGTTCGATCCGGACGACGGTGCGTTCACCGCGGCGGCGGGGCCCGGCGGGTTGCTGTTCGCCGCGGTTCCGGCCACCGCCGCGCCGCAGCCATCGGAACAGCTGATGGAGGTGGACGGCAATCCCTGGCTGGTCCGCGCCGCCCGTCCCACCGACCTGACGTCGCTCTCCGGTGCGCCGCCGTTCGCGGCATCGGACACCGGCGCGGCGGCGTCGACCCTGCTGCTCGGGCGCAAGCGGGTGGCGCCGGCCGGACCGCTCTACGACCTGCAGCCGGTGGACTGCGCCGATGGCGTCGAGGCCCTGGCCGGCGTTCGGCCGGCGGGCTACGAGGCGGCGGCAACCTTCAAGCCCGGCCTGCGGGGCTGCTGAGCGCACCGCCCGGACCATGCGCCTGGAGACAACTTCGGCGTCGCCCACGGCAGCGGACGTGCCCGCCCAGACGCCCGCCCAGACGCCCGCCCAGACGCCCGCCCAGACGCCCGCCGAGGCGCTGGCCGAGACGCTGACCGAGGCGTCCGCCGAGGCGCCGGCGGCACCGTCGAGGCATCGTGTCCCGCCGCAGAGTACTGGCGCCCACGGCGCCGCCGGCGAGGCGTCGCTGTGGCGCCACCTCACCCAGGCAACGGATGCGACGGCCTTCGCCGCCGCCTGGCTGGCGCTGCAATGCCGCATGGTCGAGGGCTCGCGCCGGGGGCTGGTGACCCTGGGTCGACCCGATCGCGGGCCGTTCGACGACGTCGCCACTTGGCCGGCCGACGAAGCGGACACCGAGGCGCTGCGGGCCACCGCCACCCTGACGCTCGAACAGCGGCGCGGCGTCGTCAACGGCTTCGATGCCCGCGCCGCCCCGGCGCCGTGCAGCTTCGGCTATCCGTTCATCGTCGAGGGACGCCTGCACGGCGCCGTGGCCATCGAGCTGGCAAAGCCGACCGAGGCCGACCTGCGCCGGATCATGCGCCAGATCCAGTGGGGCTCGGCGTGGATCGAGCTGATGCTGCGGAAGACGCAGGCGCGCGAGACCGCCGTCGATGCCTTGGACCGGACCACCACGGCACTCGGCATCATCGCGACGGCGGTGGAGGAGAAGCGCTTTCGTGCCGCGTGTTCGGCGGTGGTCACCGACCTTGCCATGCGCTTCGATTGCGATCGTGTCAGCATCGGCTGCACGCGACACGGCCGCACCCGCATCGTGGCGTTATCGAACAGCGCCCATTTCGGCAAGCGCATGACCCTGGTGCGGGCGCTCGCCGAGGCGATGGACGAGGCGATCGACCAGCGGACCGTGGTGCTTCTGCCGGATCATGCCGACTCGCACGTCGTCGTCACCGCGGCGCACGAGGAACTCGCCAACGTGGGCCGCGCCCGGGCAATCTGCACCGTGCCGCTGACCGCGCCCGAGCGTGCGCTCGGCGCGCTGACCTGCGAGCGGCCGGCTCGCCACCCCTTCGATGCGGCAACGGTCGAGTTGCTGGAGACGGTCGCCGCCGTCGTCGGGCCGGTCCTCGAGGAGAAACGGGCCAACGACCGCTGGTTGGTCGTCAAGGCGGCGGACCTCGTCGGCAGCCATCTGATGCGGCTGTTGGGGCCGAGCCACTTCGGTCGCAAGGCGGCGGCGCTCGCCCTCGCCGGGCTGGTGGCGTTCCTGGCGTTGGCCACCGGCGACTACCGCATCACCGCGCCCGCCCGCCTCGAAGGGATGGTCCGGCGCGTCATCGCCGCGCCGGTCGACGGCTACGTCCATGCCGAACACGCGCGCGCCGGTGACGTGGTCGCCGCGGGCGACGTGCTGGCGACGCTGGACGACCGCGATCTGGTACTCGAGCGCCGCGGCTGGACGACCGTGAAGCAGCAACGCCTGCGCGAGTTCGACCGGGCCCTCGCCCAGGGCAACCGGGCCGACCTGAGCATCATCCGGGCGCAGATCCAGCAGGCCGATGCGCAGATCGCGCTGCTGGATGCGCAGCTCTCGCGCACGGAACTGAGGGCGCCGTTCGCCGGTCTCGTCGCCTCGGGCGATCTCAGCCAGTCGGTGGGCGCCGCCGTCCGCCGCGGCGAGGTGCTGTTCGAGGTGACGCCCCTCGACCAGTACCGGGTCATCCTCGACGTGGACGAACGGGACATCCGGGATCTCCAGCCCGGCCAGACCGGCGCCCTGGTGCTGTCGGCGATGCCGTCGACGGCGTTGGCGTTTCGCCTCGAACGCCTCACCCCGGTCGCCGAGGCCAAGGACGGGCGCAATGTGTTCATGGTCGAAGCCGAGCTGGAGGCGGCGTCGGCCAACATCCGTCCGGGCATGGAGGGGGTCGCCAAGGTGCACGTCGACCGCCGCCGATTGGTCTGGATCTGGACGCACCGGCTGGTCGATTTCGTGCGTTTGCAGGCATGGCGGTGGTGGCCCTGAGCCATGTCGCGCTCGCTGTTCAGTCCCTCCTGGTATCGCGTGGCGCCGCTGAAGCCGCGGCTGCGCAGCCATACGCAGGTGCATCGGCAGACCTTTCGCGATCAGGTCTGGTACGTGGTGCAGGACCACGTCACCGGACGGTTCCACCGCCTGTCACCCGCCGCCCATTACGTCGTGACCCTGATGAACGGGCGGCGCACCGTGCAGGAGATCTGGGACCTGGCGGCCGAGCGGTTCGGCGACGAGCTGCCGACTCAGGACGAGGTGATTCAACTCTTCGCCCGGCTGCACCGCGCCGACGGTCTGGCCTGCGACGTGCCGCCGGACGTGGTGGAACTCACCGAGCGCGCCGACGACATCCGCCAGAAGACCTTTTGGCAGAGCGTCAAGAACCCGATGGCGCTGCGGCTGCCGCTGGTCGATCCGGACCGGTTTCTGTTGGCGACGCTGCCCCTGGTCCGGCCGCTGTTCGGCTGGTTCGGCGCCGTCGTCTGGCTCGCCGTGGTGCTCGTCGGCGTGATCCAGGCGGCCCTGCACTGGCCGCAATTGTCGGAGAACGTCGTCGATCGTGTCCTGACGGTCGAGAACATCGCGCTGCTGTTTCTCGCCTACCCGCTGATCAAGGCGGTGCACGAGTTGGGCCACGCCTATGCCACCCGCCTCCGGGGCGGCGAGGTGCACGACATCGGCATCATGTTCCTGGTGTTCATGCCGGTCGCGGTGCCGTTC
>CAZVRW010000017.1:37780-55280 GCA_964630265.1 uncultured Rhodospirillaceae bacterium
CATGCCGGTCCCCTATGTCGATGCGACCGCCGCCTCGGCGCTGCCCGGCAAGTGGCAGCGGGCGCTCGTCGGTGCCGCCGGCATCCTGGTCGAGGTGTTCATCGCCGCCGTGGCAATGATCGCCTGGGTCCACCTGGAGCCCGGACTGGCCCGCGCCTTCGCCTTCAACGTCATGCTGATCGCCGGCGTCTCGACGATCCTGTTCAACGGCAACCCGCTGTTGAAGTTCGACGGCTATTACGTCCTCGCCGATCTGGTGGAAATTCCCAATCTGGCGGCGCGTGCCAACCAGTATCTCCTGTACCTGATCCAGCGCTATCTGTTCGGTGTGAGCGAGTCGGACTCGCCGGTCACGGCGCCCGGCGAACGGTCCTGGTTCGTCCTCTACGGTCTCTTGTCGCTGGCCTACCGGCTGTTCATCGTCGCGGTGATCGTGTTGTTCGTGGCCGGGCAGTTCTTCGTCATCGGCGTGTTGCTGGCGGCCTGGGCGGTGATCCTGATGGTCGTCGTGCCGGCGGGGAAGGGGCTCTGGTTCCTGTTGACGAGTCCGCGCCTGCACGGCCGACGGGGACGGGCCGCGAGCGTCACCGGCGCGGTGATCGGCGCAGGTCTCGCCGGCTTGTTCCTGGTGCCGCTGCCCTACGCGACGCTGGCCGAGGGCGTCGTCTGGGTGCCCGAGCAATCGCGGGTGCGCGCCGGCGCCGAGGGCTTCATCGATCGGGTGCTGGTGCCCCCCGAGACGGTGGTCGCCGCCGGCGATCCGCTGCTCGTCCTCGCCGATCCCTTCCTGCAGGTGCGCGTCGACGTTCTCGCCGCCGCGGTCGCGGAACTGAAGCTGCGCCACGCCGCCGCCTATGTGACGGATCGGGTGGAAGCCGAACTGATCGGCGAGCGCCTGGACCAGGCGATCGCCGAATTCGAGCGTGCCCAACAGCGGGCGCAGGAACTCATCGTCGGCAGCCCCGGCCCCGGCGTCTTCCTGGTGCCGGGCGAACGCGATCTGCCGGGCCGGTTCGTCGAGAAGGGCGCCACCCTGGGCTACGTCGTCGGCGACCGGGATCCGATCGTGCGGGTGGTCGTGCCGCAGGCCGAGATCGACCTGGCGCGGCGGAGCGGGCAGGCGGTCTCCGTCCGCTTCGCGAGCGATCCGGGACCGGTGCTGCCCGCATCGCTGGAGCGGGAAACCCCGGCGGCGACGGATCGACTGCCGAGCCTCGCCCTCAGCACCGTCGGCGGCGGGGCGGTGCTGCTGGCCCCGGGGGCGCGGCGCGACGAGACGGCCGAGACGGCGCTCGAGTCGCTGTTCCTGCTGGATTTCCGGCTGCCGGCCGACGCGCCGAGGGGGAGCATCGGCGAGCGTGTTTACGTCCGCTTCGATCACGGCGACACGGCGCTGGCGCCGCGGCTCTATCGCTGGCTGCGGCTGCTCTTCCTGTCGCGGTTCGATGTCTGACGCTGTCGCGATGTCCGACGCCGCCAGCGTCGCCTCGGCCGCGGCAGGGCGGATCGCCGCGCCGGACCGACGGCTCTATCCCCTGCGGCCGGAGCGCCGGGAAACCTGGCTCGACGGCCTGTCCGTCGCCCTGGAAGGCGCCGTTGTGCGGCGACCGACGGTCCGCCGCCTGCGCCGCGTCGTCGACGACGCCCGCGCACCCGGCGTGCGCTATGCGCGACTCGACGATGCCGCGCTGCAGCGCGAAGCCCGGGTGTTGCGCGACCAGCTGCGCCGACGCGGCCTGGATCGCCGACTGATTCCGCCGGCCTTCGCGCTCATCCGCGAAGCGGCCGGGCGCACCCTCGGCATGCGGCACTTCGACGTTCAGTTGATGGGCGGCGCGGCGATGCTGCGCGGCATGGTGGCGGAGATGGAGACCGGCGAGGGCAAGACGCTGACCGCGACCCTGACCGCGGCGACCGCGGCGCTGGCCGGGTGCCCGGTCCACATCGTCACCGTCAACGACTATCTCGCCGATCGCGATGCCCGCGCCATGGCGCCGCTCTTCCACTTCCTCGGGCTGAGCGTCGGGACCATCGCCGAAGGCATGGCGGCGCCCGATCGCCGCGCCGCCTACGCCTGCGACATTACCTATTGCAGCAACAAGCAGGTGGCGTTCGATCACCTGCGCGATCGTCTGGTCCTCGGCGATCGGGCGGGCGACCTGCACCTCAAGGTCGAACGGCTGGCGGGCCAGCGCGGGCGGACGGGACGACTGTTGCTGCGCGGGCTGCCGTTCGCCATCGTCGACGAGGCCGACAGCGTGCTCGTCGACGAGGCCCGCACGCCGCTGATCCTCTCCGGCACCTCGGACGGACCCGACGAGGCCGATCTGGCGCGGGATGCCCTGGACGTGGCCGGACGGTTGCAGGAGCGGGTGGCTTTCGCGATCGGCCGGAGCGACCGCCGGATCGCCCTGACCGAGGACGGCGAGGACGCCCTCGCCGAGTGGGCCCACATCCGCGGAAAACCGTGGAGCAACCGGATCCTGCGCGAGGAGATGGTGCGGCAGGCGCTGGCGGCCATCCATCTGTTTCACCGGGGGGAGCACTATCTGGTGCGCGACGACAAGGTGCTGATCGTCGACGAGTACACCGGCCGGATCATGGCCGACCGGTCGTGGACCGCTGGCCTGCATCAGCTGATCGAGGTCAAGGAGGACTGCCCGGTGACGCCGCGCAAGCGCCCGCTGGCGCAGATGACCTATCAGCGGTTCTTCCGCCGCTACGAACGCCTCGCCGGCATGACCGGCACGGCACGGGAGATCGCCGGAGAGTTGTGGTCTGTGTATCGGCTGGCGACGGTGACGATTCCCACCAACCGGCCGATGCGGCGGCGCTGGTTGCCATCCACCGTGTTGCCGACGCAGGACGCCAAGTGGTGCACCGTCGCCGACCGCGTCGCCGCGCTGACCCGCGCCGGCCGGCCTGTGCTCGTCGGCACCCGCTCGGTGACGGCCTCCGAGGCGGCAAGTCGTGCGCTGACCGATCGCGGCATCGCGCATCGCATTCTCAGCGCCGCGCAGGACGCGGCGGAAGCGGAGATCATCGCCGAAGCGGGCGAGCCGGGCCGGGTGACGATCGCGACCAACATGGCCGGGCGCGGTACCGACATCCGCTTGGCCCCGGGCGTGGCCGACGCCGGCGGGCTGCACGTCATCATCACCGAACGCCACGACGCGGGGCGTATCGACCGTCAGTTGGCCGGCCGTTGCGGGCGGCAGGGCGATCCCGGCACGGTCGAGGTGATCCTGGCACTCGACGATTCGTTGGTGGCGGCGCTGAAGGACTCCGTGGTCGGCCGCGTGACCCGGGCGACGCTGCCGCGCCTTGGGGGCGCTGGCCAGCGCGCCCTGTTCGATCGGGCGCAACGCTTCGCCGAACGAAGGCACGCGCGCACCCGCCGCCTGCTGCTCAAGCTCGATCGCAAGCTCGGCGCGCTGCTGGCGTTCGCGGGCGCGCCGGAATGAGGACAATCCGCAGCACGTTGCCATATCATGACGGCGGCCACATGCGCGTCCCTCAGGAAAAGGCTTCGATCCGACCGATGACGCGGTATCTCTCTCTCGGCGGTATCACCGCTGCGATGCTGCTGCTCGGCGCCGGGACGGCGGCGGCACAGGCGGCCGGCGGCGCTCTGCAAGACCTGGACTGCCTGATCGAGCCGCGGATGGTCGTCAAGGTGGGCAGCCCCGTCGACGGCATCGTCGGCGCGGTCACCGTCGACCGTGGCGACGTGGTCGCCAGCGGTCAAGTGGTGGCGCGGCTGGAGTCGCGGGTCGAGGAAGCGACGCTGGCGCTCGCCGAGGCCCGCGCCGGTAACACCGTCCGGGTGCAGTCGACGAGCGAGCGCGCCGCCTATGAACAGCGCCGGCTGGCCCGGGCGCGGCAGCTGTCGGCGAAGAACGTCCTCGCCCAGTCGGCGCTGGACGAGGCGGACACCGAGGCGAAGCTCGCCGAACTGGTGGTTTCCCAGGCGGCGTTCGAGCAGGAGATCGACAAGCTGGAACTGGCGCGCGCCCGGGAGGTCGTGGCGCTGCGTTCGATCCGCAGCCCGGTCGACGGCGTCGTCGTCGACCGTCAGCTGTCGCCCGGCGAGTACGCGCACGAACAGGCGCACATCGTCACCATCGCGCAGATGCACCCGCTGAACGTCGAGGTGTTCGTGCCGATCGGCATGTTCGGGCGCATCCACCCCGGCATGCCGGCGGAGGTGCGGCCGCAGGAACCGGTGGGCGGCGTCCATGCGGCGGCGGTGGATGTGGTCGACACCGTCTTCGACGCGGCCAGCGGCACGTTTGGTGTCCGCCTGCGGCTGGACAACCCGGATCACCGGTTGCCCGCGGGGTTGCGTTGCACGGTGCGCTTCGCCGCCGGCCAGGGCTGATCCGCCGGTGCGGCGCGGCGGCGGCGGAGACGTGTCGCGGCGGCGGCGCCGAAGCGGCAGCGGGTGGGTGCCTTTGGGCTCGCATCCCGACGGCACACACCCCATACTCCGGGGTATGTCGAAGGTGGCGCCATGACCAAGGTCCGAAGCGAGCGGGCGGTGACGCCTCGTCGCAGCGCCGACCGTCGCGCTCCTGCGCTGGCGCGTCAGATGCTGGCGCTGCTGATCGTCGGCTGCGTCGCCGGCGGCATCGTCGGCTGCGGCAAGAAGGGCAGTCCGGAGCACCCGCCCGGCTCCACCTTCCCGCGCACGTATCCGGCATGGTGAGCCGGGGGGCACGACGGGGCTGAGCGTGGATAACTTCCACTACCGGGACGGCCACCTGCATGTCGAGGACGTGCCGCTGGCCGATATCGCCGCCGCCGTTGGCACGCCGTGCTACGTCTATGCGACGGCGACGCTGGAGCGCCACGCGCGGGTATTCCTCGACGCGGTGGCCGGGCTGGACGCGCTCGTCTGCTATGCCGTGAAGGCCAATTCCAACGTCGCTGTGATCGAGACTCTCGGCCGGCTCGGGCTCGGCGCCGATGTCGTTTCGGGCGGTGAGCTGCAGGCCGCGCTGGCCGCGGGCATCGCCGGCGATCGCATCGTCTTTTCCGGTGTCGGCAAGCGGCGCGACGAAATCGCCATGGCGCTCGCCGCCGGCGTCCTGCAGATCAACGTGGAATCCGAGCCGGAACTGGATCTGATCGCTGCGGTCGCCGCCGAGATGGGCCTCGTCGCGCCGGTGGCGATCCGTGTCAATCCCGACGTCGATGCCGGCACCCACGAGAAGATCACCACCGGCCGCAGCGAGAACAAGTTCGGCATCGAATGGACGCAGGCGCACGCCACCGTCGCTCGCGCGCGGAGCCTCGGCAACGTGCGCTTCGTCGGCATCGCCGCACACATCGGCTCGCAGTTGGCCGATCTCGCGCCCTTCCGCAACGCCTTCCTTCGCCTGCACCATCTGGTGACGCTGCTGCGCGCAGACGGTCACCCGGTGGAGAGGCTCGACCTGGGCGGCGGCCTCGGCATCCCGCATGGCGACGAGGCGGCGCCGATCCCGCTGCCCGCCGACTACGCCGCCGTGGTGCGGGACTGCGTTGCCGATCTCGGCTGCCGTCTGATCTTCGAGCCGGGGCGGATGCTGGTCGGCAACGCCGGTGTGCTGCTGACGTGCGTGCTGTTTGTCAAGGAAGGGGCGACGCGCACCTTCGCCATCGTCGACGCGGCGATGAATGATCTGGCACGGCCGAGCCTCTACGGCGCCTATCATGCCGTCGTGCCGGTGGCCGAGCCGCGCCCCGGCGCCGAACTGCGGCCGATGGACGTGGTCGGTCCGGTCTGTGAGTCGGGGGATCTGTTCGGGCGCGAGCGACCGCTGCCGCCGCTCGCCGCCGGCGACCTTCTGGTGCTGCGCACCGCCGGCGCCTACGGCGCGGTGATGGCGTCCAGCTACAACCTTCGGCCGCTGGTGCCGGAGGTGTTGGTGCGCGGCGCCGACTTCGCCGTGGTCCGCGACCGGCTGGAGGTCGATGCGCTGCTCGCCCTCCAGCGCCGGCCGACCTGGCTGGCTGAGGAGCGGGAGGCCGGGCCGGAACTCGGGGCGGAGCCGGTCGTCGCCATGCTCGGCGGGGGCGCCGCGTGAGCCGGCCGCTGCGCCTTCGCTACCGGCTGCTGCTGGTGCTGGCGTGGCTGACGCTGCTTTGGGAGGCCGTGGCGCCGCGCCTGCTGCCGGTCTTCGGCGTGATCGCGGCGTTCGTCGTCGTCGCGCTATTGGACGTCCTGCCGGCCCTGCCGGGCTGGCTGCATGCCCTGGCGCTGCTCGCGGTCCTCGTGGGGCTGGGCATCGCCGCCCGCCGGGGGTGGCGGGGCTGGCGGCCGATCACCCGCGACGCCGCCCGTCACCGTCTGGAGCGGGACAGCGGACTGGAGCACCGCCCGCTCACCGCGTTGGAGGATGCGCTCGCCACCGGCGGCGAGGATGCCGGCAGCCGCGATCTGTGGCGGGCGCATATGGCCCGGATGGCGGCTGCGGTCGGGCGCCTCCGCCTGCGCGGTCCGGCAGCGAACATGGCCGGCACCGATCCCTACGGCCTCCGCGTGGTGCTGGTCATGTTGCTGGTGATTGCCATCGCCGGCGGCGATGACGCCGGGCAGCGCCTTGCTCGCGCCCTCGCGCCTGACTTCGCCGGCGAGCCGCCGCGACCGGTCACCGCCGATCTCTGGATCACTCCTCCCGCCTACACGCGCGCCGCGCCGGTGTTCTTGCAGTCCGGCGACGCGGCCGCTCACGACACCGCCGCGCCCGCACCGCTGCGCGTGCCGCAGGGCAGCACGGTGCTGGCCCAGGTCAAGGGCGGGCGGAGCACGCCAACCCTCGACCTCGGCGTCACCGCCGTCGCCTTCGAGGTGCTCGGCGCGGACGTCCGCGCCGTCGAAGCCCATGGCGCGGACGGCCGCGCCGTCGAGGCCCATGGCGCGAACACCCCGACGGCGTCGTTCCGCGCGGAGGCCGTGATCGACGCGGCGACGCGCCTCGCCGTCATCGTCGATCGCCGGACGATCGCCGCGTGGCCGGTCGAGATCGTGGGCGACGCGCCGCCGACCATCGACTTCGCCGACAAGCCGGCGGCCGATGCCTCGGCCTACCTGGCCATCCAGTACGCCGCCGAGGACGACTACGGCCTGGTGGACGTCACCGCGGTGGTGCGGCGTCTCGACGGCGGGCGAACGTTGGCGGGGGACACCGAGATCCGGCTGCCGTTGACGCTTCCCGATCTCGGCGGCGGGCCGGTCCGGGGCGGCGGTGCCCACGACCTGGCGGCGCATGTCTGGGCCGGTCAGGCGGTGCGGATTCTCCTGGAAGCGGAGGACGGCATCGGCCAGATCGGCCGCAGCGAGGCGGTGACGGTGGTGCTGCCCGAGCGCACGTTCTCCCATCCGGTCGCCATCGCCGTGATCGAGCAGCGGCAGCGGTTGCGCGCCGACGTCGACCACGTGCGGCTTTCGGTCTCTCGGGGCCTCGCCGAGATCGCGGCGCAGCCCGAAGATTTCGCCAACGACGTCGTGGTGTCCCTCGGCCTGGCGGTGGCCGGCCAGCGGCTGATCCGCGAGCGCTCGGCGGACGCGATTCCGTCGGTGCGCGCGTTGTTGTGGGATGTGGCGCTGCGCATCGAGCAGGGCACCGTGCCGGTGGCGGAACAGATGCTGCGCGAGGCACAGCAGCGGCTCGCCGAAGCGCTGCGCGACGACCGGAGCGCAGCCGATGTCGACCAGCTGATCCGCGACCTGCAGCAAGCGCTGCAAGAGTATCTGCGCGCCGTCGCCGCCGAATTGGCGCGCCGCGGCGAGGCGCTGGCGGATCTGCCCGCCGACGCGCAGCGCGTCCGCCCGCAGGACATCATGGATCTGGTGGAAACCGCGCGCCAGTTGGCGAAGGCCGGCGCCCGTGAGTCGGCGCGGCAGATGCTGAACGAACTGCAGCGGATGATCGATGCCATGCGCAACGGCCTGGAAGCCTCCGCCGGCAGCCGCGAGATGCTGGAAGCCAACCAACTCATGAACGACCTGCGCGCCCTCGCCGACCGCCAGCAGGACCTGCTCGACGAGACTTTCCGCCGGCTGCAGGCGATGCGGGCGGAGGCGGCGCGGCGCGGTGGCGGTTGGACGCCGTCGTCGCCGTTCCGGGTGGCTCCCGATTTGGATGCAGCACCGGGCGCCGATGCCGATGCCGATGCCGGCGAAGAGTCTGGCGCCGACGCCGGAACCGAACCGGGGGACGGCGGGGCGGACGGCGGGGCGGACGATCGTGCGGAGCAGGATGCCATGCGGCAGGCCCTGGGCGAACTGATGCTGCGCTTCAACGATCTCCTCGGGGGCATCCCGGCGCCGCTCGGCAGTGCCGAACGCGCAATGAAGCGCGCCGGCGACGCGCTGGAGGCGGGGCGTCTGGGCGACGCCGTGCCGCAACAGACGGAAGCCGTGCGGCAGTTGCAGCAGGCCGGCGAGCAGGCGGGGCAAATGCTCGCCGAGCAGCTCGGCGGCATGGTCGGGCTGTTCGGCGGCGGCGCCGGCCAGCCGGCGGAGTCGGGATCCGATCCGTTCGGCCGCCCCGGCGAACGCGGCGAGCGCGGGTTCGGCATGGATGCCGTGGAGATCCCCGACCGGATGCGGCTGCGTCGCGTCGAGGAGATCCTGCAGGAGTTGCGCCGACGCGCCGGCGAGTACGAGCGCCCGCAAGCGGAACGCGACTACATCGACCGGCTGCTGCGGCGCTTCTGAGGCCGTCATGCGCCCGGCGCGCCGCGCGGACGTTAGTCCGCGGCGACCCAGCGGGCCTGGATCTGACGGCCCTCGGGCGAGCGGTTCTCGATGCGGGCATCGATGTTCATCTGTTCCCCGGGTCCG
Organism: uncultured Rhodospirillaceae bacterium; assembly: GCA_964630265.1. Classification (GTDB taxonomy): domain Bacteria; phylum Pseudomonadota; class Alphaproteobacteria; order Rhodospirillales; family Defluviicoccaceae; genus CAZBWP01. Next base: position 46,614 of record CAZVRW010000017.1, read on the forward strand.
AGCTGGCGGCGTTTCGGTTCGACGACCACCGATTGCACGGCATTGCCGTCGGCGTCGATCAACGACCACTGGATCAACGGCACCGTTCGGACCTGGGTCGACACGTTGCGCACCACGCCGGAGATGATCAGGTCCTGGCGCCCGTCGACGGTCTCCACCGCACTCTCGACGTCAGCCGGGGCGATCTCCAACCCCTCGCCGGGGGTGCTGGCGTCGAAGCCGAGAGCGGCATAAAGCGGGGCGGTGTCCGGGACCAGGGCGACCACGTGCTGACGCAGCAGCACCAGCGCACTCGCCGCGATGACCACGACGCCGACGGCGATGGCGAGTCCGGTCCAGAGGCCCGCCCGGCTCCGCCGTTCCGGTGCTGCCGGCCGCCGCGTCCGCGCCTCCCCGCCGCGCATCACCGGCGACGGCGGCAGCGGCACCGTCGGCGGCGGCGGCAGCGACGCATCGGACGCATCGGCCGGCAGGGACGGCGCCGCCGCATCGAGCGTGGGGTCTGGCGGGGTGGCGCGCGGCGTCAGGCGAAAATCCATGGGGTCCTCCGACGGCGCGCCATCCGGTCGCCGCGGCTCGCCGATCGACCCGGCCGTCTGCTCCTCAGGCGGCTCGTCTTTCGGTTCGGTCGCGGTGCGTGGCTCGGTGCGTGGCTCGGTGCGTGGCTCGCTGCGTGGGCGCCGCCGCGGACCGTCGGCAGCCTCGACAGGCGTATCCGTCGCGTCCGCAACCGGCTGCGGGTCGGGCTTGGGACCGTCGATCTCCAGGCTGCCGGCCTCGGAGGCGTCGGCCACGGCCGCCGGCGCCGCGGCGTGCGCCGCTGGTTCGGGAGAGGTGATCGTCACGTTTCCGGAACGCTGCTCGGTGGCGCGCGGCTGACGGAGGGGCGGCGCGGACGCAGCCGACTCCTCCTGCCGGGGCTCCGGCGATTCGGTCCGCCGTGCGCCGGCCGGCCGGGGCGCGCTGACCGGTGGCATCGGGGCAGTGGCGGACGTGCTGGTGTAAAGCCACGTTTCGCCACAGTTCGAGCACCTGAGCAGCGGTCTCGGCGTTGCGAGACGCGTCGGGTCAATCGAGTATTGGGCCGAACAACGCGGACAGGTGATAATCATGGCCGTGGATATGGAAAGACTTGAGCGCTTATAGGCGGCCGCTGATGTCGACGCAAGCTGGCGACGGGTGGTGGAGGCGACGCACGGCGCGGCGCGACGCGGCCCCCGTCGTCGAGGACGAAGCGGTCGTCGCCCTCGAAGCGGCGTCGGTCGGGGACGCGGCCGGCGTCCCCGCGCTGACAGAGATCTCGCTCACCCTGTGGCCGGGGACGGCGCGCCGGCTGCTCGGCGCCGGTGACGGCGCGGCGCGAGCCCTGTTCGATCTGATGTCCGGCCAAGCGCCGCCGTCGTCGGGACGGGTCGTGCTGTTCGGCCGGGAGACCGGCGGCTGGACCCGGTCGGAGCGGGCGCAGGCGGCGCGGCGCATCGGCCGGGTGTTCGCCGACGACCGCCTGCTCGCGCATCTTTCGGTGTTTGACAACGTGGCGCTGCCGTTGCAGAGCGCCGGGCACGGCGGCCGCGAGGTTCGGCAGCGGGTGGACGACATGCTCGGTTGGATCGGCCTCGGCGACGTTGCCCACGCCACACCCGTGACCCTCACCGACGAACAGCGGCGCCTCGCGGCCATCGCCCGCGCGGTCATCGCCCGACCGCTGCTGATCCTCGCCCAATCGCCGCTGCGGGACCTCTCCACGGCGGCGGCGGGAGCGGCCAGCTTCCTCCTGGAGGAGATGGCGCGGCACGGAACGGCGGTGCTCGTCGCCAGCGATCCCGACGGCGCGCCCCTCCGGATCGCCGCACCGGCGCTGCGACTGCAGGGCGGGCGCCTCGTCGAGGATGGTCGGACCACGGTCCGCGACCTCGGTCGCGCCGGTGCCGAACCATGAGCGTTCGCCGCGCCGTGCTGTTCGGACCCGACTTTCCCGGTCGGCTGCTGCCATGGCTGGTCGCCGTGCACGTCTGCATCGCCGTACTGGCGACGGCTTGCGGCGCCAGTCACCACGCGGCGGCGCAGGACGCCCGCCGGCTGTTGGCCGCAGCCATGACCATCCACCTGCCGGCCAGCGCGGCGCCCGAGATCGACGCCGCCCGGTTGCAGACGGCGCTGGCGCTGGTGCGCGAGACGCCCGGCGTGGCGACGGCGACCGTGGTGCCCGAGGGCCAGCTGCGCGCGCTGCTCGCCCCGTGGCTCGGCGGCGCCTCGGACATCGGCGAGGCCCCGGACCTCAGCGCCGTGCGCCTGCCGACCTTGATCGATGTCGTCCTGGAGCCCGGGGCCGACGTCGACCAAGCGGCTCTGGCGGTGCGCCTCGCCGGCGTGCAGCCGGGCGTGGTGGTCGACGCGCATGCGCCGGCGCAGCGGGACGGGGCGCCGTGGCGACGACTGGTGGCCGTCGCCGGCCTCGATCTGCTGCTCATCGGTCTGACGGCGGCGGCGGCCGCCGCGGCGGCGGGGATGGCCCTCGTGGTGCGACGCGAGGCGGCCGGGCTGTTGCACCTGCTCGGCGCCGACGATCGCAGGATCGCCGCGCCGCTGGTCCGCCGGACGGCGTGGCGCAGTGGCCTCGGCGCGATGCTCGGAACCGCCGGTGCGGCGGCCCTGTGGATCGGGCCGCTGCATGTCGGCTTCGGCGGCGCCGTGGACCTCGCCTCCGGCAGCGGCGCCGCGCCGGACCTGTCCGTCGGGGCGCTCATCGTCACCGCGGTGGTGCCGGTGCTGACGGTCCTCGCCGCGGTGCTGGCCGCCCAGCGCGCGCTGCTGCGCCGGCTGGCGGAGGACGGCTGAGCCGTGTCGCGGCTGCTCGACTGGGCGCGGCCTCGGCATGGCCACAAGCGGCTGGTGCTCGCGCTCCTGCTGGTCGTCGTCGGCGCCTGGCTCGGCGGGCTCGTGGCGTTCGTTGCCCGTATTCCGGAACGTGTGGAGGATCCCAACACGGTGACCGACGCCATCGTCGTCCTGACCGGCGGCAGCCAACGGCTGGAGACCGGGCTGCGCCTCCTGGTCGACGGCGCGGCCGGCAAGGTGTTGGTCTCGGGCGTCCATCCGGAGACGACGATCGCGGACCTGGTCGACCGGGGCGCGGTGCCTGCCGCAGCCGTCGCGTGTTGTGTCGAGGCCGGCCGAGAGGCCGCCGATACGGCGGGCAACGCCGCCGAGACGGCGGAGTGGATGCGGCGACACGGCTTCGACTCGCTGCGCCTCGTCACCTCCAGCTATCACATGCCGCGCAGCCTGTTGGAGTTGCGCCGAGCGCTGCCCGACGCCGTCATCGTGCCGCATCCGGTGTTCCCCGGCCACGTCGACACCGACGGCTGGTGGCGGCGGCCGCGGACGGCGCTGCTGATCGCCAGCGAATACTCGAAATATCTCCTGGCGTGGGTCCGCTCCGGCGCCGCGCGGCCGATCGCCGGGAGTTGAGCCAGCCAATGCTGACGGTGCTGACGGTGGTGCGCTCTCTGCTCTACAATCTGCTCGCGCTGTTGTGGACGGCGACGTTGGCGCTGCTCGGGCTGCCGTCGCTGGTATTGCCGCCGGCGGTGAGCCGTTTCGGCGGCCGGCTGTGGACGGGGGGGCTGGTCTGGCTGGCGCGCGTCGTCTGCGGCGTGCGCTGGCGCGTCGTCGGCCTGGATCGCCTGCCGCCCGGCGCCTGTATCGTCGCCGCCCGGCACGAGTCCGCCTGGGACACGTTCTTTTTTCATCGCATCCTGCCGCGGCCGGCCTACGTCATGAAGAAGGAGTTGCTGCGGATCCCGGTGGTCGGGGCGCACATGCGCCGCGCCGGCAACATCGCCATCGATCGCGCGGCGCGGGTGCAGGCGCTGCACATCCTGATCGACGACGCGGCCCGCGCCCTCGCCGACGGCTGCCAGATCATCGTCTTTCCGGAAGGGACGCGGATGCCGCCGGGAGAGTCGCGGCCGTACCACGCCGGCGTCGCCGCGCTCTATGATCGCTGCAACGTCCCTGTCGTGCCGGTGGCCCTGAACTCCGGGCGACTGTGGGCGCGCCGCAGCTTTATCAAGAAGCCGGGGACGATCGTCGTCGAGATCCTCGAGCCGATCGCGCCGGGCTTGGATCGGCGCAGCTTCTTGGTCGCGTTGCGCGATCGCATCGAGACCGCCTGTGCCCGGCTCGCGGCGTCCGGCGATGCGGCGTCCGGCGGCTGTGGACAAAGTCCGGACACGGCTCCGGGAAAGCCGGGGGAAACCGGTACAAGCCATTGAAATCCTTGTGTTCGAGCGCGCGCTGCCTGGGGATCGTTGCGTGGAAACATAACGTGAACGATAGCCGTTGACGCCGGACCGGCCGGCTTCTATCCTCCCCGGCGGCTATCCACTGCCATGCTGCAACCGAGAAAGCTTGCCATGCAGATCTCGCCCGTCGCCCAGCAGATCTGGGACATGAAGTATCGCCTGAAGACTCTCGACGGCCAGCCGGTGGACGGTACGCTGGAGGACACGTGGCGGCGGGTTGCCCGCTTCCTGGCGACGCCGGAGGCGGATCCGGAGTCCTGGGAGGAGCGCTTCTACGCGGCGCTCACTGACTTCAAGGTGTTGCCGGCGGGGCGGATCCTCTCCGGCGCCGGCTCGAAGCGACGGGTGACGCTGTTCAACTGCTTCGTCATGGGCGATATCCCCGACGACATGGCGGGCATTTTCGAGCACCTGAAGCAGGCGGCGCTGACCATGCAGCAGGGCGGCGGCATCGGCTATGATTTCTCGACGCTGCGGCCCAAGGGGGCGGCGGTTAAGGGCGTCGGTGCCGACGCCTCGGGGCCGCTGTCGTTCATGGACGTCTGGGACGCCATGTGCCGGACGATCATGTCGGCGGGCTCGCGACGCGGCGCGATGATCGCGGTGATGCGCTGCGACCACCCGGACATCGAGGCCTTCATCGATGCCAAGCGCGAGCCAGGACGGCTGCGCATGTTCAACCTCTCGGTGCTGGTCACCGATGCGTTCATGCAGGCCGTCGCCGAGGACGCGCCGTGGGCGCTGACCTTCGGTGGCGTCACCTACAAGAGCCTCCGCGCCCGCGAGTTGTGGGACCGGATCATGCGGGCGACCTACGCCTATGCCGAACCGGGCGTGATCTTCATCGACCGTATCAACCGGCTCAACAACCTGTACTATTGCGAGGAAATCCACGCGACCAATCCGTGCGGCGAGCAGCCGTTGCCGCCATATGGAACGTGTCTGCTGGGCTCGATCAACCTGGCCCGCCTGGTCGAGCAGCCGTTCCAGGCGGACGCCGCGATCGACGCGGGCCGGCTCGCCGACCTGGTCGGCATCGCCGTGCGCATGCTTGACAACGTCATCGACGTTTCCGGCTATCCGCTGCCCGAGCAGGAACACGAGGCGAAGACCAAGCGCCGCATCGGCCTCGGCGTCACCGGTCTCGCCGACGCGCTGATCCAGTGCGGCGCCCGCTACGGCAGCAGCGACGCCGTGCGGATCACCGAGGGATGGATGGCGACCATCCGCCGCGCCGCCTATCTCGCCTCGGCCGCTCTCGCCGCCGAGAAGGGGGCCTTTCCGCTGTTCGACGCCGAGCCCTATCTCGCCGGCGAAAACATCCGGAGCCTGGATGCGGACGTGCGCGCCGCCATCGCCGAACATGGCATCCGCAACGCGCTGGTCACCTCCATCGCCCCCACCGGCACCATCTCGCTGTTCGCCGACAACGTCTCGTCCGGCCTCGAGCCGGTGTTCAGCTTCCGCTACACCCGGCACGTGCTGATGCCCGACGGCACGCGCCGCGAGGAGGAGGTGACCGACTTCGCCTACCGCCTGTACCGCCGGCTGAAGGGCGACGGCGCGCCGCTTACCGACGCCTTCGTCGACGCCCAGGCGCTGAGTCCGCGCGAGCACCTGGTGATGCAGGCGGCGGTGCAGACGTATGTCGACAGTTCGATCTCCAAGACCATCAACTGCCCGGAGGAGATCGCGTTCGCCGCCTTCGAAGACATCTACCGGCAGGCCTATGATCTCGGCTGCAAGGGCTGCACCACCTATCGGCCGAACGAGATCACCGGCGCGGTGCTGGAGGTGAAAAAGCCGGCGTCGCCGGCCGTGCGCGAGCCCGAACTGCCGCTGGAGGCGCCGGCGCCGCGGCCGCGGCCGCGCGACCTCGGCGATTCCGGGGCCATCGTCCAGATGTTCCGGCCGCTGGACCGGCCGGAGGCGTTGCCCGGCAGGACCTACAAGGTGCGCTGGCCGGAGAGCGACCATGCCATCTACATCACCCTGAACGACATCATCCAGGATGGCCGCCGCCGGCCGTTCGAGGTGTTCATCAACTCCAAGAACATGGAGCATTACGCCTGGACGGTGGCGCTGACGCGGATGATTTCGGCGGTGTTCCGGCGCGGTGGCGACGTGGCGTTCGTGGTCGAGGAGTTGAAGGCGGTGTTCGATCCGCGCGGCGGTCAATGGATGGGCGGCCGCTACGTGCCGAGCCTGCTGGCCGCCATCGGCGAGGTGATCGAGCGCCACATGATCGACATCGGCTTCCTGCCGTCACCCGGCGCCTCGACGGTGCCCGAGGTCCAGGACAGTCGGCAGGTCGCCGGCCTCGGGACCGACCGGCGCTTCCGCCAGTGTCCGAAGTGCGGCGCACCGTCGTTGGTGCGGCTGGAAGACTGCGACACCTGCACCAGTTGCGGCTATTCGAAGTGTGGCTGAGGGGTCACGACGCTACCGACGCTGCCGACGCCACTGACGTTATCGACGCCACTGACGCCGGCAGGCGCTCGCGGCGGCGCGCTACTGCAGTTGGCGCGAGGCCGGCGGGGAGGCTGCTTGACCGTGGCGCAAGCGGGCTGTCTCGACGCACCAGCGCTCGGGGTTGGCCGTTGATGCCTCAAGCAGCCGGTCGACCGAGTCCTGCAGGCGCTTGCTCTCCGCGACCAGGGCGTCCAGGAACTGTTCGCGCTGGTCCGACGTCAGTTCCGGGTTGTCCTGCAGGATCTCGGAAATACTGCGGATCGTCGTCAGTGGCGTGCGCAGTTCATGGGCGACAGCGGTGAGCACGGCATCGCCGCCCTCCAGCGCCTGAGCATCCAACGACGGGAAGGGGCTCGTCCGCCCGTGCCGTGTCTGGCCGCGGCCTGCCGCCTGCGGGTCCCACGGATGCCGCAACCAGAGGTCGAGCCAGGTGTCGATCAATGCGCGCATGTTTCGCGCCGCTTCGATGAGCAGGGCTTGGGTTGAAGCATACGATGCGGCGCGAGAGTCGGGAATTGCGCGGCAGTCAGCGTTGATGCCCACGTTCTCCTGTCGCTCCATCCGTGGGAACGCCAGCGAAATCCGGGGATCAGGTCCTGGTCGCATGTTCACGCTCCGTGGTCATCTGTCGACGACCATAGCACACATCCGCTAGTAAAGTCGCCGGAATTAAATTCTCGCGCACAAATAAACATTTTAGGTTGATTGTCGCCCAATCAGCGGCGCCAATGACGTGCCAAACATTGACCGATCGCAATGGCTTGAGCCAAGCAGTCGAAACGCTGTCAATGCGCGGCTCATTGTTCATGACCAAGATATGGGGTCGGCTTTTCCACGGGCCCAGGGGCAAACGTCGGAAACCGTCCCGAATTGTTGTTGCGAGCGGCTGTCAGGCAGAACGCACGCCGGGGCGCGCGATGCGCGAACGGCCGACGCATCGCGGCCCGGGCCCCCGGCTTGCTGTGGGAGCGGGTGCGCCGCTCCCAGGCCGATGCTAGCCGGCGTCGACGCAGCGGAAGGTCAGCACCCAGCAGTTGGGAATGGTCTCGCCGCGGAAGAACGACAGGCAGGCATCGGTCCGCTCCAGCGCCACGGCTTGCCGCACCTGGCCGCAGATGCCGGCGGCCTCGGTCTGCGCCATTGCCGGGGTCGTCGCGCCGGCGGCACGGACGGCAAAGAACGGCGGCATCCCGCCCACCTCCGGCGGCGGCGGCGGTGCCTCCGGCGTGTCGGCGCAGGCCACCAGGGCGCCCGTCAGCAGCAAGAGTCCCAGATGTCGAAGCATGGTCGCTGTTCCCGTCCACTTGGCCTGCGCCGAAGGTCCGCCGGCGCGTCCCGTGATACGGCCATCTTGGTTAACGTTTCGCCACCCGCGGGCCGCTCAGGCCGAGGCGTCCGGGTCGCGCGGGCCGGGGTGCGTCGCGCCGTCGCGCATGTCCTCCCACAGCCAGACCATGCGGTCGCAGAACCACAGCTTGCCCAGCAGCATCAGGACGGTGCCGAGCAGGGTCGGCCACGCCGCCGCGGCGAGTGCACCGCCCACCGCGAGCAGTCCGCCGGCACCGGCGATGGCGGCCAGGACGTGCGGTAGCACGCGGTGGCGGCCGGGCACCGGCCGGCGGTCGCGGTTCAGCCACAGCCGCTCGCCGAAGGTGGCGCGCGCCCCCCAGGTGTCCGTGGTCGCCGGCGGCGGAAAGGCGCGCGGATTGATCCAGATCCACACCAGCATGAGGGCAATGGGCGCCAGAGCGCCCCAGCCGAGCCAGACGTGGCTCCACAGCGCCAGGATCAGCAGCGGCCCGCTCGCCACCCGCGTCCAGACGCTCCACGGATTGGCGTGGCGCGCCCAACCCGCGTCGTCCAGCCGGAACAGGCGGGCGATCCAACG
>CAZVRW010000017.1:55380-57775 GCA_964630265.1 uncultured Rhodospirillaceae bacterium
GTCGTCCAGCCGGAACAGGCGGGCGATCCAACGATCGAAAGGCACGGCCGCGACCGAGGCCCGCCTCGCGCCCCGAACCCGCCTCAGGCCCCGTAATACTCGCGATACCAGGCGATGAAGCGGGGAATGCCCTCGGCGATGGTCGTCGTCGGCTGAAACCCGAAATCGCGCTGCGAGGCGGCAATGTCGGCGAACGTCTCCTTCACGTCGCCGGGCTGCATCGGCAGCATGTCGATGTTGGCCGTCACGCCCAGTTCGCGTTCGATCAAGCCGATGAACTCCATCAACGGCTCGGAGCGGTGATTGCCGAGATTATAGACCCGGCAGGGCGCAGTGCTGCCGTCGTCGGCCGGCGGCCGGTCGAGGCAGGCGATCAGGCCGGCGACGATGTCGGCGACGAAGGTGAAGTCGCGGCGCAGATCACCGTAGTTGAACACCGGGATCGGCTCGCCCGCCAGGATCTTGCGGGTGAAGATGAACAGCGCCATGTCCGGCCGCCCCCACGGGCCATAGACCGTGAAGAACCGGAGCCCCGTCAACCGCATCCGGAACAGGTGGGCATAGGCGTGGCTGATCTCCTCCATCGCCTTCTTGGTCGCGCCATAGAGGGAGATCGGCCGGTCGACCCGGTCGTCGACCGAGAACGGCAGGTCGGTGTTGGCGCCGTAGACCGAGGACGACGAGGCGTAGACGAAGTGATCGAGGCGCGGCAGCGTCCGGCAGGCCTCCAGCAGCACCACGTGGCCGTCGACGTTGGCGCGCAGATAGGCGTAGGGGTTGACCAGCGAATACCGGACACCGGCCTGCGCCGCCAGGTGGATGACCCGGTTGATCTCCGGATGGCGCTGGACCAGCGCGTGGACGCCGTCGCGATCGGCGATGTCCAGCTTCTCGAAGTGGAAGCCGTCGCGCCCGGCGAGCCGCGCCAGCCGCGCCTCCTTCAGCGTCGGGTCGTAGTAGTCGTTCAGGTTGTCGATGCCGATCACCCGCTCGCCGCGCGCCAGCAGCGCCTCGGTCGTGTGGTGGCCGATGAAGCCGGCAACGCCCGTGAGCAGGATCGTCATGGCAGAGGAACTCCCTGGCTTCGGCGGCGGGCCGCGGCGGCGGGCGACGGCAGTGCGGCGGCGGCGGGGGACACCGGGGATGATGCGTCGCCGCTTATGGCATCGCCGGCGCCGGCGCGCCAGCCCTAACCGGCAAGCGCTGCGTTTCCTCCCTAGCCGACAAAGGTTAACCGTTGGTGGGCGGGCGCCGGCACCGGCCGGGCGGCAGCCGCGGCCGTTCGGCCACACCCGCGGGCCGACCGTGTCCCCGACAACGGAATGGTTTCGTTTTGCTGGCGATTCGCTTAAACTGTGGATAACCACAGGGAAAGCGAGACCGGCGGGTGAACAACCGCGACCATGACGACGGCGTCCCGGCGAGCGAGGTCGACGACCTGTCGGCGCGGCTGCGGGCCCACACGCGCGCGTTGCAACAGAACGTCCGCGCCTTGCAGGAGACCATCGCCGCCGTCGATGCGGCCGTCGCCGTGTCGCGGGCCCGGCTGTTCGTCCGCCATCGCCCGCCCGCCGGTGTCGTCGAGCGCCGGGCCGGCTTCGAGCGGCGGCGGCACGACGATCCGACGAGCGCGCTCGTCCGCTGGATCGAGGGCGAGGCGCTGGAGCGGCGCTCCGGCGCGGATCGCCGCGCGCCCGAGGGGGCGCCGGCCGGAGCGCAGGAGAACACGCCGGCCGGTGCGCCGGAGACCGCGCCGACGGGCGCACCGGCGACCGCGCCGGCCACGATGCGCGGCAACATCGTCTCCCTCGACGCCTTCCGCGCCCACCGCGCCCGCCTCCGCCCGCGCAACTGACCGGCACCGGCCACCCCGCACCACCGCCCGTCATTGCGAGCCGAGCGAAGCAACCCAGGGCCGGCGCGAGGTGTTCGGGCACCGCGTCCGTCCTCCCTGGGTTGCTTCGTCGCGCCGCTCCTCGCAATGACGGCGGGGGGCAGCGGGGGCAGGGGCGAGGCGTCGACCCGCCTGCCGCCACCGGGGCGGGGCGTCGACCGGCCTGCCGCGCCGTCCGCCCCACACTCCCCGTCATGCGCGGGCTTGTCCCGCGTATCCACGTGCCGCCCCTCCTGCTGCGCCGTCATTGCGAGCGCAGCGAAGCAACCCACGGCCGGCGCGAGGTGGTCGGGCACCGAGTCCGGCGTCCCTGGGTTGCTTCGTCGCTCCGCGCCTCGCAAGGACGGGGGCTCAAATGGGGGCTATTTACCCCGGAATTTGCACGCTTGCGGAAGTGATTTCATGCGCGCACGGTTTTTCCAGCGTGGAGTGGGTGAATCTTGCTATCGAAACCAAAAACCGGCCCCAACGGCCGCCAGAGACGAGGATGTGAGGTCATGA
>CAZVRW010000018.1:0-24358 GCA_964630265.1 uncultured Rhodospirillaceae bacterium
AGCTCTTCGCCGTCGATCTTGACCTCGGTGCCGGACCACTTGCCGAACAGCACGCGGTCGCCGGCCTTGACGTCGGGCGGAATCAATGTGCCATCGTCCTTGCGGGCGCCCGGACCGACCGCCAGGATCTCGCCCTCCTGGGGCTTTTCCTTGGCGGTGTCGGGAATGATGATGCCGCCGGTGGTTTTCTCCTCCGACTCGATACGCTTCACCAAGATGCGGTCGTGAAGCGGGCTGAATTTCATCGCAAACCTCCGTTTCAACGGATTTCCAGAACAGGATCGTGGTGCTGCTAGCACTCGTGCCCGGTGAGTGCCAGGTAGGTAGTCCAAAGCCGGAAGCCTGTCAAGGTCGGGGCGGGGAGGAAATTCGCCGCCGCGGCGCGGCGTTCAAACTCGCCGGGCGGGGGCGCCGGCGGCCGCGGCGGCCGGCGGTACGTCCTCGCGGGTCACGGTGCAGACGCGGGCGCGGCGTTGCAGCCAGGCGACGCCGAACAGGTCGACGACGCCCACTCGCAGCCGATCGAAGGTCCCGTATTTGGACCGGCCGCGGGCGCGCGGGCGGTGGTTCACCGGCACCGACACCACGCGGCCGCCGGCCCGCACCATCAGCGCCGGCAAAAAGCGGTGCATGTGGTCGAAGGCCGGCAGGGCGATAAAGGTGTCGCGGGCGAACACCTTGAGACCGCATCCCGAATCCGGCGTCGCATCGCCCAGCATCCAGGCGCGGACGGCGTTGGCGATGCGCGATGACAGCCGCTTGGTGCGCGTGTCCTGTCGCTTCGTTCGTTGACCGGCGACCAGCAGCGAGGCGGCGTCCGCATCCTGCTCCCATCGGGCGACGAGCGCCGGGATGTCGGCCGGATCGTTCTGCCCGTCACCGTCCAGTGTCGCGATCACCGTGCCGCGGGCGGCGTGCACGCCGGTGACGACGGCGGCGCTCTGGCCGGCGTTGGCGAGATGCCGCACGACCCGCAGGCGCGGGTGGCGGACGAGCGCCTCGTGCAGACGGGCGAGCGTGGCGTCCGTGCTGGCGTCGTCGACGAACAGCATCTCGAAGTCGATGGTCCCGGTCAGCGCCGCGTCGATCTCGGCGACCAGCGGCGACACGTTCTCCTGTTCGTCGTGCACCGGCACGACGACGGAGAGGCGTGGGAGCGGGAGCCGGCCGGCGGCGGCGCCGGCGGCGGACGTGGCCATCGACATGGGAGCGGAAGCGGCTCGTCGTTCGCCCGCGCGCGATCTGAATCGCCGCGAGCCGTTGCGGTAGACCCGGCTAGCTACACCGTCAACGGTGGCGACGGAAGGATTTTGTGCGGTCCGCTCATCGCGAGTCCCGACGCGGCGCCAGCCGATCGAGGCGCAGGCGGCCGCGCGGATCGGTGAGGCGGCGGCTGCCCAGGCCGACGGCGGTGACGACCCCGATGCCGGTGCCGCCGCCGATCAGGAACATGATCAGGATCTGATACTTCACCGCGTCGGTGGGCGCGACGCCGGCGAGAATCTGGCCGGTCATCATCCCGGGCAGAAACACCAGCCCCGCCGCCGACATGGCATTGATGATCGGGATCAGGCCAGCCCGCACCGCCTCCCGCACCGGCTCGTGGATCGCCTCGGCGAACGGATGGCCGAGGGCGAGGCGCGCTTCGATCGCGCCCTTGTCCTTCACCGCCGCCGTCAACAGCCGGTCGAGGCCGAGGCTCACCCCGGTCATGGCGTTACCGAGGATCATCCCGAGCAGCGGGATCGCATAGCGGGCATCGTACCACGGGTCGGGCCGCACCTGGGTTGTCAGCGCCAGGATGGTCACCGAGGTGCCGGCGATCAGCATGCTACCGCCGCCCAGCCCCCAGGTCCAGGCGCCGGCCAGCGGCCGCGTCTGGCGCTGGGTGATCTCGTGGCCGGCAAACAGCACCATCACCAGCGCCATCGCCGCTGTGAGCCACGGCGACGCGGCGGCGAACAGGGCTTCCAGCACCAGGCCGATCAGCGAGAGTTGGACGACCATGCGCAGCGCGGCGATGGCCAGCCGGCGCTCCAGCCCCAGCCGGAAGCGGATCGACAGCCCCGCGTCGATCAGCAGCAGCGCCGCGGCGATCGCCAGATCCCAGGGTGAGAGGGCGACGTAGGTCATGGCCGGGCGATCACGGCGACGGTACCGGCGCCAGCCGGCCATCGGTCATGCTCAGCCAACGTTGGCCGAGCCGCCGCGCCTGGTCGGCATCGTGGCTGATCATCAGGATCGCGACGCCGGCGGCGAGGCGCCCCCGCAGGATGTCTTCAACGCGCGCCGTCGCCGCCGGGTCGAGACCGGAGGTCGGCTCGTCGAGCAGCAGCACCGCCGGACCGTCCACCAGCGCTCGCGCCAACGCCAGCCGCTGGCGTTCGCCCGTTGACAGCCGCGCCACCGGCCAGTCGAGCGCGTCCGCCAACGCCAGGTCGGCGAGCAGCGGGCGCGCCCCGGCCGGATCGGGGAAATGCGCGCCCACCGAATCCGCCCACCAGCCCGCGTCGGTCGCCACGTAGCGGACCTGGCGCCGCCACGCCGGGCCGGTCATCGCCGCGGCCGGCACGCCGTCCAGCCGCAGCGTCCCCGCCGTTGGATCCAGATCGGCGATGGCGCGCAGCAAAAGCGTCTTGCCTGAGCCGGATGGCCCCGTAAGGATGACGCATTCGCCGCCGGCAACCGTGAGGCTTGCCGGCGCCAATCCGGGGCGGGTCAGGGCATCGACGACAAGCATGGCAGACAACGAACCATTACGCCTCCATCGCGAGGTCGTACGACCGGAGTGGGTCGACTACAACAACCACATGAACGTGGCCTACTACGTGTTGATCTTCGATCACGCGACGGACGCGGCGCTCGACCACCTGGAGATCGGCACCGCCTACCGCGAGGCGTCGTCGGGCTCGGTGTTCGTCGTCGAGGCCCATGTCACCTATGAGCAGGAACTGATGGAGGGCGAGGCGGTGTCGGTGGCCACCCGGCTCACCGGCTTCGACGGCAAGCGCATCGTCCTGTTTCACGAGATGCGGCGCGACCGCGACGGGGTGCTGGCCGCGACCAACGAGGTGCTGTGCCTGCACGTCGACCTGAACACTCGCCGCTCGGCATCGCTGCCCCCGGCCGCCCTCGACCGGCTCGACCGTTTGGCGGCGGCGCACGCGACGCTGCCGCGGCCGCCGCAAGTCGGTCGCGCCATCGGCTTGCGGGCGCGAAAGCCTGCCCCGGGTTGACGCCCGCCCGATCCCGCCGACGCGCGGTGCGGCGGCTGGCCCTGGCGCTGGCGCCGGCGGCGGCGTTGCTCCTGGCGCTGGCCGGCGCCGACGTCGTGGCCCCGGGGGCGGCGCTCGCCATCGCCGGCCTGCTCGCCGCTGGCGCGGTCTGGTTCGTCCAAGGTGGGCGCCCAGCCACGGCCGACGGGAGCGCCGCTGCCGACAGCATCGTCGACGCCGCGGAGGCGCCACCGCCGGCCGCCGCGGTCGAGGCGTTCGCGCTGCTCGATGCGTTGCCCGATCCGGTGCTGGTGCTCGACGGTCGGCGCAACCTGCTCGCCGCCAACACCGCGGCGCGGGAGCTCTTCGGCATCGGTGCCATCGGTCAGGACCTGGCCCTGTCGATCCGTCATCCGGCGGTGCTTGCCGCGGTCGAGACCATTGCCTCGGGCGTGCCGTTGCTCACTGACGAGATCGAGCTGCCGGTGCCGGTGGCGCGCGCCTTCACCCTGCACGCCGCCCGCCTGCCAAGCCTGCAGGCGGGGGCCGACGGGGCGATGGTATTGTTGGCCTTGCACGACGAAACCCGGGCCCGCCGCGCCGAACGCAGCCGCGTCGACTTCGTCGCCAACGTCAGTCACGAGCTGCGCTCCCCGCTCTCGGCGCTGATCGGCTTCATCGAGACCCTGCGTGGCCCGGCCCGTGGCGACACCGAGGCGGAGCAGCGGTTCCTCGGCATCATGCAGCGGGAGGCGCAGCGCATGGCGGCCCTCATCGAGGATCTGTTGTCGCTGTCGCGGGTCGAAATCAACGAACACATCCCGCCACGCGAGGCGGTCGATATTGCGGTGCTGCTGGAGGACGTGGCCGACGCGCTGGCCGGTCGCGCCGCCGTGCGTGGCATGGACATCGCGCTCCAGGTGCCGGCCGGCCTGGCGCTGGCCGTCGGCGATGGTGACCAGTTGACGCAGGTGTTCCACAACCTGATCGAAAACGCCATCAAATACGGCCACGCCGGCTCGACGATCCGCGTCACCGCGCGGCCGGTGGCGCGGCGCCCGGCGGGCGTCGGCCGCGGCCCTGGTCCCGGCCTCGCCGTCACCGTCTCCGATCAGAGCGACGGCATCCCGGCCGAGGCGCTGCCCCGCATCACCGAGCGCTTCTACCGTCTCGACCAGGGGCGATCGCGGCACTCTGGCGGCACCGGTCTCGGCCTCGCCATCGTCAAGCACATCGTCAACCGCCATCGCGGTCAGTTGCGGATCGAGAGCCGCCGCGGCGAAGGCAGCGATTTCACCGTGGTTCTGCCCGCGGACCAGGGTGCTCCCGGACCGCAATCTCCCGGCGACGGCACGTGACCGTCCGCCGGTAAGCGGCCATCAGAGCGCATTGTCATAAAAATGTCGTCAAAATGCCATAAAGGTATCGCCGACGCTGGTTAAGGTGAATTTTGACGTGTGGCGCGCACACGACCGTTTGTGTGCAACCGTCTCCAATCGTTCATCCTGGATAGGTTTGGGAGATTTCCATGAGCAAGAAGCTGTTTGCGCTGGCGATGGCTGGTGTGGCCACCGTGGCGCTTGCCGGCACGGCCGAGGCGCGCGACCAGATTCGCATCGTCGGCTCGTCGACGGTCTATCCGTTCACGACCGTGGTGGCCGAGAACTTCGGTGCCACCACGAAGTTCAAGACCCCGGTGATCGAGAGCACCGGCACCGGCGGCGGCTTCAAGCTGTTTTGCTCGGGTGTCGGCGTCGATACGGCCGACATCACCAATGCCTCGCGCGCCATCAAGTCCTCCGAAGTCGAGAACTGCGCGAAGAACGGCGTCACCAACGTCACCGAGATCAAGATCGGCTTCGACGGCATCGTCCTCGCCAACTCCAAGGCCACGCCGGAGATGGACCTCACCCTCGGCCAACTGTGGCTCGGCCTCGCCAAGGACATCCCGGATGGCAAGGGCGGCCTGAAGGCGAACGACAACCAGACCTGGAGCGACGTCGACCCGTCGCTGCCGAACGTCAAGATCGAGGTGCTCGGCCCGCCGCCGACCTCGGGCACCCGCGATGCCTTTGCCGAAATCGCCCTTGAGGGCGGCTGCAAGACGTTCCCGGACGTCGCCGCGCTGGCGAAGACCGACAAGGACAAGTACAAGGCCGTCTGCCATTCCGTCCGCGAGGATGGCGGCTACGTGGAGGCCGGTGAGAACGACGTGCTCATCGTCCGGAAGCTGGAAGCCAACCCCAATGCCTTCGGGGTGTTCGGCTTCAGTTTCCTCGATCAAAACTCCGATAAGATCCAAGGCAGCAAGTTCAACGGCGTCGCGCCGACCTTCGAGAACATCGCGTCGGGTGACTATCCCGTCTCGCGCTCGCTGTACTTCTACGTCAAGAAAGCGCACGTCGGCGTCATTCCCGGCATGCAGGAGTTCATCGTGGAGTTCGTCTCCAACAAAGCGGCCGGTGAGGACGGCTACCTGGCGGAGAAGGGCTTGATCCCGCTGCCGGAGGCCGAGTTGGAAAAGGTTCAGCAGGCTGCACGCGACTTGCCACACAACGTCGGCATGTAAGCGTCGAGCTCAGGTCTCAGGGTGCGGATCGGGGTCAACTCGGTCCGCACCTGGGTTCTGGAAAGCTCGGTTCGGCAGTCAGGCGGCCGGCCTATCGGCGTCTGTCGTTCCCCGAAAACGAAAATTTGTCGATGTATGGCGGGAAAATAGGTGATGTCTCTCTGGATCGTGCTGGCCGCGGTCGCGCTGTTGGCAGTCTCGGCTTACTACGCCGGCCGGTTCCGGTCCGTGGCCGTGGCGGACGCCGCGGGCCAGCGTAGCCATTCGCTGCCCAGCTACTACGGGTTCTATGCCGCCCTGTGGTGCGGCCTTCCAGCCTTGTTATTGTTGGTTCTTTGGATGGCGTTCGGAACGTCCATCGAGACGGCATTGCTCGTCTCCAGTCTGCCGCCCGATATCCAGAACCTACCACCCGAGCGGCTTGGCCTTTTCGTCAACGATGTCAAGAATTATGCGAGCGGCAACATCGTCAGCAGCGACATCACACCGACGTTGCAGGCCGCTGCGGACTACTACAACTCCGTCGGGTTCTACGGGCGCGTCGCAGTCATGGTCGTGGTCTTGGCCATTGCCAGCCTCGGGTTTGTTTATGCGCTGCGCCGGATCACCCCGGACTTGCGGGCCCGCAATGCGGTCGAGCGGGTGGTGATCATCCTGCTCATCGCGTGTTCGACGATCGCCATCCTGACGACCATCGGGATCGTCGGCTCGCTGCTGTTCGAGGCCGGGCGATTTTTTACCAAGGTGTCGCCCCTCGACTTCCTGTTCGGCTTGGAGTGGAGCCCGCAGACGGCATTGCGCGCCGACCAAGTGGGTGCGAGTGGTTTGTTTGGTTCCGTGCCGCTGTTCGTCGGCACCATCCTCATTGCCTTCATTGCCATGTGTGTGGCCGCGCCGATCGGTCTGTTGTCGGCGATCTATATGTCCGAGTACGCCAATAATCGGGTCCGCGCGGTGGTCAAGCCGATGCTGGAGATCCTCGCCGGCATTCCCACCGTTGTCTACGGCTTCTTCGCCGCCCTCACGGTCGCCCCGTTTTTCCGCAACACCGTTGGGGACGGTTTGCTCGGGATCTCTATCTCTTCGGAAAGCGCGCTGGCGGCGGGATTGGTCATGGGCGTGATGATCATTCCCTTCGTCTCCTCGCTCTCCGATGATGTCATCAGCGCAGTGCCCCAGGCCATGCGCGAAGGCTCTTACGGTCTCGGGGCCACCCGGTCGGAGACGATCAAGCGGGTGATCCTGCCGGCGGCACTCCCCGGCATCGTCGGCGGTCTGCTGCTCGGCGTCTCCCGCGCGATCGGCGAGACGATGATTGTCGTCATGGCGGCGGGGCTGGCGGCGCGGCCGTTCTCCCTCGGCAGCTTCAATCCGCTCGAGTCGACGACGACGGTCACGGTGCAAATTGTCACCCTGTTGGTCGGTGACCAGGAATTCGACAGCGCCAAGACTTTGGCCGCGTTCGCACTGGGCCTGTTGCTGTTCTTCGTCACGCTCGCCCTCAACGTCGTCGCCCTCCATGTCGTTCGGAAGTATCGGGAACAATATGAGTAATCATACCGTCAACGAGGTGGTTCCGGGCGAGGCCGGGGTGTTCGACCCGGACCGGGCCTCGGCCGCCGTGTCAGCGAGTTTGCGCAAGCGCTACGCTGCGGAGACACGCTTCAAGGTCTATGGCATCATCGCCATCAGCATCGCCGTGTTTGCGCTGGTGGCGTTGTTCACCGACATCGTCCGCAAGGCGATCCCCGCCTTCACGCAGACGATGATCACCCTGGACGTGTCGCTGTTTCCGCAGGACATCGATCCCGAGGGAACCGGTGATCCGGAGGTTATCGGTCGTGCCGACTATCGACCGATCATCCGCCAGGCCCTTTATGACTTGTTCCCCGAGGTGGAATCACGCGCGGACAAGCGCCAGTTGATGGCCTTGATCAGCCCGGGCGCGGTGTTCGAGATCCGTCAGCAAGTGCTGGATGCCGAAGAGGACGGGGAACCCATCATCGGTCAGCGGGTGAAGATGCTGATCCACGCCTCCGACGACATCGATCGCCTCAACAAGGGGTTCGTCGATAAGGAAAGCGCGGAGGCGACGCGCCGGGTCAGCGACAAGCAGATCGAGTGGTTCCAGCGGCTGAAGGACCGCGGCCTCGTCGAGACCACCTGGAACTACACCCTGTTCGACCGTGGCGACTCGCGCTCGCCGCCACTGGCCGGCATCCGCGGCGCCCTCGTCGGCACACTCTGGACGATGCTGTTCACGCTGATCTTCTCGTTCGTGCTGGCCATCGCCGCGGCCATCTACCTGGAGGAATTCGCGCCGAAGAACCGCTGGACCGACCTGATCGAGGTCAACATCAACAACTTGGCCGCCGTGCCGTCCATCGTCTTCGGTCTGCTCGGCCTCGCCATGTTCATCAACCTGATGGGCATGCCCCGGTCGGCGCCGATCACCGCGGCCTGCGTGCTTACCCTGATGACCCTGCCGACCATCATCATCGCCGCCCGCGCCGCGCTCAAGGCGGTGCCGCCGTCGATCCGTGAGGCGGCGCTGGGCGTCGGCGCCTCCAAAGTCCAGGCGGTCTTTCAGCACGTCCTGCCCCTGGCGATGCCGGGCATGCTCACCGGCACCATCATCGGCATGGCGCAGGCCATGGGGGAGACGGCGCCGCTGCTGATGATCGGCATGATCGCCTTCATCGTCGACATCCCGAGCGGGCCGCTGGATCCGTCCACCGTGTTGCCGGTGCAGATCTATCTCTGGTCCGATTTGCCCGAAAAGGCCTACGAGGCGCGTGCTTCGGCGGCGATCCTCGTGTTGCTCGGGTTTTTGGTGATCTTTAACTTGCTCGCCGTTCTGCTGCGCAAGCGGTTTGAACGGAAATGGTAAACAGAACGGAGGCCTCGGACGCCATGCCGCAGGACACAGCAGCCGCCACCGCGCCAGTGGCCCACGATCGGGAACGCGAGACGCCAGCCTTCCACACCCGCGGCGTCAACGTCTACTACGGCGACAAGCAGGCGCTGAAGGAGGTCGATCTCGACATCTACCGCAACGAGGTGACGTCGCTGATCGGCCCCTCCGGCTGCGGCAAGTCGACCTACCTCCGCTGCCTCAACCGCATGAACGACACCATCGACATCTGCCGCGTCGAGGGGACGATCGAGCTGGACGGGCAGGACATCTACTCCAGGGCGATGGACGTGGTGCATCTCCGGGCGCGGGTCGGCATGGTGTTCCAGAAGCCGAACCCCTTTCCCAAGTCGATCTTCGAGAACGTCGCCTACGGTCCGCGCATCCATGGCATCGCCAAGGACAAGACGCGTTTGGAAGAGATCGTCCACGCCAGCCTGGAGAAGGCCGGGCTGCTCGGCGAGGTCAAGGATCGCCTGGGCGAGTCCGGGACGGGCCTCTCCGGCGGTCAGCAGCAACGGCTCTGCATCGCCCGCGCCATCGCCGTGCAGCCGGAAGTGATCCTGATGGACGAGCCGTGTTCGGCGCTCGACCCCATCGCCACCGCCAAGATCGAGGAGCTGATCGACGAGTTGCGCGAGAACTACGCCATCGTCATCGTCACCCATTCCATGCAGCAGGCGGCGCGGGTCTCGCAACGCACCGGCTTCTTCCACTTGGGTATCCTGGTGGAAACCGGTTCGACCGAGCAGATCTTTACCAACCCGGTCGATAAGCGTACGCAGGACTACATCACCGGCCGCTTCGGCTGAGCGCGGAACGGGGACGCACGTGGAACACACCGTCCGATCCTTCGACGAAAAACTCAACCAGCTGGACAGCGCCATCGCCGAGATGGGCGGCTTGGTCGAGCACCAGCTCGCCCGCGCCCTCGACGCCCTGCTTCGGCGCGACGCCGAGCGGGCGGCGCAGGTGACGGCGTCCGATGGCGGCATCGACCGCCGGGAGCAGGAGGTCGATCAGCACGTCATCGCCCTGCTTGCCTTGCGCCAGCCCATGGCCGCCGATCTGCGGACGGTGATCAGCGCCCTGAAGACCGCGGCGATCCTCGAGCGCATCGGCGATTATGCCAAGAACGTCGCCAAGCGAACGGCGGCGTTGGCCGAGATGCCGCCGGTGCCGCCGGCCACCACGGTGGTTCGGCTGGGCGGACTGGTCCAGGCGATGCTGACGGATGTGCTCGACGCCTACGGCACGCGCGATGTGGAGAAAGCCGAGCAGATCCGCGATCGCGATGCCGAGGTCGACGCCCTCTACACCAGCCTGTTCCGGGAACTGCTGACCTACATGATGGAGGATCCGCGCAACATCACCGCGTGCACCCACCATCTGTTCATCGCGAAGAACCTGGAGCGTGTCGGCGATCACGCCACCAATATCGCCGAAAACCTGTTGTTCCTGGTCCGTGGCCGGCAGACGCTCAGCGAGCGTCCCAAGAACGACGAGTCCAGTTATACGGTGCTCGCGCCGCGCGAGGACCGATCACCGGAGGCGCCATGACCACGGGCTTCGAGCCGGCCGACACCCGGCCCCTCCGCGCCGATCTGCACCCGCACGGGAGACATTCTGCCGTGAAGCCGCGCATCCTCATCGTCGAGGACGAAGAAGCCCAGGCGGAGATGTTGCGCTACAACTGCGAACGCGAAGGTTTCGACGCCATCGTCGCCCCGGACGGGGAATCCGCCCTCGAAGCCGTCGAGGAGCATCAGCCGGACTTGGTCCTGCTGGACTGGATGTTGCCGGGGGCGTCCGGGGTCAGCGTCTGCCAGCGCCTGCGCAAGCGCGAGGCGACCCGCACCCTGCCGGTCATCCTCCTGACCGCGCGCGGCGAGGACGGCGACAAGGTGCGCGGCCTCGAATGCGGCGCCGACGATTACGTGGTGAAACCGTTCTCTCCCACCGAGCTGATCGCGCGCATGCGGGCGGTGCTGCGGCGCGCGCGCCCGTCCCTGACCGAGGACCGGCTGGTCTATGGCGACATCGTCATGGACCTGTCGGCGCACCGGGTGACGCGCGGCACCAAGATGGTCCACCTGGGCCCCACCGAATACCGGCTGTTGCAGAAGTTCCTGGAGCGTCCCGATCGCGTCTTCAGCCGCGAACAGCTGCTCGACAAGGTCTGGGGGCCGGACATCCACGTCGAGCTCAGGACCGTCGACGTGCATATCCGTCGGCTGCGCAAAGCGCTCAACGAGCACGGTGGCATCGACGTCATTCGCACGGTGCGCGGCGCCGGCTACGCCCTCGACGCCAGCGCCCTGTGATCCGCGCCCCCCTGACCGGCGCTGTCGTCATGGATCACCGCGGCACCCACGCCTTGAGCCAGGCCCCCCGATCGGCGGAGCGGATCGCCACCCGCTCGATGACGAGATCGGGCGACCGGTGGCGCACCACGTCGAGCGGCACATCGGTGCCGGCGGCACCGAGGGCGCGCACCCGGCGATAGAAATCGCTCAGGCCGGCGACGCGTGCGCCGGCGACGCCGATGATCACGTCCCCCGGCGCCAGCCCGGCGGTTTCGGCCGGCCCGTCCGGTGCCGTGCGCAGGACGAAGACGCGACCGTTGGCTTCCCGGGCGAACAGGCCGAGCCACGGCGCCGCGGGACCGCTGCGTCGGCCTTCGGCGAGCAGGTCCCCCAGGATCGGCTGCAACGCTTCGACCGGCACGAACATGTTGCCGGGGGAGGGCGTTCCTTCGGCGCGCGCGTCGCCGACGAACAGCGAGCCGATCCCCACCAAGCTGCCGTCGGTCGCGACCAACGCCGCCCCGCCGTAGTGGGGGTGCGGTGGCGTGGTGAAGATCGCGTCGGCGAGCAGATACTCCCAGTACCCGGCGAACAGCCGCCGTGAGGCGACGCGCGCCGGCGTCACCGCGTGACCGTCCTGCCAGCTCACCGCCAACACCGGCGTGCCGTCACCCAAGTCGGCGGACTCGCCGAGTGCCATCGGCGCAAGGTCCGGCGGCAAATCGGCTCGGATCAGACCGAAGCCACTCTCGTGGTCGTAGGCGACGATCTCCCCCGGGATCGTCTCGCTGCCGACGGTGACGGTGACCCGGTCGGCCTCCAGGATCAGGTAGCCGATGGTGACGATCAGGCCGTCCGCGTCGATCACCACCCCGGATCCGGACCGCTCGGTGCCCAGCGACCCCGCGGTCCGCGCGTCGGCCGGGACCTCCGACGCCACGCCGACCACGGCGCGCAGCAGATCCATGATCGCCGCCTTGTCCGCCGCCCTTGCCGGGAACGCGGCCAGCGCCAGGGCCCCGACCAGCGCCAATCCTGCGACGAGACGCGAACCGCGACGTGCGTGGCGCATGTCAGCTCTCCTGCCATTAATGAAATTTTGACATGGGAACCCGCGGGGGCCGTGGCAAATCCTCGTCACCGCCGCCGTCGGCGCCGATACGCCGGGGCCGCGCCCCCGTCCGCCGCGAGTCGCCGGGGCCCCGCCCCCGTTCGCCGCGATTCGCCGGGGCCGCGCCCCCGTCCGGGCGCGAGTCGCCGGGGCCGCGTCCCCGGCGGGGGCGATTCTCCTGGAACGACGACGCCGTGCCGGCCGGCGCCGCGCTGCCCGGCGCCCACAGCCGCTCGTGCCCCGTTCTTCCAGGCGGGCGGCGAACGATGCCGCCGCGGTCGCGACCGAACGTGCTATATTGTGACTCATGCAGGATCCCTTCGACCTGGGCGAAGCGCCACCGCCCGGCGCAGCCATGTCCACCGCCACGGGCGCGCCGGCAACCGCGGCGTTGGCCGCGCCGGCGCCCTACCTCGACGCGCTCAACGAGACGCAGCGGGCGGCGGTCGAGTGCGTCGACGGCCCCCTCCTGGTTCTCGCCGGTGCCGGCACCGGCAAGACCCGGGTGCTGACCACCCGGCTCGCCCACATCGTCTCGCTCGGCCGCGCCCGGCCGTGGCAGGTGCTGGCCGTCACCTTCACCAACAAGGCGGCCCGCGAAATGCGCGAGCGCGTGGCCGCACTGCTCGGCGGCTCCGCCGATGGCTGGTGGATCGGCACCTTTCACGCGCTGTGCGCCCGCATCCTCCGGCGCCATCCCGAGGTCGTCGGCCTCGCCGCCAACTTCACCATCCTGGATGCCGACGATCAGCTTCGCCTGCTCAAGCAACTCCTGGAGGCGCGCAACATCGACGCCAAGCGGACGCCGCCCCGCTCCGTGCTCGCCGCCATCCAGCGCTGGAAGGACCGGGGTATCACCCCCGAACGGGTTACGTCAGCGGAGGGCTCGGACGCGCTCGGCGGTCAGGCGCTGGCGCTTTACGGCGACTACCAGGCGCGGCTCAAGAGCCTGAATGCCGCCGATTTCGGCGATCTGCTGTTGCACACCCTGACGCTCTTCCGCAGCCGCGCCGACGTACTCGCCGACTATCAGCAGCGCTTCCGCTACCTGCTCGTCGACGAGTATCAGGACACCAACGTCGCCCAATATCTGTGGCTGCGCGCGCTGGCGCAGGCGCATCGCAACATCTGTTGCGTCGGTGACGACGATCAGTCGATCTATTCATGGCGCGGCGCGGAGGTCGGCAACATCCTGCGTTTCGAGGAGGATTTCCCCGGCGCCCGGGTGATCCGGCTCGAGCACAATTACCGGTCGACGCCGTTCATCCTGGCCGCCGCATCGGGCCTCATCGCCCACAACCGCGACCGCCTCGGCAAGACCCTGCGCACCGATCTCAAGGGCGGCGAACCGGTTTCCGTGCGCGGCACCTGGGACGGCGAGGACGAGGCCCGGCGGGTCTGCGAGGAGATGGAGAGCCTGCGCTACCGCGGCCAACCGTTCCGGCAGATGGCGGTGCTGGTGCGCGCCGGCTTCCAGACGCGCGCGTTCGAGGAGCGGCTGCTCACCGTCGGCATTCCCTATCGCATCGTCGGCGGCGTCCGCTTCTACGAGCGCCATGAGGTCCGCGACGCCATCGCCTACCTGCGCGTCGTCGTCCAGCCTGACGACGACTTGGCGTTCGAGCGGATCGTCAACACGCCGAAACGCGGGCTCGGCACGGTGGCATTGCAGGCCGTGCACACGCTGGCCCGGGCCGCCAACCAGTCGCTGACCGCGGCGGCGCAGCGGATCCTGGAGACCGACGACCTGAAACCGCCGGCGCGCCGCGGTTTCGGCCGGCTGATGGAGGATTTCGCCCGCTGGCGGGCAGCGTTGGCGACGACGCCGCACGCCGAGCTGGTTGAACAGATCCTCGACGAGTCCGGCTACACCGAGATGTGGCAGAAGAGCCGCGCGCCCGAGGCGCCGGGCCGCCTGGAGAACCTGCGCGAGCTGGTCTCGGCGATCGCCGACTTCGATTCCCTCGGCGGCTTTCTCGAGCACGTGTCGCTGGTGATGGATACCGACGGTGGCGGCAGCGACGACGCGGTGACGCTGATGACGTTGCATGCGGCCAAGGGGCTGGAATTCGACGTCGTCTTTTTGCCGGGCTGGGAGGAGGGGCTGTTTCCGCACCAGCGCGCCTTGGACGAGGGCGGCACGGCGGCCCTGGAGGAAGAACGGCGGCTGGCCTACGTCGGTCTCACCCGGGCGCGGAAACGCGCCTACGTGTCGTTCGCCGCCAATCGTCACGTCTACGGCTACTGGCAGAGTTCCGTGCCGTCGCGCTTCGTCGACGAAATGCCGCGAGAGACCATCGAGTTGGAAACCGTCGCCGGCGGGCAGGGGAGCCGACGCGGCATTCCGGCCGAGCCGTCGGCGCTGTTCGCCGACATCGACGCCCGGCCGGGCCGCCGCACGCCGCCGGTGCTGGACGGCGTGCCCTACAGCAGTGGCGAGCGCCCTGCCCCGGCGGCGGCATTCGCCGTCGGCCAACGGGTGTTTCATCAGAAGTTCGGCTACGGCGCGGTGCTCGCCGTCGATGGCGACAAACTCGCCATCGCCTTCGAACAGGCGGGCACCAAGCGCGTCTTCCACAGCTTCGTCACCGCCGCGTGACGGCGGCGATCCTGGGGTCGGGGATGACGCGCACGATCGACTGGTATTTCGATTTCATCTCGCCGTTCTCGTACCTGCAGACGGAGCGCTTCGGCGACCTGCCGGCGGACGTCGAGATCCGTTTCCGGCCGATCCTGTTCGCCGGGCTGCTCAAGCACTGGCGGACGCTGGGGCCGGCCGAGATCCCGCCGAAGCGTGTCTTCACCTACCGCCACTGCCATTGGCTCGCCGGCCGGCTCGGCATTCCCTTCCGCATGCCGCCGGCGCACCCCTTCAACCCGCTGAAGGCGCTGCGGCTCTGCGTCGCGCGCGGCAGCCGGCGGGACGACGTGCTCGCCATCTTTCGCGCCATCTGGGTGGACGGCCACCTGCCCGACGATGCGGCGGGCTTCGGCGCCATCGCGCGCGACCTCGGCGAGGCCGATCCCGATGCCGCGATCCGCGCCCCCGGGGTGAAGCAGGCGTTGCAGGACACCGTCGCGGCGGCACTCGCGGCCGATGTCTTCGGTGTGCCGACCTTCGTTTACGCCGGCATGGCGTTCTGGGGGTTGGACGCCACCGATTTCCTGCTCGACGTGCTCGCCGACCCGGCGCGCCTGGACGATCCGGAGTTCACCCGGCTGGCGTCCCTGCCCGCCGCGGTGCAGCGGACCCCGTCGTGAGCGACGTCACCGCCGCCGGCTGGCGGATCACCCTGGAGGTGCCGCCGGCGGCGGTGCCGTTCATCGAGGCGGCGCTCGATGGCGTCGCCGACGCCGTTGCCGCCTTCGAGACCACCGACGGCCGCTGGCGCATCGACGCCTTCGCCACCCAGGCCCCTGACCGGGCGGCGCTGGAAGTGGCCGTGGCCCTCGCCGCCGCCGCCGCCGGCGCGCCGCCGCCCGCGGTGAGCCTCGTGCCGGAGCCGCCGCGCGACTGGGTGGCCGAGACCATCCGCGCCTTCCCGCCCCTCGCCGTCGGCCCGTTCCACCTGCATGGCAGCCACGACGCCGGGGCGCCGGTCCCGCCGGGGCGCATCGCCATCGAGATCGACGCCGGCATCGCCTTCGGCAGCGGTCGCCACGCCTCCACCGCCGGCTGCCTGCTCGCGCTGGCCGGTCTCGCCGGTGTTGCCCAAGCAGGGCCGCGCCCGCTGCGGCCGCCGTGCCGGGCGCCCTGCCGGGCCCTCGATCTCGGCTGCGGCTCCGGCATCCTCGCCATCGCCATGGCGAAGCTGTGGCGCCGCTTGGTGATCGCCACCGACATCGACGCCCGCGCCGTCGCCACCGCCGCCGCCAACGCCCGCCGGAATCGGGTTGCGCCCTGGGTCCGCACAGTTCGCGCCGATGGCGTGCGCGCCCCGGCGATTGCCGCCGCCGCCCCGTTCGAGTTGATCGCCGCCAACATCCTGGCGCGGCCGCTGAAGGCCTTGGCCGCCGACATCGCGGCACATCTGGCCCCCCATGGCCGCGTCGTCCTCGCGGGCTTCCTCGCCGCCGACACCCCGGGCGTCGTGGCCGTCTATGCCGCCCGCGGTCTGCTCGTGGAGCGCCGCATCGACCTGGACGGCTGGCACACCCTGGTGCTCGAGGCGCGCCGATGACGCCCGCGGACCCGCGCCCGACGCTGCTCTACCTGGTCTCGGAGGACTGGTTCTTCTGGTCGCACCGCCTCGCCGTGGCGCGCGGCGCCCGCGATGCCGGCTGGCGGGTCGTCGTCGCCTGCCGCGTCGACCAGCACGGCGACCGCGTCCGGGCTGAGGGCTTCCAGTTGGTCTCGCTCGCCATGCAGCGCGGCAGCCTGAGTCCGTTCGCCATGTTTGCCGACCTGGTCCGCATCGTCCGCGTCTACCGGCGGGAGCGCCCGGACCTGGTGCACCACGTGGCCGTCAAGCTCTGCCTGATCGGCACCGTCGCCGCCGTGCTCGCCGGCGTGCCGCGCGTCGTCAACGCCTTCACCGGCCTCGGCTACCTGTTCATCGCCGACACCGCCAAGGCACGGCTTCTGCGACGCCTCACGCTGTCGCTGCTGCGTCCGCTGTTGCACCTGGAGCGGGTCCACACCGTGGTGCAGAACGGCGACGATCTGGCGATGCTGCGGGATCGGCGGCTGGCGCCGATGACCCGAGTCGCGCTGATTCGCGGCGCCGGCGTCGATGTCGCGCGCTTTCGTCCCGGCCGGCCGGCGGCGGGGCCGCCCTGGGTGGTGCTGGTTTGCCGCATGCTGGTCGACAAGGGCGTGCATGAACTGGTTGCGGCGGCACGACGGCTGCGCGCGGAGGGCAGGGCGGTGCGGGTGATTCTCGTCGGCCCCACCGATCCGGAGAACCCGAAATCGCTCAGCGACGCCGAGCTCGCGGCGTGGGACGCCGAGGGCGTCGTCGAATGCTGGGGCCAGCGCGCCGACGTGCCGGAGATCTGGGCCGAGGCGAGCATCGGCGTGCTGCCGTCCTACCGCGAGGGTATGCCCAAAAGCCTGCTCGAGGCTGGCGCGTGCGGCCTGCCACTGGTCACCACCGACGTGCCCGGCTGCCGCGAACTGGTGCGTCACGGCGTCGATGGCCTCCTGGTGCCGCCGCACGACCCGGAGGCGCTGGCCGACGCCATCGCCGGCCTGCTCGACGATCCCGAGCGCCGCGCCGCCTTGGGTGCGAGCATCCGCGCCCGCATCGTCGCCGAGTTTTCCGAAGCCGTCATCGTCGGCCAGACGACGGACCTCTACGCCCGGCTGCTCGGCCGTCCCCTGCCAGCGGCGGCGGCCCGGCATGCCCCGGGGAGGGGCCGAGCGTCGCATGGTCATTGACTTTTAACGGCGAGTCCGTATGTTTTGGCCAGCCGCAACCGCGGCCAGCGGTGTTTGGGCCGCGTGAGCGATAGCCGTTCGGGTTGATCGTCCCGCCTCGATACCCCTTGCAATCTTCCCCGACCGTCCGGATCACGCGGGTCGGTCCATGGTGTCCGTGCACGCTGCGGCGCAATCGATGCGCCCCGGCGCGGGCGACTCGAAAGGTGTATCCTTTGTCACAATTCTCCGACCTCGGTCTCGACGGGCCGATCCTCGCCGCGCTCACCACCGCGGGCTACGAGCGACCGACCCCGATCCAGAGCCAGGCCATTCCCCATGTGCTGAACGGCCGCGATCTGCTCGGCATCGCCGCCACCGGCACCGGCAAGACCGCGGCCTTTGCGCTGCCGATCCTGCAGCGCCTCGCCGCAACCACGGACGGCAAGGCCATCGTCCCGGCGCGCGGCACCTGCCGCGCCCTGGTGCTGGTGCCGACGCGTGAACTCGCTTCCCAGGTTGCCGACAGCTTCCGCACCTATGGGCGGTCGCTCCGCCTGCACGTCGCCGTTATCGTCGGCGGCGTCGCCATCGGCCCGCAGATGACGGCGCTCGCCAAGGGCGTCGACGTTCTCGTGGCGACGCCGGGCCGGCTGCTCGATCATGTCGGTCGCGGCACCGTGCGCCTCGATCAGGCCGCCGTCCTCGTCCTCGACGAGGCCGATCACATGCTCGATCTCGGCTTCATCCCCGATGTCCGCAAGCTGGTCGCCCGCATGCCGGCGCGGCGGCAGAGTCTGTTCTTCTCGGCGACCATGCCGCGGGAAATTCGGTCGCTCGCCGACGATTTCCTGAGCGATCCCGAGACCGTCGCGGTGACGCCGCAGGCGACGCCCGCCGAGCGCATCGACCAACAACTGATTCACGTGGACGGCGGCCGCAAGAGCGATCTGCTCGCCGACATGCTCCGCCAGGGTGAGCACGGCCGGGTCCTGGTCTTCACCCGCACCAAGCGCGGCGCCGACCGGGTGGTGCGCGGGCTCACCGCCGCCCGCATCGGCGCCGTGGCGATCCACGGCAACAAGACCCAGAGCCAGCGCGAGCGGGCGCTGCACGGCTTCCGCAGCGGTCAGGCGCCGGTGCTGGTGGCGACGGACATCGCCGCCCGCGGCATCGACGTCGACGCCATCACGCTGGTGGTCAACTACGACCTGCCGCACGTCGCCGAAACCTACGTGCACCGCATCGGGCGGACGGCCCGCGCCGGCGCCGCCGGCGCCGCGGTCTCGTTCTGCAGCCCCGACGAGAAGCCCCTGCTGCGCGCCATCGAAAAGCTGATTCGCCGCACTATCCCGGCGCAGGCCGATCCGTCGCCGGGCAGGGCAGCGGCGCGCGCCACTCCGGCGGTGCAAGAGCCACGTCCGAAGACGACGCCAAAATCGCCGCGCCCGGCCGCCCGGCCCAAGGCCCAGAAGCCGGCGCGCTCCGCCGCTGCGGCCGAGGAGCCGCTGCGCCGCGGTCCGGCCAAGCGTCTGGAAGATCTGCCGTTCATGCGCGCCAACGAGGAGCGTGTCCGCCCGGCAGCGACCCGTCCGGCCAAGCGCCGGCCGGCGCGCAAGGGGGGCGCCCGGGCGGCCGCACTGGCGGTCTGACCCTCCCGACAATCGTGCATCGGCCGCCGGCGGTTGCGCCCGGCGGCCGAGATCGCCAACATGGCAACGTGCTGCTTTGCTGCAGCGCCACGCGGCCGACGGTGCGCCGCGACCGGTCGCGTCGACGGCCGCGGAATTGGCATTGCGGTGGTCGTCGGCACCGGCCCGGTCGGGCGGACCGAAAGGGAGCACGTCGTCCATGCCTTCTCGATCGATGGCGATGATCAGGGCCGTTCTGGTTGCCGTTCCGGTGGCTCTCGTCACGGCGACCGTCACGGCGATCGTCCCCGCCGCGGCCGATTTCCCGGCGTGCGTCGCCGGCTTGCAGCGGGCGGCGGTGGCGGCCGGTGTCGGGGAGGACTTGGCCGCACGGGCGCTCGACATCGCCGAGCCCAACGCTCGGGTGCTCGAAATCTCGACCCTGCAACCCGAGTTCAAGACGCCGATCTGGGACTATCTCGCCTTTCTCGTCGACGATCAGCGGATCGCCGACGGCCAGGCGATGCTGCGCCAGCACGACGCCATCCTCAGCGAGGCGGAGCGGCGCTTCGGCGTCGACCGGCACGTGGTCGTTGCCATCTGGGGGGTCGAGACCGATTACGGCCGCGAGGTCGGGCCGCACTTCCTGCCGCACGCGCTGGCGACGCTCACCTGCGCCGGCGGGCGGCGCACCGAGTTCTGGCGGAGCGAATTGATCGCCGCCCTGCAACTGGTCGACCGCGGCGATCTGACGCTGGACGACCTGCATGGCTCGTGGGCCGGCGCTTTCGGTCAGACCCAGTTCATTCCCACCACCTACCGGCGGCTGGCCATCGATTTCGACGGCGACGGCCGGCGCGATCTGGTGCGCTCGGTCGCCGATGCCCTCGGCTCCACCGCCAACTACCTGCACCGGGCGGGTTGGCGGACGGGAGCGCCCTGGATGATCGAAGTCAAGGTTCCCGCCGGCTACAGCGGGCCGACCGGGCGGCAGGACCGGGCGTCGCTGGCCACCTGGGACCGGCGCGGCGTGGTGCGGGCCGATGGCGCGCGGCTGACGGGGGCGCGCGAGGCGGGGCTGCTGCTGCCGGCCGGTCCGGCCGGGCCGGGCTTCCTGGTGTTCCGTAACTTCGACGCGATCTACGCCTACAATCACGCCGAGTCCTACGCCCTGGCGATCTCGCATCTGGCCGACCGCATGGCCGGCCTGCCGGCGTTGCGCACCGCCTGGCCCACCGACGATCCCGGCCTGTCGCGGGCCGAGCGGCGCCGGTTGCAGGAATTATTGATCGCCCGCGGCTACGACATCGGCGAGGTCGACGGCCGCATCGGCAGCCGCACCCGCGCCGCCATCCGCGAGGCGGAAACGAGCCTTGGCATGCCGCCCACCGGCCGCGCCGGCCAAGCCATCTACCGCGCCCTCGGCGGCGGCTGAGCGCCCGCCGGCCCATGGGAGAGGCGAACGCGCGTCACGCCGCGAACCCCACCCGACACCGCCATCCACGGCGCCCCGCTCCACATGCGTCATCGCGAACCCAGCGCGGCGATCCGGAAATGCCGCGTACCATGATCAGGCCCGTGAGCGATCAGGCCCGTGAGCGCCGGCCCTGGATCGCCGCCCTTGACCGACCGCCACCGCCGGTTATCTGACGCGGTAAAGGCTGACGCGGTAAGGGCTGACGCGGTAAGGGCTGGCGGGGCAAAGTCTGGAAGGGGTCCGAAAACTTCCAAGTCGCCCTGGTTGGGCGGAACAGAAAATCCAATCTATCCTACAAAATCCTACTTTACCCTACAAAATCCTACATTTTCACGTCGCGGAAGGGGGCAACGCCAGGATCGACCTGGGGTTTTGCCCGATTTTCGCGTCCGGACCCTGGAATTTCTGGGCGACATCGATACTGAAAGTGACTTGGTGTCGGTCGGAGCGGCAACCATGTGACAAGCGCTGAATTTGGCTGGAGGAGGTCTCGATGCGTATCGACCGTTGGCCGATTTCGACGTCCGTCGCGGCGCTCTCCCTCGCGCTCTTCCTCGGTGCCGCCGGCAATGCCAATGGCCAGCGCCACGTCGACTCGCGGCGATGTTCGGCGGAGGTCGAACGGGAACTGCAACGGCTTGGTCTCAGTCTTGAACAACTCACCCGCAGGCGTTGGATCGTCGACGAGACGGTCAGCCAGGGCAGCCGCAACGTTTGGGGCTTCTGGTTCCTGGGCCGCCCGCCGACGTGCGAGACCGGCGACCTGCGTATCGATCTGAGCACCACCTGCGGCGTCCGCTCGGTCAGGACGCGCGGCGGCTGCTCTCATCCCGGCCTTTAAACGATCGTCCGCGGGACGGTCTGGGAGATTCGGCGCTCCTTCGGCCGCATGTCCATCGACCCGTCCCGCTCGATCGGGGAGGTGGACGGTCTTTTGGCGCGTGCAAGGGCTGGTCGGCTCGCCGGCCGGCGTGCGCGTCGCTCCGATGCGCCGCGATCGGCGCGGACGTGGCGCTTTCCGCCCGCATCCGCTGCCGGGCGTGCGCACGGGGCGCGACCGAAATCCTCTAAAGCTTTGTTTATATTGGCGCACCCGGGAGGACTCGAACCCCCAACCTCCTGATCCGTAGTCAGACGCTCTATCCAATTGAGCTACGGGTGCCGGCGTCGGGCGGGGCGCATGGGCGGCGTCCGCCGACGGAGCGCGGGACACTATCGCACTGCGGCGGCGGCCGCAAGACCGCGGCGCGGGGGCGAGCCAAAACGGTCCTTGTTCGCTGATTTCCGCTTGGGCTATTGTCAGGCCATCAAGATCAAGTGTCGGATGCCGGTGCCGGATCCGATCAGGGGTGTCATCGATGCGACCCGCAGCCGGTCGCATGCTCGGACAAAGGCGAATGACTTAATGGGGTTCCCACTTCGCACGGCCGCCGGGGTGGCGGCGGTTCTCGTGCTGTCCGCATGCAATACGCTGTGGCCGTCGACGCAAGCGCCGGAGCCGGCGGCGACACAGACGACCACCGCGGCCCCCGGCGGCATGTCCCGCTTCGAGGTGCCGGCGATTGCTCCGGGGCAGCCGACCGGCACGGCCGTCGGCGAGCGGGTCGAGCGGTTGCGCGGCGAGCTGGGGCAACTGCAGGGGCAGTTGATCGACCAGAACGCCCGGTTGCAGGATCTCCGTGCCCAGGTGGTCAGCGATGCCGAGCGCTATCACGGCACCGTCGCCGCCATCAACGCCCGGCTGCAGATCGGCACCACCCCCGGCAACCCGATCCTGGTGCAGCAGTTCAACAGCGCCAGTGGTGACCTCGACCAGTTGGTGGCCGACGTCGCCGCCATGAACCAGCTGGCCACGGACGTCACCGCTTCGTCGAATATGGCCGCCTATCTGTCCGAGGCGACGCGCTCCACCTTTGCGCTCTCCGGCGCCATCGACGAAGATCATCGGCAGCTCGCCGTCCTCCAGGACGAGGTCGACCGCACCGCCGTGCTTGTCGATCGGGTGCTGACCGAGCTCAGCGATGAGATCCGCCGGCAGAGCGACTTCATCGCCGTCGAGCGGGGCAACCTGAACACCATAGCGTCGGGGATTCGTGCCGGTCAGTTCTATGGCGGCACCCTGATGCAGCGCAGCTCCGCCGGGGGAGGGCCGTCGGTCGGTCCGCCGACGTCCCTGGGCACGGCATCGAGTCGGCGGCCACTGATGGTCATCCGCTTCGAGCGCGACGTGGTGGATTACCAATCGACGCTCTACAACGCGGTCAGCGAGACTTTGGATCGACGCCCGAACGCCACCTTCGATCTGGTCGGCGTCGCCCCGTCGGAGGGCGACCCCGGGCGGGTCGCCCTGGACACCACCAAGGCGCGCCGGCAGGCCGATTCCGTCCGGCGCACCCTCGTCGACATGGGCCTGCCGCCGACCCGCGTCGCCGTCTCCACGGCGATCAGCGAAACCGCCCGCGTCAACGAGGTTCGGCTCTACATCCGCTGAGCCCAGGATCCACTGAGCCCAGGGCGCGGAGGTTCCGGTGCGCCCCGTAATCACCCGAGGTTGAGGTGCCGATGCCGGTGGATACCGCCAACGACTCCCGCATCCATGCCGTCTCCTGGCACGAGACCCACCGTGATGCGGTGGATCTCGCGGCGCGCGTCGCGGCGCTCGGTGACTGGCAGGGACTGATCGCCATCAGCCGTGGCGGCCTGGTGCCGGCGGCGGTGATTTCCCGCGCCCTCGGTCTCAGGGTCATCGAAACCCTCTGCATCGCCAGCTACGACGGCCAGACCAAGGGCTCGCTCCAGGTGCTGAAGAGCGCCGGCGCCAGCGTCGGCGATGGTGCCGGCTGGCTGATGGTCGACGATCTGGTCGACAGCGGCGCGACGGCGGCGGCGGCGCGGCGGCTGTTTCCCGCCGCCCATTTCGCCACGCTTTATGCCAAGCCCGCCGGCAAGCCGCTGGTCGATTCCTTCATCCGCGAGGTGCCGCAGAGTGTCTGGATCGACTTTCCCTGGGACCGGAGGCCGGCCAACCCCTAGAGCACGATCATGCCACCCGGAAACGGGTGTCACGTGGATCCTGCTCTGGACCATGGGATGAGAGCAGGATTCACGCGTTCGATGGAAAACCAACGAACACGATCCTGCTCTAGCGCCGCTCGGCATCGGCGTGTAGGCTTCTCAGAAGCGCCCGGCCGGGCGCCAAGCGGTGTAACGAAAGCGGCGAAGCGATGGCTGGTTCGGTGAACAAGGTGATCCTGGTGGGCAACCTCGGACGCGATCCCGAGGTGCGGACGACGCAGGACGGCACGAAGGTGGTGAACCTGTCGCTGGCGACGTCGGAACGTTGGCGCGACCGGCAGTCCGGCGAACAGCGCGAACGCACGGAGTGGCATCGGGTCGTCGTCTTCAACGAGCGGCTCGCCGACGTCGCCGAGCGGTTCCTGCGCAAAGGCGCCAAGATCTACGTCGAAGGCGCCTTGCAGACCCGCAAGTGGCAGGGCAACGACGGCCAGGAACGCTATTCGACGGAGGTGGTGCTGCAGCGCTTTCGCGGCGAACTGACGATGCTGGACAGCCGTGGCGAAGGCGGCGGCGGTTACGGCGGCGGTGGCGGCTATGATCCCGGTTTCGGCGACGGGCCGGGTGGCCCCGGCGGCGGCGACCCCGGCTTCGACGAGCCGGGGGCCAGTGGTCGCCGCGGCGCCCCCTCGGGGCCCCCTCGGGCCGCCGACCTGGACGACGATATTCCATTCTGATGCGCCCCCTATTCTGATGCGCCC
>CAZVRW010000018.1:24458-50219 GCA_964630265.1 uncultured Rhodospirillaceae bacterium
CAGCGGTTCGTGCGGCGGGGCGGGGCGGCGTGTTGAAGCCCCGCCGTCTGTCATGCTAGTGTCGCACTGCACAAAAACTGACCCTCTGAGTTTTCGGAAAATCCGTCCTTGAGCACCGCCGTCGCGCCGCCGTCGCCTCAGGCGTCGATCGCCATCGAAGAGGAGATGCAGCGCTCGTACCTGGATTACGCCATGAGCGTGATCGTCAGCCGGGCGCTCCCCGACGTTCGCGACGGCCTGAAGCCGGTGCATCGCCGCATCATCCACGCCATGAACGAGGGCGGCTACGGCCCGGATCGGCCGTATCGCAAGTCGGCGCGCATCGTCGGCGACGTCATGGGCAAATACCATCCGCACGGCGACCAGCCGATCTACGACGCGCTCGTCCGCATGGCCCAGGATTTCGCCATGCGGCTGCCGCTGATCGACGGCCAGGGCAACTTCGGCTCCATGGACGGCGACCGGCCGGCGGCGATGCGCTACACCGAGGCGAGGCTGGCCCGCGTCGCCCAGTCGCTGATCGACGACATCGACAAGGACACGGTCGACTTTCAGCCCAACTATGACGATTCGTCGCGGGAGCCGACGGTGCTGCCGGCGCGGTTCCCCAATCTGCTCGTCAACGGCGCCGGTGGCATCGCCGTCGGCATGGCGACCAATATCCCGCCGCACAACCTGGGCGAGGTGATCGACGCGTGCTGCGCGGTGATCGACGAGCCGGAGATCGGCATCGTCGAGCTGATGGAGCGGTACCTGCCGGGGCCGGATTTCCCCACCGGCGCCATCATCCTCGGCCGCCAGGGCATTCTGTCCGCGTACACCACCGGCCGCGGCTCGGTGGTGATCCGCGGCCGCACCCGCGTCGAGGAGATCCGCAAGGACCGGCCGGCGATCATCGTCGAGGAGATGCCCTATCAGGTCAACAAGGCGCGGATGATCGAGATCATCGCCGAGGCGGTGCGCGAGAAGCGGATCGAGGGCATCGCCGATCTGCGCGACGAGAGCGACCGCGACGGGGTGCGCGTCGTCGTCGAGTTGAAGCGCGACGCCGAGCCGGAGATCGTGCTCAACCAGCTCCATCGTTTCTCGCCGCTGCAGACGTCCTTCGGCATCAACATGCTGGCGCTGGACGGCGGCCGGCCGCGGACGATGACGCTTAAGGACGTCATGGTCGCCTTCCTCGCCTTCCGCGAGGCGGTGATCCGCCGCCGCACCGCCTACGAGTTGGCGCGGGCCCGCGAGCGGGCCCACGTCTTGATCGGTCTCGCCGTCGCTGTCGCCAACATCGATGCCATCGTCGCGCTGATCCGCGCCGCCCGCGATCCGGCCGAGGCCCGCGCCGGACTGATGGCGCGCGACTGGCCGATCGAGACGGTGGCGCCGCTGATCGCGCTGATCGAGGACGCCCCGTCCGCCACGGCCGCCGCGACCTACCGCCTGAGTGAGGCGCAGGCACGCGCCATCCTCGATCTGCGCCTGCAGCGGCTGACCGGCCTGGAGCGCGAGAAGATCGGCGACGAACTCCGCGCCCTCGGCGACAAGATCAAGGACTACCTCGGCATCCTCGGCTCGCGCGACCGGCGGATGGAGGTGCTGCGCGGCGAAATGCTGGAGATCAAGGAGAAGTTCGGCACCCCGCGGCGCACCGCCATCGAGGAGAGCGAATTCGAGACCGACATCGAGGACCTGATCCAGCGCGAGGACATGGTCATCACGGTGACCAACACCGGCTACATCAAGCGGGTGCCGCTCAGCACCTATCGCGCGCAGCGGCGCGGTGGCCGCGGCCGCGGCGGCATGCCGACGCGGGAGGAGGATTTCGTCAGCCAGGTGTTCGTGGTCAACACGCACACCCCGGTGCTGTTCTTCTCGTCGGCGGGCATGGTCTACAAGCTGAAGGTCTACCGGCTGCCGCAGGGCACGCCGCAGGGGCGTGGCAAGGCGATGATCAACCTCCTGCCGCTCGCCGCGGGGGAGACGATCACGACGCTGATGCCGCTGCCCGAAGACGAGACGCGCTGGGGCGACTTGTTCGTCGTCTTCGCCACCGCGTCGGGCAAGGTCCGCCGCAACGCGCTCTCCGACTTCACCAACGTCATGGCCAACGGCAAGATCGCCATGAAACTGGACGAGGGTGACCGGCTGGTGCGGGTGCGCCCCTATGCCGAGAGCGACGATATCCTGCTGTTCTCGCGGCACGGCCAGTGCATCCGCTTTCCGGTGGGCGAGGTGCGGGTGTTCAGCGGCCGCACATCGACCGGGGTGCGCGGCATCCGGCTCGCCGCCGACGACCAGGTCATCAACATGTGTGGCTTGCGGCACGTCGACGCCGATGCCGCGGCGCGCGAGGACTACCTCCGCGCGGCGAATGCCCGGCGCCGGCTGTTGGGCAGCGGCGAGGGGTCGCGGGCCGAAAACGAGGCACTGGCGGCGCGCCTGGACGAGCCGGCGCTGCAGGAGATGGCGGAGAATGAGGAGTTTCTCCTCACCGTCTCCGAAGACGGCTATGGCAAGCGAACCTCGGCCTACGAGTATCGCATCACCGGGCGTGACGGCAGTGGTGTCGCCGCCATGGACCTGGACCGACCCGGCGGCCGCAGCGCCGTCGTCGCGGCGTTTCCGGTGCTCGCCACCGATCAGATCGTCATGGTCTCGGACAGCGGTCAGCTGATCCGCTGCCCGGTCGACACCGTCAGCGTGATGGGCCGCGCCACCCGGGGCGTGCGGCTGTTCCAGACCGCGGAGCGGGAACGCGTCGTCTCGGTCAGCCGCATCCGTGACGTCGAGGACGGCGACGTCGACGACGCGACCCTGCCCGACGACGACGGTGACGGCAACGGCGATGGCGGGGACGACGGCGCGGACGACGGCGGGGACACGCGCCGGGGAAATGCCGCCGCGGGGGCGAACGACCCCGGCGGCGCGGCGCCGACCGGGGATGGTCGCTGAGCCCGGGCCCGGGCAGGAAGGATGATAGATGAGTGAGATATTTCCGCCGCGGGTCGGGGTCTACCCCGGTACCTTCGATCCGGTGACCAACGGTCACATGGACATCATCGAGCGGGCGACCCACGTGGTCCACAAGCTGATCATTGCCGTCGCCGCCAATCCCGGCAAGACACCGTTGTTCACGCTGGAGGAGCGATGCGAGATCCTGCGGGAACAAGTGCGGCTGATGACCCGGGGCGATGGCCGGTTCGTCGAGGTCCGGCCGTTCTCCACCTTGTTGATGCGCTTCGTCAACGACGTGGGCGCGACGCTGATCCTGCGAGGCCTGCGCGCCGTATCGGATTTCGAGTACGAATTTCAGATGGCAACCATCAACGCGCGGCTGAACGACGACGTGGAGACGGTGTTCCTGACGGCCTCGGAGAACCATCAGTTCATCGCCTCGAGCTTCGTCAAGGAGATCGCCCGGCTCGGCGGTGATATCCGGTCACTGGTGCCGCCGGAGGTGGCGCGGCGGACGTATGAGAAACTGGTGGCGCAGGGGCAGGCGGCGGCGAACGTGCTGTGATCGGTCCGGCAGCGTCCCCATGCGTTGACCGGGCCCGGCCGCTGACCGTATGGTTCGGCCTCGCTTAAAGCGGGCGCGTAGCTCAGTTGGCAGAGCATCTGACTTTTAATCAGAGGGTCCGGGGTTCGAATCCCCGCGCGCCTACCACAAAAACAAGTGGTTGCGGAAACCTTGGTCGACGTTTCTACAGGCAAAAACGGGCCAGGGTCCCTCGGGCGTAATGAAAACCGGCACGCCACGGGAAAAGCCGCAGTCTCGCAAGCGCCTCGAGAGCGATGCGCGCGCACGCGTGCTTCCGCGCTTTCGCGTCGGACGCATCGCGGGGTCCACGCCATGCACGCCGCCTGAGCCGCCGGCGTCCCTGTGGCAAGGGACGGTCCGTCGAGCATGGCAGTGATTAGGGTTTAAGGTTAAAGGGGGCTTTATCCCGGCACGGCGCAGTTGAATCCGATCGACCACGTTGTTGCGATCCGCTATTGCTGATGCCACACCCGTGCCGGATCGCCGGCTTGCCGGACGGCCCGCCACCATCTCGACCGTTCTCACCCACCGAAGTGTTCGCATGTCTGCAGACGTCGACCTGCCGCTGACCCACCAGCCGGCGCCGCTGACCGAGAACGCCGCCCTCCTGTTTGCCCGGGAATGGCTGGCGGCGCCGTTGCGCGTCGCCGCCATCGCCCCATCGGGCCGCCGCTTGGCGTCGCTGATCACGTCGGAACTCGACGCCACCAGCGCGCCGGTGATCGAACTCGGGCCCGGCACCGGCGTCTTCACCCGCGCCCTGATCGCCAGGGGCATTCCGGAGGAGGCGCTGGCGCTGGTCGAGGCAAGCGCCCGTTTCGCCGATCGGCTCACGGTCGCTTTTCCCCGCGCCGCGGTGTTTGGCATGGATGCCGCCCGCCTGCGCATGGTGACGCCGTTCGGCGCGAACGCTGCGGGGGCCGTGATCAGCGGCCTGCCATTGCCGTCGCTGCCGCCGCGCACGGTTTGCGGCGTGCTCGCCGGCGCCCTTCGCAACCTGCGCCCCGACGGGGCCATCTATCAATTCACCTATGGCTGGTGCTGTCCGGTCCCGCGCCGTCTCCTCGACCAACTGGGCCTGAAGTCCGAGCGGCTCGGCCGCGTCATCGCCAACCTGCCGCCGGCCGCGGTCTACCGGCTGTCGCGGCGGGAGTGATCCCCATCCAGGCCGTTCCATCCCGTTGGCCAAGGTGATTGCCGGCGATTGCCGCCGGTGGCCGGCGTGATCCGCTGGTCGGCAACCGTCGCGGGCCCCTGACCAGCGTCAAGTCGGCCGGAGCGGCCGTCGTGTACGCTCCCGGCATCACCGTTCGGGATCACGACGCCATGTCTGACATCGCTCCTCTTTCCCCTGGCGCCAACGCCGCCCACATCGCCCTTGCCGTCGAGGTGCGCCTGTTCAACAGCCTGGCGCGCCAGCGGCGGGCGCGGGACCGATTGACGCTGCCGGCGGGCAGCACCGTCGGCGACGTGCTGCGCCACTGCGGCGTCGCCGCCAACGAGGTCTTCCTCGTGCTCTGCAACGGCCGCGACGTGACCGCCAGCCTCCATACCGGCCCCAACCTGGACCGGGCGCTCGACGACGGCGACGTCATCGCGCTTTCGGGGCCCGTTCCCTACAGTTGGGGTTACGGCTCGCCGGTGGTCTGAGGCTCTTCCGCCACGGGCGCGGGCGCTGCGTCTTCGGGCCGCGCGTGCGGACCCGGCCAGACGGAGAGGAAATCGCCGACCGCCGGGCGGGTCTTGACCGGCAGGTCGGTGGCGACGCGGCCGATGCTGAGGAAGCCGACCAGCGCCTCGTCGTCGCCGAGGCCGAACGCGGCGCGGATCATGGGGTCTTCGGTCTTCTCGCCGCTCAGCATGATGGCGCCGTAGCCGAGGGCGTGTGCCGCCAGCAGCGCGGCATGGATGGCGGCGCCGACGGCGGCCCACTGCTCGCGGGGCGGCACGTCGGCGCTGGCCTCGATCCGGGCGCACACCACCAGCAACGTCGGCGCGTTCATGGCCTTGTCGCGTTCGCGCTCGAGCATGGCCGCCGGCAGATCGGGCCGGTGCCGCCGCTTCGCCGCGACGAATATGTCCGCCAGGGCGGCGCGGGCCGTCTCGGCCACCTGCATGAAGCGCCACGGCCTGACACGCCCGTGGTTTGGCGCCGTCAGGGCGGCGGCCACGATCGCCGCCAGTTCGTCGGCGTCGGGTCCGGGCGGGACCAGCCGCTTCGGCGACACCGATTGGCGGGACAGAAGACAGCGCAGCATCGCGTTCATGGTTGCCATGATCGCCCGATCCGGCCCCGCCGACCAGCGTCATCGGAACTTGGGCCGGTCGCGTGCTGGTGCACCGCGGCCCGCCGGATGACGGCGACGGTGAACGCCAGGAACGCGAGAGCACCGAGGAGACCGACGAGGGCGCCCGCCCGGATCAGGTCCGGGAATTCGAGGGCGATGCCGACGGCGACGACGGCGAGTGCGGCGAGATGACACCAGCGGTGCACCTGCAACGGCCGAGCGCTCACCAGACGGGACGGCGGGATTGCCGTGCCGCCGCCGCGGACCGCGTGCATGGACGCCAGCAGCGGCACGATCCTTTGCAGCACGCCGAGCAGCAGGGTCAGCAGCCAGCCATACAGCAGCGTGAAGCCGAACAGGGCCGGGCCGCTCTCCGGCAGGATGTTCAGAACCAGGCCGCCGGCCACCAGCATGGGCAGGGGAAACAGGAACCAGGATGCGCGGATCAGGATGAACTCCTCGCCGAGACGCCGGCGCATGCGCTCGGCCAGCATCCGCGCCATGGCGACGCCATGGCAGGTGGCGGCGGCGAGGCCGCCGATGATCGCCGCGACGACGAGCGCATCGACGGCCGCAAGGATGCCGGCGACGGCGAGGCCCAGGGCGGCGGCGGCGAGGCCGACGGCGGCACCGCTCCAGCGGTGGTCGGTGACGAACGCCATGGCGAACAGCGGCACGACGATGTCGCTGAGCCCGATGGCCAGCATCCCCATGAAGCCGAAGGCGGCGAGCACCGCATGCGCCAACGCGGTGCGGGCGTGGTCCGGCAGCAGCTCGAGACCCCAGCCCGACACCATCATGACGGCGAGGCCGATGGCGCCGGCGAGGGACGCCACGGCAATCCAGACGGCGGCGGCGACCAGGGGCAGCGCGCGGGCGCCGGCGACGATGCGGGCGATGAGGGCGGCATGGACGAGGACCGCGGCAACGGCGAGCCCGGTCCCCGTCTGCATCAGCCGGACCTCGTAGAGCGCGAAGCCCGTCACCATCGCCGCCGCCGCCGCGATCAGCAGCACGAACACGGCCGAACAGACTCCGGCGGGGGGCGCGGGGCGGCCGAGCGCCACCGGCAGCATCTGGAACGATACCCCCATCGCCGTCATCAGCAGCACGCCGATGGTGAGCACGTGGACGCCCGCCAGCACCGGTCCCGGCCCGCCGGCGAAGCTGGGCAGGTCGGCGGCGACGGCGACGAGCGCCGCCCAGGCGAGGATGTGGAAGAGCACCGCCGCGCCGAAGAAGCGCAGCGGCACCCGCTCGGGCAACAGGCAGGCACGGGCCCGTCCGGGATCAAGGCCGGCGAGCATCAGCCGACCCCATCCGAGCGTCGCCGGACGACGGCGTCGGCCCTGGGGGACTGGGGCGCGGGACGGGCCAATTCACCTGCCTCTTCGCGATCGTCATGGTGAAGCGCGATCCTCGGATGCGCCGCCCGGAGGCTCCTTGATGCTCGTCAAGGGGATCGACCGGATCACAGGCCGCAATAGTCACGCAGCCGGGCGACCTCGGCGATCGTTACCCGACTGCCGCGGGTCTCGACGCCGAGTTCGGCGAGCCGGGCGAAAGCACGCGACAGTGTCTCGGGGGCGATGCCGATCCTGGCGGCGATGGTGCCCTTGGCATGGGGCAGGGTCACAACCGCCGGACCGGCCTCGGCGCCGCTCAGCGTCACCAGCAGCCAGGCCAGGCGCTGCGACGGTGTTCGCGCCTTCAACTGCCACAGCTCGCCGGTCAGCCGATGCTGCCAGCGTTCGAGCGAGACGACGATCTGCAGGGCGAGGCGGGGATCGCGCTCCAGCCGGCCGAGGAAGTCGCCGCGATGCAGCTTCAGCAGCCGGGTCTCGACCAGGGTCGCGCAGTTCACCGGAAAGCGGGCGGACGCGAACATGGCGGCCTCGGCGAACGAGGCGCCGGCACCGACGATCTCGATCACCGTCTCCGCCCCTTCGGCGGTCAGCACGAACAGCTGGACGCTGCCGGACAGCACGATGAAGAAGCCGTCGGCCACATCCCCGGCGGAGAACACCAACGCCTCGAGTGGGTACGTGTGCACCGACGCGGCCTGGACCAGGGCGCCGACGGTCGGTTCGGACAGGCGGGCAAACAGCGGCGTCGCGCAGACGCTGCGAAACTCCGCCGTCGTCAGGCCGGCCGGGAGGTCGGGACGGTTCACGGCCACGCGCCGTCGATGCGCCGCGCCATCCGGTCAATCGCCGGCGTCATGCAGGGCCTCGTCCTCGCAGATCGCGCGCAGGGCCGCGACATCGGCGATGCGGTAGGTGTCACGGTCGCTGTGCGGCCGGACGCCCAGTTGCTGCAGCTTGAGGAAGGCGCGGGAGAGCGTCTCGGGTTGCATCCCCAGGTCCCGCGCCAGGATCTTCCGGGCGTAGGGGAGGTGAACGGTCGCCGCCCCCTCGCTGGCGTCGGTGAAGCTCAACAGGTGCGACGCGAGCCGACCGGCGGCACTCTTCATCTTCAGGTCGGAGATTTGCCGGACGAGACCGCGCAACTGCATCGACAGCGTGCCGAGGAGGTGGACGACGAGATCGAACCGCTGCACCAGGAGATCGGCGAGAGCGGTTCCCGGAACGACCGCCAGCACCACCGGGCCGAGGGCCTCGGCGGTCTCCTCGTAGGTCCCGCCATCGACGATGGCGGCTTCGGCAAAGGTCTCGCCGGCGTGGACGATGCGGGCGATCGTGCCGGTCCGGGTGTCGGCGTCGATGGTCAGGACGACGTGGCCATGCAGCAGGATGAAGAAATGGTCGGCGGCATCGCCGGCGCGAAACAGCACCGCGCCGGCGTCCCGCCGCTCGAACGTGACGACGCTTGCCAGTTCCGCCAGACGCTCATCGGAAAGCCCCGAACACAGGCGGCTCCGGCGCAAGCTGTCGCGGATGACCCGCTCCACCGCATTCTCCCGCGCGACCCTGCCGAAGCGGGATCATAGCGGGTCGGCGGGGCCGGCACCACGGCCGACCGGGGAACGCATGACGGCGGGGCGGATGCGTGCCGCTCACTCGGTGTCGTATCGCTCGGCCAGCGCCGCGTCCTGGGCGTCGTCGAGGAAATAGGCGAGGACGCGGACCATGCCCATTTCCTCCTTCTGGATGTGGAAGGCCTCGCGATCCATCAGATCGATGACGCTGGTGCGGAATTCTCCCCAGGTCAGGGCGTTGAAGCCGTGCCTCAGGGCGTGCGCCGCGATCGCCTTCAGGCGGTTGGCGAGCGGCTTGATCGCCGCGTGCTCACCGGTCAGCATGTCCGC
The DNA here is from genome assembly GCA_964630265.1 of uncultured Rhodospirillaceae bacterium. Taxonomy (GTDB): domain Bacteria; phylum Pseudomonadota; class Alphaproteobacteria; order Rhodospirillales; family Defluviicoccaceae; genus CAZBWP01. The sequence continues at coordinate 33,553 of CAZVRW010000018.1, forward strand.
CATGTCGCCGGCACCGCGGCCGCGCAGGATCGGAAACAGCGCGTCCTCCTCGAAGTCGAAATGCCGCGAGACATCCCGATCGACGACGTGGATGAAGCGCTCCAGTGTCGCGCGCTGCGGCGCGTCCGCGAGGTCCATGGGCTGGTCCTGCGGCCGTGCCAGGATGGCGGCTTCCAGGTCGTTGAGGATCGACAGCGTCGACTGGTGCTCGTCATGCAGCCGCTGCCCGATCCGGGTGAACTCCTTGATGTTCGACATGTCAGGCCCCTCCGCCGCCCGGTCGATACGAGCACAACCGATTCTCGCCCGATTCTCGCCGCGGCGGACGGGGTGTCCATGACCCAAATCAAGGATCTCGTGGGGGGCGCGGACGGGCGCCGGTCCGTTTAGCCGGCGGCACGCCGGCCCATCGCGGCCTTCTGGTCGCCGTACAGGGAGGCGAGGGCGCGGTCGGTCTCGGCATCGATCAGGGTGTCGAGCCGCCGGATGATGGCGATTTCCTCTTTCTGGATGTGCAGCATGACGTAGACGGAGAACTCCGCCACCGTGGCCGACAGATCGGCCAGCCGCGCCTCGGTCAGTCCGTCCTCGAGAATCTTCGTGGCGATGGCCCGCAAGCGCTTGGCCAGCGGCTCCATTCTCTCATGCTCGTCTTCCAGGAGTTGCAGGACGGCGGCGCTGCCGCCCTTGCGAATGACCGGGAACAGGACGCGCTCTTCGAACGCATGATGTCGGAGCATGGCGTCGAGCAGCTCGACGAGCTCCTCCAACAGTGCGCGATCCCCGGCCAGCGCCGGGGAGAATGGCGGCTCGGAGTCGCCGTCGCGCAGCCGTGTCTCCAGTCCGTTGATCAGCACCACCGACCAGAAATGCTCTTCGTGCAGGATCCTGGCGACCCGGCTTGCGGTTGCCACAGCTTCACTCCCGACATCATCATCCATACCGTGGCGCTAGCCTAAATGATTTTATATCGCAGCGCAACATTCTGTTGTGCGCTGCGGTCGCCTCGGCCCCCAATCCGTCGATCCGCAACCCCGATCCCGCGCCGTGGCGCCGGTGGGGTGCAGCGAGGTTAGCCAGGGCATTCGGCCAATCGCCACCCGCTTGACCGGCGTCAAATGCTCCGCCGCCCGGCAATGCTAAACCGTTTGCAGTGCGGCAAGAACGGGCGTTGACTCTCGCGTCTGCGAGATGCTGGCCCGGACGCATGGAGTTGGGCGGCAGCGATGACGGATCGAGCGCAACGAGCAAGTGCCGGAGCCGACGGGGCAGCGGCCGGCTCAGCGGCGGCGGGATCAACCCCCCGCGATCCCACCCCCCGCGATCCCGAGGCACGGAAGCGCTATTCTGTCCTGACGATGAACACGTTGGCCTTCACGGTCAACTTCGCCGTCTGGACCATGTTCTCGGTCATCGGCATCAAAATCAAAAGCGAGCTCGGCCTCAGCGAGACCGAATTCGGGCTGTTGGTGGCGACGCCGATCCTCACCGGCTCCCTGGTTCGCCTGCCCTTGGGCATGTTGACCGACCGCTATGGCGGGCGTGTCGTCTTTTTCATTCAGATGCTCATCGTCGCCATTCCCTGCTACGGGCTGGCGTTCGCCGATCAGTATTGGCAGTACCTGGTGATCGGACTGTTCGTCGGCCTCGCCGGCGGCTCGTTCGCCATCGGCATCGCCTACACGTCGGCGTGGTTCCCGAAGGAAAAGCAGGGCACGGCCATGGGCATCTTCGGTGCCGGCAACGCCGGCGCCGCCGTGACCAATCTCGCCGCGCCGCTGATCATCGTCGCCCTCGGCTGGCGCGCCGTGCCGCAGATCTATTCGGTGGCGATGCTCGTCATGGCGATCGCGTTCTGGTTCCTCACCTATCCCGATCCGAAGGTGCAGGAGCGCCGGAAGCAGGGACGATTCCCGTCCATGGCCGAGCAGATGCAGCCGTTGACGGAGATGCGCGTCTGGCGCTTCGGTCTCGCCTATTACTTCGTTTTCGGCGGCTTTGTCGCGCTGGCGCTCTGGCTTCCCAAGTATTACGTGGCCGAATACGGTCTCGACCTGCAGACGGCGGCGTTCATCACGATGTTCTTCACCCTGCCGTCCGGCGTCATCCGCGCCTTCGGCGGCTGGGTCTCCGACAAGTTCGGCGGCAGCACGGTGACCTGGTGGGTCTTTTGGATCTGCCTCGTGTGTCTGTTCATCCTGGCGTATCCGCCGACGACCTTCGTCGTCCACGGGATCGAGGGCGACATGGTGATGGAAATCGCCGTCGGCGTCGTGCTGTTCACCGTGCTGGTGTTCGTCGTCGGCCTCGCCCAGGGCATCGGCAAGGCCAGCGTCTATCGGGAACTGGCGGACTACTATCCCAACAACATGGGGTCGGTCGGCGGACTGGTCGGCGTCATCGGCGGGCTCGGCGGTTTCAGCCTGCCGATCGTCTTCGGCGTCGCCGCCGATGCCACCAACGTGCGCAGCAGCACCTTCATGCTGATGGTCGCCGTGGTCGCCGGCGTCATGATCTGGACGTGGATGGCGGCGCGCAGCGAGCGCGAGGCGGTGCTCGAGCGGCAGCCGGGGCTGCGCGATGCGCTGGCCAAGGAGCACCTGATCGGCGCCCACGTCGGCCGCCGTTGGCTGACCGATTGGCGGCCGGAGGACCCGACTTTCTGGGCCACGACCGGACGGCGCATCGCCATCCGCAATCTCATCCTCTCGGCGCCCGCCTTGTTCCTGTCGTTCGCCGTCTGGATGGTGTGGAGCGTCGTGGTCGTCCAACTGCCGAAGATCGGCTTCGGCTTCACCAGCGGCCAACTGTTCTGGCTGGCCGCCGCCCCGGGCCTCTCGGGCGCCCTCCTGCGCCTCGCTTACGCGTTCGTGGTGCCGATCTTTGGCGGCCGCAACGTCACCATCTTCACCACGCTGACGCTGCTGCTGCCGACGCTGTGGCTGGCGCTCGCCGTGCAGAACCCCGACACCGACTACGCGGTGTTCGTGGCGATCGCGCTGCTGTGCGGCCTCGGCGGCGGCAACTTCTCGGCCAGCATGGCCAACATCAGCTTCTTCTTTCCGAAGCGGATGCAGGGCACGGCACTCGGCTGGAACGCCGGCATCGGCAACCTGGGCGTCGGCGTGATGCAGGCGGTGGTGCCGTTGATCATCTACGGCGGCGCGCTGGCGATCCTCGGGGGCGGACCGCAGCCGTACGGCGACGACGGCGTCGTCACCGAAGTCTGGCTGCAGAACGCCGGCTTCATCTGGGTACCCTTCATCCTCATCGCCGCCCTCGCTGCGGCGTGGGGGCAGAACAACATCCGCGGCGCCCGGGCGTCGTTCCGCGAGCAGGTGGTGATCTTCCGGCGCAAGCACGCCTGGGTCCTGGCGTGGCTCTATCTCGGCACCTTCGGCTCGTTCATCGGCTTTGCCGCGGCGTTTCCCAACCTGCTTTCGACCCTGTTCCCCACCTCGAGCGTCGCCCAGTGGGCGTTCGTCGGGCCGCTGCTGGGCGCGCTGATCCGCCCGTTGGGCGGCTGGCTGTCGGATCGTCTCGGCGGTGCCAAGGTGACCTTCTGGAATTTTTCGCTGATGCTCATGGCCACCGTCGGCATCCTCGCCTTCCTGCCGACCGCGGCCGATCCCGGCTCGCTGGTGCTGTTCTACGGCGCCTTCCTGCTGCTGTTCCTGACCACGGGCATCGGCAACGGCTCGGTGTTCCGCATGGTGCCGACCGTTTTCCACCATCTCGCCCATCAACGCTTTACCGGCGGCTCCGATGCCGAGCGGGAGCAGGCGAGCGCCGAAGGCGAGATCGAGGCCTCGGTGGCGCTCGGCTTCACCGCGGCGATCGCGGCCCTTGGCCTGTTCTTCGTGCCGGCGCTGGTGGCCGTCGCGATCAACGCCACGGGCTCGCCGCTGATGGCCCTCTATGCGTTCGTCGCCTTCTACGGGACCTGCCTGGCCGCGACTTGGTGGTGGTATCGCCGGCCCGGCGCCGAGGCCGCCTGCGACTAAGGATGGGATACCGACGGATGCCGCGGCGGCACAACGAGAGCAAGACTGGAGTGGACGAGACATGGCCGACCTGACCCGATGGGACGTCGAAGACGAGCACTTCTGGCAAACAACCGGCAAGAAGGTCGCCTACCGGAACCTGTCCATCTCTATTCCGAGTCTGCTGTGCGGCTTCGCCGTCTGGCTGTACTGGGGCATCATCACGGTGCAGATGCTCAACCTCGGCTTTCCGTTCGAGCCGGCCCAGCTGTTCACGCTCACCGCCATCGCCGGTCTTTGCGGCGCCACGCTGCGCATCCCCAGTACGTTTTTCATCCGCATCGCCGGCGGCCGCAACGCCATCGTGTTCACCACCGCACTGCTGATGATCCCGGCCATCGGCACGGGCATCGCGCTGCAGGACAAGGCGACGCCGCTCTGGGTGTTCCAGATCCTGGCGCTGCTGTCCGGCATCGGCGGCGGCAACTTCGCCTCATCCATGTCGAACATCAGCTTCTTCTTTCCGAAGCGGATGCAGGGACTCGCCCTCGGCCTCAACGCCGGGCTCGGCAACGCCGGGGTGACGACCATGCAGATCCTGGTGCCGCTGGCCATGACGTTCGGCATGTTCGGCGCCCTCGGCGGCGACTCCATGGTTCTGGAAAACGCGTCCGGAACGCTGATCGGCAAGATCCCCGCGGGCTCCGAGACGTGGATCCAAAACGCCGGGTTCGTCTGGTTGTTGCTGCTGATCCCGCTCGTCGTCGCCGGCTGGTTCGGCATGAACAACATCCGGACCGAAGAGGTGACGCCGGAGATCGCCGGCGGCACGCTCGGGGCGATCCTGCGGATCACCGCCATGCTGCTGGTCGGCTTCGTCGCCGCCATCGTCGGTCTCTACTTCATCCTGCCGGCGCCCACCGGTCTCGGCCTGCCGTCGTGGACGAAGTGGTTCGTGCTGGTCGGCGTCATCGCCGCCACCGTCGCCCTGCTTTACTACGCTTGTTTCTTCGTCAAGAAAAACCTGCAGCGACAGTACCAAATTTTCCGAAACAAGCACACCTGGATCATGAGCGTCATCTATACGATGACCTTCGGTTCATTCATCGGGTATTCGGCGGCCTTTGCCTTGGCCATCAAGGTGATCTTCGGCTTCCAGCACATCGAGGTGGATGGCGTGCTGACCCACGCGACGCCGAACCCGAACGGTCCGAGCGCCCTGATGTATGCGTGGATGGGGCCGTTCATCGGCGCGTTGATCCGGCCGTTCGGCGGCTGGATTTCCGACAAGGTGGGCGGCGCCCGGGTGACGCAGTACGTCACCCTGCTGATGATCGCCAGCGCCCTCGGTGTCGCGTACTTCATGGCCGCCGCCTACCAGTCGGCGACGCCGGAAGAATACTTCCTGCCGTTCTTCCTTCTGTTCCTGGTCCTGTTCGCCGGTACCGGCATCGGCAACGGCTCCACCTTCCGCACCATCGCCGTCATCTTCCCCAAGGAACAGGCGGGGCCGGCGCTGGGCTGGACGTCGGCGGTGGCGGCCTATGGCGCCTTCATCATCCCGCAGGTGTTCGGCGAGCAGATCAAGGCGGCGACGCCCGAATACGCGCTCTATGGATTTGCCATTTTCTATGTCATCTGCCTGGCGCTCAACTGGTGGTACTATCTAGGCCCTAAAGCAGAGTTCAAGAATCCATGAGCGAAGCGAGTCAAACGACAAGTTACTCCGGTCGAGAGAGGATAGCGTCATGAGCCAATTGTTGGATCGGCTGAACTTCTTTTCCAAGCGCGTGGTGGGTGACTTCGCGAGCGGGCACGGCGTCGTCACTCGCGAGGACCGGCGCTGGGAGGACGGCTATCGCAAGCGCTGGCAGCACGACAAGGTGGTCCGCTCCACCCATGGCACCAACTGCACCGGCTCATGCAGTTGGAAGATCTACGTCAAGGGCGGCATCGTTACCTGGGAGACGCAGCAGACCGATTATCCGCGCACGCGTCCCGATTTGCCCAACCACGAGCCGCGCGGCTGCTCGCGGGGGGCGAGCTACAGCTGGTACCTGTATTCGGGCAACCGGGTGAAATACCCGTTGATCCGCTCCCGTCTGCTGCGCGTCTGGCGCGACGAGCGCCGCGACAAGAGCCCGGTGGCGGCCTGGAAGGCGATCGTCGAGGATCCGATGAAGCGCGCCTCCTACGTGGCCAAGCGCGGCCTCGGCGGGTTCGTGCGGGCGACCTGGGACGAGGTGACGGAGATCATCGCCGCCGCCAACGCCTACACCGCGAAGACCCACGGGCCGGACCGGGTGATCGGCTTCTCGCCGATCCCGGCCATGTCGATGGTCTCGTACGCCGCGGGCTCGCGGTATCTCTCGCTGCTCGGCGGCGTCTCCATGTCCTTCTACGACTGGTATTGCGACCTGCCGCCGGCGTCGCCGCAGACCTGGGGCGAGCAGACCGACGTGCCGGAATCGGCCGACTGGTACAACGCCGGGTTCCTGCTGCTGTGGGGCTCGAACGTGCCGCAGACGCGGACGCCCGATGCCCATTTCTATGCCGAGGCGCGCTACCGCGGGGCCAAGAGCGTCGTCATCTGTCCGGACTACAGCGAAGCCGCCAAATTCTCGGACCTCTGGCTGCATCCGAAACAGGGCACCGACGCCGCCCTGGCCATGGCCATGGGACATGTCATCCTGCGCGAGTTCCATCTCGACCGGCAGGCCGACTACTTCGCCGACTACGCGCGGCAGTACACCGACATGCCGATGCTGGTCCGCCTGGTGAAGAAGGACGGCTACCTGGTGCCGGAGCGGCTGCTCCGCGCCGGCGACTTCAAGGGCGACCTGGGCCAGAAGACCAATCCGGAGTGGAAATGCGCCGCTTGGGACGACGTCAGCAAGCAGGTCGTCGTGCCGCAGGGCTCGGTCGGCTTCCGCTGGGGTGAGCCGGGGCACTGGAACCTGGAGGAGAAGGACGCCGCCGGCGCCGACACCCGCCTGCAACGGACGCTGATCGCCGAGGCGGACCACGACACCGTCGCCGACGTCGGCTTTCCGTATTTTGGCAACTGCCACCACGACTACTTCAAGGGCACCGATCATCCGGGCGTACTGGTGCGCAAGGTGCCGGCGAAGCGGCTGGCGCTGAAGGACGGCGAGGCGCTGGTCACCACCGTGTTCGACCTGTTCGTCGCCAATTATGGCCTCGATCGCGGTCTCGGCGGCGAGCATGTCGCGACAGCCTATGACGAGATGGTGCCCTACACGCCGGCATGGGCGGAGCGGATCACCGGCGTTCCCGCCGGGCACATCGAGACGGTCGCCCGTGAGTTCGCGCGCAACGCCGAGAAGACCGGCGGCAAGTCCATGGTGATCCTCGGGGCCGGACTCAACCACTGGTATCACATGGACATGAACTACCGGGGGATCATCAATCTCCTGGTGATGTGCGGCTGCGTCGGCCAGTCGGGGGGCGGCTGGTCGCACTATGTGGGCCAGGAAAAGCTGCGACCGCAGACCGGCTGGCTGCCGCTGGCGTTCGCGCTCGACTGGGGGCGGCCGCCGCGGCAGATGAATTCGACCTCGTTCTGGTATGCCCACACCGACCAGTGGCGCTACGAAAGCCTGGGCATCGACGAGATCCTGTCGCCGACGGCGCCGGACGGCCCGTGGGACGGCGCGCTGATCGACTACAACGTGCGGGCGGAGCGGATGGGCTGGCTGCCCTCGGCACCGCAACTGACGAAGAACCCGTTGGAGATCGCCGCGGCCGCCGCGGCCGCCGGCCAGGAGGTCAAGGACTGGCTGGTGGCGGCGCTGAAGTCCGGCGAGGTGCAACTCTCATGCGAAGACCCGGACGCGCCGCAGAACTGGCCGCGCAACCTGTTCGTCTGGCGCTCAAATCTGCTCGGCTCGTCGGGCAAGGGGCACGAGTACTTCCTCAAGCACCTGCTCGGGACGTCGCACGGCGTGCAGGGCAAGGACCTGGGCGAGGACGGCGGGCAGAAGCCGCGCGAGGTCGCCTGGCACGATGCGGCCCCAGAGGGCAAGCTCGACCTCATGGTCACCATCGACTTCCGCATGTCGACCACCTGCGTCTGCTCGGACATCGTGCTGCCCACCGCCACTTGGTACGAAAAGAACGACCTGAACACCTCCGACATGCACCCCTTCATCCATCCGCTGACCGGGGCGGTGGACCCCGTCTGGGAATGCAAGAGCGACTGGGAGATCTACAAGGCGATCGCCCGCAAGTTCTCGGAGGTGGCGCCGGAGGTCCTCGGCGTCGAGAAGGACGTGGTGCTGACGCCGATCCTGCACGACACGCCGGGCGAGATCGCCCAGGCGCTGGAGGTGGAGGACTGGAAAACCGGCGCGGTGGAGCCGATCCCCGGCAAGACGATGCCGCAGATCACCGTCGTCGAGCGCGACTACCCGAACCTATACAAACGGTTCTGTTCACTTGGTCCGCTGATGAAAAAGCTCGGCAACGGCGGCAAGGGCATCAGTTGGAACACCGAGCATGAGGTGGACGCCCTGGTCGCCCTGAACGGCGCCGTCACCGAAGCGGGGCCGACCCAGGGGCTGGCGAGGATCGAGACCGACATCGATGCCGCCGAGGTGGTGCTGATGCTGGCGCCGGAGACCAACGGCGAAGTCGCGGTCAAGGCCTGGGAGGCGCTGGGCAAGGCGACCGGGCGCGAGCACACCCATCTCGCGGTGCCGAAGGAGGACGAGAAGATCCGCTTCCGTGACATCGTCGCGCAGCCGCGGAAGATCATCTCGTCGCCAACCTGGTCGGGCCTGGAATCGGAGAAGGTCTGCTACAACGCCGGTTACACCAACGTCCACGAACTGATCCCGTGGCGCACGCTGACCGGCCGGCAGCAACTCTATCAGGACCACCTGTGGATGCGGGCCTTTGGCGAGGCGCTGTGCGTCTACCGGCCACCCATCGACACCAAGACGATCAAGCCGATCATCGACCGGAAACCGAACGGCGCCAAGCAGGTGGTGCTGAACTTCATCACGCCGCATCAGAAGTGGGGCATCCACTCCACCTACACCGACAATCTCTTGATGCTCACGTTGTCGCGCGGCGGTCCCATCGTCTGGATCTCGGAGGTGGACGCGAAGGCAGCCGACATCGAGGACAACGACTGGATCGAGGCCTACAACACCAACGGCGCGCTGGTCGCCCGGGCCGTCGTCTCCCAGCGTGTGCCCGCCGGCATGGTGCTGATGTACCACGCCCAGGAGAAGATCGTGAATGTTCCCGGCTCGGAAATCACCGGTCAGCGGGGCGGCATTCACAACTCGGTGACCCGCGCGGTGCTCAAGCCGACCCACATGATCGGCGGCTACGCCCACCAGTCCTACGGCTTCAACTACTACGGAACCGTGGGCTCGAACCGCGACGAGTTCATCATCGTTCGCAAGATGACCAAGGTCGAGTGGCTGGACGGGCCGGCCGCCGACAGGCTGGAGGCAGCGGAATGAAAATCCGGGCGCAGATCTGCATGGTGTTGAACCTGGACAAGTGCATCGGGTGTCACACCTGCTCCGTGACGTGCAAGAACGTTTGGACCAACCGCGAGGGCGTCGAATACGCGTGGTTCAACAACGTCGAGACCAAGCCGGGCATCGGCTATCCGAAGGATTGGGAGAACCAGACCCACTGGAACGGCGGCTGGGTGCGCACGCCGGACGGTCAGGTGCAGCCGAAGATGGGCGCGAAGTGGCGCATTCTCGCCAAGATCTTCGCCAACCCGGATCTGCCGGAGATCGACGACTACTACGAGCCCTTCACCTTCGACTACGACCACCTGCAGTCGGCGCCGGAGAGCCAGGCAACGCCAACGGCCAGGCCACGCTCGCTGATCACCGGCGAGCGGATGGAGAAGATCGAGTGGGGGCCGAACTGGGAGGAGATCCTGGGCGGCGAGTTCGCCAAGCGCTCCAAGGACTACAACTTCATGGGCGTGCAGAAGGACATCTACGGCCAGTTCGAGAACACCTTCATGATGTACCTGCCGCGCCTGTGCGAGCACTGCCTCAATCCGACGTGCGTCGCGGCGTGTCCCTCGGGCGCCATCTACAAGCGCGAGGAGGACGGCATCGTTCTCATCGACCAGGAGAAGTGCCGCGGCTGGCGGATGTGTGTCTCCGCCTGCCCCTACAAGAAGATCTATTACAACTGGGCGAGCGGCAAGTCGGAGAAGTGCATCCTCTGCTACCCGCGGCTCGAGGCCGGCCAACCGACGGTGTGCTCGGAGACGTGCGTCGGCCGCATCCGCTATCTCGGCGTCGTGCTCTACGACGCCGACCGCATCGCCGAGGCCGCCGCGGTGCCGGCGGAGGGCGATCTCTATCAGCAGCATCTCGACATCTTCTGCGATCCGTTCGATCCGGAGGTGCAGGCGCAGGCACGCCGGGACGGGGTGCCGGAACCTTGGCTGGAGGCGGCCCGGACGTCGCCGATCTGGAAGCTGGCCATGGATTGGAAGGTCGCCTTTCCGCTGCATCCGGAGTATCGCACCCTGCCCATGGTCTGGTACGTGCCGCCGCTCTCCCCCATCCAGTCGGCCGCCGAGGCCGGCAGGATCGGCGTCGACGGGGCCATGCCGGATGTGCGCTCGCTGCGCATCCCGCTCCGCTATCTCGCCAATCTCCTGACCGCCGGCAACGAGGAGCCGGTGGCGCGGGCGTTGGAGCGGATGCTGGCGATGCGCGCCTACATGCGCGCCAAGACGGTGGACGGCGCACCCGATGCGGCGATCGCCGAGCGGGTCGGCCTCTCGAGCGCGCAGATCGAGGACATGTACCAACTCATGGCCATCGCCAACTTCGAGGACCGCTTCGTCATTCCCACCTCGCACCGCGAGCTTGGCGAGGACGCCTACCAGCTGCGCGGCGCCTGCGGCTTCAGCTTCGGCAACGAGGCGTCGTGCGGCATGACCGATGCCAACCTGTTCGGTGCCGGACGTCGCAAGGCCGAGACCCCGACGGAGGCCGGGTGATGACGCACACGTTCAAGGTCTTGTCGCTGCTGCTCTCCTACCCGACGGCGGACATCCAGGCGGCGGCGGCCGAATTCCGACAGGTGCTCGACGCCGAGGCCCTGCTCGCCGCGGCCGAGCGTGAGCTGATCGCGCCCCTGATCGACGAACTCGCCACCGGCGACCTCTACGACCTGCAGGAACGCTACGTGCTGCTGTTCGATCGGACGCGATCGTTGTCGCTCCATCTGTTCGAGCACGTGCACGGGGAGAGCCGCGACCGCGGCCAGGCGATGGTCGACCTGATGGGCCTCTACGAGCGGCACGGTCTCGACATCGCGGCGCGCGAGCTGCCCGACTACCTGCCGCTGTTCCTGGAGTTCCTGTCGACCTTGCCGCTCGACGACGCCCGCGCACTGCTGGCGGAGCCGCTGCACGTGGTCACGGCGTTGCGCGAGCGGCTGCGCAAGCGTGACAGCCTCTACAGCGCGGTCTTCTATGCGCTGGAGGCGCTGGCCCGGGGAAAGCCGGCGCGGGAGCTGGTTGATGCGCTGTTGGCCGCGCCCGACGAGTCCGCCGACGATCTCGCGGCGCTGGATCGCGCCTGGGAGGCGGCGGCCGTCAGCTTTGCCGGCGGTCCCGATCCGTCCGCCGACTGTCCGCAGGCCAACGAACTCTTGAACCGGATGACGCCGACACCGGCGCCGGGCCGGCCCGCCCGTGCCCGCCCGCGCTCGTCCTGAGGAGACGCTGTCATGGAGACCCCGTTCAACACCTTCCTGTTCGGCATTTTCCCCTACATCTGCCTCGCGGTGTTCGTGCTGGGCAACATCGTCCGCTACGACCGTGAGCCCTACACGTGGCGCTCGGGCTCAAGCCAGTTGCTGCGTCGCAAGCAGCTGATCTGGGGATCGGTGCTGTTTCACGTCGGCATCCTGGTCGTCTTCTTCGGCCATCTGATCGGTTTGCTGACGCCGATCGCGGTGTTCGACGCCATCGGGATCGGCCACGGCACCAAGCAGGTGATGGCGATCGTCGTCGGCGGCGTCGCCGGCGTCGTCTGCCTGGCGGGGGCGGTGATGCTGTTGCATCGGCGCCTGCTCGATCCACGCATCCGCGCCGTGTCCAGTTTCGCCGACACGGCGATCCTCATCATCCTGACGGTGCAGCTCATCCTCGGTCTGTTCACCATCTTCGTCTCGCTCGGCCACCTGGACGGCAGCGAGATGGTGAAATTCATGGCTTGGGCCCAGGGCATTTTCACCTTCCAGGCGGGCGCCGCCGACTACGTCGCCGACGCGCACTTCATCTTCAAATTGCATCTTTTCCTCGGCCTGACGATCCTGTTGATCTTCCCGTTCACCCGCCTGGTGCACATGCTGAGCGCTCCGGTGCGCTACCTTTGGCGGCCGGGCTATCAGGTCGTCCGCACCCGGCTCGGCGCCGCCAACGCACGGGCGTCGGGCGGACTGGCCGGGCGGCAACCGGCGGGGCGGCCGCGGTCCTTGCCGGCCGAGTAGGGCAGGGGGGAGGCGAACGCATGCGGGGCGGCTGCTGCCGGAGCAGGCATCGGTCTGTTCTTTGCCGTGTCCAGGCGCCGGCCGCCACGGCGCCATGATCCAGGATCTGTTCGACAACAACGTCGCCTGGGCGCGCCGGAAGACCCGCGACGACCCGGACTTCTTCCGCCGCCTCGCCGAGTTGCAGCACCCGGACTATTTCTGGATCGGTTGCTCCGACAGCCGCGTTCCGGCGAACATCATCACCGGGCTGGCGCCGGGGGAGGTGTTCGTGCATCGCAACGTCGCCAATCTCGTGCGCGAGGGCGATCTCAATTGCCTTGCGGTGTTGCAATTCGCCATCGAGGTGCTGCAGGTCAAGCACGTCATCGTTTGCGGGCACTATGGCTGCAGCGGCATTCGCGCCGCCGTGCACCCCACTGGTCTGGAGACCGTCGATACCTGGCTCGCGCCGGTGCGGGAGACCGCCGCGCGGTTCGCACCGACGCTGACATCGATCCCCGAGGAGGAGACGCGACTGGATCTGCTCTGCGAGCGTAACATCGAGGCACAGGTCGAGCGGCTCGCCGGTCTTGCCGTGGTGCGCGACGCCTGGGCACGCGGCCAACCATTGTCGATCCACGGCTGGGTCTATCGGTTGAAGGATGGTTTGCTGCGCAACCTGCAATGCACACGCCGGTCGGTTCTCCCGTCGGCAACCCGGTAGGCCGATCCACAACCGCATGGACCTGCGCAAGGACTTGGCGGGTCGATGGGATGTCGGAGCGATTGCGCGTGCTTAGCCGCCTGAGGGTGCGCCGAAAGCAACCCAAGGCTGTCTCACGGATGAAACATCGCCTGTCTCAGTTGTGATGCAGTATCGCGGATGAGACGCTGATACGCCGCCTCGCCATCCGCTGCGCCCCGGACGGGGGCGCGGAAAATCCCAATCACTATAGGTTGTTATGAAAACGCGCGCGGGGTGGGCGCGGTGGCACACCCATTGCTTGTAGAGGTGAGCCTGCTGTCACCTTGGAGTGTATCCGAGGGGTGGGCGACACCTCGCTGCGGCCGTGTCCCGTGGAGATCGGACCGGTCGCGAGGGAGGAGGCTTGCATCATGGACATCGTTTAGGAGGGAATCCTTATGCGTTCTACGAAACTGAAGCTTCTCGGTGCCGTTTCGGTCGTGGCTCTGGCCATGGCGTATGGTCTGCCGGCTCACGCCCAAGAAGGCGAAGGCGAGACAGTGGCGCCGGTCAATGCCGTCGACGGCAACACGGGCAACACCGCCACGGCGGCTGACAACGCGGGCGCCACGGCGAGCTCGAGCAACAACAACTCCGACAACAGCAACAGCAGCGACAACTCCGACAACAGCGACAACAGCGACAGCAGCACGAAGATCGACGGCCAGAACGACAACAGCACGAAGCTGACCGAAAGCCAAAACAACAGCAGCGATAACAGCGACAACAGTGACAACAGCGACAGCAGCACGAAGATCGACGGTCAGAACGACAACAGCACCAGCCTGGCCGACAGCCAAAATGATAACAGCGACAAGAGCAACAATGCCGACAATAGCACCAACGACTCGAACAATACGGCAACCAATACCGACCAGAGCCTGACCGAGAGTCAGAACAACAACAGCACCAATGACGCCAGCACCGACAACAGCGACAACAGCGATAACAGCATTCTGAGCGATGCCGCGATCGATGTTGACGTCGACGTTGACGCCAGCAATAACTCTGACAACACGAACAACTCGGACAACAGCAACAACGCTGACAATAGCAATAACGCCAACAACAGCACCAACGATTCGAACAACACGACGACCAGCACGGATCAAAGCCTGACCGACAGCCAGAACACGGCCACCACCACGGACGCCAGCACGAGCCTGGCCGACAGCCAGAACACGGCCACGACGACGGACGCCAGCGACAATAGCAACAACAGCAATCAGGGCAATAACGCCGATTCGTTCAACACGGCGACGACGACGGACGCCAGCGACAATAGCAACAACAGCAATCAGGGTAATAACGCCGACTCGTTCAACACGGCGACGACGACGGACGCCAGTAACAACAGCAACACCCAGACTGGCTTCAATACCGACAACAGTGACAATAGCGATAACAGCACGAAGATCGACGGCCAAAACGACAACAGCGACAACAGCACGACACTGGCCGACAGCCAGAACGACAACAGCAACAATAGCGACAACAGCGACAACAGCACGACACTGGCCGACAGCCAGAACGACAACAGCAACAATAGCGACAACAGCGACAACAGCACGACCCTGGCCGATAGCCAGAACGACAACAGCAACCAGAACAATCAGACCAACGCTAATACCGACAACAGCGATAATAGTGACAACAGCAACACGCAGAGTGGTTTCAATACCGACAACAGTGACAACAGCGACAACAGCACGACGCTGGCTGACAGCCAGAATGACAACAGCAACCAGAACAATCAGACCAATGCGAATACCGACAATAGCGACAATAGCGACAACAGCGATAATAGCGACAACAGCAACACACAGACTGGCTTCAATACGGATAACAGCGACAACAGCGACAGCAGCACGAAGATCGACGGCCAGAACGACAACAGCGACAACAGCACGACCATGGCCGACAGCCAGAACGACAACAGCGTGAACAACAGTGCGGACAACGGCTCCGCCGTGGCCAACGCTGGATCGACTGTTGACGCCAGCGATAACAGCGATAACAGCACGAAGATCGACGGCCAGAACGACAACAGCACGGTGGACAACAGCAACCAGGGCAACAACTCTGGCAACACGACCACCACCGATAACACCAACAACAGCAACCAGGGTAACAACTCTGGCAACACGACGACGACCGACGCCAGCAACAACAGTGACAACAGCACGAACAACAGTGCCGATAACGGTTCGGCTGTTGCCAACAACGGCTCGACGGTCGACGCCAGCAGCACGGACAACAGTGACAACCGTGTGAGCAACGACAACCAGGGTAACAACTCTGGCAATACGACGACCACCGACAACAGCACGGTCGATAACAGCAACCAGGGTAACAACTCTGGCAACACGACGACGACCGACAACAGTGACAACAGCACGACCGACAACAGCACGGTCGACAACAGCAACCAGGGCAACAACTCCGGCAACACCACGACGACCAGCACCGACAACAGCGACAACAGCATCGGTGCGGGCGCCGGGGCCAATGGCGGCCGGAGCCTGATCTCTGGCGGCACGGCGATTGCCAACCTTGGCGACGTCAGCTCCAGCGTGTCGGGTCTGTCGCTGTCCGGCACCGCCGGTGAAGGCAGCCGCGGCAACGTCGTTCCGGGGATCGCCACGGGCGGCATCAGCGGCTCCGACATCTCCGGCAACACCGGCATCACCCAGGGCAACATCAGCACTGGCATTGCCACCTCGGTCACGCAGGGCGTCAACATCAGCGCGACCGTCAACAACAGCTTCTAAGGACTGACCATCGAGGGCGGGTCGGTGGCCCCTCGCTCCACCGACCCGCTTTCACCGTCGATTTCGCATGGCTTAGTCTTCAAGGAGCAGGTGCAATGAGAGCCGAATGGTTTGCAGGGCTGCTTGTCACCGGCATTTCCCTCGTCGTGGGGCCCGGCGCAGAGGCGCAAGACACGCAGTCCGCCACGTCCGCGGCATCTCCGTTTGCGGCCCTGGAGCCGATCTCGGATGCCACGCTCGATGCCCTGTCCGGCGGCGCCAACGTCATCATCGTCGAGCAGGGCACGCTGATGGTGAACGACACCTCGGCGACCGCCACGTCGGCCAACAATACGTTGAGCGGCGTGCAGAGTGGCTTGCTGTCCGGCAACGTCGTGTCGAATAACGCCGGCTTCACCTCCGGCGTTTTCAACTCGGGCAACGGTGTCGGCATCGCCATCAACACTTCCGTCATCATCAATCTCCAATGATCCGCGGATGCTTGAAATGACGAAAGTGAAGACCGCACGTGGTGCCGCGCTGTCGGCGGAGCGCTCCCGGGATACCGGGGGCGCGCCCCGCCGGCGGCCGGCGCCGATGTCGGTGCGGCGATGGCTCGGCCGCCGGTTGGCGGCCGGGCTCACGGCCGCGCTCACGGCCGCGCTCACGGCCGCGCTCACGGTCGCGGGGCTG
>CAZVRW010000018.1:50319-56479 GCA_964630265.1 uncultured Rhodospirillaceae bacterium
GCTCACGGCCGCGCTCACGGCCGCGCTCACGGCCGCGCTCACGGTCGCGGGGCTGGTCGGCACGCTGGCCGGCCCCGCCGCCGCGGGATCGGTGTTCGTGCCCGCCGCGGGGGCGTTATCCAACATCCCCGTAGTCAGCATGAAGGAGCAGCGGTTCCGCTTCGTCATCCAGCAGGAACACGACTACAGCTGCGGCTCGGCGGCCCTGGCGACGCTGTTGACCTATCACTATCAAATACCGAAGACCGAGAAAGAAGTATTCGTTTCAATGTTTGATGTGGGAGATCAGCAACGTATCCAGCGGGAGGGGTTCTCGCTGGCGGACATGCAAAAATATTTGCACTCCGTTGGTCTCAGGTCGAACGGGTTCAATGTCACCTTGGCGCAGTTGGTGGAGGCCAACATTCCCGCAATCACCCTGATCAACACCAACGGCTATCGCCATTTCGTGGTGATCAAGGGAATTTCGGCCACGAACGTCCTCATCGGCGATCCCGCGCTGGGGGTGAAATCATACACGGTTGCCGAATTCGAGAAGATCTGGATCCCGATTGCTTTCATCGTCGAAGAACGAATCGAGACCGCCCGCGAGAATTACGGACGTAAAAAGGAGTGGAACCTGATGGTGAAGTCGCCCATCGGCAGCGCCTTGTCGCCGCGTGACCTGGGGACTTTCACGATCAACCTGCCGACGCACAACCAGTTCTAGTGGTTCGGTGCCAACGGATAAGTCCCATCCGTTGGCTGAAACGACCCACCAGATCCGTTGCAACAAGATCGGACCGATGGGGTGGACATGGTATCGCTTGACAGGAGTTTCCCGACGGGGCGCCGATGCGTGACCGTTGCGGTGCTGCTGACCCTGGTCGTGGGCGCCTGCTCGTCGGCACCCAGGTCACCGCGGCAGTTGGCGACGGCGACACCGCCCGCGCCATCTTCGCAACCCGCGCCATCTTCGCAACCGGGGCCATCGCCTCGCACCACGCCGGCGGACGTCACGGCATCGCCGCAACCCGCGACCGCGGCCCGGTCGACGGAAGAGGTGCTGGCGTCGCTGGAGACGGTGGCGACGGCGGACCTGGAAGAGGCGCGCGGCGGCTTCCTGGTGAACGGCTTCGAGCTCTCGTTCGCGGCGACCATCGCCACGACGGTCGCGGAAGCCACCGGCCGGATGTCGGCGCTCTCCACCACCCTCTCGCTGCCATCATCGGGCAGGGCGCTGTTGGAGACGACGGCGCAGACGGCGAGCGACTCCGGGACCGTCACGACGCTGACCGAAACCCAGAACCTGAGCCGCGATCAGGCGACCGCCTTTCTCAACAATCTTCAGCTGCAGGTGTCGACACCGGGGATCGTCGTCAGCCAGAACCAGTTTCAGACGGCCATTCAGAACACCGTCGACAATGCCAACATCAGCCACGCCATCGAGATGACCATCGACGTTCACAACTTCACGGAGCGGTTCCAGTCGATGCGCCAAGCCTTGGATGCGAGCGCCATCGCCGGGCGCATGCAGTCCTTGGGCCTCGGCCGGTAACGAAGCGGTCGCGGGACCGAGGTCTCCTCCCACGATCGGCCGGCGGAGCCGATGCGTCCGTCGTCCGCGGTGCTTCAGAGCGCGTCGCTGCCCGACACCTGCATCAGTCGAACAGCTGGATCGGCACCGGAACACGGATGCCGACTTCCGCGTCCGGGGCTTGGCTGGTGACGCCCGCCGAGACGTTGACGATCACCGGGATCGACGGCGTGACTTTGTACGACACGCCGAACTGGAGCGCCCCCACCTGGAAATCGCCGGTATCGCTGGTCGTGATCGGCGACGTCGGATCCGCCGCGTCGCGAAAGCTCAGTTTCGTCCCCTGCACCCAGTCGTGCTTGTAGCCGAAATTGACGGACAGGCGCTCATTCAAGCCGATGCCGTAGCCGAAACTGGTCCGCAGGACATTGCCGGGGCTGACGTTGGTGAAAAACGAGCTGCCAAGCCGGGACTCGACGTCGCTCGACAGGTTCACCAGGTAGCCGACGTTGGCGAACAGGACGCCCGGATCGGAAGGGTAGATGACGGTGAGGCTCGGCTCGACGCCCCAGAAGCCCGAACCGGTGGTCGCCGATTTGTCTTGATCGATATCGAACGGACCTTCGCCGGTCGGCGTCTTCACCCGCACGTTGCCGACAAAAAACGGCCAGCCATCGCGACCGCGATTGATCTGGTAGTGGGCGCCGAACTCGACGTCGCCAAGTCCTCGATTGCTCACGGAGCGCGTTTCGGTGCCTTGCGTGCCGGAGAGGATTTGCGAGAACTCTTCCTCCTGGTTGATCACGAAAGGGATCTTCAGATCCGCCTCGAATCGATTGGTGATGCCGTAGCGCAGCCCGACGCTGTTGGTGAACGTATTGCGTTTGTTGTCGGTGATGCTGATCACACCAATGTTGAACCCGGGAAAAATTTCTACGCCATTGAAGAAAAACCGACTGGCGGTGTTGTGTGAATACTGGAACTGCGGCTCGACGATCAGGGTGCCCTTGCGGGTCAGGACCCGTCCCACCTCTTCGAGAACTTCCGCCAAATCCGGAGCCGCGGCCTCGTCGCTGCCACCCTCCCGGGCAGCGCCATCACCGGCCGGCGCGGAGTCGCCACCGGACTGTTGCTGCTGCTGCGGTTGCTGTTGCTGTTGTTGCTGCGGCGCGGCCTGCGCCACCTCCCGTGGCTCGGCGGTCGCCGGTCGCGCGGCGGCTGCGGTGGGCCCGGTCTGACCACCGCGAACATCGTCGAGCGGCTGGCCCACCGGCGCGGCGATCAGTCGCTCGATCGCCTCGAGCTGTCGCTGCTGGTTCTCCAGTTGGCGTCGCTGCTGATCGAGTTGCTGTCGCTGCGCCTCGATCAAACGTGCCTGCTCGTCGACCCGGCGCATCTGCTCGCGGAGGTTCCGTCGGAGGGTCTCCAGATCCTGGGAGGCCGGAGCGGCCGCCGCGCGCCCGGCCATGGACACCTCGGGGATGTGCCGCGGCGTCAGCGATTCGGCCGCTCCCGCCGCGCCACCCGACGCCATCGTCGCCGCAACGATGCACAGAACGCCCAACTCAACACGCGAACGACCGGTCATGGTCAGCACCTGCCACCGCAAAGCTTGCAACACGATCAAGGACGTGTGCCCCCCTTATGGGGCGATCCTGCCGCTCTCGGCCGCATTGTCAAGCGCGACGGTCAGCGCGCCAAGTGCAGGGCGTGAAATCCAACGCCGGCATGGCGCTGGTACGGCAGACCGCCTGCCGATCCCCGGTGCGGGTCGCGGGGCCGCCGTGCTCCCCCAAGCCAGGGCATGGACGATGCGCGGAGGGAGCGGGGCCGGAGCCATGCGGTCGATTCGGCCGCGCGTGTCGGGTCGGCCGCGCGCGTCGGCCGGCCGCGGCGGTGACGCCGTGGCGGCAGCGGTCGGTGTCCATGGTTGGTTTGAGGCGGTCTCCTGTGCTATCAGAAGACTTGATGAAACGCATTGCAGGTTTGGTCGTTTGTGCGCTCTTGCTGACGGCGTGTTCGGTGTTCGGCGAACGCTCGGAGACTGAGCAGCTCGTCTACACGGTGGTCGCCCAACTCGACGCGCGCGCCGAGGTGAGACGGTATCCGCCGCGGCTGGTCGCCGAGACGTCGGTTGTGGCAACGGACGAGGGCAGCGCGCGCAATGCCGCGTTTCGCCGCCTCTTCGCTTACATCTCGGGGGCCAATCGCACGCAGCAATCGGTGGCGATGACGGCTCCGGTGGAGAGTCCCGCGGCATCGGCGACCATCGCGATGACGGCGCCGGTCGAGACCCGGCCCGGGGCCGCGGGATCCTACGCCATGCGGTTCTTCCTGCCGGCCGCGTACACGCGTGACACCGCGCCGGAGCCAACGGATTCGGCGGTGCGGCTCATCGAGGTGCCGGAGCGGACGGTGGCCGTGCTTCGCTTCAGCGGGTCGCGGGGCACCGAAGCCGTGGCGCGCCACGTGCGCGAACTTGAGCGGATTCTCGAAGCGTCCGACTGGCGGGCGGTCGGTCCTCCGACGACGCTGTTCTACGATCCGCCCTGGACTCTCCCGTTCCTGAGGCGCAATGAGGTGGCGGTTCCGGTGGTCAACCGTCAGCCCAGCGGTGCCGAAGCCGACACCACGCCGGCGGATTGACGCCTGCATCGCAAGCGCCGGAGCAGTCGATCCCGTGGGTCCGTACCGCCACCATGCCATCAATGCCCCATTAGAGACCCCGATCAGGAGATCTGTCGATGCAAGCGAAAACCCTCAAAGCATTTTGTCTCTCCCTCGTGTTGTTGGTCGGTTTGCAGCCCAGTGCCGTCTGGGCGCAAGCCGATGCCGAGCAGCAGGCGACGGTCAACAAGGCGGTCGAAACGGTGAAACGCTTCGCCGTCGATCCCGACATGCAGTGGTTCCGCAACAACGTCGGGGCGGCGAAGGGCATCCTGGTGGTGCCTGTCAGTGTCAAGGGCGGGTTTATCGTCGGCGGATCGGGCGGCGTCGGGGTCTTCCTCGATCGCGGTGAGGCCAGCGACTGGAGCTATCCCGCCTTCTACCAGCTCGCCTCCGTGTCCATCGGGCTGCAGATCGGCGGTGACGTCTCCGAGATCGTCATGCTGGTGATGAGCGACCGGGGCCGCGACGCGCTGCTCACCACCGAGTTCAAACTGGGGGGCGATGTGAGCGTGGCGGCCGGCCCGGTCGGTGCCGGCGCGAAGGCGCAGACCGCCGATGTGATCGCCTTTTCACGGACCAAGGGCGGCGTCTATGGCGGGCTCAATCTTGAGGGCGCCGTCGTCTCGCCGAAGGACCAGTGGAACGGTCTGTATTACGGCCGGCCCGTGACGCCGAAACAGATCCTCCTCGATCGTGCCGTCCGCAATCCAAACGCCGAGGCACTGCGGTCCGCCGTCGCCGCAACGGCCGCGGGCAGCTGACGCGCTGCGCCCCCTCGGCCGCTTTGGCAGCGCGTGCCTGGAGGAGCCGAGGTGGCCAAGCCACGCGGACCCCGAGACGACGTCGGGCTCCGGGCCCACGCGCGACAAGGCGGTCGACGCCAGGCTGACGGGGGGGGAGGAGCTGGGTTCCAAGGGTCTCCGCTGCCATGTCCACGGCTTGCCGGAGGCGTTGCCGGAGGCGTTGCAGAAGGCGTTGCGCACCGTTCGTCGGGTCAGGTCCCGTGGCGGGACGTGCCCCCCTCGCGGGGCGGCGGACCGCGTCCGATGCACTGAGAACCTTGGTGACTGTCCACGTGTTGCGATCGACGGCTACAAAGAGCACAAAATGATGCTTGGGTGAAAACGGTTCCAGGTCAAGCCACCACCCGCGACGCCGTGTCCGCGCCTTGACGATGCGCGACAACGTCATATGTGACGTCTCAACATGAAGGTCGTACTGGACACCGACGTGATCCTCGCCGCCGTCCTCAGCGATCGCGGCGCCTCGCGTCAACTGCTCCTGAGGGTATTGGACGGCGACCTGTCGGCGGGGGGTATCGGTGCCGCTGATGCTCGAGTGCGAGGCGATTCTGAAGCGTCCGCAGCATCTGCGGGCGAGCGGCCTCAGCGTGGACGACGCCGGGATCATGCTCGACCAGCTCGCCGCGTCCTTGCAGCCGGTGGACCTGTTCTTTCTGTGGCGACCGCTGCTCCGTGACGCCGAGGATGACATGGTCCTGGCGACGGCGGTGAACGGTGGGGCGGGCGTGATCGTCAGGTTCAACGTCAACGATTTCGGCGATGTGCCGCGCCGGTTCGGCATCGAAGTCAGCCGTCCCGGTGATCTGTTGAGGAGGCTTTGATGCGGACCTCCAACTATCCCCTCCGGGTTCCCGCCTCGATCATGGAAGAGGCGAAGAAGGCCGCCGCCCAGGACGGTGTCTCGCTCAACCAGTTCATCAGCACGGCGCTGGCCGAGAAGGTTTCGGCCCTTCGCGCTGAAGCGGTGCTGAGCGAGCGAGCACGCCGCGCCGACCGGGGCAAGTTCGACGAGGTCATGTCCCGGGCAGGCGGAACGCCGTCACGCGAAGGGGACGACTTGCCGGAGCATTAATCTGCCCGCCGCGCGTTACGTGGTGAGGAACTGCTGCATCGCGATACCCGCACCACCCGGCCAGCACCCCCAGCGCGGCCATGAGGATCCCCTGCGCCT
>CAZVRW010000019.1:0-55924 GCA_964630265.1 uncultured Rhodospirillaceae bacterium
GCCCTGTGCCCCGCTGCCCTGTGCCCCGCTGCCCTGTGCCCCGCTGCCCTGTGCCATGTCGTTGGCGGCCACCGTCCGTCCGGCCCGACCCGTCAGCAACATCGCTCCGGGGAAAATGTCGCGCCGGGGGTAAACAGGCCGTGGTCCAACGATCACGGGCGCTGGGGGTCCGTGGAGACGACGTAATCGTTCGGCTTGTCGAGGATGTCGTCCAACGTGTCGTCGAGCTTCGCACCGTGCCGATACTTGCGGTAGAGGTGCACGCCGATGCCGATGGAGATCATGAACAGCACGATCGCCAGCGCCGTCTTGAACATCAGCCCGGCGGCGAGGCCGCTGCCGACCAGGGCGAAGACGACGGTCTGCGGCGCATGGCCGATCGCCGACGCGGCGACGAACGGGGCGGTCGGCACGCGGGAGACGCCGCCGAGCAGGTTGACGACCAGGTTGTTGCTCACCGGCAGCAGACGGATGGCCAGCGTCAACCAGAACGGATTGACCGCGAGGAAGTCGTCGAACCGCTTGATCTTCGACGGGAAGTGACGCGCCACGACATCCCGGCCGATGAACCGGGCATAGGAAAACGCGAGCAGGACACCGCCGACCTCAGCGATCAGCGCGAGGACGCTGCCCCAGACGACACCGAAGGCGTAGCCGGCGGCGAAGGCGAGCGCCTGACGCGACAGGCCGGCTCCCGTGAACAGGGCGCCGGCAGCGATGAAGAGCAGCGCGCCGGCGAAACCGTCACCGCGAACGTTCGTATCGATCCAGAGCTTGACGTCGTCGAGCCCGGTGCCGAGGCCGGATTCGCGGATGATCAGAACGACCAGAGCGACCGAAGCGATGGTGATGATTCCACGAACGAACAGGTCCCGCTTCAACAAATCCCCGACTCTCCGTCATGGATGAACGCGCCGCCACCGTGCCCGCGACGACCAATTCCCGACTCAGATACCGGGAACCACCCCGTGCCGCAAGCGCGAACGGGCGGGACTTGGGTCCCGCGATGCCACACTGTGGCGCCGGCGCACCGGCTCCGAAGGCTGGCAACGGAGCGTTCCGGCGGCGGGGCGGGACGCAGCGCCGAAGCTGCGGCCCCGCGCCCCCGCCGCCGCATTTCCCGTCGATCTTCAGGTCGCGCCGGCCGATGCTATTGGGCGATCAGGCTTTCCGGGATGGCGATCCCCTGTTCGCGATAGTACCGCGCGGCCCCGGGATGCAACGGGAAGGGCAATCCGACGATCGCCTTGTCCAGCGCCATGTCGTTGGTTGCCTTGTGGATGGCACGGAGGAAATCGAGGTTCTCGTAAATCGCCTTTGTGATCTGATAGACGGCGTCCTCGTCGACGTCGGCGCGTACGGCCAGGAAATTCGGCTGCGCGATTGTGCGAATCTCGTTGGACTGGTTGGGATAGGTGTTTGCCGGGATCACGTAGCGGCTCCAGAGTTCGCGGCCGGCCTCGGCATTGGCCGCCGCCAGTTGGGCGTCGGTGACGTCGAGCACCCGCATTCCGTCGCCGAGCGCGGCGGCGGCGCGGGTGACGGCCGAGACCGGCACGCCGGCGGGGGTGTTCATGCCCTGGATGGTGCCGTTCTGCAAGGCGTCGGCGCTTGGCCCATAGCCCTGGTAGACAACGTCGAAGACGGCATCGGCGTCGATGCCGTTGCCGCTCAGGATCGTCCGCCCGGAACCCTCGGTGCCGGAGTTGCGGGCGCCGATGGAGAACCGCTTGCCCTGCAGGTTCAGCAGGTCCGACAGGTCGCCCGAGGCGACGAAGTCGGAGTCGATGGTGAAGTGTTCGACGTTCTCCCACAGCATGCTGATGGAGTGCAGGTCCTTCTGCGGCCCGTCCGCCGCCATCTGACCCCTGCCCAGCCATGCCCAAGCTCCGTACAGGCCTTGCAGGATCGAGAATTGCGCCTGCTCCTCGCGCATCAGCTTGATATTCTCGCCGGATCCGGCCGACGTGATCGCCGACATCGAGATGTTCTGTGTCGGTTGCAGCTTGATCTTGGTCAGGGTCGCGAGGGCCACGCCGACCGGGTAGTAGGTGCCGCCGGTGGTGGCCGTGGCGAGGATGTAGGACCGCTCCTCCTGGGCCTGGGCCTGAGTCGGGCCGGCGAGGGCGGTCGCCATGGTCATGGCGAGCACGGCCCCCAGGACCGTGCGCTTCGAACGGTTTTTGGCGAACATGGACGTCATCTCCCGTTGTGGTCGTGTTCATGGCCGGCCTGCGAGCGCCACGCTCAGTGGCGGCACGGCCGGCGCGCGGCGAAGGCTTCGCCGCAAGCTTCAAGTTTGCGTAACATCTGGCGAAGGTGCAAGGTAACCGCTCGCGTCATGCCGCCCCGGCCGTGCGGACTGCCCTATTCTTGTGCAACTGCTGCGAACCGGACCCGGAACGACCGATTTGACAGCAGCGACCCGACACGGCACGTGCTGCCGGGCCTTGCTTTGCGGGAACATCGGCTGCGGCGCGCCGATGGCACGGCATTTGCTTAAATTGTTCGGCAGAATGCGACCGGCGCGGTTTGCTGGCGGAGACGACCAGGGTGATGAATTTCGCCGACCATGGACATGACAGATTTCTTTGACGAGATGCAGGGCGAGGACGGCGAGACCGTTCGTCACGCCTATCGCTCATACAGGGCGTGGCTGGACACGGTCCCGATCGAACGGCTGTCCGAGAAGCATCGCGCGGCCGACATGTTGTTCCGCCGGCTGGGGATCACGTTCGCCGTCTACGGCGACGAGGGCGGCACCGAGCGGCTGATCCCGTTCGATGTGATTCCGCGCATCCTGGATGCCGAAGAGTGGGCGATCGTCTCGTCCGGCGTCATTCAGCGGGTGCGCGCCATCAATGCTTTCCTGAATGACATCTACCACGGGCAGGAGATCTTGAAGGCGGGGCGGATCCCGGCTGACCTGATCCTCGGCAACGACGCCTTCCGCCCCGAGGCCCTGGGCCTCGATCTGCCGCGGGACGTCTACGTGCACGTCGCCGGCGTCGACGTGGTGCGGGTGTCGCCGACCGAGTTTTTCGTGCTGGAAGACAACGCGCGGGTGCCGTCCGGCGTGTCCTACATGCTGGAGAACCGGGCGACGATGATGCGCCTGTTTCCCGAGTTGTTCGCCGCGCAATCGATCGCGCCGGTGAACCACTATCCGGAGGTGCTGCTCAGGACGCTGAAGGCGGTGGCGCCCCCCGGTCTCGCCGATCCGACCGTGGCGGTGCTGACGCCCGGACATTTCAACAGCGCATTTTTCGAGCATGCCTTTCTGGCTCGCGAAATGGGCGTGGAACTGGTTGAGGGGTCCGATCTGGTCGTCGACGACAATCAGGTGTTCATGCGAACCACCGAAGGCTTGCGCCGGGTCGACGTGATCTATCGCCGGATCGACGACGAGTTCCTCGACCCGCTTGCGTTCCGCTCCGACTCCATGCTCGGCGTGCCGGGCCTCTTGTCCGTGGCGCGCAACGGACGGGTGACGCTGGCCAATGCGGTGGGAACCGGGATCGCCGACGACAAGGCGGTCTACACGTTCGTGCCGACGATGATCGAATTCTACCTGGGCGAGCGGCCGATCCTCAACAACGTGCCGACGTGGCAGCTTCGCAACCCCGATGATCGCGCTTACGTGCTCGATCATCTCGAGGACCTGGTGGTCAAGGAGGTGGCCGGCTCCGGCGGCTACGGCATGCTGATCGGGCCCGCCAGCACCGGCGATCAGCGCGAAGCCTTCCGACGCAAGATCGAGGCGGCACCCGACGGCTTCATCGCCCAGCCGACGCTGTCGCTTTCCACCTGTCCGACGCTGGTCGCCAAGGGGATCGCGCCCCGCCATGTCGACCTCCGGCCCTACGTGCTGACGGGGGAGACGACCACGGTGGTGCCGGGCGGGCTGACCCGTGTCGCCCTGCGCGAGGGGTCACTCGTCGTCAATTCCTCGCAGGGCGGCGGCACCAAGGACACCTGGGTCCTGGAACGCTGACCATGCTGGGTCGCACCGCCAACAACGTCTACTGGATGGCCCGCTATGTGGAGCGGGCAGAGAACATGGCACGGCTGCTCGCCACCACCTACAACATGTCGCTGATGCCGGCATCGACCGGCGCCAAGCCGACGGACCACTGGGACGCGCCGCTCACCATGTGCGGCAATGGCGACACCTGCCGTGAGTACTACGGCGACACCTCGGCCGCCAGCGTTCTCGCCTACACCATGCTCGATCCGCGCAACCCGAGCAGCATTCGCACCTGCATTCAGCAGGCGCGCGAAAACGCCCGGGCGACGCGCACCGCGCTCACCAGCGAGGTCTGGGAGGCGATTAACAGCACCCATTTGGAAATGGAAGCGATCTCCTACCAGAAGCTGGTCGACCGCGGTTACGAAGAGGTGTTCGACTGGGTGAAGGAACGATCCCACCTTTTCCGTGGCGCCATCGTCGGCACCATGCGCCGCGGCGATGCCTTCACCTTTTCGCGGCTCGGCACCTTCATGGAACGCTCGGACAACACCGCGCGCTTCCTCGGCATCAAGTGGGAGATGCTCGCCGGCACCGGTGGCCGGGCGCTGTCGGCCGAGGACTTCTACCGGTGGGGCGCGCTGCTGCGCTCGTTCAGCGCACTGAAGGCCTACCGCGAGGTCTACTCGGTGATCATCGAGCCGCGCCGGGTCGCCGAACTGCTGATCCTGCGCCGCGACATGCCGCGGTCGCTGGCCGCCTGCCTGCACGAAATCGTCGAGATTCTGACCACGCTGCGCGCCGAGGCCGGCTGCACCCGGCATGCGGCGCAAACGCTGAGCCTGCTGGAGATGAGCCGTGTCGACGGCATGCTGCGCTCGGGCCTGCCCCGTTACCTCAACGACTTCATCCGTCGCAACAATGAGCTGAACGAGATGATCGGTCGCGAATTCATGTTGGTCCAATGAGATTATATGTCCGCCACGAGACGCATTACCGGTTCAAGGAACCGGCGATGCACAGCATCCAGTATCTGCGCCTGACGCCGCGGCCCGATCCGTCGCAGTTCGTCATGTCGTGGCAAGTGTCGACGCCCGGCGTTCTGCGGCCGTGGACCGACGGCTTCGGTAACTTCGCCCACGTCTCGGTGCAGGACGGTCGCCACGACTTTGTGACCATCATCATCCAGGGCGAGATCGAGACCATCGACACCAGCGGGGTGCTGCCGCCCAGCGACGGCCTGCCGCCGCCGATGTTCCTGCGCGAGACGCGTTACACCGCGTTGAACGATGACATCATCGCCCTGGCGACGCCGTTCCAGGAGCGGCTGCGCCTCGAGGGCGGCATCGCCACGATGCACGCGCTGATGTGGACGCTGCACGAGGCCGTTGACTTCCAGGTGGGCCAGACCGACGTGGAGGGCACGGCGGCGGACGCGCTGCGCAAGGGGCAGGGCGTCTGCCAGGATCATGCGCATTTGTTCATCGCGTGCTGTCGCGTGCTCCGCATCCCGGCGCGTTACGTCAGCGGCTACCTGTACAATGAGGGCAGCGACAGCGGCGTCGCCAGCCATGCCTGGGCGGAGGTTTACCTGGACAGTCTCGGCTGGGTGGCGTTCGATGCCGCCAATGCCGTCTGTGCGACGGACTCCTACATTCGCTTGGCCGTCGCCATGGACTACGACGGCGCGAGCCCCATTCGCGGCGTCCGGCGCGGCGGCGGCTTCGAGGAAATGGACGTGTCCGTCCACGTCAGCCAGGATCAATAAGGCGGCCAGCGGTCGCCGCTGTCGGCTGGAACGCCGGAGGTTTTGCGGCCGGAGACGGGAACCGGCGGGCGACGCTATGACGTGCCCAGTCCACCTTCGACCGGGTGGCGCAGCATTTTGATCACCTCGCCGGCGTGCTGGCTCTCTTCGGCGATCATCGTCCGCGCATACTCCTCGAGCATGACGTCGCGGCCTTCGACGAGGTCGAGCAACTGCCGGTATAGCGCCATCGCCGCCTCTTCGTGCGCGAGCGACTCGCGCAAGATGGCGCCGATGTCGTGGTTGTGACTTTCCAGCAGCTTGCCGATCGCCAACGACGGATGACCGTTGAAATGGGTGATCAGTTCGCCGGCCTGCTGCGCATGCAACAGCGACTCATCGGCCTGGGCGCGCAACCACTTGACGATCGGTATCCGGTTGTAGCCGAAGACCATGAACGAATAGTGGGTATAGCGGACAACCCCGGCCAGTTCGGCCTCGAGAATGCGGTCGAGGACGGCAATCACCGCGGCCGTGTCGATCGACGTGTCTGCCATGGCCCAGCCTCCTGCTTTCATCATTTATTTTCGGTAATCAATCTAGGGGCCGGTCGGCCGCCAAGCCCCCATGCGCGAGGCAGCGCCGACGCGACCGTGCGTCTCAAGACACGCTGCCTACCAGACCCGCGAACGTTTCGCAATTGCCAAGCCGGCAAGATCCGCCGTGCCTCACGTGGACTTGACGGCGGCGAGCACGTCGGCGGCGTGCCCCGGAACCTTGACCTTGCGCCATGCGCGCTGGACGACGCCGTCTTCGTCGACGAGGAAGGTCGCGCGCTCGATCCCCATGTACTTCTTTCCGTACATGCTCTTCTCCACCCAGACGCCGAAGGCCTCGCAGAGGCTGCCGTCGACGTCGGACGCCAGCGTGAACGTCAGGTCATGCTTGGCCTTGAACTTGTCGTGACTGGCGACGCCGTCCTTGGAGACGCCGACGATGGTGGCGCCGGCCGCATCGAAGTCCGCCTTGTGATCCCGGAATGCCTGCGCTTCCTTGGTGCAGCCCGAAGTGTCGTCCTTGGGGTAGAAGTAGATCACTGCCTTCTTCCCGCGAAGCGCGGCGTCGGAAATGGTTCCCCCGCCGTCCGTCGGCAGCGAGAACTCGGGGATCGTGTCACCAATGTTCATCGTGGTCGTGTCCTGACTGTTGCTTCGGACTGATGTGTGCGCCAATACGGCCAGTCGGCCACCGCAGATCATTGGTGTTGGCGCGCGCTATCTCGGTCATTCGCCGGAAGCCCGGCTCGCCGCGGCTTGGCGGAGCGCCGCTGCCGGGTCCTCGATCAACGCCGCGAAATGCGCCCGCGTGCGCGCCGCCGTCTCCCGCATCCGCGCGGCGAGATCGTCGAACGATAGGCCAAGCAGGCCGCCGAGCGCCTGGCGCAAGGTCGGCGGTGCGTCCTCGGCGCCCTCCGCGGCGATCGGGCCGTCCCAGGTGAGGCGGATTCGGCTCTGCACCGCCTGCCAGAGGCCGAGAGCGGTGAGGAGATCGTCTGCGGTATCACGATCGATCAGCCCGGCGTCGCGGATCGCCGCGAGCGCGTCGGCCGTGGTCGGCGACAGCACCGCCGGGCACGCGGCGGCGTGACGCAGTTGCAGGTATTGGGTGATGAACTCGATGTCGACCAGCCCGCCGCGCGTGTGCTTCACCTCCCACAGCGACGCGGTCTGGTGTTCCGCGGCCATGCGGGAGCGCATGTCGGCGACGTCGAGCAGCAAGGCATCAATGTCGCGGGGCGCGGTGAGGACTTCGCGGATGACGCCCTCGATGGCGGTCGTCAGCTGCGGCGAGCCGGCGACGACGCGGGACCGCGTCATTGCCATCCGTTCCCAGGTCCAGGCCTCACCCCGCTGATACCGCTCGAAGGACGCGAAGCTGACGGCGATCGGGCCGGCCTTGCCCGAGGGGCGGAGGCGCATGTCGACCTCGTAGAGGATGCCCTCGCTGGTCGGCGCGGTGAGAGCATTGATGAGCCGCTGGCTCAGCCGGGCGAAATACTGGCTCGACGGCAGCGGTGCCTCGCCGTCCGACGGCGCGCCATCGGGGGCGCCGCCGTAGACGAAGATCAGGTCGAGATCGGAGGTCGCGGTCATCTCCCGTCCGCCGAGTTTGCCGAGCGCGACGATCGCCATATCGGCGTCGGGGACCCGGCCGTGCCGTTCGGCGAAGTCGGCGCCGATGCGCGGCGTCATGACCCGGAGCACGGCGTCGGCGACGTTGCTGTAGGCACGACCGCCCGCCGGGGTGTCAAGGGCGCCACGCAGCAGTTGCACACCCACCTGGAACTTGCGGTCGTTCGCCCAGCGGCGGCTCAGGTCGAGCACGTCCTGCAGGTCAGAAGCCTTGGACAGGGTCCGATCGAGCTCGCGGCAGAGGGCATCGAGCGACGGCGGCGGATCGAAAAAGTCGGCGGTCAGCACGCTCTCCAGATCCGACGGCCGGCTGGCCAAGTGGCGGGCGAGGCGCGGTGCGCCGCCCATGATCTCGACCAGCAGTCCTAGCACCTGCGGGTTGGCCTGAAACATCGAGAATAGTTGGACGCCGGCGGGCAGCCCCGCGAGAAAGCGGTCGAACGCCTGAAACATCGCGTCCGGGTCGGGCGACGACGCCAGCTGTTCGAGCAGATACGGCATCAGCTCGGTTAGGATTTCGCGCGTCCTGCCGCTGCGGGTTGCCCGATAGCGACCGTGGTGCCAGGCGCGCACCGCCATGTCGACGCTTTGCGGCGCGCGAAACCCGAGCGCGCTGAGCGTCTTGAAGGTTTCCGGGTCCGGATCGGCGCCGGTGAACACGAGGTTGCCACCGGGCAGGTTGGGCAGGCTCAGCGCCGGTGCGTCCTCGAACAGGTGCGCATAGTGCGTCTCCACGGTGCGCAGCCGATCGATGAGCTCGGCCTCGAAGCGCTCGCGGTCCGGGTAGCCGAGAAACGCGGCCAGCGCCGTCAGCGCCGCGGGCTGCTCCGGCAGCGTATGCGTCTGCTCGTCATCGATCATCTGCAGTCGGTGCTCGACGCGCCGCAGGAAGCCATAGGCCTCGGTCAATTCGTCCGCCACCTCGGGCGCGATCTGGCCGTGGTCGGCGAGGGCGCGCAGGGCATCGACCGTCCGCGTCGCGCGCAACTCGGCGATCTTGCCGCCCCAGATGAGCTGCTGCGTCTGAGCGAAGAACTCGATCTCGCGAATGCCGCCGCGGCCGAGCTTGATGTTGTGGCCGGCCATCGCGATCGCCTTGCCGCCGTGGTGGGCGTTGATCTGCCGCTTGATCGAGTGCACGTCGCGGATCGCCGCGAAGTCCAGATTGCGGCGCCAGACGAAGGGCCGGAGGTCCCGCAGGAACTGCTCACCGGCCGCCATGTCGCCGGCGACGGGGCGGGCCTTGATCATGGCCGCGCGCTCCCAGTTCTGGCCGAGTGTCTCATAATACGCTTCGGCGGCCAGCACCGACACCGCCACCGGCGTTGCCGATGGATCGGGGCGCAGCCTAAGGTCGGTGCGAAAGACGTAGCCGTCGGCGGTGCGGGCATCGATGATGCCGACGAGCTGGCGGGTCAGCCGCACGAACGCGGTTTGCAGCCGGTCGGGGGCGTCGGTGCGCACGCGCTCGGAGTCGTAAAAGACGATGAGATCGATGTCGCTGGAATAATTCAGCTCGCGGGCGCCGAGCTTGCCCATGCCGATGACGATGTAGCCGGATCCCGTCTCCGGCGAGTCCGGGTCGGGGAGGGTGACGACACCGCGCCGCGACGCTTCGCCGAGCAGATAGGCGACGCCGCAGCCGACCGCCGCCTCGGCGAAATCGCTGAGCGCCGCGGTCACCGCGTCCAGGGACCAGACGCCGGCAATGTCGGCCAGGGCCACGGTGAGGGCGAGCCGCCGCTTGGCGGCGCGCAGGGCCCGCGCCGGATCGCTGCCGTCGATCGCCGCCGCCCGTGCCGTGGCAACCTCGGCCAGCACCGTGTCGCGCGCCACATCCGGGCCGGTCAACAACAGGTGGGCGGCGAACGCCGGGTCGCGCTGCACCAGGCGGCTGAGAAACGGGCTGTTGCCGAAAACGGCGAGCAGAACTTGCCGCGTCGCCGGTGTTTCAAGCACCGTGGCGACCGCATCCCGGGCCTGCGAATCGGCAAGCTCTCGTAGAGATTTTCGCAAGTCTTCCAGGGTAGCCTGCGCGCGTTCCGCGTCTGCCGGAGCTGGAACACCCTGCGGATCGTGGCCAAAGCCCACTTTCATCGTGAGTTTCCACACCGTTTCCCGCAGACTGGCGGCGTGTCGTGGGAAGGTCAAGGCATCGTGGCGCCGACCGGGTTGGCAAAGCAGCTCATCGTGATCGGAGAAGCGGTGTGATCCGTCGAACGCTGCGCCGGTGTCTCGGCGGCGTCGCCACACTCATTGCTGTTGTGATCATTCTCGGGAGCGTCGCCGCGTGGCGGATCTCGGCGGGGCCGGTGCCCGCCGCCGCGCTGACGCCGCTGATCGAAGAGGCGCTTGGCGACCTGCATGCCGGCACCGAGGTCCACATCGGCGCCACCTGGATCGAATGGGCCGGCTGGTCGCGCGTCGTCGGCGTCCGACTGGATGATGCGCGACTGCTCGACGCCGACGGCAGCGAGGTCGCCAGGGTGCCCCGCCTGGACGTCGAACTCAGTGCCGCGGCACTGCTGCAGGGCGACATCGCGCTCGCCGGCGTCACCGTGCATCGGCCGAGCCTGTTCGTGCAGCGGGATGACGCAGGCGTGACGTTCGACATCCTGGTTGGCCGGGGCCCGGATGGCGACGGCCGCGACAGGGACAGCGGGGCCGCGGTCGCGTTCGCGGCGATGGAACGGCTGCTGGCGCCTCCCGATCCCGCCGCTCCGGGGGGACGACTGCAACGATTCGATTTGGTCGACGCGACGCTGGTGATCGAGGATGCCCGGCGGCAGCGCCGCTGGACGGTACCCGCGAGCGCGGCACGGCTCTGGCGCGTCGACGGCGGTGTCCGCGGCGAGTTGTCCGTCGAGATCATCACCACCGACGACCGCGCCGACGTCACCGTCTTCGGCGGCTACCGCCGTGAGGAGGGCACCTGGGAACTCGCCGTCGCGTTCGGCGACGTGCGACCAGGATCGTTCGCCACGTTGGCGCCGGCGCTCGCATTGCTCGACGCGGCCGACGTGCCGATGCACGGCACCGTGACCTTGTCGGGCGCGGCGGCGGGGGAGATCACGGCGGTTGGTTTCGACGTGTCGGCGGGCGCCGGCACGGCGATGCTGCCGCCGGCGCTGGCCGCGGCGCTCGGTGTTGCGGCCGCGCTCCAGCCGGTCGCCGTGGAATCCCTGGCGCTGCAGGGCCGCTGGATCGGCGCCGACGAACGGCTCGAACTCTCCTCCTTCACGGCAGTGGTTGCCGGAGAGGCTGCCGCGGCTGCCGGGGGGTGGCCATTCGTGCATGCGCCGATCCGTCGCATCGACGGTCGCGGCCGCTATCTGGCTCGGCCGGCGCGGTTCGAGTGGGAGGACGTCCGCATCGAAATGGCCGCGGACGCGGTGGTCGGCCTCGACGCAGGCCCGGGTGCCGGTCTGCCGCTGCGATCGGTCGATTTCTCCGGCGCCTGGAGCGTCGACACCCAGCGGATCGAGATCGCCTCGCTCGTCGCCGATCTGAGTGGGCCGATCCTCACCGCCGCTGCCACGGTCGCCGGCCCGGCCGAGGCGCGCACCGTCACCGCATCGCTCTCCATGGCCGACGTCAGGCTCGACGACATCGCCTCCCTTTGGCCGGAAGGGGTCCTCGTCAACGCGCGCGACTGGGTGACCGGACATCTTTCGGACGGCACCGTGCCGGCCGCCGCGGCGGATGTCGCCGTCACCGTCACTCCGGACGGCGTCGTTCTCGACGCGCTCTCCGGCTCGGTGACGTTCAACGACGTCACCATCGATTACCTGACGCCGCTGCCGCCGGTGCGGGGTGCGGCGGCCACCGCCACGCTGGAGCGGAACGTTGTCACCTTCGACATCACTGCGGGCACCGCCGCCGGCGTCAGCATCGACCGCGCCACGGTGACCCTGGCCGAACTCGGCTCGGCAGTCCCCAACGCCCGGATCGACGTCACCGCCCGCGGTCCGGTGCGGCGGGTCTTCGAGATCATCGACAGCCCGCCGATGGAATACGCGCGGACGGTGGGCATCGATCCGGCGGGGACGGCGGGCGACGCCGAGGTCCGACTGTCGGTGAGCCTGCCCCTCGTCAAGGATCTGCCGATCGACCGGGTCAGCGTCTACGCCGAGGCCAGGCTTTCGGCTGTTCGGCTGGCGAACGTGGTGCTCGGCCGCGACATCCACGCCGACCGCCTCGCCCTGAAGATCGACAACGATGGCCTGGAACTCGCCGGAACGGCGTCGCTGGCAGGGATCGAGGGTACCATCCTGGCGCGTGAGAGTTTCGCCGCGGCGACACCGGTCCGCCGCCAGATCCACATCGCCGTGCCGGCCGCCGATCTGGCGGCGGTCCAGCGGCTGTTCCTGACCGAGGCGCGGCTTCCCGAAGACGTGCTCAACGGCAACGTTCGCGCCGACATCCACATCGCGCAGCGGGCCGATGCAACGGCGCGGATCGATGCCGACCTGGACTTCGTCGACGCCACCGCCAACGTCCCCTACTTCGGCTGGAGCAAGGCTTTGGGGGCGCCGGCGCGGGCTCGGATCGCGGCCGCGTTTACCGGCGATACGCTGACGTCGATCCCGGACTTCGGCGTAGACGCGGACGGCCTACACCTCAAGGGCTCCGCGTCCTTTGATGCGGACGAGCGGATCCAGCGGATCGACCTCGCCCGCGTGGTCACCGGTCGCACCGACGCCAGCGGTACGTTTGCGCTGACCGACGACGGCGCCTGGCGGGTCGACATCCGCGGCCGCAGTATCGACATCGAGCCATTGCTCGCCGACCTGAACGCCGAGACCCTGGCCGACCTGGGCAGCGGCGCCGCCGCCGGCGTCACGGTGACCACCGACGTCGATACGGTCTGGCTGGATCGG
Source organism: uncultured Rhodospirillaceae bacterium (assembly GCA_964630265.1). GTDB lineage: Bacteria > Pseudomonadota > Alphaproteobacteria > Rhodospirillales > Defluviicoccaceae > CAZBWP01. The sequence goes on from CAZVRW010000019.1 coordinate 12,787, forward strand.
CACCGACACCTCGGCAGCCTGCGGGGCCAAGTCGTCCACGCGGGCGGCCTGCTGCGGTCGGCCGCCATGGAGGCCCGCATGGAGGGCGAGCATGGCATCGCGGTACGCCTCTGGTCGGACGGGACCGGGAAGCGCGGGCTCAGCGCGCGAGCGGACGATGCGGGGGCGACGCTTCGCACCCTCGGCCTGTTCGACAGCATGACCGGGGGCGCGCTGACCATCGACGGCACGTTTGACGACAACCGGCCGAGCCGGCCGTTGTCCGGTCAGTTGTTCGTCCGCGATTACCACGTCCGCAACGCCCCGGCCCTGGCGCAGTTCCTCGGCATGCTGGCACTCACGGAGATCCGCAACACGCTGAGCGGCGAGGGCTTGTCGTTCCGCGTCCTCGACGTGCCGTTCACCGTTGCCGACGGGCTGATCTCGATCCGCGACGCCCGCGCTTCGGGCTTGGCGCTCGGGTTCACCGGTGGCGGCACCGTCGACCTGCAGCGCCAGACCCTCGACCTGCGCGGCACCGTGGTCCCGGTCTATGCCCTGAACAGCGCCCTCGGCCGCCTGCCGGTGGTCGGTTACCTGTTCCGCGGCGACCAGAAGGGCGGTGGCGTGTTCGCCGCGACCTACGTGTTGGCCGGCCCGTTCGACGATGTCGGCGTCATGGTCAATCCGTTGGCGGCGCTGACGCCCGGTTTCCTTCGGCACGTTTTCGATGTGTTCGAGCCGCCGATGGAGATGCGGCCGCGCGACGAACTGGAACTGCCGACCGCCGCCGGCGCCGACCACTGAGCGCCGCGCCAGCCTCCGGCAGCCTGGCGCCAACACCGGCCGGCTGGCGCAAGCACCTGAAATAGCAACCACCCGCAATAAAAGCGTCATTTGCCCCCTCAGAACGGCTGGACTATGCCATCCTCCGGTCGTTCGCGCAGCGGCGCGCCGACGTCATCGGGCGTCATCCGCTTGCGTCTTGCGCCTCGCAGAACATCGAGGAGGCTCTGATGACACTGAAGACACAAGGGTTTGCTGCCGTGGTCGCTCTGGCCGCTCTCGCGATCGGCCCCGGCGATCTGCTCGCCGGCTCCCATATGGGTGGCGATGAACACGGTGGCGCGCAACTGGGGCCGCGTCCGTTGTTCCTGGTCGACGGCTTGGCCGACGGTGCGCTGAAGGACAAGCTTGAGAGTTGCGCCGGCGGCCCCTTCAAGAAAAGCGACTTCTCCATCGGTCATCGCGGCGCCCCGTTGCAGTTTCCCGAGCACACCCGCGAATCCTACTTGGCGGCGGCACGCATGGGGGCCGGCATCCTCGAGTGCGACGTCACCTTCACCAAGGACCGCGCGCTGGTCTGCCGGCATTCGCAGTGCGACCTGCACACCACCACCAACATCCTGGCGATTCCCGAATTGGCGGCCAAGTGCAGCGAGCCGTTCACCCCGGCGGCCGACGGCAAGCCGGCATCGGCGAAGTGCTGTACCAGCGACATCACGCTGTCGGAGTTCAAGACGCTGCGCGGCAAGATGGACGCGGCGGACACCACGGCGGCGACGGTCGAGGCCTATCTGGGCGGAACGGCCAACTGGCGCACCGATCTGTATGCGGCCGACCGCGCCACGCTGGTGACCCACGCCGAGAGCGTCGCGCTGTTCAAGAGCCTGGGCGCCAAGTTCACGCCGGAGCTCAAGTCGGCGGACGTCGCCATGCCGTATGAGGGCGACTACTCACAAGAGGACTACGCGCAACAGTTGATCGACGAATACAAGGCGGCCGGCATCGAGCCGACCGACGTCTATGTCCAGTCGTTCAACCTCGACGACGTGCTGTATTGGATCAAGGCCGAGCCGGCGTTCGGCGACCAAGCGGTCTTTCTGGACGGCCGCTATGACGACGAGACCTTCGACGTTGCCGATCCGGCGACCTGGACGCCTAGCATGCAGGAATTGGCCGACCAGGGGGTGAAGATCATCGCCCCGCCCATGTGGATGCTGGTCACGCTCGACGCCGACGGCAGGATCGTCCCGTCGGTCTATGCCGAGCAGGCGAAGGCCGCGGGCCTGAAGATCATCACCTGGACGATCGAGCGCTCGGGCCCGCTGCACGACGGCGGCGGCTGGTACTATCAGACCATCAAGGACGCCATCAAACAGGACAGCGACATGTTGAGGCTCCTGGACGTGTTGGCGCAAGAGGTCGGCGTCATCGGCATCTTCTCCGATTGGCCGGCGACGACCACCTACTACGCCAACTGCATGGGCCGGGAATAGGGGGGCGGCAGGGAGCCGGCGCGTGGGCGTCGCCAGACGCCCGCGGCGGTCACGCCGCCAACCTGCGGTCAGCACCAGCCGCCCGTGGACTGGTGCGCCCGGCGGGATTCGAACCCACGACCCCAGGATTAGGAATCCTGTGCTCTATCCGGCTGAGCTACGGGCGCGTCTTTAGAGGCCAGCTGGCCTTATAGCACGCGGCGGCCGTGGGCGGAACGGTGTGCCGGCTATTCCGCGTCGCCGGAGGCGGGGCCGAGGGGGACGGAATAGTAGAGGCTCACCGTCTCGGTGCCGGGATTCGTGTCGCCGATGCCCGCGTTGGAGTAGTGCGAGAGCGCGATGCCGAGGCGCGAGCGATCATCGAAGCGATAGGCGATCTCCGCCTGCGAGCGAAACTCCAGAGGATAGCCGAGATCGAGATCGGAACTGCCCTGGACGTAATAGTTGGCGAGGACGCTGCCGGTCAGCACGAAGCGGCTGCCGAGGACAATGTCGGCGAGGATGCCGGCGCCAAGGAAGACGCTGCCGTCGCTGGTCGCGGCCACTGCGGCCATCGGCTTGAAGATCCAGAGTTTCAGGTTCGATCGGTATTCCAGGCGGAACTCGGCGGCGCGGTTGCGATCCTGGTCGACGCTGAAGACGCCGACGGCGGCCGAGAGGAGGGCCGGATCGTCCTCCGCGGCCACCGGCGCGGCGAGGAACAGCGACACCAGCGCCGCCGCCAAGGTCGTCCGCCCCTCTCTGATCATCGCCGACCCTACCCCAATTGATCCTTGCCACTGTCACGACCGGGCGACGGAGCGCAACCCGTTCCGGCTCGCGGCAACGGGCGGGGCGTTGCCGCGGCCATCACAAGCCGGTGATCTCGCGCAAATGCGCCCGCGCTTGCATCGCAATGGTGAGGAGATGCTCCCTTTTCCGGCCCTGTTCGGCCTCGACCACCAGCCAGCCGGTATAGGCGGCATCGGCGAGGCTCTGCAGGATCACGGAAGTCGAGATCGCCGTCGCCCGGCACCGTGACCACGCCAACAACGATCGATTCGGTGGGTGGCGCGCAGCGCACGGCGGCGTCGTTGCGCCGCGAAGCGCAAGGCCCGGCCCGGAATTCGGCCGTTTGCCTCAGCGCAGGCGGGACTTCATCGCCTCGGTGCCGCGCAGCAGCGCGGCGCGGATGCCGGGCTCCAGCGCCGAATGGCCGGCATCGGCGATGATGCCGTACTCGGCATCGGGCCAGGCGCGGGCCAGGGTGTCGGCGGAGACGATGGGGCAGACGATGTCATAGCGGCCCTGGACGATGATCGCCGGCAGGTGGCAGATGCGCGGGATGCCGTCGAGCAAGGCGTTGCTCTCGAGAAATGCGTCGTGAACAAAGTAGTGGCATTCGATGCGCGCCAGCGCCAGCGCGGCGCCGTCCAGGCTCGCCGCCGGATCCTCGGCTTTCGGCAGCAGGTTGGAGCAGGCGCTCTCATAGCGGCTCCAGGCCGCCGCGGCCGGCCGGTGCACCCGGGGATCCGGGCTGGTCAAGCGGCGATAGTAGGCGGCGAGTGGGTCGTCGCGCTCGGTCTCCGGCAGGGCATCGAGGAACGCCCGGCGCGCTTCCGGAAAGATCGTCCCCATGCCGAAGAGGAACCAGTCGATCTCGGCCCGCGTGCCGAGAAAAATGCCGCGCAGTACGAAGCCGGCGCAGTGCTCCGCGTGGCGGATGCCATAGGCGAGCGCCAGCGTCGATCCCCAGGAGCCGCCGAACAAGAGCCAGCGGTCGATCCCGAGGTGTCGCCGCAGCCGCTCCATGTCGGCGACGAGGTGGGCGGTGGTATTGTCGCGAATCTCGGCGAACGGCTTCGAGCGTCCGCAGCCCCGCTGATCGAAAACGACGATGCGGTAGTGCCGGGGATCGAAGAATCGACGATGCGCCTGGGAGGCGCCGGCGCCCGGCCCGCCGTGCAGGAACACCACCGGAAAGCCCTCGGGATTGCCCGATTGCTCCCAGTACATGCGGTGACGACCGTCGAGGGCCAGCATCCCTGTCTCGAACGGTTCGATCTCGGGAAACAAGTCCCGGCGCGTGCTTCGAACGTCCATCGGTCGGCTCGATCTGCTCGGCGGCCGTCATGGCTTTGCCGACGCATTATAGATTTTACGAAACGTAAGGGAACACAAGGCGGCGTTGGCGCTGAACAGTGGACGGCGGTCGCCGGCTTCGTCAAGGTGGAGAACGTGATGCACTGGATCGTCCTGCTCCTGGCCGTGCTCCTGTCCTGGCCGGCCGCCGCTGGTGACGCCGAGACGGTGCTTGTCACCGCGGTCATCGATGGTGATACGCTGACGATCGAGCCGGCGGTCGACGAGAGCCGACAGGTGCGGCTGGTCGGTATCGAGGCGCCCCGGCTGGCGCTCGGCCGGCCGGGGTTCGTGCCTTGGCCCCTGGCCGACGCCGCGCGCGAGGTGCTGGAGACGCTCACTCTCGGCCAGCACGTTCGCCTCGATTCGGACGAGCACGGCCAGGATCGCCACGGCCGTCTGCTCGCCCACGTCTATCGGGACGACGGCGCCTGGTTGCAGGCGGAAATGCTGCGTCGCGGCTTCGCCCGCGTCCGCGGGTTCCCCGACAACCGGGCCCGCTTGGCCGAGATGCTTGCCATCGAGGCGGAGGCGCGCGAAGGCGACCGCGGCATCTGGAGCCATCCGTTCTACGCGGTCCGCACGCCGACCACGGTTGTCCACGACATCGACAGCTTTCAGATCGTCGAGGGCCGCGTCGTCGAGGCGCGACGGGTCAAACGACACGTCTACCTGAACTTCGGCGCCGACTGGCGGACGGACTTCACCGTGTCGATGACGACCAGCCGGCTGCGTGCGTTTGAGACGACGGGCCTCGATCCTCTGGTTCTGGCCGGCCGCGTCGTCCGCGTGCGTGGCTGGGTGACGTCGTTCAACGGCCCGCTGATCACTGCGACGCATCCCGAGCAGATCGAGGTGATCGATGAAAGCGCACTCGGGCGGGACGACGGCCCTCACTCGCCCTGCTGCAGCAGCAAGCCGCGCACCCGCGCCGCCTTGACCATGGCCAGATAGAAGAACACGGCCCCCACCAGATAGACGGCGTTCAGGGCGACGGCGCCGAGGAAGAGATCGAATCGGAAGATATCGTCGAACAGCACGGCGCGCATGCCCTCGAAGACGTGCGCCGACGGCAACGCCCAGGCGACCGGTTGCAGCCAGCCGGGCAACGTGGTGATCGGATAATAGATGCCACTGATCGGCGCCAGCGCGAAGATCAGGAACCACGCCAAGTTCTCGGCGCCAAGCCCGAGGCGGAGGATCGTCGCCGAGACGAAGAGACCGATGGCGCAGCCGAAGATCAGCAGGTTGGCGAAAAACGCGGCCAGCGGCGGGCCCATGGAGAACAGCCAGACGTCGAACAGCGGCCAGGCGAGCAGCGCCGCCGGCAGCACCCCGATGAGCGTGCGGATCAGGCTGATGGCGATGGTCGCCAGCGCCATTTCCAGCGGCCGCAGCGGGCTGGCGAACAACTGGCCCAGGTTGCGCGACCACATCTCCTCGAGAAAGCTGAGCGACACCCCGAGGTTGGCCCGGAACAGCACGTCCCACAGCAAGACCGCCGAGATCAGCACGCCGGCGGCGTTTGCCACCCATGAGCTGTGCTCGACGAAAAACACGGTAACGAAGCCCCAGAGCACCATCTGCACGGTCGGCCAGTAGGCTAAGTCGATCAGGCGCGGCCATGACCGGCGCAGCACGTAGAGATGCCGCAGCATGATCGCCAGGATGCGGCGTCCCGAGGCTCGGGCGCTCTCGATGCGCACCGTCGTCATTGCGCCGCCACCCGGGGGGCTGGCACGGCTCCGGCGCGGGCGATGTGCAGGAACACCTCCTCCATCGTCTTGCGCCCGTAGCGGGCGGTCAGTGCCGCTGGCGCGCCGCGGTCGACGATGCGTCCCGCCCGCATCATCAACACGTCGTCGCAGAGGCGCTCCACCTCGCTCATGTTGTGCGAGGCGAGCAGCACCGTGGCGCCCGACCGCTGCCGCCAGGCGGTCAGATAGCCACGCACCCAATCGGCGGTGTCCGGGTCGAGGGATGCGGTCGGCTCGTCCAGCAGCAGCAGGCGCGGCTCGTTGAGCAGCGACTTGGCGAGCGCGACACGGGTCTGCTGTCCGGCCGAAAGATCACCGGTCGGGCGCTTCAGGAACGGTTCCAGGTCGAGATCCCGCGCCAGCTCGCGAATGCGGTCGCGCACGTTCGCCACGCCGTACAGCAGACCATAGACCCGCAGGTTCTCCGCGACCGTCAGCCGGCGCGGCAGATCCACGTATGGGGACGAGAAGTTCATCCGGCCAAGGGCCTGGTGTCGCTGCGTCAGCATGTCGCAGCCGAGCACCGTCACCGTGCCGACGGTCGGCACCAGCAACCCGAGCAGGATCGCCAGGGTGGTGGTCTTGCCGGCGCCATTGCCGCCGAGCAGACCGACGACGCTGCCGGCGGTGACATCGAACGAGACTTCGTCGACGGCCGTGACGGCGCCAAAGCGCTTGCTCAAGTCTCGGACGCAGACGATGGCGGGGTCCGCGGACGTCGTTTCGGGGATCGACATGGCTGGTGCTGGACCTCGCGTGATCGCCGAGGCGATCGCGCCTCGGAGAGGCCCTTAGGTGTCGCGACGCCGCGTGCGTTTCAAGCGCCGCAGGGTGCGGCGGCGGCGGTCCTCGCGGAGCAGTCCGTCGATGAAGTAGCCCTGGAACAGATCGAGTCCCATGGCGTGGCCGGCGGCCACCGCGTCGCGGCCGTCGACGCGACAGATGACCACACGATCGGCGCCGATGTCGTTCACCAGCCGCGCCACGCTGTCGCGTGCCGGGCTTTGCGGATCCAGGAATACCGGATCCCAGAGGATTTTGACCAGGTCGACTTCCAAGCGGCCGGCCTGCACCACGTCCAGATCCCGCCAACGCATGCCATCGAGGAAGACCCGAAAGCCCTTGCGATGGGCGAAATCGCGGGCGAACAGGAACGCGCCGATGTCGGAGAAGATGTCGACGGGGTGCAGTTCGAACGCCACCGCCGAGGGTCCCGCGCCAGCGGGGCCGCCGTCGAGGGCGGCGAGGGCGTCGCTGAGCAGGGTCGATACGTTGACGTTCACGCTGATGCCCGAATCGGTCACCCGCGATCCGCCGGTGGTGAGGTAGGCGAGAACGCGTCGGTCGAGGGTTTCCGTCAGGCGCCGGAACAGCCAGGGATTGGCGGCAAGGTCAACCTCCGGCAAAACCGTGGCCCGCAACTCGTCGATGGCGACGAAAAGCTCGGTAAAGCGCGGTGAAACGGCAAGGTCGGGGGCGACGACGCAGGCGGTCTGGCGGCGCAGCAGGCTGGAGAGGTCGGCGCCCGCGAGTCCGCGCTCGATGCGTGCCAACTGGGCGGGCGTGAGCTTGTCGCCGGAGCGCTGGCGCCTCACCAAATCCATCGGCGGCCTCGACTGTGGCCGCGATGGTGGCGGCGATGCGTCGGCGGCCGACCACCCCTCGAAGCGAGCACGAACGGTATTGAGAAAACACTCGTAGTCACGCTCCAGGTCGTACCAGGTGACGAGGCGGCGGAGGGTGGGGTCGTCGGCGACGACGGCATCTTCGGCAAACAGGCGAGAGACGTTGGTGACGTCGCGGCGCACGCGGTCGTGGTCTTCGCGGTCATAGACGACGACGATGTCGGCGTCGGCGAGGACGAAGACTTGGCCGGCCCGCGCGTCGACCAGCCCGCGGAAGGCGCTCGCGGCGGTGCGGACGTGGTGGTCTCGCCGATTGCGATCGTTCAGCCGCGAAAGATGCAGCCAAGTGGCACGGCGGCCGATGCGGCGGTGGCACAGTTCCCGGGCAAACTCCAGCAGCAGCGCCTCGCTGTGCCGCGCCGGCTGGACGAAGGGCGCGGTGCCGGTCATGAGGGCGCCTTGCGGACGCCGCGCGAGGATTGCTGCCGCACTTCGGTGTGCAGGACGGCGTCGATGAACCGGCCTTGGAATCGGCGGATACCCAGATGGGTGCCCCAGCGGATGCCTTCTTCCGTGTCGACGCGGGCGAGCAGAACGCGCTCGATTCCAAACCCGGTCAGGGCCTCGCGGAGGGCCGGTTGTGCGCCGGCTGTGCGATGGCCGGCGACGCGATCGCTCCACCAGAGCTTCAGGATGTCCGGGGCGAGTTTGGCCAGATCGACGAAGGGCACGGCGAGCGGGTCCATCCCGTCGATGATGATGCCGAAGCCCTGGGCACGGAGTCGGTCACGCGCCTCGAGGAACGCGCCCATGTCGGCGATCGCGTCGACGAACTGGATCTCCAGCATGATGCCCTCGGGAGCCCGCAGGTGGGCGGCCTGGAACCGGTCGAACGCGGCACCCTCGATGGTGCTGACGTTGACGTTGAGGCTGATCGGCACGTCCGCCATGGCGAGGCGCTCCGCATTGACCGCGCCGATCATCAGTGGATCGAGAATCTCGGTCAGATAGCGGAACAGCCATGGGTTCGCCGCCGGATGCACGGCGAGGTCCAGGCGCTCGCGCAGATCGGCGATGGAGACATAGGTCTCCCGGAACACCGGCCGGGCGGGAGCGCCGGGGACCACTTCCAGGGCAATCTGTTGACGGATGAAATCGGAGATCCGGATCTCCTTGAGGCGCCGCTGAATGGCATCGAGATCGGCCGTTGTGGGGGCGCGCGCGGCCGGCGGCGGAGTGGCCGCGCCGAACGTGACGGACAGCAGCGTCGGCGGCGCTTCGGCGACGCGCGCCTCGAGCCAGCCGAGCAGCCGGTCGGCGTCCCGGCGCTCGACCAAGTCGTACCAGTCGACAAGACTGCCAACAGGGTCGCGGATCGGCGCGCCCGCTCCGGATTCCGCGTCCGGTGCGCCGGCGGTGGCGTCGGAGCGGAGCATCGCCTCGATCTCTTCGATCGCCCCCTGCGCCGCCTCCAGCGGCACCTTGCGGCAGAGGGCGACCACATCGTGGCCGGCCAGCCGAAAGATCTCGACATCGTAGCGGTTCGCCAGCGCCCGCAACGGCGTGAGCAGGAGCGATGCCACCGCCGGTTCCAGGTCGATGGCGCGCACCTGCGACAGGGCGATGCGCACGGCGTACCAGCCATCACCGCGGTCGCGCAGGTGCGTCAAGCGCTCGATCAGCCGACGCTCGTGGGCGAGCGCCGGGCCAGGGTTGGAACCGGCGGCGCATGGACGGCCCATCGGCGGCACGGCGCGTTCTCTCCTGCGGATGCGGTTGCAGGGTGGACAGTTACCGGCGAAGGGTTAACATGTGCTTCACTGGCGCTCTGGCCAGATCACCGAGGGTTCCGTGTTTCTCAGGCGACGTTCCCAGCCGCAGATCTCGCGCGCCCAAGTTCCGACGGGCCAGCGCATCTACGCCATCGGCGATATCCACGGCCGTCCGGACTTGCTCGTCAAGCTGCGCATCCGCATCCTCGAGGACGCGGCGGGATCCGAAGGCATCGCATGCTCCTTGGTCTATCTCGGCGATTACGTGGATCGCGGCGGTGGCTCGTTCGAGGTCGTCGAGATGCTGATCCACGACCCGTTGCCCGGCTTCGAGTCGGTGTTCCTGATGGGCAACCATGAGGACATGATGCTGCGTTTTCTCGCCGGGCCGGCGGAGGAGACTTGGCTGCTGAACGGCGGCGATGCGACGCTGTCGAGTTACGGCGTGCGGTTGCGGGAAGGCCAAGGCGGCCAGTCCTGGCTCGAAGACCTGCGGCTCGGGCTGCGAGCGGCGATGCCAAGCGACCACGTGGAGTTCCTCGCGGGGCTCAAGCTGCAGCACACGGTCGGCGACTACCTGTTCGTGCACGCCGGTGTGCGGCCGGGCATCCCGCACGACCAGCAGCGGCCCACCGACCTGATCTGGATCCGCGATCGCTTCCTCAATTCCGATGCGGACTTCGGCAAGTGCGTCGTTCACGGTCATTCGATCACGCCTCGGCCGGAGGTCCGCAGCAATCGCATCGGCATCGACACCGGCGCCTACTATACCAATCGTCTCACCTGCGCGGTGCTCGAGGGCCAGGACCTGCGCTTCCTCCACACCTGATTCGCCCGCGGACCGCGCTCTCGTGTTCGTCCGCGCCGCCTGCTAAGGAGACGACGCCGCGCGCGGCGCCGGGCGCGCGCCGCAGCCCACGATCACCCTGGGAGGACGTTCCATGACCCGAGGTCGACACCCGATTCCGCGCAGGACCCTGCTCGCCGGCGCCGCGGTCGGCGCCGGTGCCGCGGCGGCCTTCGCCGCGCCCGCGGTCGCCTCCGGCAAGCGGGACCTTACGATGATCATGACATGGCCGAAGAAGACGCCGGGGGTCGGGGTCAACGCCGAGAGGTTTGCCGAGGCGCTGACGGCACTCACCGATGGCCGGCTGACGGTCACCCTCTACGGCGCCGGCGACGTGGTGCCGCCGTTCGAGAGCCTGGACGCGGTGTCGTCGGGCACCGCCGATCTCTGTCACTCCACGCCCTACTACTGGGTCGGCAAGCACAAGGCGCTGAACTATTTCACCGGCCTGCCATTCGGCCTGACCGCGCAGGAACTGGCGGCGTGGATCCATTTCGGCGGCGGCCAGCAACTCTGGGAAGAGGTCTACGCCTCGTTCAACGTCCAGCCATTCTTTGCCGGCTCCAGCGGCGCCCAGGCCGGCGGCTGGTTCCGGCGGGAAATCACGACGCTGGACGACTTCCGCGGCCTCAAGTTCCGCATCGCCGGCCTCGGTGGCGAGGTGCTGCGCCGCATGGGAGTGACCACCGTGATGATCCCGCCGGGGGAGATCGGACCGGCGTTGATGAGCGGTGCCGTCGATGGCGCCGACTGGATCGGCCCTTGGAACGATCTGGCCTTCGGCCTTTATCGCGCCGCCAAGTTCTACTACATGCCGGGCCCGTTCGAACCCGGTCCGGGTCTCGAGATCCTGATCAACAGGGATGTCTGGCGGAGCCTGAGCGCCGATCTTCAGGTGGCGGTCCGCACCGCCGCGTTGGCCACGGCGCACGAGACGCTGGCCGATTTCACCTATCACAACACGGTCTCGTTGCAGCCGCTGCTGCGCGACCACGATGTCCAACTGCGGCGGTTCAGCGACGAGATCCTGCGGGAAATGGCGCGCCACACGGCGGCGGTGCTGGACGAACTTGGCGCGGCGGATCCGCTTACCGGCAAGGTGCACGCGTCGTTCATGGCGTACTCCAAACAGGCTCGCGCCTATGCGCCGCACGCCGAGGGCGGCTACCTGGCGGCGCGGCAGGCGGTCGGCTGACGACATGCCGTGGCGAAGCGCGCCCGCGCGGCGTGGCGGGCCACCGGCGCGCCTCCGCCGGAATTTTGGCGAGCGCGTCGGAGCGGTCGTGTTAGAAGGATCGTCATGGATCTCAACGCGTTCTTCGATGCCGAACTCGACGCGCACGCCGCCACCCTGGCGGTGACGCGCGAGGCGGTACGCGAACCGTTCGCCCGGCTGGTCGCGGCGGCTGCGACGGCCGTCCGCGGTGGCGGCAAGCTCCTGTTCTTCGGCAACGGCGGCAGTGCTGGCGACGCCCAGCACTTGGCGACCGAACTGGCCGTGCGCTACCGCGTCGACCGGGCGCCGATTGCCGCGCTGGCATTGACCACCGACACCTCGGCGCTCACCGCCATCGGCAACGATTTCGGCTTCGACAGCCTGTTCGCCCGCCAGGTCGAGGCGCTGGCGCGGCCGGAGGACGTCTGCGTCGGCATTTCCACCTCGGGCATGAGCGAGAACGTCATCCAGGGTCTGCTCGCCGCCCGCGCCCGCGGTTGCGTCGCCGCCGGCCTGGGCGGTCGCGACGGTGGACGCATGGCGGCGGTGGCCGACCCCTTCCTGGTGGTGCCGGTGGACAGCACCGCGCGTATCCAGGAGATGCACATCACGCTCGGGCAGATGCTGTGCGCGGCGCTCGAAATCGAACTGGGGCTGGTGTGATGGCCGAGCGCGCGGCGATGGCGGCCCTGCTCGCGCGCCTCGCCGACGTCCGCGCCCTGGTCGTCGGCGACATCATGCTGGATTGCTTCGTGTCCGGCTCGGTGCGCCGCATCTCGCCCGAGGCGCCGATCCCGGTGCTGCGGGTGGAGAGCGAATCCGCCATGCTGGGCGGGGCCGGCAACGTGGTTCGCAACCTGCTCGCCGCTGGCAGCCGCGCCCGTCTCGTGGCGGTCGTCGGCGAGGATGCGGCCGGCGAGGAGGTTCGCCGCCTGCTTGGTCGGGCCAATCGCAGCGCCTTCGGGCTGATCAACGATGCCGGCCGCCACACCACCATCAAGACCCGTTTCATCGCCGAGGCGCAGCAGATCATGCGCGCCGACCGGGAGACGACCGCGCCGCTGCCGGGGGACATCCGCCGTGCCGCGCACGATGCCGCCCGGACGCTGTTGCCGGATTGCGGCGTGCTGATCCTCTCCGACTACGGCAAGGGCGTGCTCGATGGCGGCGTCGCTGCGGAGTTGATCGGCGAGGCGAGGGGCGCCGGCAAGGCCGTTGTCGTCGATCCCAAGGGCCGGGACTACGGCCGCTATCGCCACGCCAACGCGATCACGCCGAATCGGGCGGAGCTGTCCGAGGCCACCGGCATCGACACCAGCGAGACCGACCGGGTGATCGACGCCGCCGGCATGCTGATCGAACGTCATGACCTTGGCGCCGTCGTCGCCACCCTCGGCAAGGACGGGATGATCGTCGTCGAGGCCGATGGCACCGTCACCGAACTCGCTGCGGAGGCCCGCGACGTGTTCGACGTCTCCGGCGCCGGGGATACGGTGGTGGCGATCATCGCCGCCGGCCTCGGCGCCGGCGCGCCGCTGCCGCTGGCGGCATCGCTGGCCAACATCGCCGCCAGCATCGTCGTCGGCAAGGTGGGCACCGCCGTTGCCTACGCCCAGGAGCTGACAGATGCCTTGCGCCATCGCGACCTCAGCCGCGCCGAGGCGAAGGTGCTCGGCTTGGCGCCAGCCCTCGACCACGTCGAGACGTGGCGGCACCAGGGGCTGCGCATCGGCTTCACCAATGGCTGCTTCGATCTGCTGCACCCCGGTCACATCTCGCTGCTTAGCCAGGCGCGGGCCCTCTGCGACAAACTGGTGATCGGCCTCAACAGCGATGCCTCCGTGGCCCGCCTGAAGGGGCCGTCCCGGCCGGTCCAGGCGGAGGCGGCGCGGGCCACCGTGCTCGCGTCGCTGGCGCCGGTCGATCTCGTCGTCGTCTTCGAGGAGGATACGCCGCTCGACCTGATCACCGCCTTGCGCCCGGACGTGCTGGTGAAGGGCGCCGACTATCGTCGGGACGAGGTCGTCGGTGCCGAACTCGTTGAAGCATGGGGTGGCGAGGTCCGCCTCGCCCGTATCGAGTCCGGCTTCAGCACCACTGCGACCATCGCGCGGCTTGTCGAGTGATCCGCGGCCGGCGGACCTGAGCCGTGCTGCGGCCGGACTCGCGCGGCGCGGCGGCCCTGCTGACGGGCCTCGTCGCCATCGGCCCGCTGTCGACCGACATGTACCTGCCGGCGCTCCCGCAGATGACGCACGCCTTTTCGGCCGACGTCGGCACCGTGCAACTGACGCTCAGCGCTTTCCTCGCCGGTTTTGCCGCCGCCCAGCTCGTCTACGGCCCGATGTCGGACCGCTTCGGCCGCCGGCCCTGCCTGTTGGCGGGAATGGCGCTGTTTGTCGTTGCCAGCATCGCCAGCGTCTTCGCGCCCGATATCGAAACCCTGATCGCGGCCCGCTTCGTGCAGGCGGTTGGTGCGTGCGCCGGCCCGGTGATCGGGCGGGCGATGATTCGCGACGTCCACACACCGGAGCGCGGCGCGCGGATGCTCGCCTACATCGGCTCGGCGATGGCGGTCGCGCCGTTGATCGCGCCGTCCATCGGCGGCCTGCTTGCGGTGCGATTCGGTTGGAGCAGCGTGTTCGTCGCGCTGTCTGCGATCGGCGTTACGCTGTTGATCACGGCAGCCTTGCTGATGCCCGAGACGAATCGCCGCCTTGATCCCGACGCCACGCGGCCGCTGCGCATGGTCGAACGCTATCGCCTGTTGCTGCTGTCGCGCACCTACGTTGCCTACACGGCGGCGAACGCCTGCGTTTTCGGCGGACTGTTCGCCTTCATCTCGGGGTCGTCGTTCGTCTTCATCGATTTCCTGGGCGTGCCGACCGAATGGTTCGGCGCCTGCTTCGCCACGGCGGTGGCCGGCTACATCGTGGGCACCGCGCTCACCGGCCGGCTGGTCAATCGCGTCGGCATCCCGCCGATGCTGCGGGCCGGCGCGGTCGTCGCCGGGGTGGCCGGGGCCGGGCTGGCGGCGCTGGCATGGGGCGGCGTCGCCACGATCGCCGCGGTGCTGGCGCCGATGTTCGTCTACATGATCGGCATGGGCATGGCGATGCCGACGGCGATGGCCGGTGCCATCGGCCCGTTCCCGCACATGGCCGGCGCGGCCTCGGCGCTGCTCGGCTTCGTGCAGATGACGGTCGCGGCGTTGGTCGGCTTCGCGGTCGGCCAGTGGGACGACGGCACCCAGGTGCCGATGACGACGGCGACGGCGCTGATGGGGCTCGGCGTCTTCGTCGCGGCGATGGTCGCGGCGAGGCAGCAACGGCATGCGGCGGTGACCTGACCGTCCCCGCCCGACTCTCGGCCGAACCGTTTTTCTGCGTCAGCCGCTGTGGCTGTCGATGGAGTCGAGCAGCCGTTCGAACAGGGTCCGGTCACTGACCGGTGGGCCTTGATACGGCGCCGCCGGCGCCGCGACGGCCGGTGAGCGATAGAGCGCGCGCGCCGGCAGGCCATCGTGGGCAGCCAGCATGAATCCCCGCCACAGCTGGGCCGGCAGGCTGCCGCCCGTCACCTTCTTCATCGGCGTGCCGTCGTCGTTGCCCATCCACACGCCGGCGACCAGATCGGCGGTGTAGCCGACGAACCATGCGTCGCGGAAATTCTGACTGGTCCCCGTTTTGCCTGCGGCCGGGCGATCCAGACGTGCCGCCCGGCCGGTGCCGTGGTCGACCACGCGGCCCAGCATCGCGCTCATCGCCGCGACATCGTGCTCGGCGACGATGCGGCCCGTGGCGCGGCCGGCACGCTGGTAGAGCAGTCGGCCGTCCGCATCGTGGATCGTCACGATCGCGTACGGCCACGCCGCCAGTCCGCCGTTGGCGAACACCCCATAGGCGGCGGTGAGTTCGAGGAGATTGACCTCACCGGCGCCGAGGGCGACGCTGGGCGTCGCTGGCAACGGCGCGGTGATGCCGAGGCGTCGCGCGACGTCTCGCACTCGGGTGCGGCCGACCGCTTCCGAGAGGCGCACGGCGACCGTATTGACGGACTCCGTCAGCGCCTCACTCATGCTGATGTCGCCGCGATACCGATCGGTGAAGTTGCGCGGACGCCAGCCCTCCACCGACACCGGCGCGTCGAGCACCCGGCTCTCGGGCGACCATCCGGCCTCCAGCGCGGCCAGGTAGACGAAGGGCTTGAAGGCGGAGCCCGGCTGCCGGCGGGCCTGGACGGCGCGGTTGAACTGGCTGCCGCGGTAGTCGCGACCGCCGACGAGGGCGCGCACCGCGCCGTCGGTGGAGAGGGCGACCAGCGCCGCCTGACCGACGCGGGCCTCGGTCGCCGCGGCAGCGCCGACGGCACCGCGAACCTGGGTTTCCGCGAGGTGCTGGAGACCCGGATGCAGGGTGGTGGTGACCACGAGATCGTGGTCGCCGACAGCGACGAAATCGGGCACCAGTTCGAGAACCCAGTCGACGAACCAGCGGCTGCCACGACGCGGGCCGGCGAGGACGGCGGTCGATCCCCGGTGGCGGAGCGCTGCCGCGGCTTCGGCCTCGGTCATGAAGCCGGCGTCGACCATGGCGAGGAGCACCTGACGGGCGCGGCCGTCGGCGAGGTCGGGTCTCGCATGCGGGTTGTAGCGGGATGGCGCCCGGACAAGGCCGGCGAGCATCGCCGCCTGATAGGTGGAGACCCGTGCCGCCGGCACGTCGAAATACTTGTGTGCCGCGGCATCGACGCCGTACGCGCCGGCGCCGAAATAGGCCCGGTTCAGATAGAGCGAGAGGATCTGGTCCTTGGTCAGCTTCTGTTCCAGCCACAGGGCGAGAAGCAACTCCTGGACCTTGCGCTTCGCCGTCCGATCATGGGTGAGGAACAGGTTCTTCGCCACCTGTTGGGTGATCGTGCTGCCGCCCTGGACGATGCGTCGGGCCTTGATGTTGACGATCGACGCGCGCAGCAGCCCCCGCGGATCGAGACCGAAATGATCGTAGAAGCGCCGATCCTCGGTGGCGAGGAACGCTGCGGGCAGCGCCGGCGGCAGATCGCTCACCTGGACCGGGACACCATACAGATCACCCGCCGTCGCCAGTTCCGTGCCGTCGCCGGCCAACACCCGAATGGATGGCTGACGGGTTGCGGCGATCGCCGCGTCGATATCCGGTAGATCAACAGCGTACCAAGCGACGAGTCCGCCGGCGCCCAGGATCAGCCAGATGGCGGTGATGGCCGACCAGCGGAGGCACCAACCCAGCCAGCGGCGGCGCGGCCTGGGCGCGGCCGTCTCGCGAGACGGCGGCGGCGCGGTCCGGCGCGGCACGATCGGGCGGTCAGCGCGGAGTTTCGACTTTGGCATGACGAGCGGATGTGTCACGTTTTCCACGAGATCGATAGCCGGGGCGGGGGCCCAACCATAAACCGCTGAAATGTGGCGCTTTCACGGCACGGCTCGGCTGTCGCAGCGGTACGCCGGGCGCGTTGAGGCCGATGATCGATCGTCGATTCGGTCGGAGATGAGCGCCGGTCGACAGAGCCGGCGCCGCGCCGCGATGGCTGCAGGCCACGCTTTCGGGCCATGCCTCTGGGCCATGCCTTTTGGGGCGGCGGCGTGGTTGGCTCACCCGAATCATCGGCGAAAGGATGAAATCACTCGCGTCAAAGGTGTGTGCTCGGTCTGCGTCTGGCTTGAATCCCAGCCGATGGCCGGATAGGGTTACTCGCGCGGCGCCGTCCGCCGCGACGATGCGCGCCGCCTCCCGCCTCGAACCGCGTTCCGGATTGCCGCCATGAAGATCGAAGCCAGCGTCCTTGCGGATGTGCTGATGATCACGCCCAAGCGGTTTGGCGATGCCCGCGGGTTCTTCTCGGAAACCTACAGCAAGCCGGCGTTCGCCGCGGCGGGATTGCGGATCGAGTTCGTGCAGGACAATCATAGCTATTCCGCCGCACCGGGCGTCGTGCGCGGTCTACACTATCAGTTGCCGCCGGCGGCGCAGGACAAGCTGGTGCGGGTGGTGCGGGGCGCGATCCTTGATGTCGCCGTCGACATCCGCCGCCACTCTCCCACCTTCGGTCGCCACGTCGCCCTCAGGCTCAGCGCCGACGCTGGGAACCAAGCGTTGGTGCCGGCCGGCTTCGCCCATGGATTTTGTACCCTCGAGCCGGACACCGAGGTCCTGTACAAGGTGAGCGTGCCGTATGCGCCCGACCTGGAGCGGGGCATTCTATGGAACGATCCCAACCTCGGCATCGACTGGCCCGTCGATGCGACCGCCGCCGTCGTCTCCGATCGCGACCTCGTCCACCCGCGTCTCCGCGATGCCGTCGACCTGTTCTGAGCGGCGCGGCGCCGGAGAGGGTCGCACGGTGCCGGGGGGTGGCTGACGAAATGGAACGGAAGCCCCTATGAAGCTTTTGGTCACGGGAGGAGCCGGCTTCATCGGCTCGGCGGTGGTCCGGCACATTCTCGAGCAGACGGACGACACCGCGATCGTCCTCGACAAGCTGACCTACGCCGCCAACCCGGCTTTCCAGGCGCTGTGGGGGAGCCATCCGCGCTGCGGCTTCGAGCAGGCCGACATTGGCGATGCGGCCGCCGTGCAGGCGATCCTGGCGCGCCATCGGCCGGACGCGGTGTTGCACCTCGCGGCGGAAAGCCATGTGGACCGGTCGATCGAGGGGCCGGGCGCCTTCGTGCAGTCCAACATCGTCGGCACCTACGTGCTGCTCGACGCGACGCTGGCCCATTGGCGCGGCCTGGCGCCGGCGGCCCGGGACGCCTTCCGCTTCCACCATGTTTCCACCGACGAAGTGTTCGGCTCACTTGGGCCGACCGGTCTGTTCACGGAAGAGACGCGCTACGATCCGCGTTCCCCCTACTCGGCATCCAAGGCTGCCTCCGACCATCTGGCGCGGGCATGGCACGAGACCTATGGCCTGCCGGTGATCGTCACCAACTGCTCGAACAACTACGGCCCCTATCAGTTCCCGGAAAAGCTGATCCCGCTGATGATCATCAGGGCGCTGGCCGGGGAGTCGCTGCCCGTCTACGGCCGCGGCGACAACGTCCGCGACTGGCTCTACGTGGACGACCACGCGGCGGCGCTGAATCTGGTGCTGCGCCGGGGGAGGGTGGGCGAGACCTACAACATCGGCGGCCGGTCGGAGCGCACCAACTTGGCCGTGGTCCGCGCCGTCTGTGCGCTGCTGGACGAACTGGCACCGGCCTCGCGGCACTGTCCGCACGACCGGCTGATCAGCTTCGTCGCCGATCGGCCCGGCCATGACGCGCGCTACGCCATCGACTGCGCGAAGATTGAGCGGGACCTCGGCTGGACGCCGCGTGAGAGCTTTGAGAGCGGTCTCGCCCGCACCGTCCGCTGGTATCTGGACAACGCCGATTGGTGGCAGCCGATCCGCGCCGAACGCTATGCCGGTCAGCGCCTGGGGCTGGACCGGGCGTCGGCGCTGCCGCGGGATGGGTGAGGCGATGGCGCGGCTGCTCGTCACCGGCTGCAAGGGCCAGGTCGGCGCCGAGGTGATGCGGCGGGCGCCGTTGCATGGGCACGCCGCCGTCGGCTGCGACCTGCCGGAGTTAGACATCACCGATCCCGCCGGCGTCGCGGCGGCGCTCGATGGTTGCGCCGTGCTGATCAATGCGGCAGCGTATACGGCCGTCGACAAGGCCGAGTCCGAACCGGAACGGGCCTACGCGGTCAACGAGACCGGCCCGCGCGTCCTCGCCGCCGCCTGTGCCGCCCGGGGCGTGCCGTTACTGCACATCTCCACCGACTACGTGTTCGACGGCAGCAAGGCTGGCGCCTGGGTCGAGGACGATCCTGTCGCGCCGCTCGGCGTTTACGGTGCCTCGAAGGCGGCGGGTGAGGCGGCGGTACGCGAGACTTGGCCGGACCACCTGATCCTCCGCACCAGCTGGGTCTACGCCGCGCACGGCGGCAATTTCGTCCATACCATGTTGCGGCTCGGCGCGGAGCGGGATGAACTGCGCGTCGTCGACGACCAGATCGGCGCGCCGACGGCGGCGGGCGACATCGCCGAGGCGCTGCTCATTGTCGCCGGCGCCTATGCGCGGGGCGATCGCGACCGCTTCGGCACCTTCCACTACACCGCCGAGGGCACCACCAGCTGGGCCGGCTTCGCCGACGCCATCTTCGACGCCGCCGCGTACGTCTGGGGCCGGCGCCCGGTGGTGACGCCGATCCCGACCGCCGCCTATCCGACCCCGGCCCGCCGGCCTGCCAATTCCGTCCTGGACTGCAGCCGGATCATCGCCGCCTTTGCGCCACCCCGCCGCCCCTGGCGTGTCGCGCTGACCGAGGTGATGGACGAGATCGTCGACACCTTGCGCAGGGAGACCCCCACATGATCCGAGACGACATCCGCGGCATCATCCTCGCCGGCGGCAGTGGCACGCGGCTCTATCCGGTGACGAACGCGCTCAGCAAGCAGCTGCTGCCGATCTACGACAAGCCGCTGATCTACTATCCCCTGTCGGTGCTGATGTTCGCCGGCATCCGGACCATCCTGATCATCACCACGCCGGAGCATCGCGCGCTCTATGAGCAGCAGCTCGGCGACGGCAGCCAGTGGGGTCTGAGCCTGGTCTACGCCGAGCAGCCGAAGCCGGAGGGGCTGGCGCAGGCGTTCCTCATCGGTCGGTCGTTCATCGGCGACAAGCGCGTGGCGCTGATCCTCGGCGACAACGTGTTGTTCGGCCATGGTCTGACCGACCTGTTGACGCGGGCGGTCGCCCGCGAGGAGGGGGCGACGGTCTTCGCCTATCAGGTCGCCGACCCGGAGCGCTATGGCATCGTCGATTTCGACGTCGACGGCCGGCCGCTGCGACTGATGGAAAAACCCCAGATCCCGCCGAGCAACTGGGCGCTCACCGGCCTCTATTTCTACGACAACGAGGTCATCGACATCGCCGCCGCCGTCAAGCCGTCGTGGCGCGGTGAACTGGAGATCACCGATGTCAACCAGACCTACCTGGATCGCGGCCGGCTTTCGGTCGAGCGGCTGGGCCGCGGTTTCGCCTGGCTGGATACCGGCACGTTCCAGTCGATGCTCCAGGCGGCCGACTTCGTCCGCATCATCGAAGAGCGCACCGGGCTGAAGATCGCTTGTGTCGAGGAGGTGGCGCTCAATATGAACTTCATCGACGTGGATCAGGTGGAGCGGCTGGCAGCGCCGCTGGACAAGAGCGGCTACGGCGCCTATCTGCGCGAGATCGTCGAGTATCGTCGGCGCGACGCCGGACCGCATCGCTTCGTCGCCGGCGCACGCGGGTAAGGCAGCACCGCCCCGCACGGCGCAGACCGGCGCGACGCGCGACCACCAGCGGATCAACCGGGGGCATGCCTTCGAAACGCCTTCTCATCGTCGCCCACGCCCCCTCGCCCAACACGCGGAGACTTCTCGACGCGGTGGTCGAGGGCGCGCGTGACGACGACGTCACCGGCGTCGCGGTGGTGGCGAAGAGCCCCTTTGACACCGGGCCCGACGACGTTCTGGCCGCCGGCGCGGTGATCCTGGGCACGACCGAGAACCTCGGCTACATGTCGGGGGCATTGAAGGACTTTTTCGACCGCATCTACTATCCCTGCCTGGAGCGCACGCAGGGGCTGCCCTATGCGCTCTATGTCCGCGCTGGTCATGACGGGACGGGTACCCGCCGTGGCGTCGAAACGATCACCACGGGCCTGTGCTGGCGCGCCGTGCAGGCGCCGCTGATCTGCCGCGGCGACTGGGATGAAGGCTTCGTCGCCGCCTGCCGGGAACGCGGCTTGGCTATGGCCGTCGGCCTCGAATCCGGCGTATTCTGAGGCCGCGTCCAGCGTTGGGGCCCTTGGCCGGCGGAGCCGGAGGTGTGATGTTCGGAGAAGAGTCCCGCCCGCCGGTGCAAGGTGGTCCTGACAATCCCTGGTCCCGCGTCAACGAGCGCAGCATCGGTCTCGCCGCCCTGGTTACCGGCACCTACATGGTCGCCGAACTGATCGGCGGACTGGTGTCGGGCTCGCTGGCGCTGATCGCCGATGCCGGCCACATGCTGGCCGACTTCGCCGCCCTGTCCTTCGCCTGGTTCGGCTTCCGCCTTGCCCGCCGCCCGGCGTCCGCCAGGCGAACCTTCGGCTTTGGCCGCTTCTCCATCCTCGCGGCCTTCGTCAACGGGCTGTCGTTGTTCGTCATCGCCGCCTGGATTGTCGTCGAAGCGGCACAGCGGCTGTTCCAGCCGGTACAGGTGCTGGGCGGCATGATGCTTTGGGTGGCGGTGGGCGGTTTGCTGGTCAATGTCCTGTCGTTTCTGATTCTCCGGCACGGCAACCGGGAGAACCTCAACATCCGCGCCGCCGCCTTGCACGTGGCCGGCGACCTCCTGGGCTCGGTGGCGGCGATCTTGGCCTCGCTGGTGATCATCGTCACGGGCTGGACGCCCATCGATCCGATCCTTTCGGTGATCGTCGCCCTGATCATTCTGCGCTCGGCATTCGCGGTGCTCCAGGAAAGCGCCAACATTCTCCTGGAAGGCAGCCCGCCCGACATCGATGTGCGAAAAATCGCCCGGGACCTGGAAAGCGCGGTTCCGGGCCTGACGGAGGTGCACCACGTGCATGTCTGGTCGATCACCCAGGAGCGGCCGATGATCACGCTGCACGCGCGGCTCGTTCCGGGCGCCGATTCCGCGACCGCCGTGGCCGCGATCAAGCAACGGCTCGACGAGAGCTTCGGCATCGAGCACTCGACCGTCGAGATCGAGCATGGCCGATGTTCGGGGAACGGGGGCCCGGGGAACGGGGGCCCGGAGGGCGTAGGCCCGGAGAGCGTAGGCCCGGAGAAATGGGAAGATGCCGGCAGCGGCTCGACCGTCGAACGCGTGACGGGGTCTTGACCGACAGGGGGTTGACCGAGGCCCGCCTCCCACGGTGGAGCGGTTCGCGTGCCGGCCCGGCATGGTGCCGGCCCCCTGACTGACCACGCCCGTACCCGACCGATCTATCGGGACAGACCGGAACAAAGAAGGGCCCCTCGCACTTCCCGAGGGGCCCCTCCGCTGTTTTGACCACGTTCACCTGTCCCGGCGCTTGACGACCAAGCGTCAGACAGGTGGAACCGTTAGACCATAGATCTTAGGGTTCGAGACCAACGGATCGAGTTCATCCGTCGGCCTCGAACACCCGAAGGATCAGCCAACCAGCTTTAAGTTGTCCGCCGCGCTCTTGCCGTTCCGGCCACGCACGAGTTCGTATTGAACCTTTTGACCTTCGGTGAGGTCTTGCAAGCCCGCGCGCTCGAGGGCCGAGATATGCACGAAGGCATCGGGTCCGCCGTTTTCGGGCTCGATGAAACCAAAGCCCTTAGTGCGGTTGAACCACTTCACGGTTCCGGTGTTCAAAGTCGTCGACTCCTGTAACGAAGTTGCACGCCCGGCAACATGCCCTGACGCGCGGCAGTCTCGAGTGTAGTCTGGGAAGAAGTGAACGACACGGTCGTCGAAGCAGCAATCTGCACCAGTACGATCCAAAACAAGCCACCGGTAAGATAGCCCAACGCCGCCGGGGCGACAAGGGGGGTTGGCCTTCGGTCGGCCGCAAACGGGCGGCGGGGAACGTCTGAGGGAGTCGTGGTGCGCGTCCGCAACACCGTGCCAGGTCGCCGGTCAGCCATCCAATGCCAAGCGTTCGTGCCATTCGGCGATCGACTCGCAAGGATATTCGGAGAATGTCTGGTCGCCGGGATCGACTCGGGGGACCACCCAGGACGCCTTCGATCCAAGCATCATGTGGGTCCGTTCGGGGGGCACGGGGAGTTCGGTATCGATGGCCGAGGCGAACGGATGGACCAGATCCGGCCAGCGCCGGTCCCAGCACCAGAGCATGCTGCCGCAGGTTCCACAGAACCGGCGTTCCAGCGGACTGAGGTCGCGATCGTCGCCGGACTCGCCCGTCCGAGCGCGGTAGACGCGGATATGCTCCTCGCCCTCGACCCTGAGCGAGGCGAAGCGGCCCCCCAGATTGATGGCGAAGCCGCCGCCGCCCGCGGTCTTCCGGCAGATCGAGCAATAGCAGAGGTTGAACGGGTAGGGGTGCCGGGACTCCAGCGAAAAGCGCACCGCCCGGCAGTGGCACGATCCTTCCAGCAGCATCCGCTCTCCTTCCGTTCGATCGGTTGCGATGCTCAGCTTAGCCCCCAGTGCAGGCACCGTCGATTGCTGGCGTCGACGATCGGGTTCGATTAGGGTCTTCCTGCGGATCCGGTGCTCGGGCGTGCGCTCGGCGCCGGCACCGGACAGGAACGCGGGCAACACGGGGAGGACAGGGCATGAAAATCGGCATTGTTGGCGCCGGCATGGTGGGCAGCGCCGCCGGCTACGCGATGGCGCTCAACGGCATCGGCACCGAGATCATTCTGATCGATCTGGACCACAAACTGGCGGTGGCGCAGGCGGAGGACATCTCCCACGCCGTTCCGTTCAACTCCTCGGTCAACTTCCGGGCTGGCGATTATGCCGATCTCGACGGCGCCAGCGTGGTGATCCTGTCGGCCGGCGTCGGCCAGAAGCCGGGGGAGACGCGGCTGCAATTGCTCGAGCGCAATGCCGCGGTGTTCAAGGATGTCATCGGCAAAGTGCTGGCGGCAACGCCCGATCCCATCCTTCTGGTGGCATCCAACCCGGTCGACGTGATGACCCACGTCTCGCGCCGGATCTCCGGATTGCCGGCGACGCGGGTGATCGGCTCCGGCACGATCCTCGATACGGCACGCTTTCGCAGTCTGCTCGGCCGGCACCTGGGGATCTCGCCGCGCTCGGTGCATGCCTACGTGCTCGGCGAGCACGGCGACAGCCAAGTGTTGGCGTGGTCTAACGCCAAGGCCGGCACCATTCCGCTGACGTCGTTCGCGGCGCAGGTGCGCGCCCCCCTGACCGAGGCGGTGCGCGAGCAGATCGATCGGGGCGTCCGGTATGCCGCCTATTCGATCATCGAGGGCAAGGGTTCCACCTACTACGGCATCGGCGCCGGCCTCGCGCGCATCGTCAAGGCGATCGGGTCGGACGAGCAGGCGGTCCTCAGCGTGTCGATCGACACGCCAGAAGTGCTCGGTGTCACCGATGTGGCGCTCACCATCCCGCGCGTGGTCGGGGCCCAGGGTGTGGTCGTCGACATTTTCCCGGAACTGGAGCCGAACGAGCAGGACGCTCTCAGGCGCAGCGCCGAAATCATCAAGTCCGCGTCGGACTCCGTCCCGATCGATTGAGGCTGCGCCGCGCCGCCCGATCGGCGATCAGCTGAGGCACGCGCAAGCGGCGGGGGCGAACCAGGGCGAGGCCGCCGCCGACGATCGGCAGCAGCGTTGCGGCATAGATCAGGGGAATAAGCGACGGATTGCGGCCGGCGAGGTTTTGCAGTCCGAAGGTGGCGAGCAGGAGCGCCACGGCGGTGACGACGGCGGCCACAGCATTGCGGGCTTGGCGGCCGCGCTGGAAACGTCCCTGGAGCAGGAACGCGGCGCCGATCAGCGTGAACCCGAGCGTCGACAGCGGGGCGGTGATCCGCCGATGCGCCTCGACGATGAACTTGCCGTGGTCGCGCGCCTCGACCACCGGATCGTCGGCGATGGCGAACAACTCGCGCAGGGTGCGCTCCTCGGGCGGGCGGTAGCGCTCGGCGCTGTCGCGGCGCGTCAACTCCAGGTTAAAGACATAGCGTTCGAAGTATAGCACCGAGAGGGCGTCGGTTTCGGAGTCGACACTCTGCCGGTTGCCATTGAACAGCACGACGCGCGCGCCGTCATCGATGGAAACCAGGGCGCCGCGCTCGGCGACGAGTGTGTGCACCTGCTCGGGATCGCGGGCGTCGTGCACCAGGATGCCGCGCAGCTGACCGTCCGGGGAACGCTCGCGCACGTAGACTGTGATGCCGTCGCTGGCGTCGGTGAACGCGCCTTCCTCCAGCAGCACGCGGGCGAAATTGTACCGCAGGTCCCACTGCATCTCCCGGAAGGTTCGGTAGGACGCCGGGAGCACCGTCATGTAGAGCGCGTAGGCGACGGTCATGACGATCAGCGCCAGCACAATCGCGGGCGCCGCCAGCCCCAGCGGGCTGACGCCCGCGGCCCCCATCACCACCATCTCCCGATCGTTGATCAGCTTGGCATAGGTGAACACCACGGTGGCGAACACCGCGATTGGCAGGATCACCAGCATGAAATTGGGCAGCATCAGCGCGATCAGATAGAGAAACGTGCCGAGGTCGAGCCCGCGATTGACGATGAAGTCGACGAAGCGCAACGACTGGCTCATCCACAGCACGGCCGTCAGGCCGATGGTGACCAACAGCATCCCCACGAAAAGTTGACGAAAGACGTCGCGATTGAAGGCGTGCATGCGCGCTTGGCCGATCTTACGGCGTTGAATGGAGCAAAGGTACCGTCTCTCGCCGGCCCTGCAAGGGGGCGCTCGTCGAAACAAGCGACACGCGACTCGCCAACAGCACCGCCACGAGCACGACGTGGGCCAGTTGCCACCAAGCTTCCCAAAACGAAAAGTTGAACAGTCCGGCCACCCAATAGCCGCTGCTCACCGCTCCGGCGGCGAGGTATTCGGGCGATCCCGTGCGCACATGCTCCCAGGCCAGTCGGATGATCCAGGCGGCGACGAACAGGACGAACGGCAGCGTGCCGACCGCCCCGGTCTCGGCGAAGATCTCCAGCAGCCAGCTGTGCGGATGCGAAGGCAGGTATTCGCCCTGCGGGCCGAGCCCAGGCATCAGGGTCTTGGTCCCTTCGATCTGGTCGACGGCGTTGATGCCGAGGCCGAAAACCGGCGCCTGCAGGGCGTGATCCAGGGTGAACGACCAGATGACCTGGCGGTGGAGATCCACCAGCCAAAGCGGCAGGTAGGGGTCGAAGGGCACGCCCTCAACCGGCGGAGTGTCGGTGAGCAGGACGGCCACGAGGCCGATCCCGGCGAGCCCGGCGAGCGTACCCAGGATCGTCGGAATCCGGTGCGGCCACGCCCGGGCGACGATGCAGATGGTGGCGAAGACGGCTGCCGCGCCGACGCCGGAGAGTGGGGCGAGGGTGTCGGTGCCGAGGATCACGGCAATTAGCCCGATGGCGCCAAGCGTGCCGATCCCCCGCGCGATCATGCCGCCGCGCCAGCCGGCCCAGAGCACGGCGGGGATGATCAGCATCGCAGCGTTGGCGAATGACCGGAGACGGCCGGCGGCATCGGTGGCGGTCCACCCTTCAAAGCGGAACAGCGCCAGCACCTCGGACGGGCCATAGAGCGCGGAACCACCGATCGCCACCGCCAGCGCCGTCGTCGCCAGCAGCGACCAGCGCACCAGGGCGGGGGTGCGCGCATCCTCGGCCAGAATGGCCCACAGGATCCCGGCGCCGGCGACGAACCCGAGGCTGTAGCCGAAGGCTTCCAGGGTCAGCCGCAGGTTCAGGGTGACGGCGAGGCTCGGCAACCAACTGACGACGACGACGCCGAACAGGATCCCGAGCGGCGATGCTGCGATGTCGGCCACGCGCGGCCACCATCGGCCGGGCGGCATCGCCAGCAACAGCAAGGCCATGGCGAGACCGACGGTGACGCCGATCGCCGCCGGGCCGAAGATCAACCCCGGCGCGGCGGCGGCGGCAAGGATGGTGCCGCTACGAAAAGCCGCGTCCCGGTGACGCGGGGAGGGGATGGGCACCGCCATGTCAGCGCCCGCCGAGGAAGGCGAAGGTGTCGTCGTTCACCGTCCGCCCGTCCACGTGGATGGCGTGCCAGACGGCATAGAACAGCAGCGACCAGGCGGCGAGCCCGGCCTTGCGCGAGCCGTCGCGGAACAGGTCCTTCACCGCCTCGGGCCGGCAGATCGCGGCGATCGCGGGCGATGCGGCGACCAACGCGCCGATGTCGGCGCCACGCGGCCGAATCCAGTCCGTGATCGGCACCGAGAAGCCGCGCTTGCGGGCGAACGCCTGGGCGGCCGGACAGTGCCGGTCGAGCCAGTGGCGCAGCACCAGCTTGCCCAGCCCATCTCGCACCTTCAACGAATCGGGCAGCGTGTAGCCGAAGTTGACGACGGCGGGATCGAGAAACGGTGTCCGCCCCTCGACGCCGTGCGCCATCAGGCAGCGGTCCAGCTTCAGCAACAGGTCGCCATGCAGCCAGTCATGGACATCGGCCGCCTGTGCCGCCTGCAGCGGCGAGCGGCCCGGCTGCGCCGCATCCCGACGGATCGCCTCGGCGGCAGCGGACCATCCGCGATCCTCCGCGCGCAACACGCCGAGGCCGTGCAGCACGCCCTTGATCCGCGGCGGTCGGCCCCCCAGCCACCACGGCCGCAACAGCCGGCGATAGCGGCCGTAGCCGCCGAACACCTCGTCGCCGCCCTCGCCGCAGAGCACCACCTTGAGGCTTTGGCCGGCGACCTCGCCAAGCTTGTACGTGGGCAGGATCGCCGGATCCCACGTCGGCTCGTCGAGGCAGGCGACGGTCGCCGGCAGCAACCGCCAGAAGTCCGCCTCGCCGTACTCGATCTCCTCGTGGTCCGCGCCCAGCGCCTTGGCGATCTGCCGTGCCGCCGGGCGCTCGTCATGCACGCTGGTGCCGGTGAAGCCGATGGTGAAGGCGCGGACCGGCTGATGGTTGAGCCGCGCCATCATCGTCAGCACCGCCGCCGAATCGATGCCGCCCGAGAGGAACATGCCATACGGCACGTCCGAGCGCTGATGCACCAGGACGCTGTCCTCCAGCACCCTGTCGAGCGCCGCGACCGCCGCGTCGAGATCGCGCCAGGATCGTGTCGCCGGTGGTGGCAGCGGATCGCGGCCGTGCCGGCCCAGGATGCTGCCATCCCGAATCAGCATGATCTCGCCGGGCATCAGCCGGTGCACTCCGGCGAAGATGGTCTCGACGTCGGCGGTGTTCTTCAGCTGCAGAATTTGCGCGCGAGCGGAGTCCCGGACCTGCGGGGTGACGATACCGGCGGCGAACAGGGCCCGCGGCTCCGAGGCGAATGCGAAGCCTTCGTCGGTCTCCGTCCAGTACAGCGGCTTGATGCCGCACGAGTCACGAGCCAGGATCAGGGTTGCCTCGGCCGGGTCATAGATGGCGAGCGCGTACATGCCGCGCAGCCGGTCGAAACCCGCCACCCCCTCGCGGCGATAGAGATGCAGCGCCGGCTCGAAATCGGAGTGTGAGCGCGTCGCCTGGCCCTTGAGCGGCCCGTCCATCAGTTCGATGAAGTTATAAATCTCGCCATTGCCGACGAGGGCCGTGCCGTCGTCGGCGAACAGCGGCTGGTCGCCGGTCGCCAGGTCGATGATCGACAGGCGGGTGTGGACCAGCCCGACCGGGCCATGGCGATACTGCCCCGAGCCGTCGGGGCCGCGATGTGCCAACGCGCGCGTCAGCGCATCGAGCTGCTGCGTCGAGGCCGCGCGCCGATCCTTTCGGTAAACTCCCGCGATGCCGCACAAATCGTTGGTGGAGTCCAGGTTGCCGCGCGTCGGCGTCTAATGACCAAGCCCGCCACGCCGGTCACTACGACGAACGGCGCGGTGATGGGGCGGATGATGACGGCGCCTGCCCAAGGGCGATCCGGCTCCCGGGCGACGCGGCGAGACTATATCGGAGCGCTCCGGGCCCGTCCACCATCGGCGCCGCCCGGTAGTCTGTGGGCGGCCATTCTTGACTTTCCCGGCGGCCGCCGATACCGATCCGTCGCGCTGCCGGATCGAACGGGTCCCGGGTCAAACGGGTTCGTGCCACCCGTGTGTCGGCGCCACGCGAGGGGTCGTCCATCCCGAAACCCATGCGGATCCTTTTCATCACCTCGACCCGCATCGGCGATGCGGTGCTGTCGACGGGCGTGCTCGGACGCTTGCAGCGGTTGTACCCGGGCGCCCGAGTGACCCTCGTCTGCGGCCCAGCAGTCGCACCGTTGTTCAGCCATGTGCCGAACCTGGAACGGATCATTCCGTTCCGGCGGCGACGCTGGCTGGGGCACTGGTTCGCCCTGTGGGCGAACTGCGTCACGCGCTCGTGGACCGTGGTGGTCGATCTCCGGCGCTCGGCCCTCGTCTTCCTGCTTCCCGCCGGGCGGCGCTTTCGCATGTGCCATGACCGGCCCGGGGTCCACAAAGTCCGGCAGCTCGCCGACAGTCTCGGCTTCGCCGATCCACCGGCCCCGGAGATCCACGCCGCCGCCGAGCACCGTCACGCCGCTGCGGCGCTGATTCCTGCCGGGGGGTCCGTGCTGGCATTGGGGCCGACGGCCAACTGGGGCGGCAAGCAATGGGCGGCCGAGCGATTCCGGGCGCTGATCGACCGGCTGACCGCGCCGGGCGGCGTCCTCCCCGGCGCCCGCGTCGCGGTGTTTTCCGCCCCTGATGAGCGCGCCGCCGCGATCCAGGTGCTGGCCAACGTGCCAGGCGACCGCAGGCTCGATCTCGCCGGCCACACCGACTTGTTGACCGCCTATGCCTGCCTCGAACGCTGCGACCTCTATGTCGGCAACGATTCCGGGCTCATGCATTTGGCCGCCGCGGCCGGCGTGCCCACCCTCGGCCTGTTCGGTCCCAGCAAGGAAGAGCATTACGGGCCGTGGGGTCGATTCAGCCGGGCGGTGCGGACGGCCAAGTCATTCCAGGAGATCGTCGGCGCGTCCGACTACGACCACCGGTCGCAGGCCTCGCGCATGGAAACGCTCTCCGTCGATGCCGTGGTCGCCGCCGTCGAGGACCTGATGGCGGCCGTCGCCGCGGCCGGTCCCGAGAAGCGCCGGGCGGCGATTCAGTGAGTGAGCACGCGCCGTTGCGACTGTTGCACGCGATGGCCGGGGCGGCGGCCGGCGGCGCCGAGAAATTCGTCGTCCGCTTGTGTCTCGCCCTGCAACGCCGTGGCGTCGAGCAGCGGGCGCTGATCCGCGGCCATGCCAACTGGGTGGCGCAGCTTCGCGCTGGCGGCATCGAGCCGGTCGTGGCGCCGTTCGGCAAGTGGTTCGACATCACCACGCCACGGCTGTTCCGGCGGGAGATCGCGCGCTTCCGCCCCGCCATCGTGCTGACCCACATGAGTCGGCCGAGCGCCGTGTGTCCGCGGGGCGATTTCGTCCACATGGCCAGGCTGGGCGGCTACTTCGACCTGAAGTACTACCGGCGGTGTGACCACCTGATCGGCAACACGCCGGACATCCGCGACTATTTCGTCAGGCGGGGCTGGCCGGCCGACCGGGCGCATGTCATCTCCAACTTCGCCCTGGAGACGCCGTCGGCGCCGCCGGTGGATCGGGCCGTGTATGACACGCCTGTGGGCGTGCCGCTGCTCGTGGCCCTCGGCCGCCTGCACGCCGACAAGGCGTTCGATATTCTGCTCTCGGCGTTGGCCCAATTGCCGGGCTGTCATCTCTGGATTGCCGGCGAGGGGCCGTTGCTCGGCGACCTGACGCGGCAGGTGGCGACGCTCGGGCTCGCCGACCGCGTGCGCTTTCTCGGTTGGCTCGACGATCCGTCGGCGCTGTTCGGTACCGCCGACGCTTGCGTCATGCCATCCCGCTGGGAGCCGCTCGGCAACGTCATCCTGGAAGCTTGGCAGCACGGCATTCCCATGGTCGCGGCGGCGAGCCAGGGGCCGCGGTTCCTGATCAGCAGCGAGGCGGACGGCCTGCTGGTCCCGGTGGACGACGCCGCCGCGCTCGCCGTCGCGCTCCGCCGTGTGCTCGGCGATGCGGCGCTCGCCGCCCGCCTGGTCGCCGGCGGCCGCGAGACCTACGCCAAGACGTTCAGCGAGTCGGCGATCGTCGATCAGTATCTCGAGTTGTTCGACCGCGTCCGCGCCGGCAGACGGTAACGGCGGCCAGCCTTGGCAGCGGCGGGTTGCCCGTGCTACGGCCTCCGGGACAGCTTCACCCGAGATCCGCCCGCCATGCCGCAGCCCGCCGCGATCACCCCCGACTCCGAGGTTCCGGCGGCCCCCGATGCGCCGGCCGGCGTGGCGCTTTCGGCGCTCGTCGTCGCCCACAACGAGGAGGCGCAGCTCGCCGCGTGCCTGGAGCGCCTCGGCTTTGCCGACGAGATCGTCGTCGTCCTCGACCGCTGCGCCGACCGCTCCAAGAGCATCACCGAGACGTTCACCGATCGCATCGTCGAGGGCGCATGGGACCTGGAAGGGCCGCGCCGCAATGCCGGCATCGCCGCCTGTCGCGGCGCCTGGATCGTCGAGATCGATGCCGACGAGCGGGTGCCGCCAGCGCTTGCCGAGGAGATCCGTCGCACCATCGCCGCCACGTCCTACGACTGGCACGAGCTGAGCTTTGACAACTACATCGGCGATCGCTTGGTCCGCTGGGGCTGGGGCGGATCCTTCGGGACCAACAGCGCGCCCCGGCTGTTTCGCAAGGGCGTGAAGCGCTGGGGCGATCAGCGCGTGCATCCATCGCTCACGTGGAGCGGCCGCAAGGGGCCGCGGCTCGCCGTGCCCGTCGATCACTACGTCGACGCCAGCATCTCCGACATGATCCACCGGCTCGACCGGTACACCACCGCCCGGGCGCGTGACCTGCGCGACAGCGGCGCCCCCGGCTCGTTCGCCGCCAACCTGCGCCGGCTGTTCGATCGCTTCTTCAAGTGCTACGTCTCCCGCCGCGGTTACCGCGAGGGCGGCTGGGGCTTCCTGATCGCGCTGTTCGCCGGCCTCTATCCACTCCTCGCCTATCTCAAGGCGACCCTGGAAAAGGACTAGGCTCGGCGCCGCCGCCGGCCGCTGCCCGCCATGAACGATGCCCTGACCGCCCATCCGCGATCCGCAACGGACGACCGCCCGGGCCCTCCTCGCCCCGGTGTCCCATCCGATGCGACCCTGGCGCTCGCCGTCGTCGGTGCCATCACGCTGCTGCGCGTCATCATGGTGTTCGCCGCCAATCACACGCTCGCCCCGGACGAGGCGCTGTACTGGTCGTGGGGGCAGGAACCGGCGTTCGGCTATTTCGAGAAGCCGCCGCTGGTCGCCTGGCTCATCGGCGCGACCACCGGCGTGTTCGGCAACGTCGAGTGGGCGGTGCGCTTCGCCGCGCCGCTGCTGCACGGGGCGACGGCGCTGGCGGTGTTCGCCGTCGCCCGGCGACTCGCCGACGACCGGATCGCGCTGTGGTCGGCGGTGATCTACGCGACGGCGCCCGCCGTCTCGTTCTCGTCCGGCCTGATGACCACCGACGTGCCCTTGCTGTTCTTCTGGACGACCGGGCTGCTGATCTTCCTGGAGCTGCTGCGCACCCGCAGCCTCGCCTGGGCCGCGGCCCTGGGCGTCGTCATCGGCCTCGGGATCCTGAGCAAGTACGCGATGCTCTACTTCGTCGCGTGCGCCGCGCTGTTCCTCGCCGTCAGTCCGGGCGACCGCTGGCTCGCCACCAGCCGCTGCGCCGTCGTCACCCTCGGCGTCGCGGCGCTGATCCTGACGCCCAACATCCTCTACAACGCCGCCAACGACTTCGCGACCATCCGCCACACCGCGGCCAACACCAATCTCGGCGCCGAGATGTTCCGCTTCGACAAGCTCCTGGAGTTTTTCGGCGCCCAGTTCGGCGTGTTCGGGCCGCTGATGTTCGCAGCACTGATCGCCCGCGTCGCCACCCTCAGGCGCGCCGACCTGGATCGGTCGACGCGGTTCCTGGTGGCGTTCAGCGTGCCGCTGATCGTACTCTTGTGCGTCCAGGCGTTTCTCTCGCGCGCCCACGCCAACTGGGCGGTGCCGGCCTACGTGGCGGCGACGATCCTGGTGGTCGCCTGGCTTTCGACGACGGCCCACCGTTGGCGCTGGCTGCTGCCGGCATCGGTCGGCCTGCATCTGGCGGCCGGCTTGGTGCTCGCCGTGCTGGTGATCCGGCCGGATCTGGCGCCGCGGGTCGGGCTCGCCAACGCGTTCGCGCCGGTGCGTGGCTGGGACACCATCGGCGAACGGGTGGCCGAGGTGGTCAGCGAGGGCTTGGACGGCGCACCGTACACGGCGATCCTCACCAACGATTCCAAGCTGCATGGCGAGATCCTGTTCTACGCCCACGGCCGGCTGCCGCCGGCGGCGATGTGGGACTACGACGGCATCCCGCAGAACCACTACGAACATGCGAGCCCGCTGACGCCCGAGATCGGCCAGCGGGTGCTGTTCGTCGCCCGCCATGGCCCCGAGGCGCACGCCCCGGTGCGGCAGCGGTTCACGCGCTCGCGCCTGCTCGAGGTACTGGAGGTGCCCGAGGCCGGCCATCGCGCCCGCCCGCTCTACCTCTACGCGTTGGAGGATTTCCAGGGCGCCTGAGCGCCCGCGCCGCCGCAGCGCCCGTCCGCGCCGTTGCCGCGGTCCGGTCGGGTCTCGGTCTGATCTTTTTTCCCGCTTGCGGTTGACCGGCCTGCCTGGGCCTTTATGTCCGGTTATAGGAAACTTTGCTTACAATCGGATGAGTTTCCGGAGCGAGCGGCCGGGCGGCTGGCGTCGCGGTCCCTGGGGATCCGAGATCATGATCGATACGACCATTCTGCCGGCGCCTTCGGAACCGGCTTCGGCGCGTTTGTTGCCGAAGGTGCGCTCCGGCGTTCCCGGCCTCGACAATGTCCTTTGGGGCGGCCTGCCGGCGGCGCGCACGACGCTGGTCACCGGCGGCTCCGGCTGCGGCAAGAGCGTCATCGGCATGCAGTTCCTCTACACCGGCGCCCAGGCGGGCGAGCCGGGCGTGCTGCTGAGCTTCGAGGAGCGGGCCGAGACGATTCGCGAGAACGCCCGGACGTTCGGCTGGGATTTGGCGGCCGAGGAGGCGGCGGGGCGGCTGGCGATCATCGAGGCCCGCCCCAATCCGGCGACGGTGCTGTCCGGCCGCTTCACGCTCTACGGCCTGCTCGCGGACCTTTCGGAGATCGTCGCCCGCATCGGCGCCAAGCGGGTCGTGCTCGATGCCGCCGACGCGCTGCTCCGGCTGTTCGACGACACCGCGCGCGAGAGCACCGAGCTGTATTCGCTGCACGAATGGCTCATGGAGCAAGGTCTGACCACCGTGCTGACGGCGAAGCTCACCGCGGAGCAGTTCTCCACCGCCCGCTACGAATTCCTCGATTTCATGGCGGATTGCGTCATTCACTTCCGCCAAGCGGTCGAGGATCGGGTGGCGGTGCGGCATTTGCGGGTCATCAAGTGCCGCGGTTCCGGCTTCGGCCGCTACGAATACCCCTGCGTCATCACCGCGAGTGGCCTCAGCCTGATGCCGATCTCCAGCGTCGCGCTCCGCCACCGGCCGCTCGGCTCGCGCATGAGCAGCGGTCACGAGAAGCTCGACGAGATCCTCGACGGCGGCTTCCGGCGCGGCGCCAGCGTTCTAATCTTCGGCAGCAGCGGCACCGGCAAGACGACGCTGGCCTCGACCTTTTCGCGGGGGGCGACCGCGCGCGGCGAGCGCGTGCTGTTCGTCAGTTTCGAGCAGTCGGAGGCGGAGTTGCTGGACGCCATGCTCAGCCCCGGCATCGATCTGCGCAGCGGCGTGCAAGACGGCACCTTGCGCTTTCTCGGCGCCATGCCCGAGGCCATGGGCGCCGAGGAACACCTGCATCGCATCCTCGCGGTGATCGAGAGTTGGTTCCCCCATCACGTGGTCGCCGATCCCATTTCCGCGCTGCGTCGGTTGGGGTCGACCAAGGTCGCCTTCGCCTTCGTCGTCCGCCTGGTGGACGCCTGCAAGCAGCGGGGCATCACCTGTCTGCTGACGATCCAGCGCACTGGCCGCCTCGACGACATGCCGGACGATCATCTGTCCCTGTCCTCGCTGGTCGATACCAAGATCTTCCTGCGCTATCTGGAGTGCGGCTGCCGGGTGCACCGGGCGCTGCTGGTCGCCAAGTCGTTGGGCTCCAATCATTCCAACCGGCTGCACGGCTACTCCATCACCGCCCACGGCCTCGACATCGAGAACAGCGTCGCCTGCGACAAGATCAGCGGCCTGTGCGCCACGCCGCTCACCTCGGCGCTCGGCGCCGACGGGTCGGCGGCGGGAGAGGGTGCCGCCGCGCCATCGTTGCGATAGGCGCAACGAAAACGGCGGCCCCGGGGGGCCGCCGTCTCCGCGAGAGGACGTGTCCGAGGGTCAGACGGTGCGCCGACGCGCCAGTCCGAGACCCAGCAGTCCGATGCCGAAGAGGGTCAAACTCGCCGGGACCGGAATGTTGACGATGCCGGCGACGTCGCCGGCTGCGCCGAAGCCGCCGGGCGATTCCGTCTCCGCCCAGACGAAGCCGGCATGGGGCGCGTTGGACGAGAGCCACATCACGTCGGAGAAGTTGAAGCCTCCGATCAGCGGGTCGAAGCGGAACAGCGCGCCGGAATAGGCCTGGGAGCCGGCGCGAATGGCGGCGCTGGCGATCGGGTTCGGGCCACTGGCGCCCGTGAACAGCAGTGACGACGGATCATCGTCATCAAAGCCGTCATCGAGCGTCTTGGCCTCGACGGTGGAGGGCGCCCCGTCGTTGGGCGTGTCGAGGGCGTGGGTGTTTTCCGCGAGCAGGTCGACCGCGTCGCCGAAGCCGCCATTGGCGTAGGGGTTCTGCTCGAACGGATCACCGTTGGTCAGCGTCTTGGTGACGTTGAAGTTCTCTAGCTCCGCGTTCGGGTCGCCCAGCGGGTTGGTGTTCTCCACGGCGTAGAAGAACACCCAGCGGTCGTTCCACGGGTTGCCATCGTCGCCGCCCTCGGCGGTGGGATCGCTGGCCAGCGTCGTCCACGCGGTCGTCGGGACGCCGAACAGGGTGAAGATGTCGTCCCGCCAGTCGTTGCCGTCGGGATTGGAGTAGGTGAGGAAATTCACGTCGGCGTCGCACGCCGGGCAGGTGAGGCTGCCGGGATTGCCGTCGGGGTTGCCGAAGGCGCTGCCGCCGGACAACTCGTCAACGACGCCCTGCGGCGTGCCCGGCCCGAACGGCGTGGCCGACGCGCTGCCGGCGGCGAGGGCAAGGCCGAGGGCGGTCAGGCCCGACGCGGCGATTGCCAGAGAGCATGTTGTTTTCATTGATTTTCCCTTTCGGTGTTTGGTTATGTATCCGCGATCCGCAGGCCTCCCGGTCCGGGTCGGGGGGTGCCGAAGCGACCTGTCCTCCTCCCCCAATCGGGTTTGTGGCGATCGGACCGAAGCCCGGCCTCCACAGCCTCCGAGACAATCACTGCAACCTCAGTCAGACATGCAATCACCAGGCCAAAATCACAACTTATTGAAATATATTGGTTTTTTGCACGGCGGCCGATCGGCCGCGACGAAATGAGGGCAAAAGTGTAAAAAATTTTTACAATATCTCGGCGCCGTGGCGTTCGGCAAAGCCGGTCTGCCATGCGCCCGATCCAGTAACGTTAAGAAATTAGGAAGCTTTTCGAGAAAATGGCGGCTGGCGGCACGTGTAAAGAATCATGACATGACCCAGCCGGGTCTGCCGGACCGCCGCCTTGGCTTCGAACGGGCCGCGCCGCTCCAGCCTACTCCGCCGCCGACCGGGTCTCGACGGTGTCGCCGACCGGGGAGCCGCTGTGCGCGGGCGTCTCGGACTCCGACGGGTAGGCGAGGTCGAAGGGCGTGCCGGTGACATGGGCATAGAGCGCCAGGTCGTTCAGCAGTTCTG
The DNA here is from genome assembly GCA_964630265.1 of uncultured Rhodospirillaceae bacterium. GTDB lineage: Bacteria > Pseudomonadota > Alphaproteobacteria > Rhodospirillales > Defluviicoccaceae > CAZBWP01. The sequence continues at coordinate 50,051 of CAZVRW010000019.1, forward strand.
CTTCGCTGTCGGCGCGCTTCTTGTTGCGGCGGATCGCCACCAGCCGGACCAATGCCTGGATGTTGAAGCCGTCGGCCTTGGCTTCCGCCTTGACCTGTTTCAGGTCCTCCTTGAGCGCGTCCAAGTCGTCCTGCAACCGCTCCAGGCGGTCGGCGTAGGAGGTGAGCTTCTGGGCGGCTTCGGTGTTGCGACCGATCATGGTGTCTCCGGTGTCAAAGGTGCGGGGACCCCTTGTGCCGGAAGTCGGCGGCTTTGGCGAGCCCGATGAAGCGGGGAAAGCGGGGACAAGCGGCGGCGGCTCGGCTGGTCTCACGCACCGACGCAGCCGGCAGGCGACGACCGCCGTCGCCGCCGGTATACTCGGCCGATGACACCGTTCCCCCTGTCGGCCGCCCCGCCGCTCCGCTTGCCCGACGCCCCGACCCTGGTCGCCGGGGTGCGCGGCGCGATCTGGCGTGACGCCGACGGCCGCGTCGCGACGCTCAGCCTCGCCGCCGCGGCCGAACGGCTCCGGGCCGCACCGCCGCCCATCGTCTGTCACGCCAAGCAGGTGGCGCGACGCCTCGGCATCGCGCCGTTCCCGGCCCTCGACGTCCTGGAGCTCTTCGCGTTCGTCAGGCCGGCGCGGTTCTGCCTGCCGACGGTGCGCGGCCTCGCCACGGCGCTGCTGCTGACGCCGCCGTCGACCCTTGAAGAGGAGGCGGCCCGCCTGCGCGACGTGGCGCGGGCGCTGCTGGCCGACCTGCGCGCCGCGCCCCGCGAGGACGCGCTGGCCGTGGCGTGGGCGATGACGCGCGCCGGCTGGGGGTGGGGGCGGGCGGTACTCGCTGCCCTCGGCGGCGGTGACGAATCGGCCCCGCGGGACGTGGCCGGCGGCTTGCGTGTCTGGACCCGCCTGCAGGAATGGCAGGAGACGGCACCGCCGCCGCCGCCGCTCGCTTGGCCGGTGGAGGCGGTGGAGGCGCGGGCGCGGCTGGTGCAGCTGCTCGGCCCCCATGCCGAGCCGCGGCCGTCACAGATGCGCTACGCCTCGCACGCCGCCGGCGCCTTCGCGCCGCGCGACCGGCCGGGGGCGCCGCGCGTCGTCCTCGCCGAAGCCGGCACCGGCATCGGCAAGACCCTCGGTTACGTGGCGCCGGCCGGCGTCTGGGCGCGCAAGAACCGGGGCGCGGTATGGATCAGCACCTATACCCGCAACCTGCAACGCCAGTTGGACCAGGAGCTCGACCGGCTCTATCCGGACCTGCGCGACAAGCTGCGCCGCGTCGTCGTCCGCAAGGGGCGGGAGAACATCTTCTGCCTGCTCAATTTCGAGGAAGCCGTGGCGCGGCTTCCGGCGGCGTCGCCGGCGGTGGTGGCGCTCGGCCTCGTCGCCCGCTGGGTGACGGCGACGCGCGACGGCGACATGGTCGGCGGCGACTTTCCCGGCTGGCTCGCCGACCTGCTCGGCCAGGCGGTGACCACCGACCTCACCGACACGCGCGGCGAGTGCATCTACACCGCCTGCAGCCATTTCCGGAAATGCTTCATCGAGCGGCAGGTGCGCAAGGCGCGGCGCGCCGAGATCGTCGTTGCCAACCACGCGCTGGTGATGACCCAGGCGGCGCTCGGCGGCGACGATCCGGCGCTGCCCACACGCTACGTGTTCGACGAGGGTCACCATCTGTTCGACGCCGCCGATTCGGCGTTCTCGGCGCATCTCTCCGGCCGCGAGACGGCGGAACTGCGGCGCTGGCTGCTGGGCGCGGAGGACCGTGGGCGGTCGCGCGGGCGCGGCCTGCGCCAGCGGCTCGGCGACCTGGTGGCCGACGACGCTGCCACCACCGACGCCGTGGAGCGCATCCTCGTCGCCGCCCGGGCGCTGCCGGGGCCGGCGTGGCGGCGGCGGCTCGCCTCCGAGACGCCGGTCGGCGAGACCGAGGCGTTTCTCGCCCTGGTCCGCGAGCAGGTGCACGCCCGCGACCCGGACGCCGCCGGCCCCTACAGCCTGGAATGCGACCTGCGGCCGCCGGTCGCCGGCCTCGCCGAGGCCGGTCAGCGCTTGGCCGAGGCGCTGGCGCGGTTGGCGATGCCGCTGGGTGCCCTGGCGCGTGCGCTCGCCGCCTATCTGGATGCCCATGCCGAGGACCTGGACACGGCGAGCCGGCAGCGCATCGAGGCCCTGGTGCGCAGTTTGGATCGCCGCGGCATCCGGCCGGTGGCGGCATGGCGGGCGATGCTGGCGTCGCTGGCCGGCGACGGCGATGCCGCTTTCGTCGACTGGCTCGGCGTCGAGCGCGTCGACGGGACCGAGGTCGACATCGGCTTCCACCGCCATTGGCTGGATCCGACGCAACCGCTGATGGAGAGCCTGGCCGGCAGCGCCCACGGCATGCTGATCACCTCGGCGACGCTCTGCGATTCCACGGGGGACGACGAACGCGACTGGGCGGCGGCGCTGGCGCGCACCGGCGGCGATCACCTGACCGAGCCGCCGATCCTGTCGGCGTTGCGCTCGCCCTTCGACTATGCCGCGCAGACGCGGGTGCTGGTGGTCACCGACGTCGCTCGCAACGATGCGGCGCAGGTCGCCGCCGCCTACCGCGCCCTGTTCCTCGCCGCCGGCGGTGGCGCGCTCGGCCTGTTCACGGCGATCCACCGGCTGCGCGCCGTCTACGCCCGCATCGTCGGGCCGCTGGACGAGGCCGGGATACCGCTGCTCGCGCAGCACGTGGACGTCCTCGATACGGGCACGCTGATCGACGTCTTCCGCAGCGAGGAGAATGCCTGTCTGCTCGGCACCGACGCGGTGCGCGACGGCGTCGACGTGCCCGGCCGGTCGCTGCGGCTGATCGTTTTCGACCGGGTGCCGTGGCCGCGCCCGACCATCCTGCATCGGGCGCGACGCGGCGCGTTCGGCGGCCGGGGTTACGACGAAATGCTGACCCGTCTCAAGCTGGAGCAGGCCTACGGCCGCCTGATCCGCCGCGCCGACGACCGGGGGGTGTTCGTGCTGCTGGACCCGGGATTGCCGACGCGACTGCTCGGAGCGTTTCCGGGCGACGTGACGGTCAGCCGTGTCGGCCTGGCGACGGCGGTCGCGGAAGCTCGCGCGTTCCTGCGGGGATGAGCCGAGGATGACGGGGTCAGCGGCGGAACGGACTGAGCGCGAGGAGGATGCCGCCGAGGCCGAACAGGATCACCGATGCCCAGAACGCATAGGGCGAGTACGGCGGAATGTCCGAGTCCGACAGAAGGTTTTCGACGGCCGATGGCATGCAGTCCGGCTCGAAATAGTAGAAGCAGTCGCTCGCCTGCTTCACTTCGGCGCCGTGGAACTGCGCGAAATACAAATACCACCAGCCGACGGCCAAGCCCAGCACCAGCAGTCCGAAGAGCATCAGTGTCTTGCCAACAAACGCCATGTCACCCTCTGACCCCGGGGGCGGTGTCAATCGGCCGCGTCCGCCGCGGCGGCGCCTTCACCGCCGTCGCCACGCTTGACGCGGCCGCTGCCGGATGTCTTTAACCCGGGCGCCGTCCGCGCTCGAGCCGAAAGGAATGCACCACCATGATCAGCCACCACGCCGCCTTGATCTACACCATGGTTCTCGTGTCGGCCGCCGACCGCGACATGACCGACGCCGAGTTGCGGCAGATGGGCGAGATCATCAGCGGCTTGCCGGTGTTCCGCGACTACAACCGTGACCTGCTGCCGGAAACGGCGCTGAGTTGTGCCGAGATGCTCGACGACGAAGCCGGGCTCGAGCGCGTGCTGCAGGTGATTCATGCCTCGCTGCCCGAGCGGCTGCGCGAGACGGCCTACGTCCTCGCCTGCGACGTCGCCGCCGCCGATGAACGCGTCACCCCGGAGGAAATGCGGCTTCTGGAGATGCTGCGCCATCGCTTATCGATCGATCCCCTGACCGCCGCCGCTATCGAGCGTACCGCCCGTGCCCGCTTCGCCCGAGTCCCGAGCCCGACGGCGGTGGCATAGACGGCGGTGGCGTAAAAGGGGTGGCGTAAAGAAAGTGGCCTAACGGAAAGGGCCGCGCACCCTGCGCGGCCCCCCCTGAAGCTTCGAGTCGGTGGTCGAGTTTGGACTTAGAAGTCCATGTCGCCCATGCCGCCCATGCCGCCCATGCCACCGCCGGGCATGCCGGGCTCCTTCTTCTCCGGCCGCTCGGCCACCATCGCCTCGGTGGTGACGAGCAGGCTGGCGACCGACGCCGCGTCCTGCAAGGCGGTCCGCACCACCTTGGTCGGATCGATGATCCCGGCCTTGAACATCTCGACGTACTGCTCGGTCTGTGCGTCGAAGCCCCAGTTGATGTCGTTCCGCTCGATCAGCTTGCCGACGACAACTGCACCGTCGATGCCGGCGTTCTCGACGATCTGGCGGATCGGCGCTTCGAGCGCCTTCTTGACGATGTCGATGCCGATGCGCTGGTCGTCGTTTGCCGGCTTCAGGTCGCCGATCGCCTTCGACGCGTAAAGCAGGGCGGTGCCGCCACCGGCGACGATCCCTTCCTCGACGGCCGCGCGGGTCGCATGCATGGCGTCCTCGACCCGGTCCTTCTTTTCCTTCACCTCGGTCTCGCTGCCGCCACCGACGCGGATCACCGCGACGCCGCCGGCCAGCTTGGCCAACCGTTCCTGCAGCTTCTCGCGGTCATAGTCGGAGGTGGTGTCTTCGATCTGCGCGCGGATCTGCGTGCAGCGGCCCTGGATGTCCTGCTTCTTGCCGGCGCCTTCGACGATCGTCGTCTCTTCCTTGGTGATCATCACCTTCTTGGCGGTGCCCAGCATGTCGAGGGTGACGCTCTCGAGCTTGATGCCGAGATCCTCGCTGATCACCTGACCGCCGGTCAGGATGGCGATATCCTCGAGCATCGCCTTGCGGCGATCACCGAAGCCCGGCGCCTTGACGGCCGCGACCTTCAGCCCGCCGCGCAGCTTGTTGACCACCAGCGTCGCCAGCGCTTCGCCCTCGACGTCCTCGGCGAGGATCAGCAGCGGCTTGCCCGACTGCACCACGGACTCGAGCACCGGCAACAGCGGCTGCAGGCCCGAAAGCTTCTTCTCGTGGATCAGGATGAACGGATTTTCCAGCTCGCACGTCATCTTCTCGGCGTTGGTGATGAAGTACGGCGAGGTGTAGCCCCGGTCGAACTGCATGCCCTCGACCACCTCGAGCTCGCTGGTCAGGCTCTTCGCCTCCTCGACGGTGATCACGCCTTCCTTGCCGACTTTCTGCATCGCCTGGGCGATCATGTCACCGATCTCGCGCTCGCCGTTGGCCGAGATGGTGCCGATCTGCGCGATCTCCTCGTCGGTGGCGATGGACCGGGAACGGCTCTTCAGCTCTTCGACAACCGCCTTGACGGCCATGTCGATGCCGCGCTTCAGGTCCATCGGGTTGAGGCCGGCGGTGACGTACTTCGATCCCTCGCGGACGATCGCCTGGGCCAGCACCGTCGCCGTCGTGGTGCCGTCGCCGGCCTCGTCGGACGTTCTCGAGGCGACTTCGCGCACCATCTGCGCGCCCATGTTCTCGAACTTGTCTTTGAGCTCGATTTCCTTGGCGACGGTGACGCCGTCCTTGGTGATGCGGGGTGAGCCGAAGCTCTTGTCGAGCACGACGTTGCGGCCCTTGGGGCCGAGGGTCACCTTGACCGCGTTGGCAAGCACGTCGACGCCTTGCATCATCCGAGTGCGGGCGTCGGTGCCAAATTTCACGTCTTTGGCTGCCATGTTCCGAATTCCTTACTGCTGAAGTGGGTGTCTGCGGACGTCAGGCTTGGATGATGCCGAAGAGGTCGGACTCCTTCATGATGAGGAGCTCTTCGCCGTCGATCTTGACCTCGGTGCCGGACCACTTGCCGAACAGCACGC
>CAZVRW010000020.1:0-15037 GCA_964630265.1 uncultured Rhodospirillaceae bacterium
CGGCCTCGTCGTCGCTGTCGACAAGGCCGCGCAGCACGGGGGGCTTGTGACGGGCCTCCGGGATCAGCCGGACCAGGCCGCGGTCATTGATGGCGGTGATCTTCAAACGCCGCCCCGGAGGGCATCCACGTAACCGCGTACCCGCAGGATCTTCGGCAGCCCGCCCGTGATCATGGCGTCGAGCGGCCGCGCGCCATGGAACTCCGGCCCCCGGTTGGGCAGCTTGATCCATTGCTGCGCGAGCGGCGGATCGAAGTAGAGCGCGAGCGCCTTGTAGAGCCCGACGAGCGCACTCAGCCGCAGGGTCTGGTCGCGGGTGAGAGCGCCGGCAAATCCCCGTTTCCTGGCGCGTTTCCAGGTGGAATCCGACATGTCGGCCAGCGCCGCCGCCTCATGCACCGTCAGCGCCCAGGCGTCGGCGATCCGGCCGAACGCCTTCAGCGCCACCGCCTGGACGTCGGTTGCCGGTGGGTCCGTAAGGATGTCTTCCATGGCTGGCTCCAAGCCATCTCACCTGATTAATGATGCATATAGGATGACCCGATTTGCAAGACCATATGACCTGGACCTGACGTCCTCCCAGCCCATCTCGCCCCTTCACGCCGCTGCCTCCACATGGACGCCGGCGTTGGTCAGGCGGGCCAGGGCTTCGCGGCCGCCTTCGGGGCTGACGGGGCGGGTGGCGGCGACGACCACGTGGGTCTCGAAGCCGGCGGCGCGGGCGTCCAGCGCCGTCGCGGCGACGCAGACATCCAGGGCGAGCCCCACGACCCAGACCCGCGCGATGCCGAGCCTTTGCAAGTACGCCGCCAGGCCGGTCTCGTCGAACGCCGAGTTCTGGTCGTGATCGAAGCGCACCCCCTTGGTCACGATCACGGCGTCGTCGGGCAGCCGCAACGCCGGATGGAAGGCGGCGCCCTCGGTGTCCTGCAGGCAATGCGGCGGCCACGGGCCATCCTGCTCGGCGAAGCTGACGTGGCCCCGCGGGTGCCAGTCGCGCGAGGCGAAGACGGGAACCGACGCCGCCCGCGCCGCGGCGATCCAGTCATTGACCACCGGCACCACCGCATCGCCGTCGTCGATAGGCAGCCGCCCGCCCGGGCAAAAATCGTTCTGGACGTCGACGACGATCAACGCGTCGCCGGCACGCAACGCCTGTTTCGGATCCATCGGTTGGCTCCTGGTCCTGCCGGCACGCCGCTCACTTGAACCGATCGAAGGCCTTGCTGAAGGCGCCCTCCAGGCTCGACCAGGCGCTCTCGATGCCGGCCTTCACGTCGGACCACGCATCGCCGCCGCTTTTCTTGAGGTCCGACAGCTTCTCGCGCAGCTCTTCGCGCTTGCGTTCAAGGTTTTCGATTTCCTCGTAATACTCCAGCTTGGCGTCGGCCGTGGCCTGGTCGGCCTTCGCCTTGAGCTTCTTGATGTCGGCCTGCCACTCGTCGAGTTTCGCCTGCAGTTTCTCTTCGTAAGCCTGCTTCGTGCTCATGTCTCATCCCCCTCACGGTCGCGTGGTTTGATCATCATCCAGAGGCTCGGGCCATGCCGATGCCCGCGTCGTCGCTCGGCTCACACCGCCAAGACCTCGCCGATGAACTCCGGCAGCTCTTGGATCGGCGTTTTCGTCAGGTCCTTGGCGAGTTCGCCCGAGACCATCTGCCGCAGCTCGTCGCCGAACGCCGACCGCAAGTCGCCGAGGGCCTCGGGCGGGGCGACGACGACCAGGCGATCGAACGCTTCCCGCTTGCGCGCGTCCTCGAGGAATTCGGCGATCGTCTGGGCGAACGCCTGCTTCTCGTGGCGGTGCGGGTCGGTGGGCGGCTCCATGGCGTGCCGGCCCTCGCCGGCGCGGTCGAAGGTCCGGCCCTTACGGTCGCTGGCGATCTCGCGGCTCGGCAGGTTGGTGCCGATGAATTCCTGATCCAGGGCGGGCCTCAGGCCGGCACCAACGCCGGCGTTGACGAACAAGCGGGCACGCGCCCCATCTGCAACCAAAATCCAGGTAGTCGGCGGCTTTATCATCTTATACGTCCTCGTTTACGGATGGCCCGGGCAACACCGCCGCGCGATCCGGGTTGCCCGACGCGGTGGCGGCGCCAAGGCCGCGGCTCCTCCGATCGTGACGGCATTGCCGGCCTTTGCGGTCGCGATGACCCGGCCGCGCAGCGCGACACACGCCATCAGTTTATAGATAGTGTCATCCTTGAGTCCATGCGGCGGCCCGGGCGTGGCCCGCGCGGTGAGGCCATGATACCCTATGCCGTGATGACGGCTCGGTGGCTGCACCGGTCCGCGGCTGGTCGGCCCGACAAGGGACACGGGACACCATGTTCGGCAACAACTTCACATTGTTTCGCGTTTTCGGCTTCGAGGTGCGCGCCAACGTCAGTTGGCTGTTCCTGGCGATCCTGGTGACGTGGTCGCTCGCCGCCGGCTTCTTTCCGGCGGTCTATCCCGATCTGCGGGCGGTCACCTACTGGCTGCTGGGCATCACCGGCATGGTCGGGCTGTTCTTTTCGTTGCTGTTCCACGAGCTGTCGCACTCGCTGGTCGCCCGGTCGCGGGGGCTGGCGATGACCGGCATCACGCTGTTCCTGTTCGGCGGCGTCGCCGAGATGGCCATGGAACCGCGCGACGCGAAGACCGAGTTCTGGATGGCCATCGCCGGCCCCCTTGCCAGCGTCGTGCTGGCGGGGGTGTTCTACCTTGTCGCGGTGGCCATGGCGGCGGCCGGCGTGCCCGAGCACATCGCCGGCGTGCCGCAGTATCTCGGCTTCATCAATCTGCTGCTCGCCGCCTTCAACATGCTGCCGGGCTTCCCGCTGGATGGCGGCCGCGTGCTGCGCGCCGCCCTCTGGCACTGGTCGGGCAATCTCACCTGGGCGACGCGCTGGGCATCGCGGCTCGGCCAAGTCTTCGGCCTGCTGCTGGTGGCGCTCGGCATGCTGAGCGCGTTCGCCGGCAATTTCGTCGGCGGCATCTGGTGGCTGCTGATCGGCCTGTTCCTGCAGGGCGCGGCCACCGCCGCCTACCAGCGGCTGCTGCAGGAGAATGCCCTGAAGGGGCAGACGGTGCGGCGGCTGATGACCACCGATCCGACGACGGCGCCCGCCGACATCAGCGTCGCCGACTTCGTCGAGGACTATCTCTATCCCCACGGCCACGACCTGTTTCCCGTCGTCGCCGACCACCGGCTCGTCGGCTGCGTCACCGTGCGCGATCTGAAGCGGGTGCCGCGCGACCGCTGGGACAGCACCGCCATCGGCGACGTGGTCGACGGCTGCTCGGAGGAGAACACCATCGCCGCCGACACCGATGCGGCGCAGGCCCTCGCCATCATGCAGAAGGGCGGGCGCGGCCGGCTGATGGTCACCGACGGCAACCGACTGGTCGGCGTGTTGGCTCTCAAAGACCTGTTGTGGCGTCTGGCGCTCAAGGCCGAGCTGGAAGGCCCCGACCCGCATGGCGGCCGCGGCCTTTGATCCGGCGCACCGCTTCGACCATATCCTGATACGAGATCCGTCCTGCGCCGGTTCGCCGGCGTCGTCCGTTTGGAGCCTGCCGACTCATGCCCTCCCGCCGCCGCCAGCCCCCGCCGGACCGGTCGCCCGCGCGCGGCGACCTGCAGGTGCTCGCCACGCTGGCGCCGTTCCTGTGGCCGGCCGACGCCCCGGCGCTCAAGGTTCGCGTCGTCGCCGCCTGTGTCTTTCTGGCGGCGGCGAAGGCGGTGAATGTCGTCGTGCCGTTCTTTTACAAGACGGCGGTGGACGCGCTGAGCACCGACGCGGCGGCGGTCGCGGTCACCGTGCCGGTGATGATGCTGGTCGCCTACGGTGTGGCCCGCGTCCTCGCCCAGGCGTTCGGCGAACTGCGGGACGCGGTGTTCGCCCGCGTCGCCCAACGCGCCATCCGCCAGGCGGCGCTGGCCACCTTCCGGCATTTGCATGATCTCAGCCTGCGCTTCCACCTGGACCGCAAGACCGGCGAGATCAGCCGCGCCATCGAGCGGGGCAGCCACGGCATCGAGTTCCTGCTCAGCTTCCTGCTGTTCAACGTGGTGCCGACGCTGCTGGAGATCGTGCTGGTCTGCGGCATCCTCTGGTGGCTGTTCGGCGTCTGGTATGCGGTGGTGACGCTGGGCGCCATCGCCGGCTACGTTCTCTGGACGCTGCTGATCACCGAATGGCGGATCAAGTATCGCCGCGCCATGAACGAGACCGACAACGCGGCGCACACCAAGGCGATCGACAGCCTGCTTAACTTCGAGACCGTCAAGTACTTCGGCAACGAAGCGCACGAGGGGCGGCGCTTCGATGCCGCGCTGGCCGCCTACGAGGACGCCGCGGTGAAGAGCAAGGTGACCCTCAGCCTGCTCAACGTCGGCCAGGGAACGATCATCTCCATCGGCCTGATCGTGCTGATGCTGATGGCCGGTTATGGTGTTGCCGGGGGCACCATGACGCTCGGCGATTTCGTGCTGGTCAATGCCTACCTGATCCAGCTGTTCATGCCGCTGAACGTCCTCGGCTTCGTCTATCGCGAGATCAAGCGCTCGCTGATCGACATGGAGACCATGTTCTCCCTGCTCGACGAGCCGACCGAGATCGCCGACCCGCCCGACGCCCGGGCGCTCGCCACCGGCGGCGGCGAGATCGTCTTCGACGACGTCTCGTTCGCTTACGATGTGCGCCGGGCGGTGCTGCGCAACGTCGCGTTCCGCGTCGACCCCGGTCGGACGCTTGCCCTGGTCGGTGCCAGTGGCGCCGGCAAGTCGACGGTCTCGCGGCTGTTGTATCGGTTCTATGATCCGACGGCGGGGCGCATCCTCATCGATGGTCAGGACATTCGCCACGTCACCCAGCAGTCGCTCCGCCGGGCCATCGGCATCGTCCCGCAGGATACCGTCCTGTTCAACGACACCATCCGCTACAACATCGGCTATGGCCGGGCCGGCGCTGGACAGGACGAGATCGAGCGGGCGGCGCGGCTCGCGCGCATCCACGACTTCGTCACGGCCTTGCCGGACGGCTACGACACGCGGGTCGGCGAACGCGGGCTGAAGCTCTCCGGCGGCGAGAAGCAACGGGTGGCGATCGCGCGGACCATTCTCAAGGACCCCTGCATCCTGATGTTCGACGAGGCGACGTCGGCGCTCGACACCCACACCGAGAAGGAGATCCAGGCCAGCCTGCGCGAGGTGTCCACCGGACGGACGACGCTGATCATCGCCCACCGCCTGTCGACGGTGGTGGATGCCGACGAAATAATCGTGCTCGACGACGGGCGCATCGCCGAGCGCGGTCGCCACCGTGACCTGCTCGCCGCCAACGGGCGCTATGCCGAGATGTGGCGCCGGCAACAGGAGGTCGAGGAAGCCAAGGAAGCCTTCGAACATGCCCGCGAGGAGGCGATCGCCGCCCACGCCGCCGAATAGGGCGCGCAATATTATTTCAGCTTCCGGCAGGGGAATTGCGGCACCCGACATTCGCGGGTCAGCCGCCCGCTGGACGCAACCCTTCTCTGACGTGCGTTTATGGTGCAGCGCAACATTAAGATTGCGTCGCCGCCACTGAAACTCTACACTTGATGTGTATAAACGGTTCGGAGACGGCTTAAGCCGCCGGACCCGCTCCCGGATACATCAATGCGCCGCGCCAAGGATACGCCGCGCCAAGCGAGGAAAGAATAATTCTTTTTGTAGTTTATTGGCGCAATCAAATTGTTCCGGTTGATTTACCGACGGGAACACGATCGCACGGAGGACGAATGCGATGTATGCACTGCTGAAGGATATGCCGGACGTCAGCACCAGCTGGTGGCGGTACTACACGGCGATGATGCGGGCCACCAACCGCGAGATGACCGAGTTCAATGACAGCTGCCTGATCGCCGCGCAGATCGCGCTGCAGGCGGCGCGGGAAAACCCGATGTCATTGCTCGAGTCGATGGAGGTCATGCAGCACCACCAATCGCTCGTCAGCAAGGGCATGCTGAGCACGTCCGAAAAGATGAGTGGCTTCGTGTGGGACCAGATCGAGGAAGGGATGGGCGCCTATCTCAACTCGCTGCTGGGTCATGAGGGCGAAGGCCTCGCCGGCTACATGAAACGGGAAGCCGACATCATGGAATCGGTGGCGAACTTCAACACCGAGATCGAAAAGATCAAGGACGAGTTCGGTTTCCAGTTCAAGAACACCAACGAATACAAGCTCGTTCACGAGACAGATACCTTCCTCGTCTATCAGGCCATTCCGCTTAAGAAGGGCGTGAAGGTCGACGACAGCAAGAAGCCGGTGCTGATGGTGCCGCCGTACATGCTGGGTGTGCATATCCTCTCGTTCCTGCCTTATGAGGACAAGAGCATCACCCACGCCTTCGCCAACGAGGGTATTCCCACCTATGTTCGCGTCGTCAAGGACATCATGACGAACGAGAAGGTGCAGACGACGACCCCGGATACGGACTGCGACCAGACCCGCGAAATCTGTCAGATGCTGACCAAGAAGCACGGTCAGAAGGTGACGCTCAACGGCACCTGCCAGGGCGGCTACATCTGCCTGATGAACATCCTGTCCGGCACCCTGACCGATTGCGTCGACACCCTGATCACCAACGTGGCCCCCATCGACGGCAGCTATTCGCGGGCGATCTCCGGCATGCCGCAGATGCATCACGACTTCGTGACGACGACCCTGCCCAGCGGCAACAAGGTCGCCAACGGCTATCTGCTCAGCCTCGGCATGCGCTTCGTTGCCATCGACCGCGAGACACCGCTGATCAAGGTGCTCGATCAGGCCTCGCTGCACAAAGCCACCGAATTGAACCCGGGCAAGACGCCGGCCGCCCTGTTCCGCTGGCTGTTGAAGGAGCGGGTGCATCTGCCACTCGCCATCGCCAACATGAGCTCGGCGACGTTCCGCGAGCCCATCGCCGGCGACGGCACCCTGCCGGTTGAACTTTATGGCAAGGCGCTGAACGTCAAGGATCTGGTTAAGCTGAACGTGCCCTGGTACCAGAACTACGCCATCAAGGACGACCTGGTGACGCCGCCTTGCGCCACCGCCGCCAACAAGTTCCTCGAAGACACCAAGCCGGTGGAATCCGTGGCTTTCTTCGGCGGCCACGTCGCCATCCTGACGAGCCCCTACAACAAGCGCTCGCCGGTGAACGGCGAATTCACCGACGCCAACGGCAAGAAGGTGCGCGGGCCGGTGAAGTTCCAGCTCGACGTGTCGAAGAAGCCCGCCGCCGCGTGAGGCGTCGGCATCGTTGCCGAAAGGGGCGCCTTCGGGCGCCCTTTTTTACGGCCCTTGGGCGGGCGGCGCTGCTGCTCGCGGCTCTCGCCGTGGCGCCCGCGGCGGCCGGCGCGGACGCCGTCCCCGCCAGCACGCCGTCCCGTCCCGGCGTCGTCGGCGCCGACGATCGAGTCGTGCTGGATCCCACGGCGTGGCCGTGGACCGCGCTCGGACGGCTCAATCGCGACGGCGGCGGCTTCTGCACCGGCGCGCTCGTCGCCAGCGACATCGTCCTCACCGCCGACCACTGCCTCTATCACCGCATCAGCGGCCGGCTGCTGGCCCCGGAGCGCGTGCATTTCCTCGCCGGCCTGCGCCGCGACACGTGGCGCGCCCACGCCCGCGGCCGCCGCTTCGTGCGGCCGGCCGGTGCTTCGGACGCGTTCCGCCCGCCGGCCGGGCCCAACGCCGACGACTGGGCGCTGATCGTGCTCGAGCGGCCGATCGACGGCCGACCGCTGCCGGTCCATCGGTTCGGGGCCCCCGGCGGCGCGCCGGCCGCAACCGCTGCTCGGCGCGTGGCACGCGCCGGCTACGGCTACGACCGGCCCTATCTGCTGTCGCTCGACAGCGACTGCACCGTCCTGCCCGACCCGCGTCGGCCGGGGATCTTGCGTCACACCTGCGATGCGGTGCCGGGCGACTCGGGCTCGCCGCTGCTCATCGTCGACGCCGACGGCTACGCGGTGATCGGCGTGACCAGCGGCTTCGCGCGTCGGGCCGGCACCACGCACGGCTTCGCCGTGGCCACCGACGCGATCCTCGACGCGCTCGCGGCGCTAACTCCGGGCCCCGAGGCAATACCGCGCCGACCCGCCCCCGCCGTCCAGTAGCCTCGGCCCCGCAGCGACGGGCCCGCAGCCTCTGGCCCGGGTCGCCGACGCGGCGCCCGACCGACGCCGTCAGTCCTGGACCCGGAGGCCGGCGGCGTAGCGGCGCCAGTTGTCGACGTAATGCCGCGCGGCCTCGGCGATGCCGGCGATCTGCTCCGGCGTCACCTGGCGGACGATCTTGGCGGGCGCGCCAAGAACCATGGAGTTGTCCGGAATCTCGCGCCCCTCGGGGATCAGCGCCTTGGCACCGATCAGACAGTTGCGGCCGATGCGCACGTTGTTGAGGATGACGCTGCCGATACCGATCAGGCTGTTGTCGCCGATCGTGCAGCCGTGCAGCATCACCATGTGGCCGATGGTGACATCGGCGCCGATGGTCAACGGGCAGCCCATGTCGGTGTGCAGCACCGAGCCGTCCTGGACGTTGGCGTTCTCACCGACGACGATCGGCTCGTTGTCGCCGCGCAGCACCGCGTTCCACCAGACGCTGGCGCCCCGCCGCAGCACGACGCGGCCGATAACCGAGGCGTTGGGCGCGATCCAGCAGTCGTCGCCGTCGGTCTCCACGGTCGCTTCGTCGAGGGCATATTTCATGGGCGGTGGTGTCCTTCGCGGTTCAGTAGCAGTTGATGCGGGCGACGAAGGCGCGCGCGGTGCCGAGCAGATCCGCGTCCGGGGCACCGGCGGCGGCGCTGCGATACGCGACCTTGTGCATCCCGAGAAAGCGTTTGGCCGGGGCGCTGGGCACCGCATAGCCGACGTCGCGCACGACCTCGCCGGTGCGGCGGTAGACGTTGGGCGTGTGTACCTTGGCGAAGACGATCCCCAGCACACTGCCGTCCGTGCCCAGCACCGGCCCACCGCTGTTGCCTTCGCGCACGTCCGCCTTGAGCTGCAGGGCAAGGAAGCGGTCGCTGAACCGTCGCGTCCCGTCGAGACGGCCGGGCGTCAGTTGCGGCTGGATCACCGGCAGGCCCAGGTAGGGATAGCCGATGATGGCGACGTCGAGCGCGGTCGGCGGGTTGCCTCCGGCCGAGAACCGGGCCACGCTGGCGGGGCGCATCTCCGCCTTGAGCAGCGCCAGATCGTGCTGCGGGTCGCGGGCGACGACCACCGCCGCCGCCGTCTCCCCGGACGCCGGCGATACCGTCAGGCGGGCGCACTCGCGCACCACATGGTCGTTGGTCAGCAGATGGCCGGTGGCGGAGACGAAAAACGCCGAGCCGACCCCCTTGGGGCGCGGCGCGGCGGCGGCCTGCTCACCGGGGAGCGGCGCCCGGCCGACGGGCGGCGGGCTCGGGCGCACCGCCCGTCGGTCGGGCGCCGCCGGTTGCTCGAACACGCGCCGCTGATAGGCCCGCCGCGCATCGTCGATGCGCGCCGCCTCGGCATCATCGACGATGCGTCCGCGGCACTGGCCGCGCACCGTCCGGGTGACGACGCCGCGTTCGGCGTTCAGGCAATTGACGACCGCCGGTCCATCGTCGGCACGCACCGGGACCGCTCCGCCGGCGGTCCAGGCGACCGCCAACAGCAGCGCGACCGCCAAGCCGAGGCCACCGCTCCATCCCTTCCGCGCGCGCACGATCCGTCTCCTCAACATCGTGCCATATTTTGGCGGACGGACGGGGCGACGGCAACCCACAAGCGGGTACCCGGTGGCAGTCCGCCGTCATCGGCTGTCGTTGAGCGACCAGTCGTAGCCGTGGTCACCGATACTGCGCGCCCGCGCCAGTTCGGCATTTAGGTCCGGCATCGCGTGGCGGCGCAGATGGGCGATCAGACCCGCATCCGAGCCGCCGAAGTCCGACTTGAACCAGCTGTAGAGGCTGGATGCGGTGACGCCGCCGCCGCCGACCCGGACGCCGCGCCGGTGGTTGACGTAGTCGCGCGCGCCGACGGTCATCAGCGCCTCAGTGTTGGCGCGGGTGAACGCCCGGGGTTGCAGGTTGGGGCAGCCGATGGAGGCGCAGTTGACGGCATAGTGGATGCGCGGATCCCGCCAGATCGGGCGCAGGATGCGGTGTTCGATATCGTCCAGGCTCATCGCTTCGCCTTCGATCCGCAGCAGCGTCTTGCCCCACGGGCCCTTGGCGAACAGGCCCGGCGAGATGTCGATGTCGCGGATGCTGGCGACGGGATAGGCGTCGAGCACCACCTGGATGGTGAGCGCATTGTAGAGGTTGATCCAGAACGGCAACTGTTCGGCGCGGGCGAGGTCGCGCACCACCGTCGCCGCCAACGCCTGGATGTAGCCATCGAGGGCGGCCCGGTCGGCGCCGGTCACCGTCCCGTAGGTGAACAGATTGACGCCGTTGTCGGCGGGCCGGACGTAGGTTTGCAGCAGCCGGTCCCACGCCGCGTGGTCGACGGTGCGCGGCGACCCCGCGGTCTCGGCCTGCCACTTCGGCCAGAGCTTGGCCGACGGGCTGAACAGGGA
Source organism: uncultured Rhodospirillaceae bacterium (assembly GCA_964630265.1). Lineage (GTDB taxonomy): Bacteria > Pseudomonadota > Alphaproteobacteria > Rhodospirillales > Defluviicoccaceae > CAZBWP01. The sequence continues at coordinate 10,569 of CAZVRW010000020.1, forward strand.
TGCGAGGGCACGGCCGGGCGTCGGCACCAGGAGCAGCGTTGCCCCGAGCATCGGCAGCAGCATGCGTCGCGTTGGCGTCATCAAGGGGTGCATGGTGATTCCTTCCGAGACCGTCGCCCTTCACCCCATCTGCGGTTCCCGTGCCGACAAGGCCAATCACCGGCGGTCATATGGCCGTGAGCGGCGACGGCGGCGTGGCCCCGAAGCCGAGTCGGCCGAAGGCGCGCCGGGGCGGCGCGACGATCGGCAGGCCTCAACGCGGCGGCAGCCGGTAGCGGTCGGCCTCGGCATCGTAGGCGTCGAAGCCGACGATCCGGCGCAGGGTGGCGAAATCCATCAGCCTGTCGTGCGGGTGGCGGCCGCGCGCGAGTTCGGCGAGGGCGTCCTCCATCGCCCGCATGGCGGCGGCCAACAGCGTCAGCGGATAGGCGGCGATGCTGAAGCCCATGGCCTGCAGGCGGGCGGGCGGCAGCAGCGGCGTATCGCCGCCCTCCACCATGTTGGCCATCTTCCAGCCCGGTACCTCCCGGGCGATGCGGACCAGTTCGGCCTCGCTCTGCGGCGCCTCGACGAAGACGATGTCGGCCCCCGACTCGACGAATGCGTTCGCGCGGGCGATCGCCTCATCCAGGCCATGGCCGTGGCGGGCGTCGGTGCGGGCGAGGACCAGGATCCCTGCCCCTTCGTCGCGGGCATCGCCGGCGGCGCGGACGCGGAGCAGCGCCTCGGCCCGCTCGACCACCGCCTTGCCGCGCGTATGACCGCAGCGCTTCGGCGCCACCTGGTCCTCGATCATCACCGCGGCGAAGCCGGCTTCGGCATAGCCGCGCACCGCGCGCTTGACGTTGAGAGCGTTGCCGTAGCCGGTGTCGCCGTCGCCGATCACCGGGATCGACACCGCGGCACAGATGGCGCGACCCTGGTCGACCATCTCGCCATAGCTGATCAGCCCGGTGTCCGGCAGGCCGAGCCGCGTCGCCGACACGCCGAAGCCGCTCATGAACGTCAATGGAAACCCCGCCCGCTCGATCATCCTGGCCGAAAGCGCATCGTAACAGCACGGCATCACCAGCAGCCGGCCTTGGGAAAGCAACGTGCGGAGAGCCTGGGCGGGCGTGGTCATGGCGGGCCTCACGGCGGCGGAGTGATGACGGAGTGATGACGGAGTGACAAGGCAGCGATGCGCGCGGCATGGTGTTCGCCACCCGCAGGTCACAAAACCTTCATTTGTCGCGGGAGCAGCGCACCAGGACAGTCTTGCCGCGTTTCTCGCAGGGAGCCAAGAGCATGCAGGCAGAAAAAGTGTTGGCCGAGCTTCGGGATGTTCGGGCCCACGTCCAGGACCACGGCGAGCGGATCCTGGCGCGTTGGCGACCGCAGATCTCGCGGGCGGCGTTCGAGGCGGGCGCCACCAACCTCGCCCACTATCTGGCCATGTGCCAGCTCGACCTGCGGCCCCTGGAGGCCGCCCTGGTGCCGCTCGGTCTGCCGTCGCTCGGGCGGATCGAGAGCCGCGTCATGCCGAGCATGACCGCCGTCATCGCCAACCTGGAAGTGATCTCCCGGGTCAACGAGGAGACCCCCCGCCCCGATGCCGCAGCGTTCCGCGCCGGGTGGGAGGCGCTGATGGCCAATACCGACGAGGTGCTCGGGCCGGCGGCCGACGGACGTCGTACCCACATCCTGGTGACGCTGGGCGCGAAGGCGGCGAAGGATCTCGACTTCGTACGCCAGTTGATCGCCGCCGGCATGGACTGCGCGCGGGTCAACTGCGCACACGACGGTCCCGAGACCTGGGAGAGGATGATCGCGAACATCCGCACCGCCGCCGCCGAACACGGCCGCACGTGTCAAGTCCTGATGGATCTGGCCGGGCCGAAGATCCGCACCGAGACCGTGCGCGTCGACGGCAAGCGCAAGGAGGTGCTGCCCGGCGACCGCATTCTCCTGACCTTCGGTGAGCCACCCGAGACCAGCGAGATTCCCTTCCGGGCAAGCTGTTCGGCGCCCGAGGTGCTGCGCCAAGTCGCGGCCGGTGCCGCCATCTCGATCAAGGACGGGTTGATCCGCGGCCGGGTCGAGGCGGTGCGCGGCGATGGCCTGGTGATGCTGGTGGATCGGACGCCGCCGGACGGCCAGCCGCTCGACCCCGAGAAGGGCATCAACTTCCCCAAGACCGACCTTGTCGTCAAGCCGCTCACCGACGACGACCTGGCGGCGCTGGACTTCGCCGCCCAGCACGCCGACATCATCAGTTATTCCTTCGTGCAACGTCCCGCCGACATCGCGCTGTTGCAGAGCGAGATCCTGTCGCGTCGCCCGGACGGGCCGCCGGTGCCGATCGTCGCCAAGATCGAGACGCGCCTCGGCGTCGCCAATCTGCCGCAACTGATCGTCCAGGCCGCCGGCGCCAACCCGTTCGCGGTGATGATCGCCCGGGGCGACCTCGCGGTCGAGATCGGCTACGAGCGGCTGTCGGAGATCCAGGAGGAGATCCTGTGGCTCTGCGAGGCGGCGCACGTGCCGGTGATCTGGGCGACCCAGGTGTTGGAAAGCCTGGTCAAGCGCGGCATGCCGTCGCGCGGTGAGTTCACCGACGCCGCCATGGCCGAGCGCGCCGAATGCGTGATGCTGAACAAGGGGCCGTACATCGTCGAGGGCATCACCGTGCTGGACAATGTGCTGCGCCGGATGGAGAGCCATCGCATCAAGCGCTCGACCCAGCTCCGCCCACTCAAGGTTTGGGGCGCGCAGCTTTAGGTGGCGGGTTGGCGGCTCACCGGGCCGCGCCCTCGCCTAGCCGGACCAGCGCGGAGCGATCCAGGAGGCTGACGCGGCCGCGCGCGAGCCGCACCAAGCCGCGCCGTTCGAACTCCTTCAGCTGCCGGCTCACCACCTCGCGCACCGAGCCCAACTCGGTCGCAAGTTCCTGGTGGGTGGCGGCGACGTCGCCGCCGGCGGCGGCGCGGGCAAGCAGCAGCTCCGCCAATCGCGCGTCGATGCGGCGAAACGCCACCTCCTGAATCAGCGCCATCAGCTCGGCCAGCCGCCGCCCGTAGGCGGCGAAGACGAAGTGGCGGAACACCGCCGAGTCCGCAACCAGGGCACGAAAGCGGGATGCCGGCAGGATCGCCGCCACCACCGGCGTCTCGGCGATGGCTTCGGCCGGATAGGCTTCGTCGGCCATCAGGCAGGCGGTGGTGAGGATGCAGGTCTGGCCGTCCTCGACCCGGTAGAGGACGATCTCGCGCCCGCCCTCCGAGATCATCTGGACCCGCACGCTGCCTTCGATAACCAGCACGTAGCTCTCGCAGTCGGCGCCGGCGCGGAACGGCGCCGCGCCGCGCGGCAGCGTCACCACCTGGGCCGCGGCCGCGAGCGTTCGTCGTGCCGGTGCGTCCAGCGCCGCCAACGCCGGAAACGCGTCGATCCACTGATCCATGCCGCCTCCGCCGGCGAGACGCCCCGCGCCGCTCGCCACCGTGCCCCCAACCACCGTGCATTCGCCGCCAATGTACGCCGGCGGCGGGGATGTGCCGATGCCAAATCGTTTGACGGCGCGCCTCGACCCACTATATCATTTCGAGATATATCGTTTCGATATGTCGAGAATCGGAGTTTGGCGTGGACGCAAAAACCTTGTGCCTGGGCGTGCTCATGTTGGGCGACGCCAGCGGCTACGAGATCAAGAAGCAGTTCGAGGAAGGGCCGTTCGCCCACTTCCATGCCACCGGCTTCGGCTCGATCTATCCGGCGCTGCGCGGGTTGTTCGACGACGGCCACGTCACGTGCGCGACCACGGTCCAGGATGGCCGCCCCGACAAGAAGGTCTACAGCATCACCGAGTCCGGCCGCGCCGCTCTCCGCCGTGCCCTGCACGCCCGACCCGCGCCCGACAGCTTCCGCTCCGATGTCCTGTTCATGCTGTTTTTCGCCGAGCTCATGGATCCGAGCCACGCCCGCGCCGTTTTCGACAGATACCTGGCCGTCTATCGTGAGCAGGTGGCGCGCATGGAGGGCGTCTGCACCGACGGCTCGCCCGAGATCGGCCCCGGCCGGCGCTTCGTCCGCGGTCTCGGCCTCGCCATCTATCGCGCCGTCGCCGAGCACATGGACGCGCATCGCGACGACTTCCTGGCCGGCATCCAGGACGGCCTGTCGGACGAGCCGGCGAGCGGTGTCGCGGCGCGGAAGACCACGGAACCGGCAGGATGAAACGCTCTTACGTCATTGCCGGGGCCATCGCGCTGGCGGTCGGCGCCTGGTTGGCGACCGGCCTGCTGGTCACGCCGCCGGCGGTGTCGACCTCGTCTCCCGCGGTGATGGCCGATGACGCCGAGCCTGCCGTGCAGGCCGTTCAGGTGATCAGTCGACGGGCCGAGGCGCACCGGCGCACCATCGTCGTCTTCGGCCGCACCGAGGCGGAACGACGCGTCGACGTGCGTGCCGAGACCACCGGCCGGGTCGCC
>CAZVRW010000020.1:15047-27555 GCA_964630265.1 uncultured Rhodospirillaceae bacterium
GAGAAGCTGGTGCTGAAGGGACAGCGGGTCGAGGCGGGCGACGCGCTGGTGCGACTCGCCATGGACGACCGCGAGGCGAAGGTGCGTCAGGCGCGCGCCCTGGTGGACCATTGGCAGGCGGCGTACCGGGCCTCCCGCACCCTGCGCCGCGACGGCTTCAGCCCGGAACTGAAGATGGCGGAGGACCTGGCGCGCCTGGAAGAGGCGCGCGCCTACCTGGCGGCGGCCGAGCTGGACGTGGCGCGGACGACGATCACCGCGCCATTCGCCGGCATCGTCGAGGACGTTCCCGTTGAGATCGGCTCCTACGTGCAGACCGGCGGACCGGACGGCAGCAGCACCGTGGCGACGCTGGTCGACCTGGAGCCGCTGATCGTCATCGCGTCGGTGACCGAACGGGACCATCCCGCGGTGGACGTCGGCACCACCGCCGACATCCGCCTCGTCACCGGTGAACACCTGACCGGCCGCGTCCGCTTCGTCGCCAGCACCGCCAATCCGCAGACGCGGACCTTCGACGTGGAGATCGAGACGCCCAACGCCGGCGGCCAAGTGCGGGAGGGCGTTACCGCGGAGGTCGTCCTGCACGCCGGCGAGGTGATCGCCCATCGGGTCTCGCCGGCGATCCTCACCCTCAACGATGACGGCATGCTCGGCGTCAAGGCCGTTGACGACGACGATCGCGTGGTGTTCCACCGGGTGACCATCGTCGACGATACGCCGGACGGTATCTGGCTCAGCGGTCTGCCCGAGGCGGTCACCCTGATCGTCGTCGGCCAGGAATTCGTTCGGGAGGGTCAGCGCGTCGCGCCGGTGCCGGCGAGCGCCATCACCACCGCCGACGGGGGCTCCCGCTGATGTCACCCATCGACGCCGCCCTCGCCCGGTCGCGCACCGTGCTCGCGGCGCTGGTGCTGGTGCTGGTTGCCGGCATCATCGCCTTCATCGAGATTCCGAAGGAATCCGAGCCGGACATCAACATCCCGATCATCTACGTCTCGCTGTCCCTGGAGGGCATCTCGCCGGAGGACTCGGAACGGTTGCTGCTGCGCCCCGTGGAGATCGAGCTGCGCACGATCGAAGGGGTGAAGGAGATGCGCTCCAAGGGCTTCGAGGGCGGCGGCTACGTGCTGCTGGAGTTCGACGCCGGGTTCGACGCCGACCGCGCCCTCAACGACGTGCGCGACAAGGTGGATATCGCCAAGGCCAAGCTGCCCGAAGAGGCGGAGGAACCGATGGTGAGCGAGGTCAACTTCAGCCTGTTTCCGGTCGTCGTCGTCGCGCTGTCCGGCGATCTGCCGGAACGCAGCCTGCTGCGCCTCGCCCGCGACCTGGAGGATCGACTGGAGTCGATCCCGAGCGTGCTGAAGGTGGAGATCGCCGGCGACCGGGAGGAGGTCGTCGACGTGCTGATCGATCCCATCGCCACCGAGAGCTACGGGCTCGCCCCGGCCGATGCCTTCACCATCGTTCGCGACAGCAATCTGCTGGTCGCCGCCGGTGCCCAGGACACGGGCCAGGGCCGCTTCGCGGTCAAGGTGCCTGGATTGTTCGAGACCGCGAAGGACATCATGGACCTGCCGGTGAAGGTGGACGGCGACACGGTCGTTCGGCTGCGCGACATCGCCAGTGTCCGTCGCACCTTCAAGGATGCGGAGGGCTTTGCCCGCGTCGACGGTCGGCCGGCGCTGGCGTTGGAGGTCAGCAAGCGGTCGGGCGAGAACCTGATCGCCACGGTCGAAGCGGTCCGGACCGCCGTCGCCGAGGAGCAGGCGGCTTGGCCGGACGGCCTGCGCCAAGCGGTGCACGTCGCCTTCATCCAGGACAAGTCCGAAGACATCCGGACGATGCTGAACGATCTGCAGAACTCCGTGGTGTTTGCCGTCCTGTTGGTGATGATCGTCATCGTCGCCGCCCTTGGTGTCCGTTCCGCCGCGCTCGTCGGCGTCGCCATTCCGGGCTCGTTTCTCGCCGGCATTCTGGTGCTCAGCGCCCTCGGGCTCACCATCAACATCGTCGTCCTGTTCTCGCTGATTCTGGCGGTCGGCATGCTGGTCGACGGCGCCATCGTCGTCACCGAACTCGCCGACCGCAAGATGATCGAGGGCGAACCGCCGAAGCGCGCCTACGCGCTGGCCGCCAAGCGCATGGCCTGGCCGATCATCGCCTCGACCGCGACCACACTCGCCGCCTTTCTGCCGCTGCTGTTCTGGCCCGGCGTCGTTGGCGAGTTCATGAAGTTCCTGCCGATCACGCTGCTCGCCACATTGTCGGCCTCGCTGTTGATGGCGCTGGTGTTCGTGCCGACGCTCGGCGCCGTCATCGGTCGCCCCGGCACCGCCGATCCGGAGACCATGAAGAGCTTGTCCGGCGGCGACACGGCGGACTTGAACCATCTTCGCGGCGTCACCGCCCGTTACGTCCGCGTGCTCGGCGCCGCCCTGAAACATCCGGGCAAGATCCTGCTCGCCACCGTCATCCTGCTAATCGGAGTCCAGGCGACCTACGCCACCTTCGGCAAGGGCGTCGAGTTCTTCCCCGACGTCGAGCCGGAGATCGCCAAGCTGCAGGTGCGCGCCCGCGGCAACATGTCGTGGTTCGAGAAGGACGCCCTGATGCGCCTGGTCGAGGCGCGGATCCAGGACATGGACGAGTTCGCGACCGTCTACACCCGCACCGGCACACCGGAAACCAGCGAGGAGGCCGAGGACATCATCGGCACCATCACGCTGGAGTTCGTGTTCTGGGAGGACCGGCGCCCGGCCAGCGAGATCCTGGCGGACGTGCGGGCGCGGACGGCCGACATCGCCGGCATCTTCGTCGATTCCCGCGAGGAGGAAGGCGGCCCGCCCATCGGCAAGCCGGTGCAATTGGAACTGTCCTCGCGCGTTCCCGAGGCGCTGGAGCCGGCGGTGGAGAGGGTGCTCACCGGCCTGCAGACCGTCGCGGGGCTGCAGAACATCGAGGACAGCCGGCCGCTGCCCGGCATCGACTGGCGGGTCGACATCGATCGCGCGCAGGCGGCCAAGCACGGCATCAGCGTGGCCCTGCTCGGCAACGCCGTGCAGATGGTCACCACCGGCATGAAGGCCGGCGAATTCCGGCCCGACGACTCCGACGAAGAGATCGACATCCGGGTGCGCTATCCGCGCGACTTCCGCACCCTCGACATGCTGAACGCCATCCGCATCAGCACCGACGCCGGACCGGTGCCCATTGCCAACTTCGTCACGCCGCGCCCGGAGCCGCGCGTCAGCGCCATCAATCGCACCGACAGCCGACGGGTGATGACGATCAAGGCCGACGTCGCCGAGGACGTGCTCGCCGACGACGTGGTCAAGGAAATCCAGGCGTGGCTCGAGGGGGCCGATTTGGACCCCCGTGTCTCGGTCGCCTTCAAGGGCGAGGACGAGGAACAGAAAAAGGCCGAGGCGTTCATCGGCAAGGCCTTCGGCGTCGCCATTTTCCTGATGGCGATCATCCTGGTGACCCAGTTCAACAGCTTCTATTCGGCGGGGCTGATCCTGGCCGCCGTGGTGTTCTCCACCATCGGCGTGTTCATCGGCCTGCTGCTCACCGGCCAGCCGTTCGGCATCGTCATGGGCGGCATCGGGGTCATCGCCCTGGCCGGCATCGTCGTCAACAACAACATCGTGTTGATCGACACCTTCGATCGCCTGCACGCGCAGAGCGGCGACGCCCGCGATGCGATCCTGAAGACCGGCGCCCAGCGCCTGCGGCCGGTGATGCTCACCACCATTACCACCATCCTCGGGCTGTTGCCCATGGTGTTCGGCGTCAACATCGACTTTCTCGCTCGCCACATCACCGTGGGCGCGCCGGCGACCCAGTGGTGGACGCAGCTCGCCACCGCGATCGTCTTCGGCCTCGCCTTTTCCACCGTGCTGACGCTCATCGTCACGCCCTCGGCGCTGATGTGGAAGGCCAACCTCGCCGCCTGGCGCGCCCGCCGCCGTGCCCGCCTTGCCACCCCGCCCCGCGCGCCGATCGACCTCCCCCGCGCCGCCGAATAGATGACGGGGGATCCGCCGATGACCGTGGCCCTCGCCTGTGAGGTGTTCGCGGCCGGACCGCCGATGGTGGTGCTGCACGGCCTGTTCGGCTCGGCGCGCAACTGGCAGTCGATCGCCCGCCGGCTCGCCGACGATTACCGCGTGTTCACCGTCGATCTCCGCAACCACGGTGCCTCGCCGTGGGCGCCGACCATGACCTATGCCGAGATGGCCGACGATCTGGAAATGTTCTGCGCCGCGCGCGAGGCGGCGCCGGCGGTGCTGCTCGGCCACAGCGCCGGCGGCAAGGTGGCGATGACCTTCGCGCTCCGCCATCCGGAGCTGGTGGAGGCGCTGATCGTCGTCGACATCGCCCCGGTCGCCTATGCCCACGATTTCCGCGCCGAATTGGCGGCGATGCGGGCGGTGGATTTCACGCGGGTGCGGCGCCGCGCCGAGGTGGAGGCGGCCCTCGCCGCGCATCTGGAGGATCGGACGCTCTGTCGGTTCTTGGCGCAGAACGTCCGGAGCCGGGGCGACCGGCTCGCCTGGAAGCCGAACCTGGACGCCATCGGCAGCGCCATGGCCGACCTCACGGACTTTCCCGACCAGACCGACCGCAGCTATCCCGGCCGCGTGTTGTTCATCAGCGGCGAGCACTCCGACTACATCGACCGGCCGCACCACGAGGCGATCTTCGCCCATTTTCCCCAAGCCGAGTTCGCCGTCGTCGCCGACGCCGGCCACCGCGTGCACGTGGATCAGCCCGAGGCCTTCCTCGCCCGGGTGACCGACTTCCTGGACAGCGCCTACGCCTGACCGGCCGGCGCCCCGTCAGATGCCGCCGCCGGCCTCGAGGGCGCCGGTGCGCTGCCACACCCGCTCCAGCAGCGCGTGCAGGTCGGGGTTGGCGAACCCCTCCTGCTCCAGCCGACGCACGGTGTTGATCAGGTAGTCGCGGTTGAGCCCGGCGCAGCCCTTGGCCCGCATGATGATCTCGGCGGCGCGCTCCGGATCGAGCGGGCCGGCGTATTGCGGATGGCTGGGATCGGCGACATAGGTGTGCGCCATCACCGTGCCGCCCTCTGCATCACCGTGGATGCCCACCGGGGCGACCAGCGGCCGGTAGGCATAGGTCACGAGTTCCCGCTCGTCCAGGTAGGCACGGACGGTCGGGGCGTTGGCGGCGGCGACGCGAAACGCCAAGCCATCACAGGCGCCGCCCGGCATCAGCCCCAGCACCAGTCCGGGTTGGTCCGGCGTGCCGCGATAGTGGTGGGAATAGACGCAGAAGGCGCGGTGATAGCCGGCGAGCCGCGCCCGGTGACTTTCCAGGTAGGCGAAGCCGGGGTTCCACATCAGCGAGCCATAGGCGAACACCCAGAAATCGCTGTCGTCCTCGTCCACCCGTGCACGGGTCATGGCGCCGCCTCCGATGCCGTTTCCTCCTGCCGCGCCTGCCACAGGTCGATCAGCGCGCCGGTGAGCTTCAGCCCGGTCTCCGTCGCCTCCTGACCCACCGGCGTGAGCCCGGCCTTGCGAAGGCTGAGGATCGCCTGCTCACCGCCGCCGCGAACCAGGATCTGCAGGTTGGGAAACGCATGTCGGTGCAGCGTCGCCAAGCCTTCCGCCACGCCGGCGCTGCCGGTGGTGACGACCACGGCGAGGGCCTCGTGGGCGCGCACGCCACGCAACACCTCCTGATGCAGCGCATTGCCGAAGAAGATCGGCTCGTTCTCGGCCCGGGCCGCGCGGATCGTTTCCGGCCGCAGCTCGAGAATGACATAGGGAATGCCATAGGCTTTCAGCATCCGCGCGACGATGCGTCCGACCTCGCCGTAGCCGACGATGATGACGTGGTCGCGGATCTCCAGCCGATCACCGGCGAGGTCGGAGGCGTCGGCGAAGCCGCGGTTCTCAAACCAGGCGATCAACCAGCGACCGGCGCCGACCAGCAGCGGTGTCGCCATCATGGTGACGGCGACGATGGCGATCAGCAACCGCGCCGCGTCCATCACGAACAGCCCGACGGCCGCGGCGGCGCCGAAGGCGATGAAGGCCACCTCGCCGCCCTGGGACAACAGCCCGCCGAGCCGGGCGGCGCGCAGCCGCGGCACGCCCACCATCACGGCCAGCACGAACAACAGCAGGGCCTTCCCCAGCATCAGCGCCGCCGCCAGGCCGAGCACCACCCCGGCGTTTTCGGCCACCAGGCGCAAGTCGACGACCATGCCGACGGTCATGAAGAACAGCCCCAGCAACAATCCGCGAAACGGCTCCACGTCGGCGGCCACCTGATGCCGAAACTCCGTTTCAGCCAGCAGCAGCCCGGCGAGCAGGCCGCCGAAGGCCATGGACAGCCCCGCGTGCTCGGTGCCGAAGCTGGTGCCCAGCGCCACCAGCAACGCCATGCCGACGAACACCTCCGGGCTTTTCGCCTGAGCGATGATGTTGAACACCGGCCGCAGCACCAGCCGGCCGATCAGCAAGATGACGCCGATCGCCAGCGCCGCCTTGACCACGGCGATGGCCAGTTGCTGCGCCAGATTGCCGTCGGTTTGGCTCAATGTCTCGATCAGCACCAGGATCGGCCCGACCGCTAGGTCCTGGATCACCAGGATGGCGACGGCGTTCCGCCCGGTGATGGTATTGAGCCGGCCGAGGCTGGCCAGGATCGGCAGCACGATGGCCGTCGACGACAGCGCCAGCCCGCTGCCAATGATGATCGCCTGCGGCCCATCGAAGCCACCGAGCAGGGCGATGCCGGCGATGGCCGCCGTCGTCACCACGACCTGCAGGGCGGCGAGCACCAGCACCCGGCCGCCGATCAGGGTCAGCCGCTCGCGGGTGAGTTCCAGGCCGATGGTGAACAACAGAAAGACGACACCCAGTTCGCCCAGCGCCTGCACCGGCTCGATGTCGTGCACCAGCGCCAGCCCGCCGGGTCCGATGACGATGCCGGCCATCAGGTAGCCGACCACCGGACCGAGCCGCAGGCGCTCGAACAACGGAACGCAAATGACGGCTGCGCCCAGGATCACCAGCACCTGGGCCAGGTGAGAATCAATCATCGCTGCCCGACCGTGTCTGTCGCGGCGAAGGTGGCAGATGCGAGCCCCTCGCACAACACCGCCGACCCGGCAGGCGACGCCGGGCGGCTTGAGGCGATGGCAGAACGTCGGCTAAAAGGAATGCGCGGCGGGCGCTGCCCCGCCGCCCGTGGCGCCAATGCGGCGGCGCGCTCGCAGCAGTTCGTGAAGGACACGCCATGACGTTGCTCGTACGCCTGATCCCCGGCCTCATCGCCGCGGTCGCCGCGTTGATTGCCATGCACCTGGTTGGGATCTTCGGCTTCGCGTCGGACACCTTTCAGATCATCGTGTTTTTCGTGATCTACATCGTCGTCGCCGTGCTCGTCGACGGGGCGATGCGCAAGTACGGCAAGGCCGACGTCTGACCGCCCACGCCGCTCGTCGCTCAGGGCCCACCGTCGGGCCCACCGTCGTGACCGGTGACGGCGAGCGGGGCGGGCGACGCGACCGGCGACGCCGCCCCGGCGACGCCGGCAAGGCGCGCACCTTCAAGGGTCCAGCGGTGATCGAACGCCCGGGCGAGCGTCGCGTCATGGGTGGCGACGAGCACGGCGCCGGCATGTTCGGCGACGATCTCAAGGAACGTCGCGCGGCCGGCCGCGTCCAGGGCGGCGGCCGGCTCGTCCAGGAGAACCAGCCCCGCCGACGACAGGGCGAAACGCGCCAGGGCGAGGCGAGCGACTTCGCCGGACGAGAGGTTTCGGCCGGCCTCCGTCACCGTGCCGTCGAGACCACCGAGCCGCGTCAGCGTGGCCGACAAGCCGACGCGGGCGGCCACCGACTGCAACGTCGCATCGTCGGGGCGCCGTGCCAGCCCGAGGGTCATCGCCCGCCGCAGGCTGCCCGCCAGGATCGGCGGCCGGGCACCGAGATAGAGGATGGTCTCGCGACGAACCGTTGCAGCGAGGGCCGTCGGCCGCACCCCGAAGATGCTGACCCGTCCCTGGTCGGGAACCAGGAGGCCGGCGGCGAGCATCAGCAGCGTCGACTTGCCGGCGCCGTTGGCGCCTAGCAACGCCCCCTTGCCGCCGGCCTCCAGGGCTGCCGAGAAGCCCCGAACCGGGCCGGCGTCCACCGTCTCGAAGCGGAGCGCCGGGCCGGCGGCGCGTGGGCGCGTCGCCGTCTCCGCCGCCGGCAACCGCGGCGCGTCGAGCAGCGCGGTGAGCTTGACGCGGGCCGCGCAGAAGGCTCGCCAGCGGTCGCAAATGCCGGCCAGGTCGCGAAGTTGCGCAGTCATCAGGCCCAGCGCCGCCAGGGCTCCCGCGAGTTCGGCGGTCGACGCACCGGCTCGCCAACAGGCGATCGTCACCGCGACGCCGGCGACGGCGCCCGCCAGATCGGGCGCCACCCGCAAGGCGGCGGCGCTGCGTACCTGCGCCAGGGCGGCGGCGGCGAGACCGGCTGCCAGCCGGTCCAGTCGGGCGAACTCGCGCGACAGCCGGCCCATCAGCCGCAAGTCGGGCGCCAGCGGCAGCCGCTCGCTCATGTCGGCGGCCAGCCGTGCCCGCCGCCGCCGCAGACGACGGTGCAGCGGCGCCAGGCGCTGTCCGGCCAACGCCATCGCGGCAAGTCCGAGAACCATGGGGCCGGCGGCGCCGAGGGCCGCCGCCGGGCTGAGCCAGGCCAGCACCAGCGCGGTCGCCGGCAGCGCCACGCCGGCCGAGACCAGCCGGGCCGCGCCACGGCTGGCCCAGCCGCGCAGCGCCGCCAGGTCGCCGACGAACCGCAGCGCCAGCCCGCCGGCGCGGCGACGCGCCACGTCCGATGCCGGCATCCGCGCCACCTGGGCAAACACGGCGCGGCGCATCGCCGCCGCGAAGTCCTGCCCCAGTCGCTCGGCAATCACCCGTTCGGCCCAACGGCAGCCGGCGAATAGACCGGCCGCCGCGGCCAGCATCAACAGCGCCGCGCCCGGCGGCTCCGGCTCGGTCCAATGGGCGAAAACGTCGCGGGTGGCGAAGGCGGCGAGACCGGCCGCCGCCGCTTGGCCGAGGGCGAGACCGGCGACCAGCGCGAACTGCCGGCCCCGCCCGTCGGCGAACAATCCGGGGACGCGGCTCACGCAGCCACCTCGCGCTGCGTCTGGCAATCGTGCAACAGGACGATCGCCGCCGCCGGATCGCGCAGCGCCTCGCGGCCCAGCACCGGAAGCCCGGTCGCCGCCTCCGCCTCCGCCACCGCCAGCGGCGACCGGCTGATCAGCCCGGTGAGGGCGACGGGGGTGATGCCGAGGCGCGCCAGCACGGCGACGCCGCCCACCGCCGCCAGCGGATCGGCGACGGCATAAACGAAGCCGGCGAAGGCGCTGCGGCTCGACGGGTCGGCCAGCAGCGCGGCCGTTTCCGTCTGCAGCACGCCATCGGCGATCTCGACCACGGCGACATCGGCGCCGGCCCGTGCCGCCGCGGCCAGCAGCGCATCCAACGCCCGGGCGAGACGCGTCACGGGCTCGCGATAGGTGGAAACCATGCCGGCGTCGGTGAAATCGAGCGCCACGTGGACGCCGGCATCCCGGTAGGTGTTGAGGTCGCCGAAGGCCCCGGTCCCGGTGGCCTTGATCGCCGCCACCCGGCGCCCGGCGCGGGCTAGGCCGTGGGCGAGACTGGCGGTCGCGGCGGTCTTGCCGGCGTTCATCGACGCACCGACGACACCGATCGCCGGCAGGTCCAGCGGCCGCGGCGCCCAGGGCAGCGCATAGCGCCGCAGATTCAGGGCGGTGCCGTCGCGATCGGCGAGCAGGCCGAGGGGCACGACGCGCGTCGGCGTCATCATGCGGTCGTGCTTCGCCCGCATGCGCCCGATGACGCCACCGGCGGCGAGAAGATCGGCGCCGGTGGGATCCAGCGCCGCCAGCCCCTCGAACTGGTCGGCGGCGTAGCGCGCGCCGCACGCCACCACGACGAGATCGCCCGCATAGAGCTCCGACGGTCGTCCCTCGGCGAGTTGCAGGTTGGTCTGCCGGCCGATCTGCTCGATCCGGCCGAGCACCAGGTCGCCCGGTTCCGCGGCGCCCACGTCCTCGATCAGGCAGGCGACATCGCGACGGACGACCCGGCGGGTGGTGAACGCCCACTTGGCAGTGCCGGCGATGGAGACGGCAACGGGGGTCACGTTGAGCATGGTCGGGTCCTTCACGGCTTGAGGGGCAGGGTTAGAGGGGCAGGGTTAGATCGATCAGCTGAGGGCTCGCGGCGCAGGCGGCGAAGTCGTGGCCGCAGCCGGGCAGCGTGATCAGCGAGACGCGGGGTTGCGGCAGGCGGCGTGCGGCGGCCGTAGCGGCCAGCGCAACCGTCCAGGCCCGCGCCCGCGCCAGCCGGTGGCGGCCCTGTTGCGCCTCCAGCGCCGGCGTGGAACGCGTCGTCTCGTCGGGCGTGGCATCGTCGGCGCCGACGGACACGGTGATCTCCAGCGCCAGGAACCGCTCGAGGCCGGCCGCCAGGCGGACGCCCCACGTGCCGCCCTGGCCATAGGGGAAAGCCGCGTCATCGGGGAAGGTCCACCAGCCGGCGGCACACACCGACAGCCGGCCGATCAGGTGTGGGTACAGCATGGCGAAGCGATGGGCGAACTGGGCGCCGCCGGAATAGCCGAACAGGTCGAAGCCGGTCGCCGCGATCACGCCCTCGGCCCGCAGCTCCTGCAACAAACCGAGAAGCGCCAGGTCGGCGCGGCGCGGCGCCACCGCCCGCTGATAGCCCGTCCAATCCGTCTCATCGAAGAGCGGCGCGATGACGACGCGGCCCACCGCCGCGGCGCGGGCGGCGAACGTCTCGGCCTGTTCTTGGGCGCCCCGGGAAATACCGTGGACCGCGACGAGAGGGCGTGCACCGGGCCGCCGGCTCTCCGGCAGCGCCAGCCAGCAGTCCAGCGCCCGCCGTCCGCGCCCGGCACGGGGGCGGAGCGCCCAGACCGGCGCCCGGCGGACGGCTGAAGGCGGGGCTGAAGGCGGGGCTGAACCCGGGGCCGGGCGCGGCGGCGGGGCGCCGCCACCGCCTGTATCGTGGGGGTCCCGGAACGCCGGTAGCGAATGAAACATCGAAAATCTCCCGACTGTGGGCCGTTGCGGCCGGTTACTTCGGGAGAACGCCGCGGCGCGCGGGCTATTCCGGGGGCGCCGAAAAAAGCCGCCGGCTCACCAGCAGCGGCGGCCGGGGGCGCGGACGAGGCCGTAGCCGGACGCCTCGTCGCGACCCGGCGGGCCGATGTCCTGGGCCACCGACGCCAGCAGCCGCCGCGCCGCGAGGGGATCGCCGCGGGTTTCGGCGCGGGCGCGCAGCATCGCGGCAATCGCGTACGGGACCGCGAAGCTGGTTCCGGTCCAGCGGGAGACACCACCTCCCGGGGCCGCCGAGATAACGTCGACGCCGGGCGCGGCCAGCTCCACATAGCCGCCGCGATTGCCGCGCCGCCACACCCGGATGCGCGCGTCCACCGCCGCCACGGCCACCACCTGCGGATAGGCGGCGGGAAAGGCGGGATCGGCACGCGGCCCGTCGTTGCCGGCCGCGGCGATGAGATTGGTGCGCCGCGCTGCCCGGCCGACGGCCCAGCCGAGCAGCACGTTGTCGGCCCCGGTGAGACTCAGTCCGACCACGCGGGCGCCACCCCCCACCGACCAGTCGAGGCCACGCAGCACCGCCGCGGCGTCGGCCCGCACCTTGCCCTCGCGCATGGCGAAGGTCTCGGCCGCCAGCAACCGGGCGCCCGGGGCGAGCGGGGTGGCGTCGCTGGCGATGCGTCCGACCAGAAGCGCCGCCACCGCGGTGCCATGGTCCGCCGGCGCCGGGACGAGGCCCTCGGAGAGGAAGGGACGGCGGGTGACGGCGGCACCACGCAGCGTCGGGTGGCGCACGTCCACCGGGGTGTCGATCATGGCGATGGGCGCGCCGCGGGCGCAGCCGTTGGTGGGCGGCGCGGCAAGACGCACCAGCGAGGCCCCCCAACAGCCGCCGGCCGCGCACGACCCGGCGCTTTCCGAATAGAGATGATTGAAGTCGAAGGTCGCGCCGGGCGCCACCCGCCCAGCCGTCGTCAGCGCCGTCGGCAGGTCGAGACCTTCCGGCGTGCGAAAGCGATGCAAGGTCGCACCCAAGCTGCCGAGCGCGTCGGTCGACAACACCGCGAACCCCGCCGCTGCCAGTCCGGAGAGATCGGCCCGGTTCAAGCCGATGCCGAGAATTTCCCGGGCCGCGACGTCGCGGTTGGCCGCCACCTCGATGCCGAACAGGTCGCGCAGACCGCGCATGAGCGCTGGACCCATATCCGGGCCATCGGGCAACCGGCCGGCGCGGCCGCCGCCGCCGGCGCTGCTGCCGCCACTCCCACCACTGGCGCTACTCCCACCGCTATCGCCGCCGGCGCCACTTCCACCGGAGCCGCCGCCCCCGTCGTCGCCCCCGTCGT
>CAZVRW010000020.1:27655-30205 GCA_964630265.1 uncultured Rhodospirillaceae bacterium
GCCCCCGTCGTCGCCGTCATCGTCGGCGAGAACCGGTGGGACGAGGCCGTCAAAGGGGCCGAGCGGCAGCATCTGACCCAGGAGCAAGGCGACGACCACGATCCAACGCATGTCTTGTCCACGCACTCCGCCGTCCGAACCGACTGGCGGACGTTGAACATCAGTCCGCTTCGGGAATATGACCTGAGCGAATTCGTTATCAAGACGAGCACTGCGCGGACATCAGAATGATCGCCGACGTCAAGGATGAGATGGTCGCCCTGATCCCGCGCCTGCGGCGTTTCGCCTATGCCCTTAGCGGCTCCCGGGACGAGGGTGACGACTTGGTCCAAGCGGCTTGTCTCAAGGCGCTCGGGGCGCTCGATCAGTTTACGCCGGGCACCCGGCTCGATGCCTGGATGTTCCGGATCGTGCGCAGCTGTTGGATCGACCGGCTGCGCGCCCGGGGGCGTCGTCCCGAGGACTCCGACCCCGAAACGCTGGCGACGCTCTCGGACGATGGTCTGGCGGAGCGGACGGCCGAGGCGCGGCTGACGGTTGCCCGGGTGCGGTCGCTGATGGCCGGTTTGCCGGCGGACCAGCGCGAGGTTCTGGCGCTGGTGGCCATCGAGGGCCTGTCGTACCGGGACGCCGCGGCAGTCCTGGGAACGCCGGTGGGAACGGTAATGAGCCGCCTGGCGCGTGCCCGGGCACGATTGACGGCGGGAATGGAGGCGCCGACGTGAGCAAGGATTGGACCGAAGCCGAGATCGCCGCCTTCGTCGATGGCGAACTTGACGCAACGCGGGCGCAACGGCTGGCGGCGATCATCGAGACCGACCCGGAAGCGCGCGCGCTGGCCGAGCGGCTGACGCGCGCCAATGCGCTGCTGCGCGAGGCCTTCGACGCGCCCATGCACGAGCCGCCGCCGGACGCGCTGGTGGCGGCGATCAAAGGCTCGCCGACCATTGCCGGGGCGCCGCCGCGGCGCCGCCGGCCGACATGGTTTCCCGCGGCGCTCGCGGCGGGAATCGCGCTCATCATCGGCGTCGGCGTCGGTGTCGGCGGGGCTGTGTTCAGCACCGGCGATCGACCGATCGACCGCGGTCTCGCCGTCGGTCCCGCCCCCGAGACCGTACGGACAGTCCTTGAGACGGCTCCCAGCGGCACCACCCGATCGGATCTGCGTCCGGTCGCCAGCTTCGAGGTCGCGGGCGGCGGGATCTGTCGTGAATTCGAGACCCTCGATGCGGCGGGCGCCCCGGCGACGGCCGGCCTTGCCTGTCGCTCTCCTGAGGGTGGGTGGACCGTGCTTCTGATTGCGGTGATCGCCGATGACCAGGCCGCGGCGTCAGAGGACTACGTGCCCGCCGCGGGGATCGCCGGTGACTCGCTGGCCGTCGCCCTGGACGCGATCGGCGCGGCGGCAGCCCTGTCGCCGGAGGAGGAAGCCGCCAGGATCGCCGCCGGCTGGCGGTGACGTGCGACGCCGATCCCCGAAAATCGCGGCCGCGGACGCCGTTCTGGGGTGACGCGCCGGCGGGTCGGCCTCTCGCGGTTCGGCCCCCGCGGTTCGGCTTGACAAGCTGCAACAAAATGGTAAGATATCATCACAGTCGAAACAAAGCGGAGGGTACCGTATCGGTATGAAGCCACCGGGCAAGGCAAAGGTTGTCGGCCCCTCGGCACCGACAACGGTTTTACAAGTCCGAGTTAAGCTCGACTGCGTCGAGCGCGGAACCAACCGCAGTTCCGCACTTTAGAACCCCCGCCCGCCGAGATTCGGCACAGCGCGGGGGTTTTTAGTTGTAAAATGCCGCGCGAATAGTTCGCGTCGGGCGAGAACGGCGGGCCGGACGCGTGCGCTGCCCCCTGGCTTTTCTTCCCCGATCGGGTATCTCAAAAAGGAGGTGCGGGGCTCCGGGGACCACGGCCCGCGTCCCCTGCGGCATACATAATCCTACTTTTTCCTACATAATCCGACATTTTGCCGTCGGGCCGTTTAGAACAGCCCACGATTTCAATACGTTAGGGCATTTATCAATGGCTTAAGCTGGTCAAGACCCCCCATTTCGGTGGTCGTTTTCGCGCAGCACCCCCATCATCGCGTTGCCACGGCCGTTCTCAGCGGCGGCGGCGGCGGAGCAGGACATAGAGAGCCCCCTCGCCGCCATCCGGCGGGGTGGCGTGGCAGAAACCGATCACGGCCGCTCGGTTGTCCGCCTCGTTCAGCCAGCGTGGCACCTCCTGGCGCAGGATACCGTCGCCGCGGCTGCCCTTGCCGGTGATCACCAGGACGCAACGACGATCGGCCGCCATCGATGCGGCGAGGAAGACGGCGAGCCGGTGCCGGGCCTCGACCTGGGTCGAGCCGTGCAGGTCCAGCCGCCCGTCGATGGGCAGTTGGCCCTTGCGCAGCCGGATCAGGGTGCGCTTGTCCAACCCCGGCGCGATGCCGTGACCGAGTTCGGGATTCGGCGCCGGCGCCGGACGCTCCCGTCGCACGGGCGGCGCGGCGCGTGATGGGGCGGGCGCGGCGGGCGCGGTGTCGGCACGGCCAGTGTCGGCACG
>CAZVRW010000020.1:30305-46754 GCA_964630265.1 uncultured Rhodospirillaceae bacterium
TCGGCACGGCCAGTGTCGGCACGACCAGTGTCGGTCGGGGGCGACGCCGCGGCCGACGGCGCGGCCCCGGTCCGGCGCGGCCACAGCGGCGTGACCGTCGCCGCAATCCGCCGCCAGAGACGCAGATCGGTCTCGGCGAGGACCGGTGTGTCGTCAGTGCCCGGCACCATCGATGAGCAGGATATGCAGGCGTCGCGGACCGTGCGCCCCGAGCAGCAGCGTCTGTTCGATGTCGGCGGTCCGCGACGGGCCGGTGATCCAATTGACCACCCGCGGCAGCGTGCCGGAACCGACGTCCGCGCGCAGCCGTGACCAGGCGTCTTCGTAGCTGCCAACGACGCGGTCGCTGGGCATGACGACGATGTGGTCGGTGGGCAGAAAGTTCAGTGTCGTCGGCGAGCCCGGGCCGGACAGCAGCACCAGGGTCCCGGTCTCGGCCACCCCGGCGAAGGCGCCGGTGACCGCCACCGCGTCGTCGGGCCGGCCGACGCCACTGCTGACGCCGAGTGCCGGCTCCCGATCCCAGGGGATGTTAGCCAGGTGTGGATCCGGCGCCACCCGCACCTCCAGCTTCCGGTTGGCAGCGCGCAGGTAGGCGGCGACGCGCTCCGGCACCGCGTCCCACGCCGCGAGCCGTTCGGTGGTGGCGTTGACGCGTTCCGCCTCGGCCAGAAACAGTGCGATCCGTTCGGCCGGGCCACATTGGCCGCGCGCCGGAACCGGGCCGGGGTGCGGCTCGGCCAGGCGCGCATCCAGCGCCGCGGCGGCCGTGGCCGACAGGGCACCGCGGCCGAGGGCGCCGCGGATGGCGCCGAGCATCTGGTCTCGGGCGGCGCTCATCGGCGAGCGCCACCCTGGGCCGACCACTGCTGCTGGAAGGTGCGGCCCTGGGGAGCCGGCAGGTCGCGCACGCTGGTCCAGCCCGAAGCCAATGGCAGCCTACGGAAGCGGCCGTGTCGCCGGCCGACGCTGCCGAGCACGCCAACACCGAGGCGCATGGCGAGCCGATACAGCCATGGCCGCTTGACCAGCATCGCCCAGCCGCCGAGGCCCCAGCGCAGCGCTTTCGGCGCCTGTCCGGCGGCGAACTGCCGTTCGCGCAGGTTCCGCAGCATCGTCGGCAGCGGAATGCGCATCGGACAGACCGACTCGCAGCGGCCACAGAGCGTGGATGCGTTCGGCAGATGCCCCGCCGCGTCGATGCCGAGCAGGTTCGGCACCAACACCGCACCCATCGGCCCGGAGTAGACCCAGCCATACGCGTGGCCGCCGATGGCGCCATAGATCGGGCAGTGGTTGATGCAGGCGCCGCAACGGATGCAGCGCAGCATGTCGCGGAACTCGCTGCCCAGCATGTCGGTGCGGCCGTTGTCCAGCAACACCACGTGGAACTGCTCGGGCCCGTCCAGATCCGCCGGTCGCTTCGGGCCGGTGGTGTAGGTGGTGTAGACGGACATGTCCTGACCGGTGGCGGACCGGGCGAGCACGCGCAGGATGGTCGCCGCGTCCTCCAGCGTCGGCACCGCCTTCTCGATGCTGGCGATGACGATCTGCACCCGCGGCAGCGTCTGCGTCAGGTCGGCGTTGCCCTCGTTGGTCACCAGCACGATCGAGCCGGTTTCGGCCACCAGGAAATTGGCGCCGGTGATGCCGACGTCGGCTTTGAGGAACTCCTGGCGCAGCACGGTGCGCGCCTCGTCCAGCATTTCCTCCGGCTCGGACAGCGGCCGTTCGGCGGCGAACTGGGTGTGCTCCTTGCGGAACGCCGCCTCCACCTGATCCTTCGACAGATGGATCGCTGGGGCGATGATGTGGCTCGGCGGTTCGTGGCGGAGCTGAATGATGTATTCGCCGAGATCGGTCTCGACCGGCCGGAAGCCCTCCGCCTCCAGGCGGTCGTTGATGCCGATCTCCTCGCCGATCATCGACTTCGCCTTGGTCACCGTCTTAGCGCTGGCGTCGCGACAGATCTCGACGACGATTTGGCGCGCCGCCTCGGCGTCGGTCGCCCAATGGACCAGACCGCCGTGCTCCACGACCTTGCGTTCGAAGCGGTCCAGGTAATGGTCCAGATTCTCCAGCACGTGCGACTTGATGTCGCGCGCGACGTCGCGCAGTGCCTCGAATTCCGGCAGCCGGTCGACGGCCGCCTGGCGTTTCACCGGAAAGCCGTCGGGGAACCGTTTCAGTGCCTGCTGCAGCTTGGCGTCGTCGAGGGCCTGTTCGACATTCCGGGTGAAGGAATGCGCCGTCGAATCCATTGTCGTGCCTCCCGCGTGGGGTCTTATCCGGTTTTTCGGCTGCCGGCGCCGATCGCGGGGACGTCGTCGGCTGCACCGGCGAGCACCTCGGCGACGTGCCGGACCTCGATGTCGGCGCCACGCCGATACAGCCGCCCGGCCATGTTCATCAGGCAGCCGAGATCGCCGCCCAGCAGCATGGTGGCGCCGGTCTGCAGGACGTCATCGACCTTGCCGTCGACCATTTTTCCGGAGATCTCCGGATACTTGACGCAGAACAGGCCGCCGAAGCCGCAGCACGTCTCGGGATAGCCGAGTTCACGCACCTCGAGGCCGTCGATGCCGGCGAGCAGTGCCCGCGGCTGGCGTTTGACGCCGAGTTCGCGCAGGCCCGAACAGGAATCGTGATAGGCGACCACCCGCTCCAGCCGGCCGGCGATCGGGCCGGTTTTCATGACCTCGTCAAGAAACGAGGTGAGCTCCCAGGTCCGCGCGGCCAGGTCCTGCGCCTTGGCCAAGTCGGCCGGATCGTCGGCGAACATCTCCGGGTAATGCACCTTGATGGTGCCGGCACACGACCCGGACGGCACCACCACATTGTCGAAACCGGCGAACGCCTCCATGACGCGGCGGGCGATGTCCTTGGCGTCGCGGCGGTCACCGGAGTTGAAGGCGGGCTGACCGCAGCAGGTCTGGGCGTCCGGCACGACCACGTCACAGCCGGCCTCCTGCAGCAGCTTGATGGCGGCGAAGCCCACGGACGGCCGGACCAAGTCGACCAGGCAGGTCACGAAGAAGCCTATTCTGGGTCGAGGAACGGCCATCCCGAGAGAATGGGCTTTCCCGGTGCCGTTGACAAGCTGCTGTCCGCCGCCGCGCGGCGGCTAACCGGCGCGCGGGAGCAGGACGATCAGCCGGCCCTGCCGATACATGCGCCCGGCGCTCTCGCCGGCCACGTCGCCGGTGCCCCAGAAGAGATCGGCGCGGTTGGCACCCTTGATGGCACCGCCCGTGTCCTGCGCCACCATCAGCCGCCGCAACGGCACGTTCGGTTCCAGCGGCTCCACCGTATCCAGCCACACCGGCGCGCCCAGCGGCACGAACGCCGGGTCGATCGCCAAGCTGCGTTGCGGCGAGAGGACGACCCCCTGGGCGCCGATCGGCCCGTCGCCGTCGATCGGTCGGAAGAAAACATAGGAGGGGTTGGCGTTCATCACCGCATCGGCCTGATCGGGATTCATGCGCAGCCATGCCTTGATCGACTGCATGGAGGCGCCGCCATCGACGAAGGCGCCGCGATCGATCAGCAAGCGGCCGATGGACACGTACCGGTGTCCGTTCTGGCCACCATAGCCAACCCGGAGCGTCGTTCCATCCTCCAACAGAATCCGTCCCGAGCCCTGGATGTGCAGGAAGAACAGGTCGGTGGGATCGTCGACCCACAGGAGTTCCAGCCCGCGACCGGCAAGCGCCCCGGCTTCGATCTCGGCGCGCGATGGATAGCCGGGGTTGCCCCGCGGTGCCGGCGGCAAGCGATAGAGCGGGTAGCGGTAGCGGCCGGTGCGAACCCGGGAGCCGCGCAGCTCCGGCTCGTAATAGCCGGTAATGACCCCGGTGGACTGACCGCTGCTGGAGATCGCATGCGCGGTGAAGTTCTTCTCGAAGAACCGGCGCGTGGCATTGGCATCGTACGGAGCGACACGCTCGGCCTGGCCGCAGGTGTCGTGCCAGGCCGCCGCGCTCATGGTGATCGCCTCCGGCCCGATCGCCCGCTGGCGATCGTACCGTTGCCAGCGGGTACAGGAGCGCAGGAACGCGGCGAGAGCCGCGCGGGGATCATCGGTCGACCAGCCGGGAAGGTCGCTGAAGCTGACCGGGGTGTAGCTGACCCCGGGCGCCACGCGCGGCGGCGGCGAGGATCCGCAGGCGGCAACGATCAACGCGACGAGAACGCCAGCGATCGCCCGCCGCTCGCTCACCACGCGGCAGCGCATCTACTCTGGGGTGCCCGTTGCCACCAGCATCCAGTTGGGGTCACGGCTGCGGGTGTCGCGTGCAAACGTCCAGAAATCGGTGACCTCGGTGACCGCCGTCGGGTCACCGTCGACCACGTCGCCGGCCTCGTTGCGGGTGACCGACGTTTGTTCGCTGACGAACTTGATGGTCAGGTGGGCGGTGCGACCCGCCATGTAGGCCTCGACGATCTCCGCCGACTTGATGCCCACCAGCGTGACCTCGAGGGATTCCCCGGCCTGTTCGCGGTCGCGCATGGTTTGTTCAAAATTGCCGAACACCTCGGGGCTCAGCAACGGCTGCAGCGTTACCGTGTCGCCGGCCGCGTAGGCATTGAGAATCATCTCAAACGCGATGCGGGCGCCCGACAGAAACTCGTTCGGATCGAAGCTTGGGTCGGTCACGCGAATTTGGGCAAGAGCGCCATCGATGCCACCGAGTTCGACATCCCGATCAATGTCAACGGTCGCCTCATTCCCCGGCTCCTCGCTTCGATCCGGCAGACGAACCACGTTGTCCTCACCGGCGTCGCCGCGGGGCTGCGGCTTGAACGGATCCGATCCGCGCGGCTCGTGACCGTCGCGGCGACCGAGGATGCTGCGCAGACGGATGATCAGGAATGCCGCCACGATGGCAAAGAGAATGAGATCGAGGGAGAAACCGTCGCCGCCCATTTCGCCTTTCCGCATCGCACACGGCTAGACCGCGCGGCGCTGCTCAGGTAGACATCAGATCCTGCACGATATCGACGGAACACGCGTCGGTCCAGCCGAGGCACGCGCTGACTTGCGTTGACGATACATAGGCCAGCACCAGCGCCGGAGCAACCATGGGTCTCTTTCTCCTCGCGGCTTTCATTGGTATTCCGATCCTCGAGATCGTCGTGTTCATCGAGGCCGGTGATCGCTTCGGGCTGTGGCCGACCCTGGCCGCCATCGTCGTCACCGCGGTGATCGGCGCGACACTGGTTCGCATCCAGGGGTTCGGCGTGCTGCAGCGGACGCGGCAGAACCTCGATGCCGGGATCGTGCCGATGGCGGAGGCGTTCGACGGCCTGTGCCTGCTCTTCGCCGGTGCCCTGTTGCTCACGCCCGGTTTCATCACCGATGCCCTCGGCTTCCTGCTGCTGGTGCCGCCGTTGCGTCTGGCGCTCCGCCGCTGGATCGGCCGCTACCTGGTGGCGTCCGGTCGGATCGTCGTGCAGACCTCCGGGCAGGCTCCTGGGAAGGATCGCGGCGGTGTGATCATTGATGCCGAGTATGAGGAAGTGGACACCCCGCCGGGTCGACGAGACACCGATGCCGAAGCGTCGGAGCGCCGGCTGGAGCAGCGGTCGGGCGAGAATCACCCCGATGACGACCGCAACCGCCCGTCGGACGGCGCCGCGGGGAAGGGCCGCTGAGCACGCCGTGGGGGAGCGGCCGCGGTTGTGTCGAAGCACCATCCATGATAGCCACCCGCCCGCAACCACGAGGGAGTTCTGAGCATGGCCGATACCCCTGAAGGTCAAGAGGCGCCCGAGACGGGCGCAGGGAACGACGCCGGCAATGACGCCGAGAACGACGCTGGCAACAACGGCGGGAATGCCGCCGGAGCGACGCCGGCAGAGGCAGCGGGTGCCGACGCCGCACCCCAACGGCCGCCGTTGGTGGTCCACAACCAATACATCAAGGATCTGTCGTTCGAGGCGCCGGCCGCCCCCGGCATCTTCGCGTCCATGGCCAATCAGCAGCCGAACATCGACGTGAACGTCAGCGTACAGGCCAATGCGCTCGGCAACGATTCCTACGAGGTCGTGCTGCAGATCACGTCCACCTGCAAGGCGCAGGACAAGACGGCATTCATCGCCGAGTTGTCGTATGGCGGGGTGTTCGAGGTGCATGTGGCCGAGAACATGTTGCGGCCGGTGCTGCTGATCGAATGCCCGCGCATTCTGTTTCCCTTCGCCCGCCACATCCTTTCGAATGCCACGCGCGACGGCGGCTTCATGCCGCTGATGCTCGGCCCGGTGGATTTCGTCGCGCTCTATCAGCGGCACGTGCAACAGGCCCAGGCGGCGCAATCGGCCGCGCAGCCGCCCACCGCCAACGCCTGATCCCGGCCCGGACCCCCCAGCGAGAGCCTGACGCTGCGTCTCAGGCCTCCCGCCGCCACAACGGTGCGGTCAGGCGATCGAGGAAGGCCGCATGTGCGGCTGCCTCGTCGGCGGACGGGGCAATGACGCGCGGCGTTCGGGTGCGGCGTTCGGCGACGACGGCCTGCCGCCGCCCCGCCTGCAGCGTCAGCCCCGGTTGGCGACCGCCGCGCAGCTCCAGGTAGACCGCCGCGAGCAGGTGTGCGTCCTTGAGCGCGCCGTGCAGGGTGCGGTCTGATGCGTCGATGGCGAAGCGCTTGCACAGGGCGTCGAGGTTGACGGGGGCGCCGAAAAACCGCGCCCGCGCCATCTGCAGCGTGTCCACGGCGCGGGCGGCGGCAAGCGCTGGCCGCTCGAGACGCGCCAGTTCGCTGTTGAGGAAGCGCATGTCGAACGCGGCGTTGTGAATCACCAGCGGTGCTTCCCCGAGAAAGCCGAGAAAGCCATCGACGATGGCGGCGAACCGCGGCTTGTCCGCCAGGAAGGCGTCGGTGAGACCATGTACCGCAGCGGCGTCGGCCGGCATCGATCGCTCCGGATTGATGTACTGCTGGTAGACCCGGCCGGACGGGACGAGATTGACCAGTTCGACGCAGCCGATCTCGACGACGCGGTGCCCGTCGGCCGGATCGAGGCCGGTGGTCTCGGTATCCAGGACGATTTCGCGCATGCCCGGTCTCTACGTCAGGCACCGGCGCGGGTCAACGGTGCGGCGGCGGCCGCTTAAACGGCACCGGTCGCGGCGGCACTGGCGGACGATGCGGCGAATGACGTCGAAGGTATAGCCTTTGCCGAGGCCGGTGGGAATCACATGGTCGGCGCGCCGGCGCTTCTCCGTATCGGGCATCTGGCGGGCAAGGATCGCTTGGGCCCGCTCCACGTCGACGCCCGGCCGCGCCAACAGCCGCTGCAACTGCACCCGCGCCGGCGCCGAGACGACGGCGACCACATCGCAGGCACGATCCGCGCCGGTCTCGAACAGCAATGGGATGTCAATCACCACCAGCGATCGGTCGGCCCGCGCCTGCCGGCGAACAAAGCCGGTGCGCGCGGCGATCACCCGGGGATGCAGAATGGCCTCGAGACGCTCCAGGGCGGCGGCATCCCCGAAGACGCGCGCGCCGAGCGCTACACGATCGACGCGGCCGTCGACGACGACGCCCGGGAAGGCCGCGCCGACGGCGCCGACGGCATCACCGCCGCGCGCCAGCAACGCATGCACGCAGGCATCGGCATCGAACACCGGAACGCCGAGCCACCGGAACATCCGGGCCGCCGTCGACTTGCCCATGGCGATCGAGCCGGTGAGACCGAGGATCATCATTGTCAGCCACCGAGAACGAAGGCGCGCAGTTCGGCCGTCACCGTCGGCTCGATGCCAAACCACGCGGCGAAGCCCGGGCGGGCCTGATGCAAAAGCATGCCCAGCCCGTCGACGGTGAGGTTGCCGCGCCGTTCGGCAGCGCCCAGGAGCGCCGTCTTCAGAGGGGTATAGACCAGATCGGTGACCACGGCCGTCGCCGGCAACCGCTCGAGACTCAGCGGCAAGGCCGGGTGGCCGGCCATCCCGAGCGAGGTGGCATTGACCAGCATGGCACAATCGGCGAGGGCGTCGGCCGTGCGCTCCCACGGCAGGACGGAGACGGGACCTCCCGTTACCCGCGCCAGCGCCAGGGCACGATCGGCGTTTCGGTTGCTGAGACGAACCTCCGGCACACCGGCGTCGAGCAGGGCGACGCACACCGCCCGCGCGGCACCGCCCGCGCCCAGCAGCATCGCCGGTCCGGACGATGGCTGCCAGTCGGGCGCACCGCTCCGCAGGTTTTCGAGAAAGCCGTAGCCGTCGGTATTGTCGCCATGGAGACCGTTGTCGGCATGGACGATCACGGTGTTGACGGCACCGATGCGACGCGCCTGCTCGGACACGCTGTCGACGGCGGCGACGGCCGCTTCCTTGTGGGGCAGCGTGACGTTGGCCCCGGCGAAGCCGAGATCGGCCAAGCCGCGAATGGAGCGGGCGATCACGGCGGGTCGCACCGGCAGCGGCACGTAGGCACCGTCGATGCCGTACCGGTCGAGCCAGAAGCCGTGCAGCCGCGGCGACAGCGAATGCGCGACGGGCCAGCCGATCACCCCGGCCACCCGTGCCCGCCCGGACAACGCGGGGACGCTCACCGCTCGATCACGCCCTGGTCGCGGAGGAAGGCCAGCAGTGGCAGCAACGGCATGCCAAGCACCGTGAAAAAATCCCCTTCGATGCAGCTGAACAGCTGAACCCCCGGCCCTTCCAGCTGGTAGGCGCCCACCGACTTGAAAGCGGCCTCGCCGATGCGGTCAAGATAGTGCTCGAGGAAATCATCGGAAAAGTGACGCATCGTCAATGCCGCTTGGTCGACGCAGCGCCACCACACCACGTCGTCCCGGACGACGGCCACCGCGCTGATCAGCCGGTGCGTCCGCCCACGCAGCATGCGCAAACTGGTCGCGGCGTCGTGGCGATCCACGGGCTTGTCGCACACGCGGCCGTCGCACTGCAGAACCTGGTCGGCGCCGATGACCAGGGATGCGGGTCGCTGGCTGGCGCCGGCGAGAGCTTTCGCATCGGCCAACCGCGCGGCGATGGCCGATGCATCCAGATTCCAATCCAAGGCCTGTCGCTTGATGGCGGCCTCGTCGACCTGTGGCGCGGCATGGGCGACGGTGATCCCGGCCGATGCCAGCATGCGGCGCCGGGTTTCACTGGCCGAGGCGAGGAGGATCGGCGGTGGCGTTTTTTTCTGCGGTTCGTCGGCATCCATGCGCGCTTCTTTTCCGTAATTTTGGCGATACCGGGTCATATGGTTGTGGACAACATCGTGGACAAAAAATCCGCATGCGGGGGTAACTGGCGATTGTCGTCCCGCTGCTGAAAACCGTTCGCGTTCGTGATCCAAAACTCCAGAGGCCGGTGTACTGTGCGTCGATGCAGCGGATCGCTTGTGGATAACGGGAGTCCTGGTGGGAGCGCCATGATCGCCCCGGTATTGCACAGGCTAATACACTGAACCGAACGGTCCGACATGACAACGGGTTGCAAGCTCTGTCCACAGCTCGTCCCATGATCTGCACACGGCGGTCCGCAGCAACGTTTTGCGCTAACGGTTCAGTGGATAGGCTGGGCGTGAATATCAATCCCCGTTTTCCCCACCACCACTACAGCCACAAGCCTTTTTTATAGACTCTTTGAACTGTAAAGGTAGGTGGGTCATCGAGACGGGCGACAGGGATGCGGTTTTGACGAAAAAGCCATTTTTGCAGGCGTTTCAATCGGCCATCCCGCTCCGCCCACCGGTGTGGCTGATGCGTCAAGCGGGGCGGTACCTTCCGGAGTATCGCGCTTTGCGGGCGGACGCTCCGGACTTTCTCACGTTCTGCTATACGCCGGCCCTGACCGTCGAGGCCGCCTTGCAGCCGCTGCGGCGCTTCGGCTTGGACGCGGCCATCCTGTTCAGTGACATCCTGGTGGTGCCGGACGCGCTCGGCCGGTCGGTGCGTTTTGTCGAGGGGACCGGCCCGGTGCTGGATCCGGTGCGGCGCGCGGAGGACGTGCCGGCCTTCGCCGTCGATGCGTTCGAGGCGCGGTTGGCACCGGTGTTCCAATCGGTGCGAACGCTCAAGGCCGCGCTGGCGCCGGAGGTGGCGCTGATCGGCTTCGCCGGCGCGCCCTGGACCGTGGCCCTGTACATGGTGCAAGGCCGCGGGGGTGGCGAGAGCGACACCGTGCGGGCGATGGCGTATACGGCGCCGGCCATGTTCGGCAAGCTCATGCAGGTGCTCGTCGAGGCAACGACGCACCACCTGATCCGGCAGATCGAGACCGGTGCTGAGGCAGTGCAGCTGTTCGACACGTGGGCGGGGGTGCTCGCCGAGGAGCAGTTCCGGCGCTGGGTCATCGCGCCAACCGCGGAGATCGTCGACCGCGTGCGGGCGGCGCATCCGGGGGTGCCGATCATCGGGTTCCCCCGTGGGGCCGGGGCGCTCTATCCGGAGTACGTGACGGCGACGGGCGTTGACGGGGTCGGTCTGGATTGTGGCGTGCCGTTGGTGTGGGCACGAGACACGCTGCAAGGCCGAGCGCTGCTGCAGGGCAATCTCGACAATCTGCTGCTGGTGTCTGGCGGGCGGGCCCTGGATGCGGCGGTGGATCGACTGGTGCGAACCCTCGCGGGCGGCCGCTTCGTCTTCAATCTCGGTCACGGCGTGCTGCCGCAGACGCCGCCCGACCATGTGAATAACCTGGTGCAGCGGCTGCGCGCAACCGCGGCGGTGGTTTCTCAATGAACGGCAAGGTCGCGGTGATCGTCTTCAATCTCGGGGGTCCGGACGAGGCGGCGGCGGTGCAGCCGTTCCTGTTCAACCTGTTCAGCGACAAGGCGATCATCGGTGTACCGCAACCGATCCGCTGGCTCTTGGCCACGCTGATCTCGCGGCGACGGGCCCCCGTGGCGCGCGAGATCTACGCTCACCTGGGCGGTAGATCGCCGCTGCTGGAGCTGACCGAGGCGCAGGCGGGGGCCCTGCAGGGGGTGCTCGGCGAGCGGGGCGTCGAGGCGCGGGTGTTCGTCTGTATGCGCTACTGGCAGCCGATGAGTGCCGCTGTCGCTCAAGCGGTGGCGGCCTATAAACCGGACGAGATCGTCCTGCTGCCGCTGTATCCGCAGTACTCCACGACCACGACCGGCTCGTCGCTGGAGGACTGGCAGCAGGCTGCCGCCGCGGCCGGGATTGGCGTGCGTCCGCGCACGGTCTGCTGCTATCCGACCGAGCCGGGCCTGGTGGCCGCGCACGCGGATCTGGTGCGGGCGGCGCTGACCGAGGCACGGGAGCACGGGACACCGCGGCTGCTGTTCTCCGCGCACGGGTTGCCGGAACGGGTGATCGCGCGCGGCGATCCCTATCAATGGCAGGTGGAACGGACGGCGGCGGCGGTGGTCGAGGCGCTGGCCATCGCCGATCTTGACCACGCCATCTGTTACCAAAGCCGCGTCGGGCCGCTGAAGTGGATCGGGCCGTCGACGGAGGAGGAGATCGACCGCGCCGGTCGCGATGGCGTGTCGTTGGTCGTCGTGCCGATCGCCTTCGTCTCCGAGCACTCGGAGACCCTTGTGGAGCTCGATATCGAGTACGCGGAACGGGCGCGCGGGGCGGGCGTTCCAGGCTTTGTGCGCGTGCCTGCCGTCGGCACATCGGCAGTGTTCGTCGCGGGGCTTGCCGATGTCGTCATCGATGCGTTAGGCAGGCCGCCGGAGACGGCGCCGCCGGGTGGCGTGCGTCTCTGTCCGAGCGACCGACGTCAGTGTCCGTGCCGCGCCTGACCGTCGTTGCCCAGCCATGAGGACTTAGTTGCATGGATTCGATCCAGTTCCTGATCGGCTACGAATGGATGAAGGTGATCCATATCATCTTTGTCATCGCCTGGATGGCCGGTCTTTTCTATCTGCCGCGGCTCTATGTTTACCACATACGAAAGGCCGCCGGATCGGACGCTTCGGAGACCTTCAAGGAGATGGAGCGGAAACTGCTGCGGCTGATCATGAACCCGGCGATGATCATCAGTATCGTCAGCGGCGTCTGGCTGATCTGGCAGATTGATGCCTGGGTGACCGGATGGATGCATGCGAAGCTGACACTGGTCGTCGGTATGGTGGCGTTTCACATGGCGCTGGCAAAGTGGCGCCGCGCCTTCGCTGAGGACCGCAACACCCATTCGGAGGTGTTCTATCGGGTGGTCAACGAGGTGCCGACCGTGCTCTTGATCGGCATCGTCATTCTGGTGATCGTCAAGCCGTTTTAGCCGACGGCGGTGTCGCAGCTTTCGTTTGACATCCCGACGCCTGATGGGTCATGCTAACGTCGTCCTTCGGGCACACGACGGTGTCCAGCCCCGCATTCACCTGAATTTAATCGAATCGTGCGGCAGTTGCCTTTTGGGCTGGCCAATCGAACGCACCCCTTCCCGGGGCGACGGCGTGCTTTTCCCCTGCCTTCCGAGCCTAGACGTCATCGGTCCGGTTTTCGTCATCCACGGGATGTCGCCATGAATCTGAAAGAGCTTAAAACGAAAACACCCGCCGATCTCCTCTCCTATGCGGAAGAGTTGCAGATCGAGAACGCCAGTTCCCTGCGAAAGCAGGAAATGATGTTCGCGATCCTGAAGCAACTCGCCGAGAACGAGGTGGCGATTTTTGGTGATGGCGTTCTCGAAATCCTGCAGGACGGTTTCGGCTTCCTGCGCTCGCCGGAGGCCAACTATCTGCCGGGCCCCGATGACATCTATGTCTCGCCGAGCCAGATTCGGCGCTTCGGGTTGCGCACCGGTGACACGGTGGAGGGGGAGATCCGCTCACCGAAGGATGGCGAGCGCTACTTCGCGCTGCTCAAGGTCAATGCCATCAACTTCACCGACCCCAAGGAAGTGCGCCACCGGATCAACTTCGACAACCTGACGCCGCTCTATCCGGACGAACGGTTGTCGATGGAGAGCGACAACGGCGTCAAGCTGGAGAAGGGCGAGCGCAAGGATCTGACGTCGCGGGTGATCGACCTGATCACGCCCATCGGCAAAGGCCAGCGCGCGTTGATCGTCGCGCCGCCGCGCACCGGCAAGACGATGATGCTGCAGAACATCGCGCACGCCATCGCTCAGAACCACCGCGAGTGCTACCTGATCGTGCTGTTGATCGACGAACGGCCGGAAGAGGTCACCGACATGGCGCGCTCGGTGCGCGGCGAGGTGATCAGTTCCACCTTCGACGAGCCGGCGGCGCGCCATGTCCAGGTCGCCGAAATGGTGATCGAGAAGGCCAAGCGCCTGGTCGAGCACAAGCGCGACGTGGTGATCCTGCTGGATTCCATCACCCGGCTGGCGCGGGCCTACAACACGGTGGTGCCGTCGTCCGGCAAGGTGCTGACGGGCGGCGTCGACGCCAACGCCCTGCAGCGTCCGAAGCGGTTCTTCGGCGCCGCCCGCAACATCGAGGAAGGCGGTTCGTTGACCATCATCTCCACGGCGCTGATCGACACCGGCTCACGCATGGACGAGGTGATCTTCGAGGAGTTCAAGGGCACCGGCAACTGCGAGATCATCCTGGATCGCAAGCTCTCCGACAAGCGCACCTGGCCGAGCATCGACATCACCCGGTCGGGCACCCGCAAGGAAGAGTTGCTGGTGGATCGGGCGACGCTGTCGAAGATGTGGGTGTTGCGCCGGGTGCTGATGCCCATGGGCGTCGCCGACGCCATGGACTTCCTGCTGGATAAGCTGCGCTCGTCGAAAAACAATGCCGACTTCTTCGAGGCGATGAACGCCTGAGCCGACTCCGGATCGGCTCCCGGTCAGTCCGGCAGACGGATCAGTTTGGCAGCAGGACCGTCGAGCCGGTGGTCTTGCGTGCCTTTAGATCGCGATGCGCCGCCGCCGCCTCGCTGAGCGGATAGGTCTGGTCGATCTCGATGGGCACGATCCCGGTGCTCACCAGCGCGAACATCTCCTCGGCCGCCGCCCGGTAGTCCGCCGTCTTCGCCGTGTAGGTCATCAGACTCGGCCGGGTGAAGAACAGCGAGCCACGCGTTGCCAGCATCGCCGGCTCGAAAGCCGGGACCGGGCCCGAGGCGTTGCCGAAGCTGACCATCATGCCCAGCGGCCGGAGGCAATCCAGGGATGCAACGAAGGTGTCCTTGCCGACGGAGTCGTAGACCACATCGACGCCCGCGCCATCGGTCAGCTCGCGCACCCGTTTGGCTAGATCTTCATGGGTGTAGATGATTGGATGATCGCAGCCGTGGGCGCGGGCAAGTTCAGCCTTGGCCGCGTTGCCGACGGTGCCGATGACGATGGCGCCCAGGTGCTTGGCCCAACGGCAGACGATCAGGCCAACGCCGCCGGCCGCGGCGTGGATCAGGATGGTGTCGCCTGGGCCGACGCGATAGGTGCGGCGCAGCAGGTAATGCGCGGTCAACCCCTTCAGCATCATCGCCGCCGCCTGATGGTCGGTGACGTCGTCGGGGAGCCGGATGATCCGGTCGGCGGGCATCAGCCGGGCTTCCGCATAGGCGCCGACCGGCAGCGACGCATAGGCGACCCGGTCGCCGACTTGCAGTTCGTCGACGCCCGATCCGACGGCGTCGACGACGGCGGCGGCTTCCATGCCGAGCACCGCCGGCAACGCCGGCAGCGGATAGAGGCCGGAGCGTTGGTAGATGTCGATGAAGTTGAGCCCGACCGCGGTCTGACGCAGCCGAACTTCGCCGGGTCCGGGGCTGCCGACCTCGACCGCTTCCCAGCGCATCGCCTCGGGACCGCCGGGTGCGTGGATGCGAATGGCGTGGCTCATGCGGGGCTGCCGATGGTACCGTGGACGGGCGGAGTGATGCGGCGCGCCGGGGTGTGCCGCACTTCAAGGGCCAGCAGCGCCGCCTTGGTGACGACGCCGGCGCCACCAGAATAACCGGTCAGTCTTCCGCCTTCGCCGACCACCCGGTGACAGGGGATGATGATGACGATCGGGTTGCGGCCGCAGGCGCCGCCGACGGCGCGTGGCGATCCACCGGCGTGGTCGGCGACCTGGCCATAGGTCCAGGTCTCGGCATACGGAATGTCGGCGAGGGTGTCCCAGACCGCTCGTTGGAAGGCGGTCCCCTCGGGCGCGAGCGGCAGATCGAAGCGGTTGAGACGCCCCTCGACATACGCCCGGAGTTGTGCGGCGGCTTCGCCGAGCAATCGGGCGTCGCCCATGTCGCTGGGGCTGGCGGGCACAGCGCCCCAGTGGACGGCGGTGATCGATCCGCCCTGGGCGGTCACGTGCAGCGGGCCGAGCGGGGTGGAGACGAGCGTGCTTGCCATCATCAGCGTCCTGATGTCGTGAGCAGGGCAGCGAGTGCGCCGGCATCGGTGGCGGGCGCACTGCAGGTTTGGTTGGCGCAGACGTAGGCGGCGGGCATGCCGTCGACCATGGTCTTGCCGCGCGCCGGATGCGTCTCCGGTAACGCCGCGGCATCGCCGTCGATGGGCACCAGCAACGTCAACGCCGTCCCGGCGGTGACCGCCGCGCGGCGGAGAGTGCGGGTCGCCGGGTCGTCCGGATCGCCGACGATCACCACCTGCCGCGCCCGCTCCAGCACCTCGAATGCCGTCAGCAGTCCGGGGATCCCGACCAGGTACTGCGGATTGTCGCCGGAGAACAACTGGATCAGCGTGTCGGCGCGGTCGCGATAGCGGACATCGCCCGTGAGGTGCCAAAGGCGGGCCAATCCCTCCACCATCATCGCGTTGCCGGACGGCGTGGCATGATCGGCGACAATCTTGGTGCGGGCGATGACATCCAGGGTGTCATCGGCCGAGAGAAAATAGCCGCCATCCGAGGCATCGAGATAGTGGGTGTGAACGACCTCCGCCCAAGCCTCGGCGCGTGCCAGATAGGCGACCTCCCCAAAGGCTTCGAACAGGGCCAGGGCTGCGAGGATCATGTTGGCATAGTCGTCGAGAACGGCTGGATGCTGGGCCGACCCATTGCACCAGCTATGCCGCAGGCGGCCGTCGATGTCCATTTGCGTCGTGACGAAGTCGAAACACCGCCGTGCGGCGTCGCGCCACGCATCATCGTCGAACGCCACCGCGGCATGGGCCAGGGCGACGATCATCAGGCCGTTCCAGTCGGCGAGGACCTTGTCGTCGCGTTGCGGGGGCACCCGGCGGGCGCGAGCGTCGGCGAGCGCGGCAAGGCAGCGGCGCAGGGTCGCTTCTTCGGCGTCGGATCGCAGCGCCCCATTGGTGCGGCGGTTGAGGATGGTGTGGTCTTCCCAGTTGCCGGCGGGCGTCACATCGTAGGTGGCCTTGAACAACGGCGCGTCGGTGCCCAGCAGGGCGTCGATTTCCGCCTCCGTCCAAACGTAGTACTTGCCCTCGACCCCCTCGCTGTCGGCATCGAAGGCGCTGGCGAGGGCGAAGGTGCCGTCGGCGCCGTCGACGCGAAGCTCGCGCAGGGCCCAGTCGATGGTTTCCCGGATCCGGCGCTCCCACAAGGG
>CAZVRW010000020.1:46854-54221 GCA_964630265.1 uncultured Rhodospirillaceae bacterium
GCGCCGGCGGTGCCACCGGCCAGCGGATCGATGAGCCGCATCGCCGTGGAGGCGACGCTGTCGACAATGGCCATGGTCAGGCCGTTGCCGGCTGGCGGGCGGGCCAGTTTGGCGAGACCATCACGGAGCGCCGAGACATTGGTGTCGATCTTCTCCCGATCCTCCCGATAAGCGCGAGCGACGGCCTTCAACACGTCGGGGAAGCCGGGGCGGCCATAGCGTGGCGATGCGGGAAAGTAGGTGCCGCCCCAGAACGGATGGCCGTCGGGCGTGAGAAACATGGTCAACGGCCAGCCGCCTTGCTGGCCCATCATCGCGAGCGCCGACTGATAGATGGTGTCCACGTCCGGCCGCTCTTCGCGATCGACTTTGACGTTGATGAACAGGTCGTTCATGACGTCGGCAATCGCTTGCGTCTCGAAGCTTTCGTGCGCCATGACATGGCACCAGTGGCAGGCGGCGTAACCGACCGACAAGAGGATCGGCTTGTCGTCGCGGCGGGCCTCATCGAGCATCGCCTGACCCCAGGGTCGCCAATGCACGGGATTGTCCCGGTGTTGCAGGAGGTATGGGCTGGTTTCGCGGGCGAGCAGATTTTCTGTCATGGGGTCGGGGGTTCCATCGACCAAAGGGAACTTCGGCGCCCACGTTGCGTCGGCTGCCGACGAAGCTTAGGTTGGGCGTGGCACGGTTCGGGACAACCCTGAAATCCCGCGGACAGTCGATCGACGGATACGTGACCGGAACGCATCAAACGAAGGAAAGTACGATGAAGATCCACATGGACGTTGAGTGCACGCCGGACGAAGCCCGGGCGCTGTTCGGTTTGCCGGACGTAAAGCCGATGCAGAAGGCGATGATGGATGACATCGAAGCCCGGATGAAGAAGGCGCTTGGTGCCATGGAGCCCGAGGCGTTAATGCGGACGTGGCTGCCGGCGGGAATGCAGGGCCTGGAGCAGTGGCAGAAGCTGGTCTGGGGCAGCGTGGCACGAGCGATGGCGACCGGCCGCGGCGGCGAGGCGGGCAGCGAAGGGGCGCCGGAGGGAAAAACTTGAGCGGAGAGGCGGTCGGCCGCGAGCTGTTCTATGACTGCCACGTTTTCTGCTGCGTCAACGAACGCCCGGAAGGGCACCCGCGTGGATCCTGTTGCCGGCGCGGCTCGGTGCGCTTGCGGAACTATATGAAGGCGCGGGCGAAGGAACTCGGCCTCGAAGGTGTGCGCATCAACGCCTCGCTCTGCCTGGATCGCTGCGAGCTGGGGCCGACCATGGTGATCTACCCGGACGGCGTCTGGTATCACTATGAGACGCGTGAGGATGTCGACGAGATCCTCGAACGGCACGTCATTGCAGGCGAGCGCGTCGAGCGGCTGGCGCTTGCCGGTACGGACTGATCCGGGCCACATCGCTCCCCTCCCCTGATGCTGCGCGATGAGACGATTTTCGCGGTGGCGACCGGCCGAGGGCCCGCCGGCATCGCGGTGATCCGGGTGTCGGGCACCGCCGCGGCTGCCGCTTTGACCGAGCTTACGGGGCGGCCGCAGTTTCCACCGCGCCGCGCCGTTCGCGCCATGGTCCGGGATCGTGCCGGAGAACCGCTGGATGAGGGACTGGTGCTGTGGTTTCCCGCACCGGCCAGTTTCACGGGCGAGGATGTCGCCGAACTGCACGTGCATGGCGGACGCGCGGTGATCGCCGACGTGCTGGCGGCGCTTGCGGCGACTGATGGCCTGCGGCCTGCGGAACCGGGCGAGTTCGCCAGACGGGCCTTCGAGAACGGGAAGCTCGATCTCACGGCGGCGGAAGCCGTCGCCGATCTGGTGGCGGCGGAAACGGCGACGCAGCGGCGCCAGGCGCTGCGGCAGATGCGAGGTGGCCTGGCGAACCTGTATGACGGCTGGCGCGACCGGTTGATCCGGGCGCTGGCACACCTGGAGGCGGAGATCGATTTCGCCGACGAGGATATTCCGGGGGATCCGGCGGCGGCAGCGCGCCTAGAGTTGGCGGCGTTGGAGCGCGAAATTGCCGGGCATTTGGCACTTGGCCAGCGCGGGGAGCGGCTTCGGGACGGGGTGCGGATCGCCGTCATCGGTCCGCCGAACGCCGGCAAGTCGAGCCTGGTGAACGTGCTGACGCGACGGGATGTGGCGATCGTCGCCGAGAGCCCCGGCACGACCCGCGACGTTATCGAGGTACACCTGGATCTGGGAGGTTACCTGGTGACGGTAGCGGACACGGCGGGGCTGCGGGAGACCGAACATCCCGTCGAGCGGGAAGGCGTGCGCCGGAGTCGGCGGGCGGCGGCCGAAGCCGACCTGCGGGTGCTGGTGTTCGATGGGGCAAGTTGGCCAGAGATCGACGCGACGATGGCCGATTTGGTCGACGACGATACGGTGATCGTGGTCAACAAGAGCGATCTTGCGTGCTCGCCGAAGGCGCCATGTCTGGGCGACCGAGCGGGAATTGCGGTATCGGCGAAGACCGGGGACGGCATCGATGCGCTCCTGCGGGAGCTGACACGCGCGGTCGCGGGGCGTTTCGAGCTTCAGGAGGATCCCGCACCGACACGGGAACGGCATCGCCACGCTTTGGCGAGCTGTGTCGCGGCGCTGCAACGGGCGCATGGCGCCGCAGCGACGGAATTGATGGCGGAGGACGCCCGGCTTGCGGCCCGGGCGCTCGGCCGTATAACAGGGCGGGTGGACGTGGACGACCTGCTCGACGTGATTTTCCGCGACTTCTGTATCGGCAAGTGATGTTTCACGTGAAACGGCGTTTCCTGCGATGAGTGGCCGGAGCATGGCACCGGGCCGGTCGTGGGACGTCATCGTCATCGGCGGCGGCCACGCCGGCTGCGAGGCCGCGAGCGCGTCGGCGCGGCTCGGGGCGCGGACGCTGTTGCTGACTCACGCGCTCGAGACCATTGGCACCATGTCGTGCAATCCGGCGATCGGCGGGCTCGCCAAGGGCCAGTTGGTGCGGGAGATCGATGCGTTGGATGGGGTCATGGGCCGGGCCATCGACGCCGCCGGCATTCAGTTCCGCATTCTCAACCGCAGCAAGGGCCCGGCCGTGCGTGGACCGCGCGCGCAGGCCGACCGCAACCGCTACCGCCAAGCGATTCAGTCTCTATTGCGCGCCCAAGCCAACCTCTGGCTTCGTGCCGGGGCCGTCGAGGACTTGGTGCTGGACGGGCACGGGGCCGCGAAGGGTGTGCGGCTGGCGAGCGGCGAGGTGATGCGCGCCGGCGCCGTCGTCTTGACGACAGGCACCTTCCTGCGGGGGATGATCCATATCGGCATGGAGCGGGTGCCGGCCGGCCGCGCCGGAGAACCCCGGGCCGTCGGGCTTGCCTTCACGCTGCGGCGCGTCGGCTTGGCCCTTGGCCGCCTGAAGACGGGCACGCCGCCGCGCCTGGATGGCCGCACCATCCGCTGGGAAGACCTGGAACCGCAGCCGGGCGACGCGCCGCCGACACCGTTCTCCTTCCTCACCGACAGGATCACGACGCCGCAGATCGCCTGTCATCTGACCGGCACAACCCCGGCTACGCATGCGTTGATCCGTGCCAACCTGGATCGGGCGCCGCTCTATTCGGGCCAGATCGCGGGCACGGGTCCGCGCTATTGCCCGTCGATCGAGGACAAGGTGGTGCGGTTCGTTGAGCGGGATCGGCACCAGATCTTTCTGGAGCCGGAGGGGCTCGACGTCGACACCGTCTATCCGAACGGGATCTCGACCTCCCTGCCGCGGGACGTACAGCGTGCCGTGCTGGCGACGATCCCGGGCCTGGAGACGGCGGTGATGCTGCGGCCCGGCTACGCCATCGAATACGACTTCGTCGACCCGCGGGAAGTCGATCCGACGCTCGAATGTCGGCGTGTGCCGGGACTGTTCCTGGCGGGGCAGATCAACGGCACGACGGGCTACGAGGAGGCGGCGGGTCAAGGGATCATGGCTGGCGCCAACGCGGCGCTCGCGGCCGGCGGTGGAGGGTGCTTCACGCTCGATCGGGCGGAGGCCTACATCGGCGTGATGATCGATGACATGGTGACGCTCGGGACGAGCGAGCCCTATCGCATGTTCACCTCCAGGGCGGAGTACCGCTTGTCGTTGCGCGCCGACAACGCGGACCAGCGGTTGACGCCGCGGGGTGTGGCGATCGGTCTGGTGGGCGCGCAGCGCCGCGACGCCTTTGCCGCGAAGGTCGATGCCTTGACCGCGGCGCGGGGACGCTTGGCGAAGCTGTCGGCGACGCCGGCGGACGCAGGGGCCCACGGGGTGCGACTCGCAGGTGACGGACAGCGGCGCTCGGCGCTCGAGGTGTTGGCGCATGCGGCGTTGGATCCGGGTGGCTTCCTCGCGCTGTTCCCCGAAGCGCGGGAGATTCCGGCGGAAATCCTCGAACAACTTCGGAACGACGCACACTACGCCGGCTATCTGCATCGACAGGAAGGGGACATCCGGGCCTTCCGGCGAGACGAGGCGTTGGTCATCCCGGCGTCGTTGGACTACGCGACCATCCCAGGCCTCTCGACGGAGGTGCGGGAGAAACTGGCGCGGGCGCGTCCGTCAACGTTGGGCGCGGCCGGTCGGATCTCAGGGGTCACGCCGGCGGCGCTGACCGCGCTGTTGCGCCATGTGCGTCGCCGCGGTGAGGATGACGAAGCTGGCCGGGACGGCGAGGGTGGCAGATCTCGCCGGAGCGGCGATGGTGGCCGGCGCCTGTCCGCATGAAGCCGCGTTTCACGTGAAACATCCCCTGTCGGCGGCGGATGTTGCCGCCCGCGTGCCGCTGCCGCCCGAGGTGCTGGATCGCCTCGCCGTCCACCTCGAGTTGCTGGACCGCTGGCAACGGCGAATCAATCTGGTCGGCGCCAGCACGCTCGCCGATCCGTGGCGGCGCCACGTTCTGGATTCCGTGCAACTGCTCCCGCATATGCCGGCGCCACCGTGCCGAATCCTCGATCTCGGCAGCGGCGCCGGCTTTCCCGGCCTCGTTCTTGCCGTCGCCAGCGGCTGCCATGTCGATCTGGTGGACAGCGATGCGCGCAAGTGCGCCTTCCTGCGCGAGGCGGCGCGGCTGGCCGGCGCCGATGTTGCCGTGCACGCCACCCGGATCGAAGCGCTTTCCATCGCCCCGGCAGACTTGGTCACGGCGCGGGCCTGTGCGCCACTGCCGCGCCTTCTGGATCTGGCGCTGCCGCATTTGGCCGCGCATGGCCGCTGTCTCTTCCTCAAGGGCCGAGACCTCGACGCCGAATTGACGGAGTCCATGAAAACCTGGATGATGCGGACTCGGCGCATCCCAAGCCTCTCCGATCCAACCGGAACCCTCTTGCTCCTGGAAGATATCCGCCGACGCGATGACCGCTGAGCGCGCCCATTCCGACCGCCGGTCCCCTCGGATCATCGCGATCGCCAACCAGAAGGGCGGCGTCGGCAAGACCACGACCGCCATCAACCTGGGAACCGCGCTGGCGGCCGTGCACAAGCGGGTCATCGTCATCGACCTGGATCCCCAGGGAAATGCCAGCACCGGCCTCGGCATCGATCGCGAGGCGCGGCGGCACACCAGCTATGACGTGCTGATCGGCAACGCCGCCGTGGCCGATGCGATGGTCGAGACGTTGGTGCCCAACCTCTACGCGATCCCGTCCGGGGTCGATCTTTCGGGCGCCGAGGTGGAGCTGGTAGGCGAAGCGCGCCGCGAGTTCCGCCTGCGCCGGGCGCTCAGGGGACCATCGGCCGACGGCGATTACATTTTCATCGACTGCCCGCCGGCGCTCGGCCTGCTGACCGTCAACGCGCTCGTCGCCGCCGACACGGTGCTGGTGCCCCTGCAGTGCGAGTTCTTCGCGCTGGAAGGCATCAGTCACCTGATGCGGACCATCGACAGTGTGCGGCGGAGCCTCAATCCCGCTTTAAAGATTCAAGGTATTGTATTAACGATGTACGATGGTCGCAACAACTTGTCGAGCATGGTGGCCAAGGATGTGCGCAACCACTTCGGCACGAAGGTCTATCAGACCGTGATCCCGCGCAATGTGCGGGTCTCCGAGGCGCCGTCGCACGGCCGGCCGGTGCTGGTCTACGATCTCAGTTGCTCAGGCTCGCGCGCCTACGTGCAGCTCGCCGGCGAAATGCTCCGTCGGGAACGGGCAATGGCGGAATGACCGTGGCCGAAAAGCGCAAGATGGGCCTTGGCCGCGGGCTGTCGTCACTCCTGGGAGACGCCGCGACCGGTCATCTGGACGATGGATCGCCGATGCCGGCAACCCTGCCCATCGAACTGCTCAAACCCGGCCGGTTTCAGCCACGCAGCCGCATGGCCGAGGACGGCCTCGAGGACCTGGCGCGGTCGGTTCGCGAGCAAGGGGTGCTGCAGCCGATCCTGGTGCGTCGCGACCCGGACGAGCCCGATCTCTATGAGATCGTCGCCGGCGAACGCCGTTGGCGCGCCGCGCAACGGGCGGGTCTGCATCAGGTGCCGGTGATCCTGCGGGAGCTCAGCGACGCGGATTCGTGTGAGATCGCGCTGGTGGAGAACCTGCAACGGGAGGACCTGTCGGCGATCGAGGAGGCGGAAGCCTATCAGCGGCTGATCAGCGAATTCGCGCACACCCAGGACGACTTGGCGCGGCGGGTCGGCAAGAGCCGCCCGCATGTGACCAACACGCTGAGGTTGCTCTCCCTGCCGGACTCGGTGCAGGCGATGGTGCGCACCGGTACGCTGACCGCCGGGCAGGTGCGGCCGCTGGTCGGCGTCGAGGACGCGGAGGCGCTGGCGCGTGAGGTGGCCGACCGAGGCCTGAACGCCCGCCAAGTGGAACGCCTCGCCAAGGCGGCGCGCCGCCCCGCCACGGCCCGGCCGCGGTCCGCCGGCAAGGACGCGGACATGCTGGCGCTCGAACACGATCTCAGCAATCGCCTCGGCCTGTCAGTGGAGCTCAAGGTCCACCGTGACGGCGGCGCCTTGGTCATCCACTACCAGACGCTGGATCAGCTCGACACGCTGCTCGCCCGGCTCTCGGCGGGCCCCGGACCGGCCGACGCCGGATAGCGCCCGCCCAACGGGCTACTGGCCGAGAGCTTCGGAGATCCAATCGGCGACGAGGTGCGTGACCTCGTGTCCCGGAAACTCGGGAACGCGAAGCCGAACGAGCGTCACAGCGCTTTCGAAAGCACCTCGGTCGGTCAGGCCTCTCTCGGTCAGTTCCACGTAGGTGCGCAACGCCGCGGGTCGGGTCGTTTCGATCACGCGCGCCTCCCTTTCCTGATGATTCGTTGATGTCTAATCCCACAATAAAAATGCAGGTTATGTCAAGCGCGTTTCGCGAACGCCTTGCGTTTGCAATTGTTGTTG
>CAZVRW010000021.1:0-12222 GCA_964630265.1 uncultured Rhodospirillaceae bacterium
GTGCGGGCGGCGGGACTCGAACCCGCACTTCCGTGAGGAAAACGGATTTTAAGTCCGTTGCGTCTACCGGTTCCGCCACGCCCGCGCCGCTTCTCTCTTAGGCGGCGGGCGGGAGGCGAGCAAGCGCCGATCGCCTGGCTCACGGCGGCGGGATTTGGCCGATCACCTCGAGCGTGCCGTCGGCGCGCGGCCGGGCGACGACGGTGGCGCCGGAGGCGGGAAAGACGCCGGTCGCCCCGGTGACGACGACCTGGTGGGTCACCAGCACGATCACGCCCTTCGGCCGCCGGTCGGCCAGCCATGCCGCCAGATCGCGCAATTGCGGGTCCCGCCGCTCCGGAGTCTCGAAGAACGAATTCAGCGGCGGCAACGGCGTCACCGGGCCGAGGTTGAGCAGGTCCGCCGTTTCCAGGCAACGGCACCACGCGCTCGACCACACCCCGTCGACGCGCACCCCCGCGGCCCGGAACTGCGCGCCGAGCCGGCGGGCCTGCGCGCGGCCGGTCTCGTTCAGATTGCGCTGCGTCGAACAGTCGTCGAGGCGGAAGCCCGGCGGATCGCCGGTGCCGGGGGCCAGCGCATGGCGCATCAGCGCAACGACGCCACCGTTGCGCAGCGCTTGCCACGCCGCCGCCGTGTCGGCCCGGGCCCCCGCCGGCTTCAGCAGCACCGCCAGCCCCACCGTCAGCAGCACCGCCAGCCCC
The DNA here is from genome assembly GCA_964630265.1 of uncultured Rhodospirillaceae bacterium. Lineage (GTDB taxonomy): Bacteria > Pseudomonadota > Alphaproteobacteria > Rhodospirillales > Defluviicoccaceae > CAZBWP01. Next base: position 705 of record CAZVRW010000021.1, read on the forward strand.
ACCGCCAGCCACACGGTGGCGACGACCTGCATCCAATCTCTCGCCCTCGCCATCACGCGGCCTCCCCGATCCCGCCGGCCGTCAGGTGCCGAGCAGGCCGCGCAGCAGCAGGCCGACGATCGCCAGGACGGCGACGCTCGCCGCCCAGATGCCGACGAACCAGGCAAGCCTGCGGGCGAGCGGGCGCCTCTCGGTGTCGGTCGCCATCAGTGGTAGCCCTCGTCCGGCCGCACCTTGCCGCGAAACACCCAGTAGGCGTAGGCGGTGTAGGCCAGGATCACCGGCAGCAGCACGCCGGCGCCGACCAGCAGAAACCCGAGGCTCGCGTCCCCGGCCGCCGCGTCTTCGATGCGCACGCTGCGCGGCACCACATACGGAAACAGGCTGATGCCGAGGCCGATATACGACAGCACGAACAGCCCGAGGGCCAGGGGAAAGGGCCAAGTCTCCCGCCGCCGCACCAGCGCCCGGTAGAGGCCGAAGGCGCAGGCGGCGACCAGCAGCGGCACCGGGGCTACGAGGATGATGTTCGGCCAGGAGAACCAGCGGGCGGCGATCTCGGCGTCGAGCAGCGGCGTCCAGATGCTGACGCCGGCGATCGCGGCGAGCACCGCGGCGGCCAGCGGCAGGGCGAGGCGATACATGCGGTCCTGCAACTCCCCCTCGGTCTTCCAGATCAGCCAGCATGCGCCGAGCAGCCCGTACCCGGCGACCAGGGCCATGCCCGTTGCCACGCTGAACGGCGTCAGCCAGTCGAACCAGCCGCCGCCGTAAGCCCGACCGTCGACCTCGATGCCCTGGATGAAGGCGCCGAGGGCGATCCCCTGGCAGAACGCCGCGACGAGGGATCCGCCGGCGAAGCCCACGTCCCACCACCCCTTGTTGCGCTCCGACTTGAAGCGGAACTCGAAGGCGACGCCGCGAAAGACCAGCCCCAGCAGCATGGCGATCAGCGGTGCGTACAGCGCCGGCATGATGATCGCGTAGGCCAGCGGGAAGGCGGCGAACAGGCCGCCACCGCCGAGGATCAGCCAGGTCTCGTTGCCGTCCCAGACGGGGGCCACGGAATTGGTCATCATGTCCCGGTGGCGTTCGCTGCGGACCAGCGGAAACAGGATTCCGACGCCCAGGTCGAAGCCGTCGAGGATCACATAGGCGAGGACGGCGAAGGCGACGAGGATCGCCCAGATGAAGGCCAGGTCGGTCATCGCGCGCCCCCTCCGCTCAATCGCGCTGCAGCGCCGGTGCCGGCGTCAGCCCGGCGGAGCGGATTGGCGCCTTCGGCAACGCCGGGGTGTCCACCGGGCCGGGCGGCCGACCCATCAGTCGCAGCAGATAGAAGACCCCGACACCGAAGACCAGGAAGTAGACGACGATGAACGCCACCAGCGACGCTCCCACCGCCGGCGCGGCGATCGGCGAGATGGAGTCCGCCGTCCGGAGCAGGCCGTAGACGGTGAACGGCTGGCGGCCGACCTCGGTGGTCACCCAGCCGGCGAGCACGGCGACGAGGCCCGAGGGCGCCATCAGCACGGCGAGGCGATGAAACCAGCGGGCGTCATACAGCCGCTTGCGCCGGCGCAGGATCAGACTGGCCACGCCCACCGCCGCCATCGCCAAGCCGATCGCCACCATCAGGCGGAAACTCCAGAAGACGATGGCGGCGTTGGGCCGGTCCCCGGGCGGCCACGCCTTCAGCCCCTTCACCTCACCGTCCAGGTCGTGCGTCAGGATGAGGCTGCCGAGCTTCGGAATCGCCACGCTGTAGCGCGTCTCTTCCGCTTCCATGTCGGGCAGGCCGAAGAGAATCAACGGTGCGCCGCGCTGCGTTTCGAAGTGGCCCTCCATGGCCGCCACTTTCGCCGGCTGATGTTCCAGGGTGTTGAGGCCGTGCAGGTCGCCGGCGAAGATCTGCAGCGGCGCGACGGCGACGGCCATCCACATCGCCATGGAGAACATGGTCCGCGCCGCCACGTCCGTGCGATCACGCAGCAGGTGCAGGGCGGCGACGCCGCCGACGATGAACGCCGTCGTTAGGTAGGCGGCGAGCGTCATGTGCACGAGGCGATAGGGGAATGACGGATTGAAGACGATCGCCCACCAGTCCTCCGGCACGAACTGGCCGACCTCGTTGATGGCGTAGCCGGCCGGCGTCTGCATCCAACTGTTGACCGAGAGGATCCAGAAGGCGCTGAACAGCGTGCCGGCGGCAACCATGAGCGTCGCGAAAAAGTGCAGGCCGCGCCCCACCCGGTTCATGCCGAACAGCATGACACCGAGGAAGCCGGCTTCCAGGAAGAACGCGCTCAGCACCTCATAGCCCATGAGCGGGCCGAGGATCGGGCCGGTCTTGTCGGAAAACACGCTCCAGTTGGTGCCGAACTGGTAGGACATCACTAGGCCGGAGACGACACCCATGCCAAACGAAACGGCAAAAATCTTCATCCAGTATTTGAACAGCCGCAGATACACCTCACGGCCGCTCCACAGCCAAAGCCCTTCGAGAACCGCGAGATAGCTGGCGAGGCCGATGGTAAACGCCGGAAAAACGATGTGAAACGAGACGGTGAAGGCGAACTGGACGCGGGCAAGGATGACGGCGTCCAGGCCGAAAATATCCATGGGATGTTGATCCTCCGCGAACTTGCCCCTGGCACCAGTCCTCAAGTGTGACTGGCCAGCGATGTTTGCCGGCGGATGGGTGCATGGCAGCCATTCGCGCGCTGCATCGTCGCCCATCGTCCTGCACCGCTGCGCGCGTCCGACGCCGCGTCGGGCACCATGCGTTGACAGGGCGGGGGGCCGGCTCTACCTCTCTCGGGCGCCGCGCCGCCGTTCGACGCGAACCGCTGTGCGCAACCCGTGTTCAACCCTCCTCGGAGCTTCGACATGCTCGGTGCGATCGCCAGGAAGCTCTTTGGCACCGCCAACCAACGCTATCTGAAAGGCCTCGGCAAGACCGTCCAGGCGATCAACGCTCTGGAATCGGACCTGGAGGGGCTGTCGGACGATGAGGTGCGCGCCCGGACCGACTGGCTGCGAGGCCGGCTCGCCGAGGGTGAAAGCCTGGATGACGTGCTGCCCGACGCCTTCGCCACGGTGCGCGAGGCGGCGAAGCGGACCCTGGGCCAGCGCCATTTCGATGTGCAGCTGCTCGGCGGTATCGTCCTGCACCGCGGCCAGATCGCCGAAATGAAGACCGGCGAGGGCAAGACCCTGGTGGCGACGCTCGCCGTCTTCCTCAACGCGCTGGAGGGCAAGGGCGTTCACGTGGTCACCGTCAACGACTACTTGGCGCATCGCGACTCCGAGTGGATGGGCAGCATCTACCGGTTCCTCGGCCTCACCGTCGGCTGCATCGTCCACGGGCTCAACGATGCCCAACGGCAGGCGGCCTACGCCGCCGACGTCACCTACGGCACCAACAACGAATTCGGCTTCGACTATCTGCGTGACAACATGAAGTTCCGGCTGGAGGAAATGACCCAGCGCCCCTTCAACTTCGCCATTGTCGACGAGGTCGATTCCATCCTCATCGACGAGGCGCGCACGCCGCTGATCATTTCCGGTCCGGCCGAGGACTCCTCCGAACTCTATCGCCGGATGAACCGGGTGATCCCGGCGCTGACCGACGATGACTTCGAAAAGGACGAAAAGGCCCGCGCCGTCACCTTCACCGAAGCCGGCATGGAGCGGATGGAAGAGTTGCTGCGCCAGGAGGGGCTGTTGCAGGAGGGCGCGCTCTACGATCTGGCCAACGTCTCCCTGGTGCACCACGGCAATCAGGCGCTGCGTGCCCACAAGCTGTTTACCCGCGACGTGGATTACATCGTCAAGGACGGCCGCGTCGTCATCATCGACGAGTTCACCGGCCGGATGATGGAGGGGCGGCGCTATTCCGAGGGGCTGCACCAGTCGCTCGAGGCCAAGGAAGAGGTGCCGATCCAACAGGAGAACCAGACCCTCGCGTCCATCACCTTCCAGAACTACTTCCGCTTGTATCCGAAGCTCGCCGGCATGACCGGCACGGCAATGACCGAGGCCGGCGAATTCGCCGAGATCTACAGCCTCGAGGTGGTCGACATTCCGACCAACCTGCCGTGCGTGCGCATCGATCACGACGACGAGGTCTACCGCACCGTCGGCGAGAAGGACGCGGCGATCATTACGCTGATCGAGGACTGTCGCAGCCGCGGCCAACCTTGCCTGGTCGGCACCACCAGCATCGAGAAGTCCGAGCACCTGGCCGCCTTGCTGAAGCAGCGCAAGATCCCGCACCAGGTTCTCAATGCCCGCTACCACGAGCAGGAAGCGCAGATCATCGCCCAGGCCGGCATCTCGGGCGCCGTGACCATTGCCACCAACATGGCCGGCCGCGGCACCGACATCCAACTCGGCGGCAACTTCGACATGCGGGTGCGCCACGAGCTGAACGATCCGGCGGACGAGGTCGGCCGCGCCCGCATCCGTGCCGAGATCGAGGCCGACCGGGCCAAGGTCCTGGCCGCCGGCGGCGTCTACATCATCGGGACGGAGCGACACGAAAGCCGACGCATCGACAACCAGTTGCGCGGCCGCTCCGGCCGCCAGGGCGATCCCGGCTCGTCGAAGTTCTTTCTGTCGCTGCAGGACGACCTGATGCGGATCTTCGGCTCCGAGCGCATCGACAGCATGTTGCGGCGTCTCGGCCTGGAGGAGGGCGAGGCGATCGTCCATCCATGGGTCAACAAGGCGTTGGAGAAGGCGCAGCAGAAGGTCGAGGCGCGCAACTTCGATATCCGCAAGAACCTGCTCAAGTTCGACAACGTGATGAATGACCAGCGCAAGGTCATCTACGAGCAGCGCCGCGACCTGATGGCCGCCGAGGACGTGGCGTCGACGGTCAGCGACATGCGCCACCAGACCATCGACGACTTGGTGGCCCGGCATATTCCCGAAAAGGCGTATGCCGAGCAGTGGAACGCGCAGGGGCTGCACGCCGAGATCCTCAACATCTTCAATCTCGATCTGCCGATCGCCGACTGGGCGGCCGAGGAGGGGATCGCCGAGCAGGAGATCCGCGACCGTCTCTACGAGGCCGCCGACAAGGTGATGGCCGAAAAGGTGGCACGCTACGGGCCCGAGGTCATGCGTATGGTCGAGAAAAGCCTGCTGCTGCAGATTCTCGACCAGGTCTGGAAGGAGCACCTGCTCGGCCTCGACCACTTGCGTCAGGGCATCGGCCTGCGCGCCTACGCTCAGCGCGACCCGCTCAACGAATACAAGCGCGAAGCGTTCGAGATGTTCGAGGCGATGCTGGTGCGGCTGCGCGAGCGCGTCACGCTGGTGCTGTCGCGCGTCGAACTCCGCCTCGAACCGGCGGACGAGCTCGCCATCGCCCGCGCCCAGGAGGAGCGCCTCGCCGGCCGGCCGATGCAGGCGGTGCACGAGGACCCGACCATGGTGGCGCTGCGCGAGCCGGTGGCCGACGAACGTCAGCCGGCCGCCTTGGGCGTTGGTGGCGCCGGAGAGGTGTCTGGTAGAGACATGGCTGGTGGAGACGTGGCGGTGGCTCAGGTGCGCTCGCGGCAAGCGGCCACCGCCGTCGACCCCAACGATCCGAGCACCTGGGGCCGCGTCGCCCGCAACGCCCCCTGTCCGTGCGGCTCCGGAAAGAAATACAAACACTGCCACGGCACCAGCGCCTGACCCACGTCCGCCGCCGGCCGGAAAAACGAAAGCAAGAGGCTGGAATGACGAGGCAGGTGCGCCGTGCCTCGCCACCCCTCCGCCGTCATCGCGAGCAGAGCGAAGCAATTCAGGGCCACCGCTTCCCCCTTCGCAAGCGAAGGCGTCCCGCCGGATCGCCTCGCCTGTTCTCTGCCCGCGATGACGACCTCACGCCGTTCACACAACTCCGCGATGCGCCAAAAAAGTGCGGGATCCGGTCACCATCGTGGCCGGATCCCGCGAGGCGTGAAGCACCTTTACAGGTGCGGGGGGAGGGGTCGCTGCACCAGCCGGCGGGCGATCAGCGCCACCATGGTCCCGCGCCGCCCCCCGCAGGCGCCGGGGGACGCCGCGCCGACGGCCGCCGGGGGGACGGCTGGGCCAGTGGCCAGCGGGGCGTTGGGCAGCGGGGTCGAGACGATGTTGCGGGTCACGGCGGCGGTGTCCTTCGCATGTTCACCCATGATGCCCCAAGCACAGCAAACCGCGTGCCAAGTGCCGACACGCCGGCAAATTAGCAGAAACGCGAGCCTGTACGGAGCGTTGGCGCGCGCGGATCATGGCGATTGGCGCGCGCCTCGCCGGCCGGTCGCGTGCTGTCTCTCAGTTTGAGACCAGGGATGAGACGCGCCCGCCGGCTTTCGCCTCAGCCGTCGGCCGACGTCTCCTCGGCGTCCGTGCCGCGCCAGGCGCGCAGCCGGCGGTAGATGGTGGCCGGGGCGATGTCCAGCAGCACCGCCGCCCGGCGCACGTCGCCGCCGCAGCGCATGATCGCCGTCTCGATCGCCGCGCGTTCCACCTCGGCCAGCGGTCGGATGCTCAGCGCCAGCGTCGCCAGGTCGCGGTCGGCGCGGGGTTCCGCCACCGGTGGCGGCGGGGCGATTGCCAGCGGCGGCGCCGCCCTGAGCCAGTCGGGCAGCATCGCCACGCCCACCCGCGCGCCGTCGTGCAGGACGACGACGTTACGCACCACGTTCTGCAATTCGCGCACGTTCCCCGGCCACGTATAGCTGCCGAGCACCGCCGCGGCGGCCGCGCCGAAATCGTCGAACGCCTTGCCCTCCTCGGCCGCGTAGTCGGCGAGCAGTCGGCGGGCGATCAGCATGACGTCGCCGTCGCGTTCGCGCAGTGGCGGCAGGTGCACGGGAATCACGTGCAGGCGATAGAACAGGTCTTCGCGGAATCGCCCGGCCGTCACCTCCTGCCGCGGGTCGCGGTTGGTGGCGCAGACGAAGCGGACGTCGACGCGTTCCGGGCGCGCCCCGCCGACGCGGGTAAACGTGCCGGTCTGGACGAAGCGCAACAGCTTGGCCTGCAAGGCTAGGTCCATCTCGCAGATTTCGTCCAGGAACAACGTGCCGCCGTCGGCCTGATGGGCGGCACCGCTGCGATCGGCGACGGCGCCACTGAAGGCGCCCCTCACGTGGCCGAAGATCTCGCTTTCCATCAGGTCGCGCGGGATGGCGGCGCAGTTGAGGGGGAGGAACGGCCCGTCGCGGCGCCGGCTCAGGTCGTGCACCGCCTGCGCCGCCACCTCCTTGCCGGTGCCGCTCTCGCCGGTCAGGAACACCGTGGCATCGCTGGCGGCGGCGCTCTCGAGGCTGCGGTAGACCGCCTGCATGGCCAAGCTCGCGCCGATGAAGCCCTGAAAGGCGTCGCGGTCGATGCGCTCGCGATAGGTGCGGACGACGCGGGCCAGAGCCTGTTTGTCCAGATGCGTGCGCAGCGTCACCCGCAGGCGTTCGGCGGCGATGGGCTTCGCCAGGAAGTCGCTGGCGCCGGCGCGCATGGCAGCGACCGCGGCCTCCAGCGAGCCGTGGGCGGTGACGACGATCACCGGCGTTGCCGGATCCCGCGCCCGGAACTCCGTCAGCACCTGCATGCCGTCGATGTCCGGCAGGCGCAGGTCGAGCAGCAACGCGTCGGGCGGGGCCTCGCTCAGCGCCGCCAATGCGGCGCCGCCGGTGGCGACGTGCTGCACGTCATAGGGCTCCCGCCGCAGGAAGCCTTCGTAGGTGCGCGCCAGTGCCGGCGTGTCCTCCACCAGGAGGATGCGGGCGCGGCGGCCGGCGCTTGGCACGTTCACGGCGCTGCGGCCCTGTCGGCGGGCGGCAGGGTGACGGTCACCGTCGTGCCGGCGCCGGGTGTGCTGTCGAGAATGAGGCGGCCGCCGTGCCGCTCGGTCAGCAGCCGCGTGATCGCCAAGCCCAGCCCGACCCCGGTCCGTCCGTCGCCGGTGCATTCGTCCCGCGCCGGGCCCCTGACGAAGGGTTCGAGCACGTGCTCCCGGTCGGCCGCGGCGATGCCGATGCCGGTGTCGGCAATGGTGACGATGGCGCCGCCGTCCGCCGCCGCGGCGACGTTCACCGCGACCCGTCCGCCCGCTGGCGTGAACTTGACGGCGTTGTCGAGCAGGTTGACGAACACCCGTTGCAGCCGCCGTCGGTCGCCGGCGATGGCGGGCAACTCCGCCGCGCCCTCGAGGGTGATCGCCAGCGCCTCGGCGCCCGGCAGCGCCCGGACGATGCGGACCGCCTCCGTCACCGGGTCGAGCGGCGAGATCGCCTCGATGTCCAGCGTCAGCGCCCCGGCCTCGCCGCGGGCGATCTCCAGCAGGTCGTTGATCATGTCCAGGAGGTAGCGGCCGCTGTCGCGGATGTCGTCGATGAACGGCACCAGATCGGCGAGCTGTCCGCCGATCTCGGCCTCGTCGCGCAGGATCTCGGCGTTGCCGATGACGACGCCCAGCGGCGTCCTGAGGTCGTGGCTGATCAGCCGGAGGAACTGCGACTTGGCGGCCGTCGCCGCCTCGGCCTGGCGCTTCGCCGCGAGCAATGCCCGCTGGGCGAGCGCCAGCTCGTTGCGCGCCTGCATGACCCGTTGTTCCAGCGCCGCCCGCTCGGTGACGTCGTGCAGCAGCAGCACCACCTCGCCCGGTCGCGGACCCGGAAACAGCTTGACCGAGTGCACCCGCCCGGCGCCGCCGTCGTCGCCGCCCAACGCGATCGTCGGCAGCGTGTAGGACGGCCGGTCGCCGGCGCCGACCGCCGCCAGCACGTCCTCGTAGCCGATGAGGAACGGCAGGCCATCGGCGGCCGGCTGGGGGGTGATGCCCTCGACCAATCGGCCGTGGCGCTCGACGATGCGCATCGCCGCATCCAGCCGGATCAGTCCGAACTCCCCCGCATCGAACAGTCGCAGCGCCACGCCCGCCAATGTCGACTCGGCCAAGGCCGAGTCCGGCGACGCCCCGGCCGGCGCTCCGTCGCCATGGCGCGCGTCCGGTGTGCTGTCCGGGCCGGGCGTCATGCGCCGATGCGCAGCATCGCCGTGCCGAGCGCGCGAAACAGCTCCGGCACGGCTGCGCCCAGGAGGGCGCTGGTGGTGAGCACCGGCGCGCCGAACTCCCGCTCCACATCGGCGGCGGCCGGCGGGGCGACCCCGGCGGCGAGCAGGTCGCTCTTGTTCAGTGCGAACACCATCGGGCGGCCGGGGCGCAGGCTCTGAAAGAAGCGGCCGTGCCGCACCAGCGACTCGATGGCGTCGGCGCGGGTCACGTCGCCGACGATGATGGCGCCCGATGCGCCATGCACATAGGTGGCCAACGTCGGGGGAGCGAGCGTCGGCGACGCGGCCTCGTGGCCTTCGATGTCCCAGATGACCTGACTGAGCCGCACCGACCCGCCCTCCACCCGACCCTCCGGCGATGCGTCCGCCCCGGGAGCGCCGTTCACGGGGATCATGTCCGTGTGGGTGTAGACATTGACGCCGATGGTCGCGTGATAAGTCGGCGAGAAGTCGCCGATGACGTAGCGGCGGACCAGCGAGGTCTTGCCGACGCCGAAATCGCCGAGCATGCAGATCTTGCGGGCGGCCGTGGACATGTGCCCCTCACTCGCCCGCGAAGACCGGCGCGAACTCGACGCGACGGTTGGCGCTCGCCGGACCGGCCACCGGCTGCAACGGTTCCTCGATTCCCCGTCCGACCGGGATCAGCCGCTCCGTGGCGACGCCGCGCCCGACCAGCGCGTCGGCCACGACCTTGGCACGGTCTAAAGACAGGTCGATCTGTCTGCCTGGATCGCCGAGGCTGTCGGCATACCCCACCACCCGCAGGCGCAGGCTGGCCGGGGTCCGGGCCAGCAGTCCGGCCAGCGTGTCCAGGGCCATCCCCGCCGCCGGCGGATCACGGAAGGCCGTGCCGTCGGCAAAGAAGATGGCGGTCCGTGCCGCCCGGTCGATGAGCGCGCGGCGCGGATCGTCCAGCGCCGCGGCGAGGCCGGCGAGGTGCTGCTCCAGGCCGGCGAGCCGATCCTGCAGGGGGCCGTCCCGCCTTGTCCGCTGCGCCGCCGCGTCCGTGTTCATCGCCGCCAGCCGGGTCTCGATGCCGGCGAGCGTTGCGCGGACATCGTCGATGTCGGCGGCCAGCGCCTGCACGACCGCGCGGGCCGCATCCGATGGCATGCCGATCCGCATGGCTACCGGCGTGGTCGGCAGCGCCGCGGCGATGGCCCGCGTCAGGTCCTCGCGGGTGGCGGCGTCCGGCGCCAGGCCCGTGAAGTGAAGCGTCCCCTCATCGGCCGCGTAGTCGACGCTGAGCGGCCAGCCGAGCAACCGCGGCTCGGCGGCGATCACCGCGGTCGCGGCGTCCTCGATGGCGGCGATGCGCCGGTCCTCGATCCAGGTCCAGACGACGAGGCCGATCACCGCGACGGCGGCCAGCCCGAGCACCGCCAGCGCCTTCGTCGGCGAGCGGCGGGGCGGGGCCGCCGCCCGCTCGGTCAGGGTGGCGAAGCGTCGGTGCAGATCCTGGCGCACGTCGGCCTCGGGCGCCGCCGCGCCGGCGCCGGCGGCATCCCCGTTAAAGGCCGCGAGCGTCTTGCCCCAGCGTTCGAGGAAGTCGACGAACAGCCCTTCCAGGCTGGTCTCGAAGCCGGCGGGCGGCGTGCCCCGTGCCTTCACCGCGAGAATGATCGTCGAAGACGCGCGCAGGAACAGCTCGGCGTCGCCGACGGCGAGCGTGCGCAGTTCCCCGGGCGCGTCGCTGCCGAAGGCGTCGCGGGTGAACGCCATGATCGCCGTCAGCAGGCCGCCCAGCCGCTGGCCGTCGGCGTCGTCCTCGGCGTCCTCGGTGACGCGATCGATCAGCAGCCCGGTCGGCCGATGGATCAGCAACAGCGATTCGATCCGGAATGGCGGATGCCGGCGCAGCATCAGCTCCGCCTCGGAGACGCCGGTGGCGAGCGACTGCGCCTTGATCAGCCAGCGCTCGGGCGAGACCGTTCGATCCAGCTGCCGGTTCAGCGTCTCCACCAGGTCGCGGAAGGCGTTGGAGACGGTGGCGGCGACCAGCCGCCCGGTCAGCGGATACAGGGCGTCAACCAGCATGTCCTTGGAATTGCGGATCTCCTCGCGCAGGCTGGCGAGGACCAGCGGCGCCAGCGTGCCGGCCAGGCGCTGATGCTCGCGGACGCCGGCGTCGCGCAGCACGTCGACGATCACCCGGGTGACGCTATCCGTGAGCGCGGCATCGTCGCCGACGCGCTCGCCCAGGCGCCGCTGCGCCTTTTCGAGCTGGCGGATCAGCGCCAGTTCGTGGCCGAGCAGGAGGTGTCTCAGCCGGTCCTCAGGCGTACCCGGCTCAGGCGTACCCGGCTCAGGCGTATCTGGCGGTTCCATCGTGGTGCCGCACATCCGGGCGTCGGCCGCCATGGGTGGCTCCCCAATCATCCGGTCGCCGCCGTCGCCGCCCGGCTTGGCGCCGTCGCCGCCCGGCTTGGCGCCGTCGCCGCCCGGCTTGGCGCCGTCG
>CAZVRW010000021.1:12322-22951 GCA_964630265.1 uncultured Rhodospirillaceae bacterium
CTTGGCGCCGTCGCCGCCCGGCTTGGCGCCGTCGCCGCCCGGCTTGGCGCCGTCGCCGCCCGGCTTGGCGCCGTCGGCGCTCAGTGGTCGCCGCCGTGCTCGGACCGCGCTTCCAGCCGGGAGAGCCGATAGGCGACGGCGGCGACCGCCTGGCGCAGATCCTGCCACGGGGTCGCCTCCAGCGCCCCCAGCTTGCGGTGCAGATCCCGGGACAGCGCCTCGCAGCGTGCGGTCAACGCCGCGATCGCCGCTTCCTGGGCGGCACAGCGGGCCTCCAGACGGGCTAGGCGCGCATCTTGTTGGCGCTGCGCCTCGCCGAACAGCAGGTCGCGGATCTCCTCCATCGCCCCGCCGCCGCCGGTGGGCTGGCCGGGCCGGGGTCCTTCGGTATCTGTCGGCTGGCGATCCGCCGTGGTCATCGCGGTCCGTCGCGGTTGCGTACGCGTCATGCCCTTAGCCGATCAGTCTATCGGGTGTCGCCGGAGCGGTCCACGGCGTTCGCTCGGCGGTTGCGGCGGATCTGTGTCGCCGCTCTGTCGCCGCTGTGTCTCTGCTTTCGTCTCAGAATGAGACAGACGCCATCACCGCTTCGCCTTCGCCGCAGCTTTCGGGCACGTCGCGCCCGGCCGCCGTGCGCGAATATCATGCCATCTCAATGCGTTGAAGCGTTCTCCCCGGGGCGCGCCAGAAGCTGGCACGGCTCTTGCTGCGATCTTGAAGAAACAGTGCGTCGCATCCAGCGAAGCCGCGACGCGGGGGCAAGACCGGAGAACACCGCCATGGCATACAAGATCCACGCCATCGAGGTCATCGATGACCGGGCCAAGGCAAAGCTGGAGCGGATCGGCATCCGCAACAGCGACGACCTGATGCGCCGCTGCGCCTCCCGCGCCGGCCGCGCTGTGGTCGCCGCGGAAACCGGCATCGCAGAGGCCGTCCTGTTGCGATGGGTTCACGTCGCCGATCTGATGCGTATCAGTGGCATCGGCGCCGAATACGCAGAACTGCTGGAGGCTGTCGGCGTCGAGACGATGAGTGAACTGCGAAGGCGCTGTGCGCCTCGTCTCGCCGAGCACATGCGCGCCGTGAACAACGATCGCAAGCTGACCCGCGCCGTGCCCTCGCCCGAGAGGGTCGCCCGCTGGATCGATCAGGCGAAGACGCTGCCGACCCTCATTGCCGGCTGAGCCGCCCGCCGGCGTGGCAGCGCGTCAGGTCGCGGCGGCGCGCGCCGCCACCGCCTCGGCGATGGCGAGCGACGCGGTCAGCCCCGGGCTCTCGATGCCGAACAGATTGATCAGGCCGGGGGCGCCGTGCGTCTCCGGCCCCTGGATCATGAAGTCGTGCGCCGGCTCGCCCGGCGCCTGCAGCTTCGGCCGCACGCCGGCGTAATCGGGCGCCAGCGCGCCGTCGGGCAGGTCGGGCCAGAAGCGTCGGATCGCCGCGTAGAACTGCTCCGCCCGGGCCGGCTCGACGGCATAGTCGATGTGCTCCATCCATTCCACGTCGGGGCCGAAGCGCGCCCGGCCGCCCATGTCCAGGAGGTAGTGGGTGCCGAGGCTGGCCTCGCCGGGCACGGGGTAGATCAGCCGGGTGAACGGCGGCTTGCCGGCGAGGGCGAAATAGCTGCCCTTGGCGTAGTACAGCGGCGGCACCGTGGCCGTCGCCACCCCGACGATCGCGGCGGCGACGCGCTGTGCGCCGAGGCCGGCGGCATTGACCACGGTGCGCGCCGCCAGCGTCATCGGCTCGGCGCCGCCGATCGTCAGCACGATCCCGCCGTCCATGACTTGTCCGCCGGTCGCCGGGCTTTTGAGCGCCACCACCGCCCCGGCGGCCTCGGCGTCGCCCTGCAGGCTCAGCATGTAGGCGTGGCTGTCGAAAATCCCCGTGGACGGGGACCACAGCGCCGCGACGCAGGCCAGGTTCGGCTCCATCGCCCGCGCGTCGGCGGCGGAGATCCGCTGGATGTCATCCACGTCGTTGCCGCGGGCCCGCAGCTCGACCTGGTCCAGGCGCGCCAATTCGCCCGTCGCGCTGGCCACCACCAGCTTGCCGCAGCGCCGGTGCGGGATGCCGCGCTCGGCCAGGTAGGCGTAGAGCAGGTCGCGGCCGCGCCGGCAGAGCCGCGCCTTCAGGCTGCCGTCGGGGTAGTAGATGCCGGCGTGGATCACCTCGGAATTGCGTGAGCTGGTTTCGGTGCCGATGGCGTCGGCGGCCTCCAGCACGAAGACCTCCCGCCCGGCGAGGGCCAGCGCCCGCGCCGTCGCCAGACCGACAACGCCGGCGCCGACGACGATGCAGTCGACGGTCTCGGTCATGGCTGGCGGATGGGGAACAGAGGTGACGCCGGCATCACCCGAATGTGAATCACCGCGGCATTGCCGGCAACCGGTTTCGTCATCACCTGCGCCTCGTTACGGAACGGGAGGCTCAGATGACACTGCACCGCTTGGCCCTGGTTCTGCTCGGCGTGTTGGCGTGCACGGGGGCCGCCTTCGCCGCCGAGGAGCCGTCGCCGGTCTGGCTGAAGGAGTGGCCGAACACCGACTTCTCCAAGGCCGCCGTCGACTTTCGCGAGATCCTTTCCGGCGGCCCGCCCAAGGACGGCATCCCCTCCATCGATGCGCCCCGTTTCGTTGCCGTCGCCGACGCGCGCGATCTGGTGGCGACCGAGCCGGTGATCGGCCTCGTCATGGGCGGCGAGGCGCGCGCCTATCCCTTGCGCATCCTCACCTGGCACGAGATCGTCAACGACGTGGTCGCCGGCGTGCCGGTGGCCGTCACCTACTGTCCCTTGTGCAACGCCGCCATCGTCTTCGACCGCAGGATCGACGGCCGCGTGCTGGAGTTCGGCACCACCGGCAAGCTGCGGCGCTCCGACCTGGTGATGTACGACCGCCAGACCGAGAGTTGGTGGCAGCAGTTTTCCGGCGAGGCCATCGTCGGCGACCTGACCGGCGCCAGCTTGACCATGCTGCCCGCCCGCCTGGAATCCTGGGCCAACTTCAAGGCCCGCGCGCCAGAGGGGCGGGTGCTCATCCCCAACGATCCGCACTTCCGCAACTATGGCGCCAACCCCTACGCCGGCTACGACGACCCCGACGGCGTGCCGTTCCTCTATCGCGGGCCGCTGCCGGGCGACGTGCCGGCGATGATGCGCGTCGTTGTCGTCGACGGCGAGGCGTGGACGCTGCCGCTCGTGCAACGCGAGGGCACCATCAGCCGGGGCGATCTCACCATCCGCTGGACGCCGGGGCAGAATTCGGCGCTGGACGCCCGCGAGATCGCGCGCGGCCGCGACGTCGGCAACGTCGTCGTCCAGCGCGGCGCGGGTGCTGCCGCCGAGGACGTCGTCCACGACATCACCTTCGCCTTCGTCTTCCACGCCTTCCACCCGGGCGCCCCAATCCACACGGCGGAGACGGCCGGCGCACGGTGAATGCCGTGCCGTCTTCTTGTAAACTTTAGATGCGCTCTCGCAATTTACCGCTCGTGTTCAGGTATTTGCTACTGAAGGCCACCGATCGGCGCTCAAAATCCTGCGATGCGCGGATCAGCTTTGATCTTTGACATGGTGTAGAGCAACCTTCAAACGTCGATCCGACTCTGCTCGCCACCCTTTCCCCCCTCAGGTTTGGTCGGCAGGGCGGCGATGGCATCTCCTGCCCGTTCCTGCGCAACAGCCAGGTCGAACTGGTTTTGCAGGTTCGTCCAGAATTGGGCGCTCGTGCCGAACCAATGCGCCAGCCGCAAGGCGGTATCGGCGCTCACATCCCGCTTGCCGTTGATGATCTGGCTGATGCGGTTTGGCGGCACCTGGATCTGGCGGGCCAACTCCGTCGGTGACACTCCCAGCTCACCCAGTTCCTCGCTCAGAATCTCACCCGGATGTACCGGCCTTCGCTTCATCATGGCGGCATCCTCCTTCATTGGTCATCGGTCAATGGTAGTCCGTGATTTCAACGTTTTTGGGACCGGGGGACCCGTCCGGCCACTGGAAACAGATGCGCCATTGCTGGTTGATGCGAACGCTGTACTGCCCCGCTCGGTCTCCCTTGAGTGCTTCGAGGCGGTTCGAGCGCAGGGCGCGCAAGTCCAGCAGGGTGGTTGCCGCATCCAGGATCGCAAGGCGTCTTTCGGCCTGACTCGCAAAGCCCTGAAACGCCGGAACATGTTCCCCATTGTAAAAGCTTTGGGTATCCCGGTCTCGAAAACTTCTGATCATCCGGAACTAGGCTATCACATTGACGCTGTACGTCAACCGTTATTGCGGGCTTCATACCCACCGGTGTGCGACACGCGGCCCCTTGCACCCGCGCGCCACGCCACGGCGCCTGGGTATAGCCCCCGGCCCGGCGGTGTTCTAAACTCCGCCCATCCCACCCACCGAGGTCCCCTCATGTCCGCATCGCTTGCCGCGTCCGTCTGTCCCCATGATTGCCCGAGCCAGTGCGCCGTCAGCGTCGAACTCAAGGACACCAGCATCATCGGCCGCGTGCACGGGCGGGCGGGGCACCCCTATACCGACGGCGTCGTCTGCGCCAAGGTCGCCCGCTACGCCGAGCGCCAGCACCATCCGGACCGCCTCAAGCACCCCCTGATCCGCACCGGCGCCAACGGGCAGGCCGCCGTCCCCAGACGCATGTTTGGCGACATCCTGAGCCGTATCGACGGATTCAGGGCGACGCCAGCTCCGTTATGATCGACGCGATGTCACTCATCCGCGGAAACGAAGGGGTCGGTGTGCCCGGATCGCTAACAA
Organism: uncultured Rhodospirillaceae bacterium; assembly: GCA_964630265.1. Taxonomy (GTDB): domain Bacteria; phylum Pseudomonadota; class Alphaproteobacteria; order Rhodospirillales; family Defluviicoccaceae; genus CAZBWP01. Next base: position 17,088 of record CAZVRW010000021.1, read on the forward strand.
ATGGGCAATTTCGTGCCGTCACCGCCACAATTTGCCGCTCCATCGACCGCCCTCGCTCGCAGCCGGGCGGCAGCATAAGATCGGGTTGCGCGTCGACCCCCTCTGAGTCACAATCCTCATGCTGGGATGAGGCTACGTGGGAAATCCCGGATCACAACGAAACCGATGGGGCCGCCGGGAAGGGGTAGCGCGGAAATGACACCCTCGCCGAAGGTCCGGCTGAAGCTGTTCCTGTTCAAGGTGTGCCGGCTGGGGGGGCTGTTCCACCTGTCGCGGCGCCTCACCCGCTCATCGCTTCGCATCCTCTGCTATCACAATTTCTGCGACGACGACGCGGTGGCGTTCCGCCCGAGCTTCTGCATCAGCCCCGGCGTCTTCGAGCAACGCATGCGGTTCCTGAAGGAACGCGGATTTCCGGTGCTCACGCTGCATGACGCGATGGCCGGCCTCAAGGACGGGACGTTGCCGCACGGCGCCACCGTCATTACCATCGACGACGCCATGGCCGGGGTCCATCGCTGGGCGCTGCCGGTCTTGAAGGCGCACGGCTTTCCGGCCACGGTCTACGTGCCCACCTACTATTTCCGGAAACAGACCCCGATCTTCATGCTCGTCATCGCCTACCTCTTCTGGAAGACGGGCAAGACGGAGGTCGACTTGGGCGGACTGGGCGTGCCGGGCGTGACCGCCGGCACGATCGCCCTGACAGAGGCGGAAACGGCACGCCTCTGCGACACGATCGCCGACTATGGCGACACCCAGTTGGACAACGACGGCCGGACGGCGCTGTCGTGGGCGCTCGCCGATGCGCTGGAGGTGGATTACGACGCGGTGCTGGCGCGTCGGACCTTTTCCCTGGTCACCGAGCCCGAGCTTCGGGAGATGCAGGCGGCCGGGCTGGACAGCCAGCTTCACACCCATCGCCACCGCTTTCCACGCGATCGCACCGTCGCGCTGCAGGAACTGGCGGATAACCGCGCGGTTCTGGAACCGCTCACACCGACACCGCGGGTCCATTTCTGTTATCCCAGCGGCGAGTGGCATCGCGATCACTGGGCGGCGTTAACTGAGGCTGGGGTGGAGTCCGCGACAACCTGTAATCCCGGACTCGCGGCCCCCGGATCATCTTCCCTGGCGCTGCCGCGGCTCCTGGACGACGCGCGGGTGAGCGAGATCGAGTTCGAGGCGGGCATGTATGGCTTCGCCGACATGGTACAGCGGTTGCGCGGTGCGGTGTTCCGGAGCAAGTACGACGGGATCGCGCCCCGGCGCCGCACTCGGCGGCCGCCGAAGCCCGCTGGCGGCTGAGCGCATGACCGGCGCCCGCCCGTACGAGGCGGCTTTGGCTTCGGCCCGGCAGGAGCTTCACGACCAGGTCGCCGCCAACCGCTGCGACGTCTTCAACGCCTATCCCATGGAGGATACCGTCGCGCGGCTGGCGGACTCGCCCCTCTTCAGCAACTACTGCCATCTCACACCGGGGGCCGAGGCGATCTTCGCGGCGGTGCACGAGCGCTACGGCGAGCCGGTCCTGTCCCTCTACAGCAAGGCCCTGCTGATCGACCTGATCGCCCGCTTCACCGGCGAGACGGAGAACCATCGGTACAGTCCGGCCATCGTCACGCAGTTCGAGGCGAACTTCCGGCGCATCATCGACGAAATCCGCAACGGCGCGCGCGGCTACTACCAAACGCAAGACGACATCTTCTTTAAGGATCTGGCCATCTGTCGCCAGAAGTTGGTGCCGGCGGGGGCGGAGGTCTTCGAGCCCCATTCCGGCTTTTCGCGCTCCGTGGTGAAGGCGGGGGGCGTTGGACAGGCGGTGCGCTTCCTGGCGGCTCTGGCCTTCGACCTCGTCGGCCACCACCCCCTCTACCAGTATCACACGCACCTCGCGACGATGGAGGACTTCTCAAAGGAGGGGTTCGACCGGTTCTACGTTCGTGTCGCCGAGATGCTTGAATTGAACCCGAACGTCCGCGGGCTCTTCGCCAACAGCTGGTTTTACGATCCTATCCTCGAGGACATCAGCCCGCGGCTGACCTACCTGCGGACCGTGCCCGAGACGAACGGCGGCCGGATCTTCTATGTGGGCCCGGATGACAGCGGGTCCGCGTTGTCCAAGTCGCCGACCCGACAGCGGCTGGCCGCCGAAGGCCGCTACCATCCGAAGAAGTTTATGATCGTCTGGAGCCGCAAGGCTCTCATCGCCTGGGCACGCGCCAACCGCTGATCCGATCGTTCGGGACGATCTTGCCCATCGGACGTCAGAGCTTGCGGCAAGATAGGCAAGCCCGCTGATATCGTTTACAGGCCTCACCCTGAAACCGAAATACCAGTTCAATTTCAATGGGAGAGCGGTTGTCGCGAGACTCCAGACTTGCAGTGAGCTTTGGTGCCAAGCATGAACTTGGTGCCGCCAAGGTCCGCCTCGAGATACTTAAACAGCACAGATTAAGCGTCATCAAGATCGTCTGCAGCGGGTCAAAATCCACCGTGTCCGCTGCTGAGGCAACGTTCCGGTATCCTGTCCGAAAGCGGGCCTCGGGCAGGCACGCTGTATGGCGATCCGCCGAGTCCGCCCGTGGCTAATAGCGGACACTGCAAACGTGCGCCGAGCCCTCCGCAACCTGTAGCGCCGGGCTGGGCCGCTGTCCTATAGTCCGCCCATCCCACCCACCGAGGTCCCGCCATGTCCGCATCGCTTGCCGCGTCCGTTTGTCCGCACGACTGTCCGAGCCAGTGCGCCGTCAGCGTCGAACTCAAGGACACCAGCATCATCGGCCGCGTGCACGGGCGGGCGGGGCACCCCTATACCGACGGCGTCGTCTGCGCCAAGGTCGCCCGCTACGCCGAGCGCCAGCACCATCCGGACCGGCTGCTCCGCCCCCTGATCCGCACCGGCGCCAAGGGGCAGGGCGGCTTCCGCGAGGCCGGCTGGGACGAGGCGCTGGACCGGGTCGCCGAGGCCTTCCGCGCCGCCGCCGAGCGCCACGGGCCCGAGGCCGTCTGGCCCTATCTCTACGCCGGCACCATGGGCCTGGTGCAGCGCGACGGCATCGAGCGGCTGCGGAACGTCATGGGCTATTCCCGCCAGGCGCGGACCATCTGCTCGTCCATCTCCCGCGCCGCCTGGACCGCCGGCGCCGGTGCGGTGCGCGGCCTCGATCCCCGCGAGATGGCAGACTCCGACCTGATCGTCATCTGGGGCGGCAACGTGGCGGCGACCCAGGTGCACGTGATGACCCACGCCACGGCGGCCCGCAAGGCCCGCGGCGCCCGCCTCGCCGTCATCGATCCCTACGCCAACGCCACGGCGCGGGCCGCCGACCTGCATCTGCCGCTCCGGCCGGGCACCGACGGGGCCCTGGCGTGCGCGGTGATGCACGTGCTGTTCGCCGAAGGCTACGCCGACCGCGCCTACATGGCCAAGTATACGCGCGATGCCGACCGGCTGGAGGCGCATGTCGCCAGCCGCGGGCCGGCGTGGGCGGCGGCGATCACCGGGCTCGACGCCGAAGCGATTCGCGATTTCGCCCGCCTCTACGGTGCGACGCCGCGCAGCTTCCTCCGCCTCGGCTACGGTTTCACCCGCTCGCGCAACGGCGCTGCGAACATGCACGCGGCGGCCTGCCTGCCGGCGGTCACCGGCGCCTGGCAGCATCCGGGCGGCGGCGCGTTGTTCGCCAACGGCGGCCTCTATCCGCTGAACAAGACGCTGATCGAGGGGCTGGACGCGGCGCGACCGGGGGTGCGGACGCTGGACATGTCGCGCATCGGCCGGGTGCTCACCGGCGATCCCGCCGATCTCGGCGACGGCCCGCCGGTCACCGCCATGCTGGTGCAGAACACCAACCCCGCCGTGGTGGCGCCGGAGTCGGCCCGGGTGCGGGACGGACTGCTGCGCGAGGATCTGTTCCTCTGCGTGCACGAGCAATTCCTCACCGAAACCGCCGCCTATGCCGACGTCGTCCTGCCCGCCACCACCTTCCTGGAGCACGACGACATCTATCCCGGCGGTGGCCACACCTTCCTGCAGGTGGCGCGCCCGGTGGTTGATGCCCCCGGCGATTGCCGTTCCAACCACGCCGTCATCTGCGGCCTGGCCGAGCGCCTCGGCGCCCGGCATCCCGGCTTCGCCATGACCGCGCGGGCGTTGATCGACGCGACGCTCGCCGCCTCCGGCCTGCCGGACTCCGACGCCATCGCCGGCACCGACGGGCTCGATTGCGCGTTGCCCTTCGAGCGGGCCCACTTCCTCGACGGCTTCGCCTGGCCGGACAAGCGCTTCCGCTTCGCCGCCGACTGGTCGGCGCTGGGGCCGCTCGGCGCGGCGCTGCCGGCGTTGCCCGACCACGCGGCGCTCATCGACGCCGCCGACGCCGCCCACCCGTTCCGCCTGGTCACCGCGCCGGCGCACGACTACCTCAACACCACTTTCACCGAGACGCCGACCTCGCGCCGCAAGCTCGGGCGGCCGACGGCGCTGCTGCACCCCGACGACTGCGCCCGCCTCGGCATCGCCGCCGGGGCGCTGGTGCGCATCGGCAACGAGCAGGGCACCGTGGTCGTCCACGCCGACACCTTCGCCGGGCTGCAGCCGGGCGTCGTCATCGTCGAGAGCATCTGGCCCAACGCCGCCTTCGTCGAGGGGATCGGCATCAACACGCTGATCAGCGCCGATCCGGCGCCCCCCGCCGGCGGTGCCGTGTTCCATGACACCGCCGTCTGGGTGCGCGCGGCGCCGACGGGCGGGTAAGAGGCGGAGAATAATTACAACTATAGAATGCACACATCCAGGCACGTTTGGCTTAGCAGGTAGTAGGCTGCGTGAATTCTCGATCGTTGGGGCGTGCGGTCCCTTGCCCCGTGCGTCGCCGCGGCGCATGCTCCAAGGTTGTGGCTTGGGCGACTGTCGGTTGAGGGGAGCGCGGAATGTCTAATTCCATTCGCATATCGGGCCTGCGTAACACGGCCCGGCTCGCGGTGCTGGGCGGCGTATTGGCCGTGGCGGGGTGCGCCGAGCCGGGGCCGGCGTTCGACACGGTGCGGCTGTCGTGCGCCGACGACGGCGTCGTCGGCGCGGTGCCGAGCGATGCCATTCGCGTCGATTGCGACCGTCGGTCGACGCTGACCGGCGTCGCCGAAGCGTCGGACACCCTGGCCGGCTTCGAGCCCGCCGCCGGCCCGCCCGTGTCCGACATCGACTGGGAGCAGGCGAAACCGCTCGCCCTCACGGTCGGTGACTGGGGCTTCGCCGCCATCGAGACGGACCTCGCCGCGTTCGCCCCGGCCCGGCTGGTGATCGCCAACGTCTCGGACGAGACCCAGCGCATCAGCGCCGAGGCGCTGCTGGGCACGGCCGTCTGCTCGACGCTGCGCATCCGGCCCGCCACGTTGACCGTTCCCGGCACCGTCGACATGCCGCCCCGGCAGGTGCGGCCGGCCGGGCATGAACTGGACCTGAGCGAGGTCCCCTGTCCCGTTGCCATCAGCGTGCGTCCCGGCGCCCTTGCCGAGCTGAGCTTCGTCCCGACCGCGCCGGGGCTCCACCAGGTCCGCTGCGAGCCGTGCGGCGCCGCGACGTTCGCCGACAGCGCCCGGCTCCGCGTCGTCCGCTAATGGATCGCAGCTGATGGATCGGAGCTGACGCTTGCATCCCCGGCATCGGGTCGGTCGGTGCCGGCCGCTGGTATTCGGGCGGTTCGGGTCAGCGACCGGACGAGATCCAGCCGTCGCTCTCGACCCACGCGCCACCGCTCTCGCCGCCTGGACAGTGGAACGTGGGCGATCCGCTTCCAACTTTAAGGGACCGCACTGGCGCACCGGATTCGGCTGACCGGGCCAGTGACCGGGCCAGTGAC
>CAZVRW010000021.1:23051-38050 GCA_964630265.1 uncultured Rhodospirillaceae bacterium
TGACCGGGCCAGTGACCGGGCCAGTGACAGGGCGAGTGACAGGGCGAGTGACAGGGCGAGTGACAGGGCCAGTGACAGGCGAGGGACAGTGGCAGAGAAAAACAAGGTTCCGACACCGACCGAGCCGCCTGCCGATGACATCGCGGCGTTTCTCGCCAAGGTCAAGGCGGCACCGAAACCGCGCCAGACGGGCGCGCGCGGCCGGCTGATCTTCGCCATGGACGCGACGGCCAGCCGGCAACCCACCTGGGACCGGGCGGCGCACATCCAGGGGGAGATGTTCTCCGAGACCGACGCCCTCGGCGGCCTCGAGTTGCAGCTCTGCTTCTACCGCGGCTTCGGCGAGTTCAAGGTCAGCGCGTGGCTCAGCCGCTCCGCTGAGTTGGTGCGGCTGATGACCTCGGTCACCTGCCTCGCCGGACAGACGCAGATCCGGAAGGTGCTGCGCCACGCCCTCAACGAGACCCGGAAGAAGCCGGTGAACGCGCTGGTCTTCATCGGCGACTGCATGGAGGAGGACGTCGACCAGCTCGGCGCCCTGGCCGGCGAATTGGGCGTGCGCGGTGTGCCGGCCTTCGTCTTCCACGAGGGGGGTGATCCGGTCGCCGCCTTCGCCTTCGAGCAGATTGCGCGGCTTTCGGGCGGCGCCTGCTGTCGCTTCGACGCCTCCAGCCCCCGGATGCTGCGCGACCTGCTCGCCGCCGTTGCTGTTTTCGCCGCCGGCGGCCGTCCGGCGCTGACCCATTGGAGCAAGGGCCGGTCGCCGGAGGTGCTGCGCATCGCCCATCAGGTGGGCCGCCGGTAGAGCGCCGTGCTGCCCGCTTTCCTGCTCGGTGTCGCCGTCCTCGTCGGCGGACTGCTGGTCTACCGCTGGTTCGTCACCGCCGAACCAAAGCTCGTGGCGCAACGGTTGCTGTGGCTCGGCCTGGTCCTCGTCGGCCTGCTGATCCTCGGTCTGGCGGCCTCCGGGCGGCTGTTCTGGGCGCTGGGCGCGCTGCCGGTGCTGTTGCCCATGGCGTTGCGGCTGTGGCGCGGCTACGGCACCGCCAAGACGTTCGCGCGCATGGCCGGCGTCGGCGGTCGCGGGCGGACGTCACAGGTGGACACCCGTTATCTGCACATGGTCCTCGACCACGATACCGGCAATCTCGACGGCACCATCCGCGACGGTCCCTACGCCGGCCGCCGCCTGGACTCGCTCGCCGAGCACGAGGTCTTCGAGGTGCTCGCTGCCTGTCACGTGGAGGATCCGCAGTCGGCGCAGGTGCTGGAGGCATGGCTCGATCGCACCCACCCGGACTGGCGCGAGCGCGCCGAGCAGGGGTCCGACGAGGGGACCCGCGCGAGCGCTGGTGCCGGCGCTGGTGCCGGCGCTGGTGCCGGCTTCGATGCGCCGATGACGCGCGAGCAGGCGTACGCGGTGCTCGGCCTGGAGCCCGGCGCCGACGAGGCGGCGATCAAGGCGGCCTATCACCGCCTGATGAATTCCCTCCACCCGGACAAGGGCGGCTCCAACTGGTTGGCGGCCCAGCTCAACCGCGCCCGGCAGGTGTTGCTTGGCCGCTGAGCCTTCGGCCTCCGTCGAGGTTGCAGCGTCTGGCGCGTTTGTGGCAAGAAGCAGCTTCTGAACGCGCGTTTCGCGCTCTCCCCTGCCAACGACTGTCGGAACGGCCATGCCCAAACCCCTTAGAAAGGCGGTCTTCCCGGTCGCCGGCCTCGGCACGCGGTTTCTGCCGGCGACCAAGGCGATGCCCAAGGAAATGCTGCCCATCGTCGACAAGCCGTTGATCCAGTATGCGGTCGAGGAGGCGCAGGAAGCCGGCATCGAGGAGTTCATCTTCATCACCGGTCGCGCCAAGGACGCCATCGAGAATCACTTCGACCACTGCATGGAATTGGAACACGCCCTGATCGCCCGTAACGATCGCCGGGCGCTGGCGTCGGTGCTCGACTGGATGCCGAAGCCGGGGCACATTTCCTACACCCGCCAGCAACTGCCGCTCGGCCTCGGTCATGCCGTCTGGTGCGCGCGCAATTTCGTCGGCGACGAGCCGTTCGCCGTGCTGCTGGCCGACGATCTGATCAAGGCCCGCCCCGGCTGCCTGAAGCAGATGGTCGAGGCGCACGCGCAGGTCGGCGGCAATCTGGTCGCCGTCGAGGAAATCGCGCCGGAGGACACCGGCAGCTACGGCATTCTCGACATCGATTGCGACGACGGCCACCTGGTGCGGGCGCGGGGGCTGGTGGAGAAACCGGCGCCGGCCACGGCGCCGTCCACCGTCGGCATCATCGGCCGCTATATCCTCCAGCCGATCGTGCTGTCCATCCTCGAACACCAGCAGCAGGGCGCGGGTGGCGAGATCCAATTGACCGATGGCTTGGCGCGTGCCATCGGCCTGATGCCGTTCCATGGCTTCCGGTTCGATGGTGAGCGCTTCGATTGCGGCACCAAGCTGGGGTATCTGGACGCCAACGTCGCCTTCGCGCTCGGCCGCGAGGATCTCGGCGGACGCTTCCGCAGCCGCTTGGAGCAGCGTCTCGCCGGCGCCAATACCAACAGCGACACCAGCGCCGGCCAGCGGGCGGCGACGACCGAGACGCCGGAAGTGGCGTCGTTGTAAGGGGGTCGCCATGAACGTCGCGATGATTGGCACCGGCTATGTCGGCCTCGTCTCCGGCGCCTGTTTCGCCGAGTTCGGCAACCACGTGGTCTGTGTCGATACCGACCAGGGCAAGATCGATCGGTTGAACCAGGGCGAAATCCCGATCTACGAGCCGGGTCTGGACGCATTGGTGGACGGCAACGTCCGTGCCGGCCGGCTCGCCTTCTCGACCGATCTTGCCGAGGCCGTCCCCGCGGCCGATGCGGTGTTCATCGCCGTCGGCACGCCGAGCCGCCGCGGTGATGGCCACGCCGACCTCTCCTACGTGTTTGCGGCGACCCGCCAGATCGCCCACGCGCTCAACGGCTACACGGTGGTTGTCACCAAGTCGACGGTGCCCGTCGGCACCGGCGACGAGGTCGCCAGGATCATCCGCGAGGAACGTCCCGACGCTGATGTCGACGTCGTCTCCAATCCGGAATTCTTGCGTGAAGGTTCGGCGATCAACGACTTCATGCGCCCCGATCGCGTCGTCATCGGCACCGACAGCGAACGCGCCCGCGAGGTGATGCGGCAGCTCTATCGCGTGCTCTACCTGTTCGAGACGCCGATCGTCTTCACCTCCCGCGTCACCTCGGAGCTGATCAAGTACGCGGCCAATGCCTTCCTCGCCACCAAGATCACCTACATCAACGAAATGGCCGATCTCTGCGAGAAACTCGGGGCCGACGTGCACGACGTCGCCCGCGGCATCGGCCTCGATGGCCGGATCGGCCGCAAGTTCCTGCATCCCGGGCCGGGCTACGGCGGCTCGTGCTTTCCCAAGGACACGCTGGCGCTGGTGCGCACCGCCCAGGACGTCGGCTGCCCGGCACGGATCGTCGAAACGGTGATCGCCCACAACGACGAGCGCAAGGTGCGGATGGCCGACAAGATCATCGCCGCCTGCGGCGGCTCCGTCGACGGCAAGGCCATCGCCGTGCTGGGGCTCACCTTCAAGCCCAACACCGATGACATGCGGGACTCGCCGAGCCTGGCGATCGTCCCGGCCTTGCAACGGGCCGGCGCCACCGTTCGCGCCTATGACCCCGAGGGCATGGCGGAGGCGAAGGCGCTGCTGCCCGACGGCGTCGTCTACTGCGCCGATGCCTATGCCACCATGGACGGGGCGGATGCGCTCTGTATCGTCACCGAGTGGAACGAATTCCGCGGTCTGGACCTTCGCCGGATGAAAACGCTGCTCGCGCGGCCGGTGGTGATCGATCTTCGGAACATCTACGAACCGCAGGAGATGGCGAGCCACGGCTTCGACTACAGCTGCGTCGGCCGGCCGTCATTGCCACCTGCCTGAGCACCACCCCCTGAGCACCACCCCCTGAGCAACACTTCCTGGGCGCCATCCCCTGACCGTCATTATCTTGTGGCGCCGCGCGCCGGAGAGCACGCCATGACCGCTGCCATGACCCTGCACCCGACCATTCTGCGCGAGTACGACATTCGCGGCATCGTCGGTGAGACGTTGACGGAAGCGGCGGTCGAGGCGGTGGGCCGCGCCTATGGCACCCGGCTCCGCCGCCTGGGCGGGCAGACCGTCGCCGTCGGCTATGACGGCCGACTCAGTTCGCCGACGCTGGCGGCGCGGCTCGAAGCCGGGCTCGCGGCCAGTGGTATCGACGTCAAGCGCATCGGCTGCGGGCCGACGCCGATGCTGTATTTCGCCACCCACCACCTCGGCACCGACGGCGGCCTGATCATCACCGGCTCGCACAATCCGCCCGATTACAATGGCATCAAGATGGTGTTGCAGGGCAAGCCGTTCTTCGGCGAGGACATCCGCGCCATCGGCCGCCTTGCCGCCACCGGCGACTTCGAGAGCGGTGCCGGCACCGTCGTCGACGCCCCGGTGCTCGCGGCCTACGTGGACCGGCTGCTCGCCGGCTTCGTTCCCGGGCGGCCGCTCGCCGTCGCCTGGGACCCCGGCAACGGCGCAGCCGCGGCGGTGCTCCCCGATCTCGTCGCCCGGCTGCCGGGCCGCCACGTGGTGATCAATGGCACCGTGGACGGTCGGTTTCCGGCGCACCATCCGGACCCGACGGTCGAGGAAAACCTGGAGCAACTGAAGGCCACCGTGCGCGAGACTGGCGCCGACCTCGGCATCGCCTTTGATGGCGACAGTGACCGCATCGGCGTCGTCGATGGCCAGACGCGCGTGGTCTGGGGCGATCAGCTCCTGCTCATTCTGGCGCGCGAGGTGCTGGCGGCGCGGCCCGGGGCGACGATCATCGCCGACGTCAAGACCAGCCAGGCGTTCTTCGACGAGATCACGCGGCTGGGCGGCGTGCCGCGGATGGCGCGGACCGGGCATTCGCTGATCAAGACGCTGATGGCCGAGACCGGCGCGCCCATCGCCGGCGAGATGAGTGGCCACATCTTCTTCGCCCACGACTACTACGGTTTCGACGACGCCCTCTATGCCGCGGTGCGGCTGCTCTCGGTGCTGGGCAATGCCGCGTCCACCCTGGCGGAGATGCGCGATGCCATGCCGGCGCTGCTGAACACGCCGGAGCTGCGCTTCGACTGTCCCGAGGAGCGCAAGTTCCAGGTCGTCGAGGAGGTGCGGTCGCGGTTGAACGGCATGGGCGACATCCAGGTCATCGCCATCGACGGCGTGCGCGTCGTCTCCAATGGCGGCTGGTGGCTGCTGCGCGCTTCCAACACCCAGCCGGTGCTGGTCGGCCGCTGCGAGGCGGCGGACGCCGAAGGGCTCCGGCGGCAACTCGCCGCGCTCACCGGCCAGCTCCGCGCCAGCGGCATCGAGCCGCCGGAGATCGTCCTGCCCTGAGGGCGGCGCCCGCCGGCGGATCGCCGGTCCCGAAATCGCCCCGTCTGAAATCGGCCCGTCTGAAATCGGCCCGTCGTTGACGGTTCGGAAACCCGACTCCGCGCAGGATCCGCTCCCGGGGCGGACGAACGTCCGCCGCCGCAGCCGTCGACGGAGTGAGCGATCATGTCACGCCAAGCCCGCCAGCCACGGCCGCCCGCCGACGCGACCGTGCCCAACCACCGCCTGTGCAAGTATGTCGAGTTCGTCCACGCCGGATCGACCTGTTCGCTGGTTGTCGCCTTCGATCCGGATGGTGTCATCGAAGGGGTCGTGCCGGCGGCCCGGCCCGACGGCCTCCCGGCGCCGACGGGCGGCATCGGCGACGTCGCGGCCCTCGTCTCCATGCTGTTGACCTACGGCGTCTCCCTTGATCGCATCGCCGATGCCCTCGGTCGGGACGCGGGGGCGGCGCCGCTGGCCCAGGCCCTCGTCGCCTTCCTCGCACGCGTCGAGACGGCGGAGGGCGCGATGGTGCGGTCCCGCTATCTCGCCTCCGAACTCGCCCGGCTGTCGGCGGTGGGCAGCGATCTGGCCCGCTGATCCGCCAGCCCCGCCTGTGCCTGCCGTTCCCCCACTGATGAGAGCCCCGAATGCTGACGGAGTTGCGGAAGATCATCTTTCCGGATCACGACCTGGCCGATGCGATCACCCACCACGATCGGCTCACCGAGGCCCGGCTGCCGGCCGGCTCGGTCTATTCCCTCTCGGTGACCGAGACGCCCGAGCCGTGTGCGCTGCTGACCATTCGCCGGACCAGCGCCAATGAGCTGCAATCGGTCTATTTCGATCGCCACTTCCTCATCGCCGCGATGCTCCGCTACTGCATCGACCAGCGCGTGATCATCCCGAAACGCGCCAAGAAATGGATCGAGGTGGCGGAGCGGCAGATGGTGCTGGTGCTGCGCATCGACGACAACACCTTCAAGGCGCCGGAAAGCTACTACTACGTCATTCTGTGACGACAACGCCCGGCCGGCGCGCGCCCCCGGACAGGAGACCCCCCATGAGCCAAGTCCCCCCCACCGCTGACACCGTCGACGTCACCCTCGACCAGGCGGCGCTCGACAATCTGCGGGCGATCGGCCGGCCCGGCATGCCGAGCGTGCTCGGACGGGTCATCGAGACCTATCTGCGCCTCGCGCCCGGGTTGCTGCAGCAGTTGCGCGACGCCATCCGCGGCGGAGCGGATCCGGACGCCCTGCGACATGCCGCGCATAGTCTTAAATCGAGCAGCGCCAACCTCGGCGCCCTGGGGCTGGCGGCGCTGTGCAAGGATCTCGAATTCCTCGGGCGGAACGGCACCACCGCCGGCGCCGACGCGCTGCTCGGCCGCGTCGAGGCGTTGTTCCCGCGCGTCTGCGAGCAACTCACCCGCGAACTCGAGAAGCTGACGGCGACGGCGTCGGTCGGTTAACCGGCCGATAACCGACCGACCGCTACGCTGGCGTCCGAGCGAAGCCTGCCGCGGCAGGCGGCGCCGATCAGCGAGGAGACACCGATGGACGCCACAACCTTCACCAGCCCGGTGGGCGCGCCGACGACGCCGGCGGCCTTCCTCAACACCATCCGCACGTTCCCGCGCACCGCCTGGAACGCCTATCCCAACAAGCACTACTACGGCATGATCTCCGTCGAGCAGGTGGACGGCGGCTGGCTGGTCGGCATCAGCCCCACCGGCGCCGGCGACCGCATCAACGAAGCCTTCTATCCGGCGGTCGAGGAAGAGCGGCTGGCCATGGAGGTCGGTCGCAAGATGCACCCCACCCTGATCTGCACCTGCGCCGGCGCCTGCGCCTGCTTCGCCGAGGGCTGCTCGGTCAAGCCCTGAGCCCACGGGTACCGGGGGATGCACCCCCGGGGCCGCTCGGCGGCTGTTTTCGCGCGCGCCGCCCCGTCGGGCGGCGCTTCTTCTATGCGGCGACGGTGCTATGCGGCGACGGTGCGGCTGGCGGCCTCGCGCAGCCAGACCTCGAAGGCGCGGGCGGGCAACGGCCGGCTGATCAGATAGCCCTGCACCTGGTCGCAGCCGACGCCCCGCAAGAAGTCCAGCTGCTCGCGGTTCTCGACGCCCTCGGCGACGGTGATCAGGTCCAGGTTGTGGGCGAGCGCCACGGTGGCGTTGATGATGGCGGCGTCGCTGGGGTCCCGGGGCACATTGCCGACGAACGAGCGATCGATCTTCAGTTCGCTCAACGGCAGCCGCTTCAGGTAGTTGAGGGACGAATAGCCGGTGCCGAAGTCGTCGATCGAAATGCCGACGCCGAGCGCCTTGATCTGCTTCAGCACGTCGACGCTGAGGTCGATGTCGTCGACGAGAACGCTCTCCGTCAGCTCCAGGATCAGCTTGCTCGGGTCGAGGCCGCTGTCGCGCAACGCCTCGGCGATGCGCGTTTTCAGCGAGCGCTGCACGAACTGCCCGGCGGACAGGTTGACCGCCACCTTCAATGGCGGCAGGCCGGCGCGCTGCCAGGCCGCCGCCTGGGCGCAGGCCTGGCGGATCACCCATTCGCCGATGGGGACGATCAGGCCGGTTTCCTCGGCGATCGGCACGAACTCCGCCGGCGAGATGAGCGTCCCCGACGTGTGCTCCCAGCGCAGCAAGGCCTCGGCGCTGACGATCCGATCGCCCCGCAGGTCCAGCTTCGGCTGATAGTGAAGCACCAGTTCGCCATGCCGGATCGCCTGGCGCAGGTCCACCTCCAGCGAGATCTTGCGCATCAGCTTGGTTTGCAGGTGATGCGAGAAGAAGCGATGGCGATTGCGGCCTTGCGCCTTGGCGTCATACATCGCCGCCTCGGCGTTCTTCAGCAACTCCTCGCCGGTGCCCCCGTCGCTCGGATACATGGCGATGCCGATGCTGGCGGTGAGCGTCACCTCGCGTTCGCCGACGGTGAAGCTCTCGGACAGCACGCCGGCGATGCGTCGGGCCACCGAGGCGGCACCGTCGGCGCCGCGGATGTCGGTCAGCAGCACCACGAACTCGTCGCCGCCGTGACGGGTGGCCGCGGCGCGGCCGGGCAGGGTGAAGTCGATGACGTGGAACTTGGTGCCATGGCGCGACACCGCGTCGCCGATGCGCAGCGACGTGAACAGCCGGTCGGCGGCGTCGCGCAACAGGCTATCGCCTACGTCATGGCCGAAGATGTCATTGATCTTCTTGAAATTATCCAGGTCGATGAACAGCACGGCCGGGTTGCCGGTGGTGCCGCCGTCGCGTTTCAGCGCGGTTTCCAACAGGTTCTTCAACAGCGAGCGGTTCGGCAACCCGGTGGTCGGATCGTAGTATGCCAGGAACGTGATCCGCTCCTCCGAGCGCTTGCGTTCGGTGATGTCCTGGGCGATGCCGACGATGCGGGTGACGCGGCCGCGGGCGTCGCGATGAATCTCGGCTTCCTGATGGATGAACTTCGCGTCTCCGCCTGGGACGTCGATCCAATGTTCGAGCTTGAGCCGCTGGCCCTGGCGGATCGAGCGGCGGACCTCCCGCGCCACGCCGGCGCGGCTCGCGGGCTCGATCAGGTCGAGGAAGGTTGTGAAGCAGAGCTTGGGGCCGTCGACGGGCAGACCGAGGATTTCGCGGAGGGTGCGGGAACACTGCGCCACCTGGGTCGACCGTCGCCATTCCCAGTGACCGATCTTGGCGATCCGCTGGGCGTGCGCCAGTTGCGCCTCGCTGGCCTGCAGCTGGTCGTAGACCCGCTTCGAGCGGATGATGTACCGCAGCCGGCGGCCGAGCATCAGGAAGTTCAGCGGCTTGCGGAAGAAGGTGGTCGCCCCGGCCTCGAACGCCGTGTCGATCCACTCCAGGTCGTCCAGGCCGGTGATCATGACGATCGGCGCCAGGCGGCCTTCTGGCAGGGCGCGGATTGCCCGGCAGGTCTCGAAGCCGTCGACGCAGGGCATCAGCACGTCGAGCAGCACCACGTCCGGCGGTGCCCGGCGAAACGCCTCGATGCCGGCGATCCCGTCGGCGGCTTCCTCCACGAGATAGCCCTCGCAGCGGAGGGCGCTGCCAACGGCGATGCGGGTGCCTTCGTCGTCGTCGATCAGGAGGATCCGCCCGGCATCGGTGTCCTCGGCGACCGCTTCGAAGCTGTCGGACGCGGCGGCGGCCGGAACCGTCAGGCAGCCAGGGGTAACATCCGACGCATTCGCCATGGGCTTCCGACCGACTCTCGAGCACGGAACCTGTTCTGCGCGCGACAAAGCGTCCCCGAGCGGTGTCGTCCTTGCGGTGGCCTCCGGTGGAGGGCGCGCAGGTTTCGTTCAAATTCGCTTTGAGCACCGTGACGCATCTCGCTTAAGAATTGGTTTCACGAAGCGGTTCGGCGGAAGCGGTGCGGCGGGGGCACGTGCGGCAGCGGCCGCTTGACGGCCGCATGCCGGCCGATATCTCTTGCAAACGGGCGGCTTGCCCCGCCGCCCGCCGCCCGCCGCCGCCGCCGCCGCCCGCCGCCGCCGCCGCCCGCCGCCGCCAAATGTGTGACGCAGGCGGTTCGCGACGGGCGGGAAAGTCCTACATAATCCTACATAACCCTACAAAATCCTACATTTGCAACGGCCGCGAAAACTGATATCGTTTAGAATCAATGCTTTATGGATTTTTACAAGCACTTAGCGGGATTCCAGGCGGCTTTTTTTGGGATACATCGTGACTCTGGACGGACGACAGGTGGAGCGTCGAACGCCCACTTGGGCGCATCGCGATGCGTCGGATGGGGCGATCGGGGGCTCCGCCGCCGCCGCGGCCGCGTGCCCGAAGCCGGGGCGTCGGTGATGTCGAGTCCTGCGCGAGCGTTCTTTTTCTACGGAACCTTGATCGACGTCGATGTGTTGCATGCCGTGGTGGGGCGGCCGATCCCGCGCGCCGCGCGTCGGCTGGCCGAGGTGCACGGTTGGCAGCGGATCGTTCGGGCCGGCGCCAGCTATCCGCTGCTGCTCCCCGAGGAGAGCGGCCGCGTCGACGGCGTGCTGGTCAGCGGTCTCGGCAGCACCGATGTCGCCCGGCTGATCCACTTCGAGGGGGACGACTATCGCCTCGACGAATTGCCGGTCCGTCCGCGCGGCGGCGGCGTCGTGCGCGCCCGCGTCTTCCTGCCGCAGCCGGGGATCCCGGCGACGGCCGAGGTGTGGTCGCTAAATGCTTGGCAACGCCGCCACAAGCGACGCTATCTCGCCCGCCTCAGACGGCGCGGCATCGCGGATTAGTCAGCCAACGGATGGCACGGTTCCGTCAGCATCGAACCACGCGGTCCCGCGGCGCTCGCGAGGCCGGATCAGAGGCGGACGACGAGGCAGGGGAAGTCGTGGCCTTCCAGGCGGCGGCAGGCTTCCTCGGCCTGTTGCCGGGTGATGCCGACGACGCGGGCGCGGTAGAGGGTGGTCTGCGCCCCGGCGGTCAGCGGTTCGATCGCGGGTGCGCCTTGCCCGAGCGGCCCCGGCACCGTCATCAGCGCGTGCGCGGCGGTCCGTTCGGCCATCGCCCGCACCGGGAAGGCGCCGACCTGGACGCCCCAGGTGCCGGCGGGAGCGGCGCTCGAGACGCTCGAGGCGGCGAGGAGCGTTGGCTCGGCGACGGCGAGGATGGTGGGGGGTTTGGCGGTCGGCGGGGCAATCAGGGGGGCGTCGCCACGGGCCGAGGTCGAGCCCATCGCGCCGGCTTGGCGCAGGGTGAGGCAGCGGAACTGACGCTTCTCCAGCACTCGGCAGGCGTCTTCGGCCTGTTGCTGGTTTCCGGCGGCGACGCGGGCGAGGTAGAAGACGGTGCCATTGCCGGTCGGCGAGCGCCGCACCTCCGGTGTGCTGCGCGGCATGACGGCGCGGACGTGCCGCGCCGCCGCGTGCGCCGTTTTGGTCGCCGTGTCGCGGCTGCGGAAAGCGCCGACCTGCACCACCCACGTCGGCGTCGATGCCAGGACGGCGCCGCGGCTGGCGAGCTGGGCGCCGACCACGTCGTGCGCCGGGCCGGACAGGCGCGCCGCGGTGATCGCCTGAAAGCCCTTGTCCAGGAGCTGCGCCATGGCCTTGTTGCGCGCCGCCGAGGTCTTGCCGCCATAGATGACGCCGACGATGCGTCGGCCGTTGCGCTTGGCCGACGCCACCAGGTTGAAGCCCGACGCGCGGATGTAGCCGGTCTTGATCCCGTCGACGCCGGGATAGCTGCCGAGCAGCCGGTTGTGGTTGTGGTAGGAATGGCCGCCGTAGGTAAAGTTACGGATGGAGAAATAGCGATAATGGTGGGGATAGTGGCGGAGCAGCGCCAGCGCCAGCGTCGCCATGTCCCGGGCGGTGCTCAGCTGGCCGGTGTTGGGCAGGCCCGAAGCATTGCGAAAGGTCGTGCGGGTCATGCCGAGGCTGTGCGCCCGCTCGGTCATCATCGCCGCGAACCGGCTTTCCGTACCCCCCAACGCCTCGGCCAGGGCGACCGCCACGTCGTTTGCCGACTTGGTGACCAGCACCTGAATGGCGTTGCCGACGGTGATCGACGATCCGACCTTGAGCCCCAGTTTGGACGGCGGCTGTGCGGCCGCCTGCGGCGACATGCGGATGCGCGTATCCAGGGTGATGTGACCGCGGTCGAGCGCCTCGAACGCCATGTAGAGGGTCATCATCTTGGTCAGCGACGCCGGATAGAGCCGGGTGTCGCCGTTGACGGCGTGCAGGATGCGCCCGGTGTCGGCGTCCACGGCCATCGCCGCGTAGCGGGCCATCGCCGGCGCGGACAGCACGGTCAGAAGCCCGGTGGCGACGATCAGGAGCATCGTCGTCGCCCATCGCCGAAGCTGCGTCGAACGCGGCATGCGTTAGCCCCCCTTCACCCGATGCTGACAATGTGCGACGACTCTAACCCAAGCCACCGCACCATGCAAATGCCACAATTATCCTTAAAATCAACCGTCAACGGCCCGTTGTTCAAGAGTCGTGTTGTCCGGGCCGGCCGCTGCCGGTCAAGCCGTTCTGCGGTGGGCGAAAATCGACCCGCGGCGGGGCGCCTGCCATCTGGCGGTGCGGCGTCCGCTTGCCCGTTGGCGAAGTGATTCGCGCCTGCTAGAGTTCGCCGCGCTCGAGACGGGGGGCGTTCTGCCGGACGTGACGCGGCGGATCTCGGGCTTCGTGACCGCCGGCGCGCGAATCGCGCCGTTTCCGGCACTGGCATTTCTTTGGGGGAGCAGCAGGCGATATGGCGACACGAACCGTCCGGACCGAGCCGTTCGAAGGGCAGAAACCGGGAACCTCCGGCCTGCGCAAGAAGGTCAAGGTGTTCGAGCAGCCGAACTATCTCGAGAACTTCGTGCAATCGATCTTCGATTGTCTCGAAGGCTTCCGGGGGCAGACACTGGTGGTCGGCGGCGACGGCCGCTACTACAACCGCGAAGCCATTCAGATCATCCTGAAAATGGCGGCCGCCAATGGTTTCGGCCGAGCGTTGGTTGGCCAGGGCGGCATCCTGTCGACGCCGGCCATCTCGTGCGTCATTCGCAAGCATCGCGCCTTCGGCGGCATCGTTCTCTCGGCCAGCCACAATCCGGGCGGTCCCGACGAGGATTTCGGCATCAAGTACAACATCGGCAATGGTGGCCCGGCCCCCGAGAAGGTGACCGATGCGGTGTTCGCGCGGAGCCGCGCCATCACCGAGTATCGGATCAGCGATGCCGCCGATATTGCCCTCGACACCCTTGGCACCTTCGACCTGGACGGCATGCGGGTCGAGGTGATCAACCCGGTCGCCGACTATGCCGAGCTGATGGAGACGCTGTTCGACTTCGATGCCATCCGCGACCTGTTCCGCTCGGACTCGTTCAGCATGTGCTTTGATGCCATGCATGCCGTCACCGGTCCCTACGCGCGCGACATTTTGGAGACCCGCCTCGGCGCCGCCGACGGGACGGTGATCAATGGCGTGCCGTTGGAGGATTTCGGCCAAGGCCATCCCGATCCGAACCTGGCCCACGCGCACGACCTGGTGGCGGCGCTGAATCGGCCGGACGGGCCGGATTTCGGTGCCGCTTCCGACGGGGACGGCGACCGTAACATGATCCTCGGCAGCGGATTTTTCGTGACGCCCAGCGACAGCCTGGCGGTGCTGGCGGCGAACGCGACGCTGGCCCCCGGCTATCGCGACGGTCTCGCCGGGATCGCCCGATCGATGCCGACCAGCCAGGCCGCCGACCGGGTGGCCGAGGCGCTGGGCATCGGCTGCTACGAGACGCCGACCGGCTGGAAGTTTTTCGGCAACCTGCTGGACGCCGGCAAGGCGACGCTGTGCGGCGAGGAAAGCTTCGGCACCGGATCCAGTCACATCCGCGAGAAGGACGGCCTGTGGGCGGTGCTGTTCTGGCTGAACGTGTTGGCGGTGCGCAAGCAGCCGGTGAGCGAGATCGTCCGCGAGCATTGGCGCACCTACGGTCGCAACTTTTATTCGCGGCACGACTACGAGGGGGTGGATAGCGACGCCGCCGATGATCTGATGAACAACCTGCGCGCCCGGCTGCCGGACTTTCCCGGCACGCGACTTGGTGTTTACGAGGTGGCCTATGCCGACGACTTCGCCTACACCGATCCGGTCGACGGCAGTGTCGCCACCAAACAGGGCATCCGCATCGGGTTCACCGATGGCTCGCGCGTCGTTTTCCGCCTGTCCGGCACCGGCACGGAGGGGGCGACCTTGCGCATCTATGTCGAGCGCTACGAACCCGATCCGGCGAAACACGATATCGCCACCCAGACGGCTCTCGAGGATCTGATCGCCATTGCCGGCGAGGTCGCGGAGATCGCCGCACGCACCGGACGGGAGCGGCCGACGGTGATCACCTGACGGTGCCGGACCTGACGGTGCCGGCCCCAGTCGGCCGCAAGCGGCGGCGGTGAGGCGCGGTCCGTCGCGGTCCGGGTAGGTATGAGGGTCGGGGAGGTCTTGGCAGGTCCGGGGCACAACCGCGCCAGGACCCGCGCCGGGACCGCGCCAGGGTGGAATGCTGCACTGCACAAAAATCCGTTGCCGGTCGGGCGCGTCCTCGGTAACATATCTGACGCAATCAGCTGCAATCGCCCGACCGGAGTTTTCCACGTGACCACGACACGCCCCGCCTCGCCGCCCGAAACCGCAACCGACAGTCCAGCCCCGACGACGGGCGGCTGGCTTGGCGCCTTGGTCGCCGGACCGCGGCTCTGGCTGTCGCTGGTCGACAGTGGCACGCGCAACCTCGACGCGACGCTGCAATCGACGCTGATTTTCGGCCGCGGCCTGCGCGCCCTCGACATGGCGTGGCGCGGGCTGGTGTGTAAGACGTTCGAGGAGGAGATGGCCGCGGCGCGGGCGCGGGCGACGGCTGTCGGCCCCCTAACGATGCTCGACCTGGAAGCCCAACTCATGGTACTGCGCTGCTCCCGCCAGGTCGCCAACGCCATGCTATTCTGGACGATCGCCATGCAGGTGGCGGAGGACGCCGCGGTTCCCATCGTTCGTCGGGGCGGCGAGACGCTGGGCGGGTCGGTCGCCACCGCGTCCTGAC
>CAZVRW010000021.1:38150-52339 GCA_964630265.1 uncultured Rhodospirillaceae bacterium
GGACGGCCAGCCCCGGACGGCCAGCCGTGAACGGCCGGCGCACCGACGCCGAGACCGGCCGCCCCGGCCCGGGTCAGAGCGCTCTTTCGTCGCTCTGAGAATCAGCTATATTCGTTGTGGCTTCCGCGCCGCCGCGCGCCCATCTCTGTTGCGAGGGCTGGACCTGAGCATATGATCCGCGGGCGGCGCGCCGGTCAGCGCCTCGGTGGGCGCCAGGATGAATGCCGCGGTCAGCGCCACTGGATGTGGGGAGAGATGTCGACACCGAAGCAGCCGAAAGGTCCCGAACGGCCGTCGACGGGCGTCGTCACGCGATCCCGCCCGAAGACGAAAAAACCGTCCATGTACAAGGTGCTGATGTTGAATGACGACTACACGCCGATGGAATTCGTCGTCCATGTTTTGGAGAGATTTTTCGGCAAGGATCATGAGGAGGCCGTGCGGATCATGTTGCATGTCCACCATCGCGGCGTCGGCGTCTGTGGTGTGTTCACCTACGAGGTCGCGGAAACCAAGGTCAA
This sequence comes from uncultured Rhodospirillaceae bacterium, assembly GCA_964630265.1. GTDB lineage: Bacteria > Pseudomonadota > Alphaproteobacteria > Rhodospirillales > Defluviicoccaceae > CAZBWP01. Next base: position 38,672 of record CAZVRW010000021.1, read on the forward strand.
CCAAGTGATGGGCATGGCACGGCAGCATCAGCATCCGCTCCAGTGCACCATCGAAAAGGACGGCGGCGAGTGAGCTTTGAGCATGCTGTCACGTAATCTTGAACAGTCCCTCCACCGCGCACTCGCGCTGGCGACCGAACGGCGCCACGAGTACGCGACCCTCGAACATCTGTTGTTCTCGCTGACCGAGGACGATGACGCGAAGCCTGTGCTGCGCGCCTGCGGCGTCGACACGGAGCAACTGCGGACGGACCTGAAGGCGTTCATCGACACCGAACTCGATGGCCTGAAGACGGCGGCACGCGGCGACGCCAAGCCGACCGCGGGGTTCCAGCGCGTCGTGCAGCGATCGGTGATCCACGTGCAGTCGTCGGGCCGCGAAGAGGTCACCGGCGCCAACGTGCTGGTCGCGCTGTTTTCGGAGCGGGAATCCCACGCCGTGCATTTTCTGCAGGTGCAGGAGATGTCGCGGCTGGATGCCGTCAACTTCATCTCCCACGGTATCGCCAAGGTGCCCGGCGAGGGGCGCCGACGTCCGGTGCAGGGGTCCGATGAAGAGGCGACGGGCGACCGCGTCGTGCGAAAGGGGCACGAAGCGCTGGAGGCTTACTGCGTCGACCTCAACCGCAAGGCGTCCGAGGGACGGATCGACCCGCTGATCGGCCGCGACGCCGAGATCGAGCGGACGATCCAGATCCTCTGCCGGCGGAGCAAGAACAACCCGCTTTACGTGGGTGATCCGGGGGTCGGCAAGACCGCCATCGCCGAGGGACTGGCCCGCCGCATCGTCATGGACGAGGTGCCGGAGGTGCTGAACGACGCGGTCATTTACGCCCTCGACATGGGCTCGCTGCTGGCCGGCACCCGCTACCGCGGTGATTTCGAGGAGCGCCTGAAGAACGTCATCTCCGAGCTGGAGGCGTTGCCCGGCGCCGTGTTGTTCATCGATGAGATCCATACGGTCGTCGGCGCCGGCGCCACCAGCGGCGGTTCAATGGACGCCTCGAACATCCTGAAACCGTCGCTCGCCGCCGGCAGCCTCCGCTGTATCGGCTCGACGACGTACAAGGAATACCGCAACCACTTCGAGAAGGACCGGGCGCTGGTCCGCCGCTTTCAGAAGATCGACATCTACGAGCCGTCGGTCGAGGACACGGTGAAGATCCTGCGCGGCCTCAAGCCCTATTTCGAGGCGCACCATCAGGTGCGTTACACCGCCGAGGCGCTGCGTTCGGCGGTGGAGTTGGCGTCGCGCTACATCAACGACCGCAAGCTGCCGGACAAGGCCATCGATGTCATCGACGAGGTGGGTGCATCGCGCATGGTGCTGCCGCCCAACAAGCGGCGCTCCACCGTCACCGTCAAGGACGTGGAGGAGGTGGTCGCGAAGATCGCCCGCATCCCGCAGAAGAGCGTGTCCTCCGACGACCGTAAGGTGCTGAAGACGTTGGAGCGCGACCTCGGCACCGTGGTGTTCGGGCAGGACGTGGCGATCGCCGCGCTGAGCAGCGCCATCAAGCTCGCCCGTGCCGGCTTGCGCGAGCCGGAGAAGCCCATCGGCTGTTACCTGTTCTCCGGCCCGACGGGCGTCGGCAAGACCGAGGTGGCGCGGCAACTCGCCCACGTGCTCGGCATCGAACTGGTGCGGTTCGACATGTCCGAGTACATGGAACGGCATACGGTGTCGCGCCTGATCGGCGCGCCGCCGGGCTATGTCGGTTTCGACCAGGGCGGCCTGCTCACCGACGCCATCGACAAGCAGCCGCACGCCGTCCTGCTGCTCGACGAGATCGAGAAAGCGCATCCGGACCTGTTCAACATCCTGTTGCAGATCATGGATCACGGCAAGCTGACCGATCACAACGGCAAGAGCGTCGACTTCCGCAACGTCGTGCTGATCATGACGTCCAACGCCGGCGCCGCCGAACTGGCCAAGCCGGCGATCGGCTTCGAGCGCGAGACGCGGGTCGGCGACGATACCGAGGCGATCGAACGCATGTTCTCGCCGGAGTTTCGCAACCGGCTCGACGCCATCATCCCGTTCGCGCCGCTGGCGCCTGACGTGGTCGGCCGTGTCGTCGACAAGTTCGTGATGCAGCTGGAGGTGCAGCTCGCCGACCGGCAGGTGGTGATCGAGCTTACCGACGACGCCCGCAAGTGGCTTGCCGAGAAGGGCTACGACCAGCGTTTCGGGGCGCGCCCGCTGTCGCGGGTGATCCAGGAGCACATCAAGCGACCGCTGGCGGAGGAACTGCTGTTCGGCAGGCTCGCACGCGGCGGCGTCGTCCGCGTGGCGATCGCCGACGGCAAGCCGGTGTTCAGCTACCCCGAGGCGCCAGCGCCGGCGTCGCCGGAGGGTGGCGAAACCACTGGCGAGGCGGCGCCGGCGCCCTGATCGGAGGAGCCGATCGGGAACGGTTCATCGGGGGAGCCGATCATGGGCGACCGATCGGGGAGCCGATCGGGGGCAATCGATCGGGGAGCCGATCGGGGGCGATCGAGGACGGTCGTCGCGAGGGGGGTGGATGTCGATCCGGTTTCTCGAGGGCGTGCGCGTTCTCGACCTGAGCCAGTATCTGCCGGGGCCGTTCGCGACCCGCATGTTGGCCGACATGGGCGCCGACGTGATCAAGGTGGAGCCGCCGGGCGGCGAACCGGGTCGCAGCCTGGACGCCCAGGGCACGCGCACCGTCTCGCCTTATTGGCACATCATCAATGCCGGCAAGCGCGTCGTCGAGATGAACCTGAAGTCGACGGATGAGCACACCGCGTTCGAGCGCTTGGTGGCGCGCGCCGACGTGCTGCTGGAATCGTTCCGGCCCGGCGTGATGGAGCGCCTCGGCTTCGGCGAAGCGCGGCTGAAGGCGCTGAACCCGAACTTGGTGCACTGCGCGCTGTCGGGTTATGGCCAGACCGGGCCGTTGCGGCTGGCCACCGGCCACGACCTGAACTACGAGGCGTTGTCGGGGACACTGGAGTCGACGGGCACGCGGGATGGTCCGGTGATCCCGTTTCCGCCGATGGCCGACCACGCCGGCGCCCTGCAGGCGGTGATCGTCATCCTCGGCGCGCTGTTCGCCCAGCGCCGCGGCCGCGGTGGCGCCTTCCTCGACGTCAGCCTCGCCGAATCGCTGATCGCCCTGCAGGAACTGGCCTTCGCCTTCGACACCCGGCGCGGGCTCGGCTTGCTCACCGGCGGCTCCGCCTGCTATCAGGTCTACCGCACCGCCGACGACCGCCACGTGACGCTGAGCCCGTTGGAGCCGAAATTCTGGGCCAACTTTTGCACCGCCGTCGACCGGCCCGACTGGATCGCTCGGCAGTGGGAGCCGCTGCCGCAGACGGCGCTGATCGCCGAGCTGGCGGCGCTGTTCGCATCCCGGCCGCTCGCCCATTGGGACGCGCTGCTGCCCGACGCCGAGTGCTGCTATCTCGCCGTCGTCGATCATGCCGAACTGCCGGCGCATCCGCACGTGGCCGCCCGCGGCTTCGTGCATGTGCGTCCCGACTATACCGAGGCGCTGTTCCCCGCCATGGTCGACGGCCACGGACCCGAGCCACGCCCCGAAGTGCGGCTGATCGAAGCGGCCGCCGTGCTTGCGGAGTGGCAGGCCTAGTGGATCGAATCTGACGCTTGCTGCCCAAGCGTCAGATTCGATCCACTAAGCTATTGATCTGGTGGTTCGATTCAGCTGACGGATGGGACTCATCCGTCAGCATCGAACCACTAGCGCCGCGGCGAGTCGGCGGCGGCGCTCCGTTGCATCCCGCCCCGTCGCATCGTTGAGCGCTTCGTCACAGTGTGACCCTTGCCATGGCCGCGTCGCCGACGCCGAAATCCGGGTGGCCGAATCGCCGCCGCTTGACCTCCGTCGTCGGACTGGTGCTCGGCGTCGTCGCACTCGTCGGCTTGACGCTCTACACCGGCGTCGACGACATCGCCCGGGCCTTGGCCGCGGGCGGCCCGGCGCTGCTTCTGCTCGTCGGCTTTCACGTCTTCCAGGTCGGTCCGCACACCCTCGCCTGGGGCGTGATTTTTCCGCCCGACGCGCGGCCACCCTGGCGCCGGTTGTTGTCGGCGATGTGGGTCGGCCAGTCGGTCAATCTGCTGCTGCCGGTGGCGAACCTGGGCGGCGACCTGGTGCGCGTGCGGCTGCTGGTGCTCGCGCGGACGCCCGCGCCGGCGGCGATCGCCTCGATCATCGCCGACAAGACAGCGCAGGCGGCGACGGCGTTCGCGCTGCTGGCGCTTGGCGTCGGTCTGTTGGCGGCGCAGCACGCCGATGCCTCGCTGATCGCCGGAACCACCCTGACCGCCGGCGTGCTCGGCCTCGGCGTGCTGGGCTTCATCCGGCTGCAACGATCGCAGGGGACCTCGGCGATGACGGCGCGGCTGGCCCGCTCCGGCAAGGATGCCATGGTGCGGATCCATGCCAGCACGCGGGAGGTCGAACGCGAACTTCGGGCGATCTACACCCGGCCCTGGGCGTTCCTTCTGGCGGGTCTGCTGCGGACCGCCTCGGCGGTGCTGCTGGCGTTGGAGGTGTGGGCCGCGGCCGCGCTGATGGGCCTCGACCTCAGCTTGCTGGACGCCGTCACCCTGCGTGTCGTCGGCTTTGCCGTGCGCGGCGCGGCGTTTTTCGTCTGGGGCGGCCTCGGCGTGCAGGAGGGCATGTTCGCGGCCGTCGGCGCCTTGTACGGCCTGCCGCCGGCATCTCTCGTCGCGGTGTCGTTGGCGACACGGGTGCGCGAGATCGCGGTGGCGCTGCCTGGGGTGATTTACTGGCTGACCGTCGAAGGCATGCAGGCTATGAAAGGCAAGGGATCCGAGTCGGAGCGGCCGCGTATCAAGAGGGCGATGCACGACGGCGCGGACCCGTCGTCCCCGGGACATTCAGGTGATTGATGGCGCAATTCATTCGGACATTGCTGGAGACGCGCGCGAAGGACAAGTCCAGGCTCCACGAGCAGATCCTGAACGCGCAGATGGTGCGCGTCCTGAAGACGATCGGCTTCGATCGCACCTATCGGCGCGGCGTCGGCCCGTACCTGTTCGACGACCACGACAACAAGTATCTGGATCTGCTGAGCGGCTGGGGCGTGTTCGCGCTCGGGCGCAACCACCCGGTGGTCAACGACGCGATCAAGGAGGTGCTCGACGCCGAACTGCCCAATCTGGTGCAGATGGACGTCTCGCTGCTGAGCGGTCTGCTCGCCGAAGCGCTGGTCAAATGCGCCCCGGGCGGGAGGCTCAACAAGGTGTTTTTCGCCAATTCCGGGGCCGAGGCGGTGGAGGGCGCGCTGAAGATGGCGCGCTACGCCACCCGCCGGGAGCGGATCGTCTACTGCGATCACGGCTTCCACGGACTGACGTTCGGGGCGCTGTCGGTGTGTGGCGACGACATGTTCCGCCAGGGGTTCGGCGGCCTCTTGCCCGGCTGTGGCGTGGTGCCGTTCAACGATCTGGCGGCGCTGGACGCGGCGCTGCGCCGGCGCGACGTGGCCGCCTTTATCGTCGAGCCGATCCAGGGCAAGGGCGTCAACATTCCCGACGACGCCTTTTTGCCCGAGGCACAACGTCTCTGTGAGCAGTACGGCACGGTGTTCATCGCCGACGAGATCCAGACCGGTCTCGGGCGCACCGGCGCCATGTGGGCCGTGGAACACTGGGGCGTCGAGCCGGACATGCTGATCAGCGCCAAGGCGCTGTCCGGCGGGCAAATTCCGGTCGGCGCCGTGCTCAGCAAGAAGTGGATCTTCGACGCGGTGTTCGACCGCATGGAGCGGGCGGTCATCCACGGCTCCACCTTCGGCAAGAACAATGCCGCCATGGCCGCCGGCCTCGCCACGCTCAAGGTGATCGAGGACGAGGGGCTGGTCGCCCACGCCAAGGCGATGGGCGAGCGGCTGCTGACGGCCATGACGCCGTTCGTCGACCGCTATGAGTTCGTCCACGCCGTGCGCGGCAAGGGACTGATGATCGCGCTGGAGTTCGGCCCGCCGAAGAGTCTGAAGCTGCGGGCCTCGTGGGCGATGCTGGACAAGGCCAACAAGTCGCTGTTCAGCCAGATGATCCTGATCCCGCTGTTCACCGAGCACCGGATCCTGGCGCAGGTCGCCGGGCACGGCATGCACGTCATCAAGCTGTTGCCGCCGCTGGTGATCTCCGAGGCCGACGCGGAGTGGATCGTGTCCGCGTTCGATCAGGTGATCGCCGATTGCCACAAGGTGCCGGGGGCGATCTGGTCCCTCGGCTCGTCGCTCGCAGGGCACGCGCTGGCCGCACGCCGATGACGTCGCCGGCCCGGGCGGAGAGAGGCGGCGACGTTGCCCGCCTGTCGCTGGCGCGCTGGCTGTTCACGCCGCTGGCGGGCGTGACCTTCGGCGACTTGGCGCGCCTCCTCGGCCGCCATGGCGGCGCGATCTCCCTCCGTTACTGGCCGCGGACGGGTTTCACACTGGCGATGAGCCTGCTGAATTCGGCACTCGCCGGCCGGGAGACGCGCCACCACGCCGAGGCGATGGCGGGGGTGCGGGTGCGTCGGCCGGTGTTCGTGCTGGGTCATCACCGCAGCGGCACGACACACCTGTGGAACCTGCTGTCGCAGGATCCCCGCTTCGCCTATCCGACCGTGTTGCAGGCGGTGTTCCCGCACACGTTCCTCACGTTCGAAGGCGTCGCCAGCGGCTGGGCCGAGCGGCTGGCGCCGCGCAAACGCCCGCAGGACAACGTCGGTTTCGGCCCGCACGCGCCGATCGAGGAGGAACGCGCCATCTGCGCCGCGAGCTTTCTCTCGATCCAGATGGCGCGCCACTTTCCCCGCCGCCGCCAGCGCTTCAAGCCGTATCTGACGATGCGCGACGCCAGCGCCGAGGAGCGACGCCGCTGGCAGACGGCGCTGGATCGGTTTGCCCGCAAGCTGCTGGTTCGCAACGGCGCCGACCGGACGCTGCTGTTCAAGGCGGCCGATCATACGGGCAAGATCCCGCTGATCCTCGATCTCTATCCCGACGCCCGGTTCGTCCACATTCATCGCGACCCGTACGAGGTCTATCGGTCGACGCTGAAGATGGAGCGGGACACGGTGCCGCTCTATGCCTACCAGTCCGGTTTCGAGGCGGGTCTGGACGAGTTCGTTCTCTGGCGCTACCGGGCGATGTACGATGCGTTCTTCGAAGCGTGCGGACGCATCCCCGCGGGCCAGATCGTCGAGATCGGCTTCGCCGAGCTGGACGCCGATCCGCTGGGGGTCGTCGAGCGGATCTATCGCACGCTCGATCTGGGGGATTTCGCCAGCGCCCGCACGCCGCTGGAGCGCTACGTCGGCGACATCGCCGGCTACCAAAAGAATGTTTATCGCCCCTTGCCGGAGGCGACGCGCCGGCGAGTCGCCGCGGCCTGGGGACCGTGCTTCGCCCGCTGGGGCTATCCCGAATGACCGCGGCGGGGCCGACGCTGCGGCACCCGCTGATGGGGGCGCGGCTGACGACGCTGCTGCGCGCTCTGGTCACGACCGGCCCGGTGGCCCGCCGGCACGTGGGCTTGGTCGCCGTGATGCTGTTGAGCGCCCTGGCGCGCACGCCGTTCCGCCCGGTGGAGGCGGCGCTGCGCGCCCGCCGGCGTCATGCACGGCCGCCGCCGGAGGCGCCGCTGTTCATCATCGGCCATTGGCGCACCGGCACCACCCATCTGCACAGCCTGCTCGGCTGCTCGCCCGCCTTCGGCCACATCTCGCCCATCGCCAGCGGGTTGCCCGACCAGGTGCTGACCCTGGGCACTTGGCTCCGGCCGCTGCTGGAAAGGGCGCTGCCGGCGGACCGGCACGTGGATCGCGTGGCGGTGACGCCGACGGCGCCGCAGGAGGATGAGATTCCGCTGGCCAACCTGCAGCCGCTCTCGGTGTTCCACGCCATCTACTTTCCGCGGCGGTTTCAGCGGCTGATCGATCGCGGCGTGTTCTTCGACGGCGCCAACGCGGCGGAGATCGCGCGCTGGGCGGCACTCGCCAAGCAGTTCGCGGAGACGATCGCGCTGCAGCAGCAGGCGCGGCGGATCGTCATCAAGAACCCGGTGTACACGGCGCGCATCGCCCACCTCTGCCGGATCTGGCCGGACGCGCAGTTCATCCACATCCGGCGCGATCCCTACGCCGTGTTCGCGTCCACCCGGCACTATTTCCGCGCGATCCTGGCGGAACTGGCGTTGCAGCCGTTCGATCACATCGACATCGACGCCTTTGTCCTCGCCACCTTCAGCCGGCTGATGGCGGCCTACGAGCGGGAGCGCCGCGACCTGCCGGCCGACCGGCTGATCGAGGTCGGCTACGAGCGCCTGATCCGGGCGCCGATGCCGGTGCTGGCGGAGATTCATGAGCGGCTGGCGCTGCCCGGCTGGGATGCGGCCGCGCCGCGGGTCGCCGGCTACCTGGAGACGCTCACCGGCTATCGCACCAACCGCTACCAGATCAGCGACGCCGACCGCGCCAAGGTGGACGCCCACTGGGCGGACGCCGTGGCGCGGTGGCGGTCGCTGCCGACGTAGCGCCGGCGGGGTCGACGCGGTCACCGCGCCGCGACCGTCAGCGGCGATGGCAGTTGCGTTCGTCGGCGAGGCGAAGGCCGGAGGCACCGCTGGTCGGCACCGCGATCATGGAGGCGGGGGCGACCATGTAGCCGGACCGCGACCATTTGCCGCCGCGGTCGCGCCGCTCGAGGGCGACGGCGCGGCAGACGCCGCAGCGGTTGGCGAGGACGACGGCGCCGCCCGTCCGGCCGAGGACGACACATCGTTCGGCCGCCGGCGATGCCGGCCCGGCGGCTGCCGGCGCGGCGATCACCCCGCCCATCAGGCACAGGGCGACGAACACGACCATGAGCACGTTCAGCGGTGGCGGCATCGCGGCGGGTTCCGACGGCGGCACTGCCCGGAGGTCGTAAGCCCTCGTGGTAAACGGGCGGTAAAGCCGCGTCGGCTCGTCGCCGTGGTTGGCTTGGGCCGCGGTCGGCTTGCGCCGCGCTCTCAGCGGTGCGGCGATGCCCCGTCCGCATCAGCGCGAAAGGGCGATTCGGCGGCGAGGGCGGCGATCTCCCGCGCCACCTGTTCCCGTTCGTGCTCGAGGAAGCGCGCCACCGGCGTGCGCAGCCGCTCATCGGCGATCCAGTGCGCACTGTAGGTGGTCACCGGCAGGTAGCCCCGTTGCACCTTGTGCGGCCCCTGGGCTCCGGCCTCGACGCGGGCGAGCCCATGGGCGATGGCATACTCGATGGCCTGATAGTAGCAGGCCTCGAAATGCAGGAACTTGTAGCGCTCCAGGCAGCCCCAGTAGCGACCGTAGAGCGCCGAGGCGCCGCGCAGGTTGAGGGCGCCGGCGACCGGCTGCCCGGCCGCGGTCTCCGCCAGAACCAGCACCACGCGGTCATCAAGCCGCTCGCCGAGCAGCGAGAAGAACCGTCGATTGAGGTAGGCGTGGCCCCACTTGCGGTCGTGGGTGTTGCTGTAGAAGGCGAAGAACGCATCCCAGTGGCGCTCGGCGATCTCGCTGCCCGAGAGGACGCGCAGCCGGATGTCGCCGTCGGCAACGGCCCGCCGCTCCTTGCGGATCGCCTTGCGCTTGCGCGACGCGAGATCGTCGAGGAAGGCGTCGAACGTCGCGTAGCCGCGGTTGTGCCAGTGGAACTGCACGCCGGTGCGCTGCAGAAAGCCGAGCCCACCGAGCCGCCGCCACTCCGCCTCGGTGCAGAAGGTCACATGCGCCGAGGAGACGCCGAGCCGGTCCCCCAGTTGCGCCAGTCCGCCGGCGAGCGCCTCGGCCACCGCGTCGGGCGCGCCAGGCGCCAGCAACAGGCGGCGGCCCGGGACTGGCGTGAATGGCACCGCTGCCTGCAGCTTCGGATAATAGCGACCGCCGGCACGCTCGTAGGCATCGGCCCAGCCCCAGTCGAAGACGTATTCGCCGTACGAGTGGCCCTTGAGGTAGAGCGGTGCGACGCCGAGCACGGCGCCGCCGGCATCGCGCACCACCAAGTGCCGGGGCAGCCAACCCGTCTCAGGATGGACGGCGCCGCTGTCTTCCAGACAGGCGAAGAAGGCGTGAGCGAGGAACGGGTCGGCCTCGCCGGCGCAGGCGTCCCAGCCGGCGGCGGGCACGTCATGGATGCCCGACAGCACGGTCACGGTCTGCAGGGAGGGGCCGTCGGGCATGGAGAAACCTGTGATTGCCGGCAAGCAACGATCTTAAGAAGGGGCCCGACACGGCGCCGGTCAAGGTCCCGCGCCCGCGAGGCGGCCGCCCGCACGAGATGGCGCGACTCCGCGCGTGACCGGGCATGATCCGCTGCCGCGGCGCGTTGCAGGTGCTTATCGCCGCCAACCATTGCTACTGATGATTGTTGTGGCCCCGAGCCAGTGGGGTGGGGATTGTAAATTTCCCGACGGCGACTGCGGTCATCGCCGAATTTTCCGTGTATGCTGTCGATCGGTTCGGTCGTTGAGGGACGTCACGAACCACGTCGGCTCGCTGCGTCCGCAGTGGGCACGCCAAGATCCTGAAAGTCGGGAGAACAATCATGGTGAAGTGGTTGAACCCAGGCCTTGCGGCCGCGGTGGCGGGGCTGCTGTTCCTGCTGCTCATCGCCGCACCGGCGACGGCGGAGCGATGGGACATGCCCATGGCCTACGCCGACAGCAACTTCCACACCGAGATCGGCAAGGCGTTCGCCGCGGCGGTGAACGTCGCCACCGGCGGCAAGCTGGAGATTGTCGTGCACGGCGGCGGTTCGCTGTTCAAGGGCAACGAGATCAAGCGCGCGGTGCAGACCGGGCAGGTACCGATCGGCGAACGAATCTTGTCCGCCCATCAGAACGAGAACCCGATCTTCGGCGTCGATTCGATCCCGTTCCTGGCCACCTCGTACGAGGCGTCCGAGAAGCTCTATCGGGCGGCGAAGCCGACCATCGAAAAGGTTCTGGCCGAACAGAACCTGGTGCTGCTGTACGCCGTGCCGTGGCCGCCGCAGGGCCTCTACGTCAACAAGCAGATCGACGGCGTTGCCGACCTGCAGGGCGTCAAGTTCCGCTCCTACAACAGCTCGACGGCGCGCATGGCGGCGCTGTCCGGCATGCTGCCGGTGCAGATCGAGGAGGCGGAACTGTCGCAGGCGTTGGCCACCGGCGTCGCCCAGGCGTTCATCTCGTCCGGGGCGACCGGCTATGACCGCAAGGTCTGGGAGCACGTGAGCCACTTCTACGACGTCGCCGCCTGGTTGCCGCGCAATTACGTGGTCGTCAACAAGGACGCCTGGGAGGCGCTGGACGAAGCGACCCGCAACGCGGTGCGCGGCGTCGCCATGATGGCGGAGCGGGCGGGGGCGAGCCGCTCGGCGCAGCTCTCGGACTGGTATGTGGCGCAGCTCGCGGCCAACGGCATGACCGTCGGGCCGCCCGACGAGGCGCTGCGCGCCGACCTGGAGGCCATCGGTGTGACCATGACCGAGGAATGGATGGCGACCGCCGGCCCGGACGGCAAAGCGATCGTTGAGGCGTTTCGGGCCTCCCGGTAGCAGCGTTCCGGTGGGAGCGGGCAGCGAGCGTCGCGGTCGCCGGCCCGCGATCCCGATGACGCGGCAGTGACGCGGCAATGACGCGCCAATGACGGGGCGACGGAGCGGCCCATGACAGCACTCCTGCGGGCGATCCGGCGGGCGCTGGATTTCCTGTACCTCGCCTGCGGCGTGACGGCCGCGGCCGCTCTCGTCCTGATGCTGGCCATCATCGTGCTGCAGATGGCGGCGCGGTGGACCGGCCAGACGTTTCCCGGCTCCACCGACTATGCCGGCTACGCCATGGCCACCGCCTCGTTCCTGGCGCTCGCCTACACCCTCAACCACGGCGCTCACATCCGCGTCAGCCTGCTCTTATCGAAGCTCGGTCGCTGGCGCCGCGTCGGCGAGCTGTGGTGTTACGGGATCGGCACCGCGCTCGCTACGTACTTTTCCTATTACGCGATCAAGGCGACCTATTGGTCGTACACGCTGAACGATATCTCCCAGGGGCAGGACGCGACGCCGATCTGGATCCCGCAGATCGCCATGGCCGTCGGCACGACGGTGTTCGCGATCGCTCTGTTGGACCAGTTCATCCGGTTGCTCGCCGGCGGCGAGCCGCCCGGCGTCGCCGAAGCGCTGGCCAAGCGGACGGCGTGACGGGGCGCGCATGGAACAGCTCGAACTCACCGGCCTTTTCCTCTTCGTCCTGTTTCTGCTGCTGGGCAGCGGTGTCTGGGTCGGCTTGGCGCTGCTCGGCGTCGCCTTCTTCGGCATGACCCTGTTCACCGCGCGCCCGGTCGGCGACGCCATGATCACCACCATCTGGACGGCCTCGTCGAACTGGTCGCTGACGGCGCTGCCACTTTTCATCTGGATGGGCGAGATCCTCTATCGCACGCGGCTTTCGGAGAACATGTTCAGCGGCCTCGCCCCCTGGATGGCGCCGCTGCCCGGGCGGCTGCTGCACACCAACATCGTCGGCTGCACCATCTTCGCCGCCGTCTCCGGCTCATCGGCGGCGACGCTGACCACCGTCGGCCGGATGTCGATTCCGGAGTTGCGCAAGCGCGGCTATCCCGAGCGGATGATCGTCGGCACGCTGGCCGGCGCGGCGACGCTGGGATTGATGATCCCCCCGTCGCTGACGTTGATCGTCTATGGCGTGTCCATCAACGAGTCGATCTCCAAGCTGTTCATCGCCGGCGTGCTGCCCGGCCTGGTACTCGCGGGCCTGTTCATGGGCTACGTGGTGTTCTGGTCGTACGCCTATCCGAAGGAGGTGCCGGCACGGGAGGCGCCGACGTCGCTCCGGCAGAGGCTGCGGCTGGCGCGGCTGCTCCTGCCGGTGGTCCTGCTGGTATTGCTCGTCATCGGCTCCATGTATCTCGGCTGGGCGACGGCGACGGAGGCGGCGTCCTTCGGCGTCGTCGGCGCGCTGGCACTGGCGGCGGCGCAGGGCTCGCTCTCGCGTGCGAGCTTCGTCGCCAGCCTGCTCGGGGCGACGCGGACCTCGTGCATGATCGCGCTGATCCTCGCCGGCGCCGCCTTTCTGTCGCTGTCCATGGGCTTCACCGGGCTGCCACGGTCGCTGGCGACGTGGATCGACTCGCTCGCGCTGTCGCCAACGGTGCTGATCCTGGCGCTGATGGTCTTCTACATCATTATCGGCTGTTTTCTCGACGGCATCTCCGCCGTGGTGCTGACCATGGCGATCGTCGAGCCGATGGTGCGGCAGGCGGGGATCGACCTGATCTGGTTTGGTATTTTCGTCGTCGTCGTCGTCGAAATGGCGCAGATCACGCCGCCCGTCGGCTTTAATCTGTTTGTCCTGCAGGGGATGACGCAGCACGAGATCGGCTATGTGGCGCGGGCGGCGCTGCCGATGTTCCTGCTGATGGTGTTGATGGTCGGCATCCTGATCGTCTTTCCCGAACTGGCAACCTACCTGCCGGAGCGCATGCGCCCGAGCCCCGGCGGCGCGGGGTGACGGTGGCGCCGGGGCGTCGTCCGGAGGGCTGCGATCGGCGCTTGAGCCGGAGGCGGCGGCGTCGCTATGGTGGTCCAGGGACGGGCGGTTAGCTCAGTTGGTAGAGCGCCACGTTTACACCGTGGATGTCGGCGGTT
>CAZVRW010000022.1:0-47761 GCA_964630265.1 uncultured Rhodospirillaceae bacterium
AGGCGCCGAAGGGCGAGTTCGGCGTCTATCTCGTCGCCGACGGCACCAACCGGCCCTATCGTTGCAAGATCCGCGCCCCCGGGTTCGCGCATCTCCAGGCCATGGACCTGCTGTGCCGCGGCCATATGCTGGCCGACGCGGTCGCCGTGCTGGGCTCGCTTGACATCGTTTTCGGGGAGGTTGATCGATGACCGACGCGCCCACGGCCCACGAGCCCTTCGCCTTCACCGCCGAAAACGACGAGCGGGCCCGTGCCATCGTCGCCAAGTATCCGGCGGGACGGCAGGCCAGCGCGGTGATCCCGCTGCTCGACTTGGCGCAACGTCAGGCCGGGGGCTGGCTGCCGCAGCCGGCGCTGGACTTCGTCGCCGACTATCTCGACATGCCGTCGATCCGCGTCTACGAGGTCGCGACCTTTTACACGATGTTCAATCTGAAGCCGGTCGGCCGCCACCACGTGCAGGTGTGCACCAACTTGCCGTGCTGGCTGCGGGGCTCGGACGGCATCGCCGACGCCTGCAAGGGCACGCTCGGGGTCGACTGGGGCGGCAGTACCGATGACGGCCTGTTCACGCTCAGCGACGTCGAATGCCTCGGCGCGTGCGTCAATGCGCCGATGATGCAGATCAACGACGACTTTTACGAGGATCTGACGCCGGAGACGGCTGCGCAGGTGCTGCGTGACCTGCGCGACGGCAAGACACCGGCGGCCGGATCACAAATCGGACGTCGCAGCTGCGAGCCCGTCGGCGGCTTGACCAGTCTCACGACGCGGCACGGCAAGCGCGGCACCAAGGCTTGAAGGAGCACACATGCTTCGCGATCAGGATCGCATCTTCACCAATCTCTACGGCTTCGACGACGTCGGCCTGAAGGGCGCCAGGGAACGCGGCGACTGGCAGCAGACCAGGGAGCTGTTGGCCAACGGCCGCGACTGGATCGTCGAGGAGATCAAGAAATCCGGCCTGCGCGGCCGCGGCGGGGCCGGCTTCAGCACCGGCATGAAATGGTCGTTCATGCCGAAGGCCGACACCGGCCGGCCGCACTACCTGGTGGTCAATGCCGACGAGGGCGAGCCCGGCACGTGCAAGGATCGGGAGATCCTCCGCCACGAGCCGCACAAGCTGATCGAGGGGTGCCTGCTCGCCGGTCTCGGCATGGGCGCGCACACCGCGTACATCTACGTTCGCGGCGAATTCCATCGGGAGTCGGAGGCCCTGCAGCGGGCCGTCGACGAGGCGTATGACGCCGGACTGCTGGGGCCGAACGCTGCCGGCTCCGGCTGGGCGTTCGATGTTTACGTGCACCTGGGTGCGGGCGCCTACATCTGCGGCGAAGAGACTGCCTTGATCGAAAGCCTGGAGGGCAAGAAGGGGCAGCCGCGACTGAAGCCGCCGTTTCCCGCCAGCGTCGGACTCTATGGCTGTCCCACCACCGTCAACAACGTCGAGACCATTGCCGTGGTGCCGACGATTCTCAGACGCGGCGGCGACTGGTTCGCCGGAATCGGTCGGCCGAAGAACACCGGGTCCAAGCTGTTCAACATCTCCGGTCATGTCAATCAGCCGTGCACCGTCGAGGAAGAGATGGGCGTGCCGCTGAAGGACCTGATCGAGCGCCATGCCGGCGGCGTCCGCGGCGGTTGGAACAATTTGTTGGCGGTTATCCCCGGCGGCGCGTCGGTGCCGCTGCTGCCGCGGTCGATCTGCGATACCGTGTTGATGGATTTCGATTCCTTGACGGCGGTGAAGTCCGGCCTCGGCACCGCCGCGGTCATGGTGATGGACCGGTCGACCGACGTGGTCAAGGCGATCACCCGCCTGTCGCGGTTCTACAAGCACGAGAGCTGCGGCCAGTGCACGCCGTGCCGCGAGGGCACCGGCTGGATGTGGCGGATGATGGAGCGGCTGGGCGAGGGCAATGCCACGGTCGACGAGATCGACCTGTTGGCGGAGGTAACGAAGCAGGTGGAAGGCCACACCATCTGCGCGTTGGGCGATGCGGCGGCTTGGCCGATCCAGGGGCTGATTCGCCACTTCCGGCCGGAGCTGGAGCGGCGGATCCAGGAGCGCCAGGCGCAGCGCACGCGGCGCGCGGCATAGGGGACGGGACGATGCCGAAACTGACCATCGACAACACCGAGGTCGAGGTCCCGGCCGGCTTCACCGTGCTGCAGGCCTGTGAAACCCTCGGCATCGAGATCCCGCGCTTCTGCTATCACGAGCGGCTGTCGATCGCCGGCAACTGTCGCATGTGCCTGGTGACGATGAAGGGCTCGCCGAAGCCAGTGGCGTCGTGCGCCATGCCGGCCGCCGAGGGCATGGTGATCGAGACCGACACGCCGGAGGTGCACAAGATGCGCAAGGGCGTGATGGAGTTCCTGCTGATCAACCATCCGTTGGACTGTCCGATCTGTGACCAGGGCGGCGAATGCGATCTGCAGGATCAGGCCATGGGGTATGGCTTCGATCGCAGCCGCTTCCATGAGAACAAGCGGGCGGTGGAGAACAAGAATCTCGGCCCGCTGATCAAGACGATCATGACGCGCTGCATCCACTGCACGCGCTGCATCCGTTTCGCCACCGAGATCGCCGGCGTGCCGGAATTGGGCGCGACCGGTCGCGGCGAGCATATGGAGGTCGGCACCTACGTGGAAAAGGCGCTGACGTCGGAGCTGTCGGGCAACATGATCGACCTGTGCCCCGTCGGTGCGCTCACCTCCAAGCCCTATGCCTTCGTCGCCCGCCCGTGGGAATTGACCAAGACCGACTCGATCGACGTGATGGACGCCGTCGGCAGCAACATCCGCGTCGACTCCCGGGGCGGCGAGGTGCTGCGGGTGCTGCCGCGGCTCAACGAGGCGATCAACGAGGAATGGATCTCCGACAAGACGCGCTTCGCCTGCGACGGCCTCCGGCGTCAGCGCCTGGATCGACCCTATGTCCGCCGCGACGGCCGGCTGCGCCCGGCGACCTGGGACGAGGCCTTCGCCGCGATCCGGGCGGCGCTGGCCGGCCTGGACGGCCAGCGCATCGCCGCCCTTGCCGGCGACCTCGCCTGCGCCGAATCCATGATCGCGCTCAAGGACCTGATGACCGCACTTGGCTCGCCACATCTGGACTGCCGGCAGGACGGCGCCGCGCTGCCGCCGGCGCCACGTGTCGCCTACCTGTTCAACACCACCATCGCCGGCATCGAGGCCGCCGATGCTTGCCTGCTGATCGGCACCAATCCGCGCATCGAGGCGCCGCTGATCAACGCCCGCCTGCGCAAGCGCTGGCTGATGGGTAAATTCCCGGTGGGGCTGGTCGGCGAGGCCGCGGATCTCACCTATCGCACCAGGCATTTCGGCGAGGATCCGCGGGTGCTCGAGGCGATCGCCGAGGGCAGCCATGAATTTGCCGAGGTGCTGCGGCAGGCCGAGCGGCCGATGCTCGTCCTGGGCATGGGCGCGCTCGCCCGGCCCGACGGCGGCGCCATCCTGCAGGTCGCACGGCGGATCGCCGAAGGTTGCGGCCTAGTTGACGCCGATGCCGGCTGGAACGGCTTCAACGTGTTGTATGACGCGGCGGCGCGAGTCGGCGGGCTCGACCTGGGCGTCGTGCCCGGCGACGGCGGCCGCGACACGGCGGCCATCCTCGATGGCGCCGCGGCCGGAGAACTCGGCTTCGTCTATCTGCTCGGTGTCGACGAGATCGATTTCTCGCGGCTCGGCCAAGCGTTCGTCGTCTACCAGGGGCATCACGGTGATGCCGGCGCGCACCGCGCCGACGTGGTCCTGCCGGGTGCCGCCTACACCGAGAAGGACGGGACCTACGTCAATACGGAGGGGCGCGTGCAGACGGCCTTCCGCGCCGGCTTCCCGCCGGGCGAGGCGCGCGAGGACTGGGCCATCCTGCGGGCGCTCTCGGCCGTCCTCGATCACACGCTGCCGTACGACACCCTGGATCAGGTGCGCGCGCGCCTGGTCGCCGCCAACGCGGTCTTCGGCGCGCCCGGCGGTGTCGCCGTTGCGCCCTGGGAGGCGTTCGGGACGCCCGGCAGCATCGATGGGGCGCCGTTGCGCTCGTCGGTCCGCGAGTTCTTCATGACCAACCCGATCTGCCGCGCATCACCGACGATGGTGGAGTGCCGCCGTGCGCAGGACGGTGACCAGGACGCAAGGACGGGCACCCATGGATGACGTCGGCTTCTGGGGCGGCTACGCGTGGCCGACGCTGCTGATCGTCCTGCAGATCGTCGCCATCGTCATTCCGCTGTTGATCGGGGTTGCCTATTTGACGTTCGTCGAGCGCAAGGTGATCGGGGCGATGCACCTGCGCAAGGGGCCGAACGTCGTCGGCCCGTTCGGGCTGCTGCAGCCCATGGCCGACGGCCTCAAGCTGTTCCTCAAGGAAACGGTGATCCCGAGCGGCGCCGACCGGTCGGTGTTCCTGATCGCGCCGATGATCACCTTCATCCTGGCCCTGATCGCCTGGGCGGTGATCCCGTTCGGCGACGGTCTGGTGCTCGCCGACATCAACGTCGGCATCCTCTATCTCTTCGCCATCTCGTCGCTGGGCGTCTACGGCATCGTCATGGCCGGCTGGGCGAGCAACTCCAAGTACGCCTTCCTCGGCGCCCTCCGCTCGGCGGCGCAGATGGTCTCCTACGAAGTCTCCATGGGCTTCGTCATCATCACCGTGTTGCTGTGCGTCGGCTCGCTCAACCTGTCGGAGATCGTCCGCGCTCAGGACGGTCCCCTCGGCATGCTGAACTGGTACGTGTTCCCGCTGCTGCCGATGGCGGTGATCTTCTTCGTCTCGACGCTGGCCGAAACCAACCGGCATCCCTTCGATCTGCCGGAGGCTGAGGCCGAACTGGTCTCCGGCTACAACGTCGAATATTCGGCGATGACCTTCGCCCTGTTCTTCCTGGGCGAATACGCCAACATGATCCTGATGTCGGCCATGACCACCATCCTGTTCCTGGGCGGGTGGCTGCCGCCGTTCGGTTTCCTGGACTTCATTCCCGGCCCCATCTGGTTCGCCCTGAAGATAGCGCTGTGCCTGTTCGTCTTCCTCTGGGTCCGCGCCACCTTCCCGCGCTATCGCTACGACCAACTCATGCGGCTCGGCTGGAAGGTGTTTCTGCCGATCTCGCTGGCGGCCGTGGCGGTCGTCGCCGGCGTGCTGGTGACCTTCGGCTGGCTGCCGGGACAAGGATGAAAAGGGCCTTCCCATGAGCTTCATCGCGCGCGGTGCCCGCACCATCTTCCTCGCCGAACTGCTGTCCGGCATGGCGCTCACCTTCAAGTACATGCTGCGTCCGAAGGTGACGTTGAACTACCCCTACGAGAAGGGGCCGCTCAGCCCGCGGTTCCGCGGCGAGCACGCGCTGCGCCGTTATCCCAACGGCGAGGAGCGCTGCATTGCCTGCAAGCTCTGCGAGGCCATCTGCCCGGCACAGGCCATTACCATCGAGGCGGAGCCGCGGGCCGATGGCAGCCGCCGGACGACGCGTTACGATATCGACATGGTCAAGTGCATCTACTGCGGCCTCTGCCAGGAGGCGTGCCCGGTGGATGCCATCGTCGAGGGGCCGAACTTCGAGTTCGCCACCGAGACGCGGGAAGAACTTCTCTACGACAAGGATCGGCTGTTGGCCAACGGCGACCGCTGGGAGGCCGAGATCGCGGCAAACCTGGCGGCCGATGCGCCGTATCGGTGACGGCGGCGCGCCGCCGCGCTTGAACCTTTCCGACCGTGGGGGTAAGAACGGCTCCGGCGCCGCCGGAACGCACAACGGCACCGCGGCCGCCGGGGTGGGGACATGATCATACAAGGCTTGGCTTTCTATCTG
Organism: uncultured Rhodospirillaceae bacterium; assembly: GCA_964630265.1. Taxonomy (GTDB): domain Bacteria; phylum Pseudomonadota; class Alphaproteobacteria; order Rhodospirillales; family Defluviicoccaceae; genus CAZBWP01. The sequence goes on from CAZVRW010000022.1 coordinate 5,842, forward strand.
TTCGCGTTCGTCGCCGTCGCCTCCGCCGTGATGGTCATCTCCGCCCGGAACCCGGTCCACTCCGTCCTGTTCCTGATCCTCGCGTTCTTCAACTCTGCGGCGCTGTTCGTGCTGATGGGCGCCGAGTTCCTGGCGATGATCCTGGTGGTCGTCTACGTCGGTGCCGTCGCCGTGCTGTTCATGTTCGTGGTGATGATGCTCGACATCAATTTCGTCGAGCTCAGGCAAGGATTTCTCAAGTATCTGCCGCTCGGCGCGACGATCGGCCTGGTTTTGCTGGCGGAACTGCTGATCGTCGTTGGCGGCTGGACCCTGGCGCCCGAAGCGGCGAGCGCGCTGCAGGCGCCGGCGCCGCCGCCTGATGCCGTCAGCAACACCGCGGCGTTGGGCCGGCTCGTCTACACCCAGTACCTCTACGTCTTCCAGGCGGCCGGGGTGATCCTGCTGGTGGCGATGATCGGCGCCATCGTGCTCACCCACCGGCGGCGGCCCGGCGTGCGCCGGCAGGACATCGCGGAGCAGATCGCGCGGCGCCCCGAAGACACGCTAGAGGTTCGCAAGGTGCCGATGGGGAAGGGCATTTGATGCTTGCCATCGGCCTTGCCCATTATCTGAGCGTCGGCGCGATCCTGTTCGCGCTCGGGTTTTTCGGCATCTTCCTCAACCGCAAGAATGTCATCGTCATCCTGATGTCGGTCGAACTGATGCTGCTCGCCGTCAACATCAATTTCGTCGCGTTCGCCATGGAACTGGGTGATCTGGTCGGGCAGATCTTTGCCATGTTCGTGCTCACCGTCGCCGCCGCCGAGGCGGCGATCGGCCTCGCCATTCTCGTTGTCTATTTCCGCAACCGCGGCAGCATCGCCGTGGAAGACATCAATCTGATGAAGGGCTGAGAGACGGCTCCATGGCGACGCTCGCGGTCCTCGCGGTCCTGCTGCCGCTCATCGGCGCCATTCTCGCCGGCGCGCTGGCTTTCGCCAACGATAGCGAGGACCGCCGCGAGCGCAGCAAGCGCCTGTCGCAGTGGATCACCTGCGGCGCGCTGATCCTCTCGGCGCTGTGCGCCATCGCCGTGTTCCTGCACGTCGCCGTCGGCGGCAACGACGGCCGCGTCGAGCTGTTCACCTGGGTCGCCTCGGGATCCCTGGAGTTTGCCTGGGCGTTGCGCCTGGACACGCTGACCGCGGTGATGATGCTGGTGGTCACCGTGGTGTCGGCGATGGTCCACGTCTATTCCATCGGCTACATGCACCACGATGCGAGCGTGCCCAGGTTCATGGCCTATCTGAACCTGTTCACCTTCTTCATGCTGTCGCTGGTCACCGCCGACAACTTGGTGCAGATGTTCTTCGGCTGGGAGGGTGTCGGCCTCGCCTCCTACCTGCTGATCGGCTTCTGGTACGACCGGCCGTCGGCCAACGCGGCGGCGATCAAGGCGTTCCTGGTCAACCGCGTCGGCGACTTCGGCTACGCGCTTGGCATCTTCGCCATCTTCATGCTGTTCGACTCGGTGCAGTTCGAGACGATCTTCGCCGCCGCGCCGGATCAGGCCGAGGCCATGCTCTCGGTGTTCGGCGCGGAAATCCATGCGATGACGCTGATCTGCCTGCTGCTGTTCGTCGGCGCCATGGGCAAATCGGCGCAGCTTGGTCTGCACACCTGGCTGCCCGACGCCATGGAGGGCCCGACCCCGGTCTCCGCGCTGATCCACGCGGCGACGATGGTCACGGCGGGCGTCTTCATGGTGGCGCGGATGTCGCCCCTGTTCGAGCATTCGGAGACGGCGCTGGCCGTCGTCGCCATCGTCGGCGCGTCGACGGCGTTCTTCGCCGCCACCATCGGCTGCGTGCAGAACGACATCAAGCGGGTGATCGCCTATTCCACCTGCTCGCAGCTCGGCTACATGTTCTTCGCCTGCGGCATGTCCGCCTACGCCGCCGGGATCTTCCACCTGACCACCCACGCCTTTTTCAAGGCGCTGCTGTTCCTCGGCGCCGGCTCGGTGATCCACGCCATGTCCGACGAGCAGGACATGCGGCGCATGGGCGGCATCTGGCGGCAGATCCCGATCACCTACGTCTTCATGTGGATCGGCTCACTGGCGCTGGCCGGCATTCCGTTCTTCGCCGGCTACTACTCCAAGGACGTGATCCTCGAATCGGCGTTCGCGGCGCACACCGGCGTCGGCCTCTATGCCTTCTGGCTCGGCATCGCCGCGGCGTTGATGACGGCGTTCTATTCCTGGCGGCTGCTCATCATGACCTTCCACGGCCCGGCCCGCGCCGACGAGAAGGTGATGGCACACGTCCACGAATCGCCGCTGTCCATGCTGATCCCCATGGGCGTGCTGGCGGTCGGCGCTGTGCTCACCGGCGTCGTCGGCTACAGCGCCTTCGTCGGTGACGGGCTCGATGCGTTCTGGCGCGATTCGCTGTTCGTGCTGCCGACGCACACGGCACTGGCCGACGCTCACCACGCGCCCGCCTGGGTGGCGATGCTGCCGGTGATCGTCGCTGTCGTCGGCATTGCCGTCGCCGTCGTGCTGTATGGCGTGCTCACGGATGTGCCGGCGCTGCTCGCCCGCACGTTCCAGCGCGTCTACCTGTTCCTGCTCAACAAGTGGTACTTCGACGAGTTGTACGACCGGCTGTTCGTGCGGCCGGCGTTCCGCCTCGGCCGCGGCCTGTGGAAGGGCGGCGACGGCGCGGTGATCGACGGCGTCGGACCGGACGGCATCGCCGCGGCGACCATCGACATCGCCCGTCGCACCGTGCGCCTGCAAACCGGCTACGTTTATCAGTATGCGTTTGCCATGCTGATCGGCCTGGTGGCGATCGTCACCGGCCTGATGTTCTTCGGCGGGGGCTGACACGCAATGACCGGCTGGCCCTGGCTTTCTTTGCTGATCTTCCTTCCCCTGGTGGGCGCCGCATACATCTTCCTGGTGGTGCGCAGCGACACCGAGGAGGACGCGGAGACGGCGCGGCGACTGGCACTGTGGTCGTCGCTGGTGCCGCTGGTGCTGGGCATCATCGTCTGGGCGGCCTTCTTCGACCCCTCGGAGGCTGGCTTTCAGCTGGTCGATCGCGCCGAGTGGATGCCGGCCTTCGGCATCGCCTATCACGTCGGCGTCGACGGCATCTCCTTTCCATTCGTCCTCCTGTCGCTGTTGCTGACGCCAATCTGCGTGCTGGCCAGCTGGGACAGCGTCAAGACACGGGTCAAGGAATACATGATCGCCTTCCTGGTGCTGGACGCCATGATGGTCGGCATGTTCTGCGCCCTCGATCTGTTCTTGTTCTACGTGTTCTTCGAGGGCGTGCTGATCCCGATGTTCCTGATCATCGGCGTCTGGGGCGGGCCGCGGCGCGTCTACGCCAGCTTCAAGTTCTTTCTCTACACGTTCGCCGGCTCGGTGCTGATGCTCATCGCCATGTTGACCATGTACACCGACGCCGGCACGGCCGACATTCCGACGCTGCTGACCCATTCCTTCTCGCCGGGGCTGCAGAACTGGCTTTGGCTGGCGTTCTTCGCCTCGTTCGCGGTCAAGGTGCCCATGTGGCCGGTGCACACCTGGTTGCCCGACGCCCACGTGGAGGCGCCCACCGCCGGCTCGGTGATCCTCGCCGGGGTGTTGCTGAAGTTCGGCGGCTACGGCTTCCTCAGGTTCTCCTTGCCGATGTTCACCGAGGCGTCCATCGCGTTCGCGCCACTGGTGTTCACGCTGAGCGTCATCGCCGTGATCTACACCTCCTTGGTGGCGCTGGCCCAGGAGGACATGAAGAAACTCATCGCCTACTCGTCAGTGGCGCACATGGGCTTTGTCACGGTGGGTGCCTTCACCATGACCCTGCAGGGCATCCAGGGGGCGGTGTATCAGATGCTGAGCCACGGCATCGTCTCCGCCGCGCTGTTCCTGGTGGTCGGCGTGGTCTACGACCGCATCCATTCCCGGGACATTTCGGCCTATGGCGGTCTCGTCCACCGCATGCCGAAGTATGCGCTGGTGTTCATGCTGTTCATGCTGGCATCCGTCGGGCTGCCCGGCACCAGCGGTTTCATCGGCGAGTTCCTGGTGCTGCTGGCGGCCTTCCAGGTCAATGCCTGGGTGGCGGCGTTCTCCGCCACCGGCGTCATCCTCGGCGCCGCCTACATGCTCTTCCTCTACCGCCGGGTGGTCTTCGGTGAGTTGACCAAGGAGTCGTTGAAGAAGATCGCCGACCTGTCGCCGCGGGAGATCGCCGTGTTCGCGCCGCTGATCCTCCTGGTGCTGTGGATGGGCCTGTATCCGGCGCCGTTCCTCGACATGATGCAGGCGTCGGTGAGCGGCCTGGTCGATCACGTCGAGACGGTGCGCGCCGCGGCCGAAGCCGCGTCCGTGGCGGCGCGCTGAGGCGGCGGGGGACCGGGCCATGACGCCAACGCCATTTCCCGACCTGCTGCCGGCGCTGCCGGAAATCGTCGGCGCCCTGCTCGGCATGGCGCTGTTGATGGTGGGCGTGTTCCATCGCGAGGATACCGCCGGCGCGGTGATCACCGCCTCGCGGCGGGTGTCTCTGCTCGCGCTGGCGTCGCTCGCCGTGGTGTTCGTGCTGGTCCTCACGCGGTCGACCGGGCAGACCTTCGGCGACATGTTCGTCGTCGACGACTTCGCGTTGTTCTTCAAGGCGCTCATTCTGCTGACGTCGACGGTCAGCCTGGTTCTCGCCCGCGACTACCTGGAGAGTCAGGGGGGCGCCCGCTTCGAATACGCGGTGCTGGTGCTGTTCGCCACCGTCGGCATGATGATGATGGTCTCGGCCAACGACCTCCTGTCGCTCTATGTCGGCCTGGAGATGCAGAGCCTTTCGCTCTATGTGCTCGCCGCCTTCCGTCGTGACGATCTGCGCTCGTCCGAGGCGGGGCTGAAGTATTTCGTGCTCGGTGCCGTCGCTTCCGGCTTCCTGCTCTATGGCAGTTCCCTCGTTTACGGCTTCGCCGGGACCACCCGCTTCGATGGCCTCGCGGCGACGTTCACGGCGCTGGATGGCGCCACGCCGCCCATCGGCCTGATCGTCGGTCTCGTTTTCGTACTGGCGGGGCTCGCCTTCAAGGTATCGGCGGTGCCGTTCCATATGTGGGCGCCCGATGTTTACGAGGGTGCGCCGACGCCGGTGACGGCGTTCTTCTCGGTGGCACCGAAGCTCGCGGCCATCGGATTGATGATGCGGGTGCTGCTGGAGCCGTTCGGCGCGCTGGTCGATCAGTGGCAGCAGATCATTATCCTGATCTCCATCGCCTCGATGCTGCTCGGCGCGTTTGCCGCCATCGGCCAGCGCAACATCAAGCGGCTGATGGCCTACAGCTCGATCGGCCACGTGGGCTATGCCCTGGTCGGCCTCGCCGCCGGCACCGAAGCGGGTGCGCGCGGCATCATGATCTACATGGCCATCTACGTGGTGATGAACATCGGCACCTTCGCCTGCATCCTGGTGATGCGGCGACGCGAGGCGATGGTCGAGACTCTGGATGATCTTGCCGGTCTCTCGAAGACGCACCCGCGGATGGCGCTGGCGTTCGCGGTGTTCATGTTCTCGATGGCCGGGCTGCCGCCGCTCGCCGGCTTTTTCGGCAAGCTCTACATCTTTCTGGCCGCGGTGGAGGCGGGTCTGTTCGGCCTCGCCATCATCGGTGTGCTGTCCAGCGTGGTCGCGGCCTATTACTACATCCGCATCGTCAAGATCATGTATTTCGAAAACCCGACCGGGCCGCTGGACAAGCATATGCCGCGCGATATCGGAGTCGTGATGTTCGGCGCATGCGTCTTGGTTGCGTTCTTCTTCCTGCTGCCGGGGCCGCTGCTGTCCAGTGCCGCCACCGCCGCCAGCGCCTTGTTCGCCGGCTGACCGCCACAGGCGCATGCCCGATGCTCCCGCCCGGTTCCGGATCGCGGCGCTGGGGAGTGTCGACTCCACCAGCGAGGAAGCGCGCCGCCGTGCCGCGCAGGGCGCCGCGGACGGGACCGTCATCTGGGCCGAGCGCCAGGAGGCCGGCCGCGGCCGACAGGGGCGATGCTGGGACTCGCCGGCGGGAAATCTCTACTGCTCGATCCTGCTCCGACCGGACTGTACGCCGGCCGCGGCGGCGCAACTGGCGTTCGTCGCCGGCGTAACGGTCGCCGCCGTCGTCGCCGAGGCGTTGCCGCTTGGCCGCGCCGTCACCTGCAAATGGCCCAATGACGTTCTCGTCGACGGCCGCAAGATCGCCGGCATCCTGGTGGAGTCGGCCGCGACCGGTGGCGACCGGGTGGCGTGGGTGATCGTCGGCGTCGGCCTCAACGTGATCTGGTCGCCGACGGCGGCCGACTGCCTCTATCCCGGCACATCGCTCGCCGCCGCCGGTGCTGCGGACGTGGATCCGAAAGCGCTGCTCGTCCGCCTGCTCGGCCAATTCGCGAACCAGCTCGACGCCTGGACTTGCGGCGGATTCGCGCCGGTGCGCACCGCCTGGCTGGCGCGCGCCCACGGTCTCGGCCGGCCGCTGACGGCGCGGTTCGGCGAGAGCCAGGTCGACGGCAGGTTTCTCGATCTGGATACGGACGGCGCGTTGATCCTGGAAGCGGCGGATGGCCGGCGACGCATCGTCGCCGGCGACGTCTTCCCCGCCGGAACGTGATGGACAGCCGGCGCGGGTGAGGGCGAGGGGGAGGGCGGTTCATGCTGCTGGCCATCGACTGTGGCAATACCAACACCGTGTTCGCGGTGTTCGACGACGCGGGTGCCATCCGCGCGGAATGGCGCGCCGCCACCAACAGCAACCGGACGGCCGACGAAACCGGCATCTGGCTCGATCAGGTGATGCGGTTCGACGGGATCGACCCGCGCGCCATCGACGCCGGGGTGCTGGCCACGGTGGTCCCGTCGACACTGTTCAATCTGCGGCAGATGTTCCGAAAGTACTTCGGTGTCCAGCCGCTGGTCGTCGGCGCGGCGGACGTGGACATCGGTCTCGAAGTCCGGCTGGACCATCCGGGGGAGGTCGGCGCCGATCGTCTGGTCAATGCTCTCGCCGCCCATGAGGAGTACGGTGGGCCGCTGATCATCGTCGATTTCGGCACCGCGACCACCTTCGACGTCATCGACGGCGAGGGGGCGTATCTGGGCGGTGCCATCGCGCCCGGCATCAATCTGTCGCTGGAGGCCCTGCACATGGCATCGGCGCAATTGCCCCGGGTTGCCATCGGCCGGCCCGAGCGGGTGATCGGCAAGAACACGGTGCAAGCGATGCGGTCGGGTACCTTCTGGGGCTATGTCAGCCTGATCGAGGGCGTCGTCGCGCGGATCGGCGACGAGTATGGGGCGCCGTTGACGGCGATCGCGACCGGCGGACTCGCGCAACTGTTCACCGATTGCACCAAGGTCTTGCAGCACGCCGATCCGGATCTGACGCTGAAGGGACTCTATGCCGTGTATCGGCGGAATCGCCCACGGTAAGGCGGAAGTCGCACCGGAAAACGATCAACCTCCGGGGATGCCCGGACGGCGCGTAACGGGGGCAGCGGGCTGACCGAGCGCAGCTCTGACCGTATCGCCGACCCCCTAAGCGAAGCGACCGGACATGGGCTAAGCGAAGCGGCGGGACATGGTGCTCCCGGGCAATCGACCATCTTCACAACCCCGGCAGCCCGTGGCATACTCCGGCGCTCACAAATTCGGAGAGCACATCAAAGGGGAGTGACATGAGCGACAGACCTTTCAAAGTCCTCGGCATACAGCAGGTCGCGATCGGCGGTCCAGATAAAGAAAAGATGAAGAAGTTGTGGATCGACTGCCTCGGCCTGACGATCACCGGCAATTTCAAGAGCGAGCGCGAGAACGTCGATGAGGATATCGCGGCGCTTGGTTCTGGTCCGTTGAAAGTCGAGGTCGATCTGATGCAGCCGGTGGATCCCGAGAAGAAACCCGCGGTCCACAACACGCCCCTCAACCATATCGGCCTCTGGGTGGACGACCTTCCTGCCGCTGTGGAATGGCTCACCGCCAATGGCGTGCGGTTCGCCCCCGGTGGTATCCGCAAAGGGGCGGCTGGCTTCGACATCACTTTCCTGCACCCGAAGGGCAACGAAGAGCAGCCCATCAGTGGTGAGGGCGTCTTGATCGAGCTTGTGCAAGCGCCCCCCGAGGTGATCGACGCCTTCGCCAAACTGGCTGCCTGAGCGCGGCGGCGCTGCGCCTGAACCCGGGAGGCGGTACTCTGGGCGCCGAGATTGGCGCAGCCGTGGCAGCACCTCGTCGCCGGCCATCGCCGCAGACCGAGCCGGCAGTTGGTGCTCGGCGCGAGCGATGCCGGCGTTTCGGTGGCGATCCCGGACCATGCTGGAGAGAAGTAACATGATCGATCGTCGCAGTCGCGGGGCCATCGCTGTCCCGGGCTAGGCAAAGGCCGTGGCAACAGGACATGGGACTCCGGACGACAGCGCACCGATCAAGGGCTTCCGCGGGAAGAACCTGGATGGCGGCATCCACCACACCTGCGTCGATGCGCTTGTCGCCTTCGACCAAGCCAAGTGAGTGCGGGTCCGGCCGGCCCCGGCCGGCCGGACAACCGCCCTTGAATCTTTGGCCATGAATCTCTGGACGGGGATTGCGGTCTACTTGGTGATCTGGTGGATCATCATCTTTGCCATCCTGCCGTGGGGCGTGCGGGGCATCGACTCGCAGGATGTGGCGAAAGGCCACGCCTTCGGTGCACCGGAAAAGCCCCGGATCGTCACCAAGATGCTGGTGACCACCGTGGTTGCCGCCGTCATCTGGCTGATCATCTATCTCATCGCCGAAAGCGGCTGGATCAGCTTCCGCACGTAGCGGCGGCGGGGTGATCGCAACAGGGAACGGTCGGGCCGCGTGTCGGCGCAGGGGCGAAACGCGGCGTGACGCCGCGGGTCAAGGAGGATGCCGGGTGATAACGCTCCCGTGACGGCCTCGGCGGGTCGCCTCGCTCCCGAGGCTTGGTCCCAAGGCCTGCTCCCAAGGCTTGGCCCCAAAGAACGAAAGGCAAGTTCCAAGGGAGCTTGCCTTCGCAATTACAAAACGATTCGTTTATTTGCGCTCGCGGAGGAGCTCTTACTTTGATTTTTTCTCGGTGCTCTCCCAAAACCCGGGCCGGCTTGCGTGTGGCGACGTTTTTCGCCGCTTCAACCACAGTTTAAGAGTATACAGCACCGTCATGGAAGCGTCACGGTTTTTCTGCACTGAATAGCAAGAAAAATCATGAACGCCGACGCGGCCTGCGGCCGGACCAATGCGCCATCCGCCAAGTGCTTTGCAAAAATTTCGGTGGAAGACGCAAAATATTCGGCGGCGGCCGGCGCCGCGGTCCCACGGTCTCTGTTGCTGACCCCCGCTATAAATAACTCATATGGGCAATATTTATGACCAAATTTATCGTGTATAGGGGCGGGGGCGGCTGGCGGCGGCGCGCTGCCGCGCGCCGGGGCGCCGAGAAAGGCGAGAGCCTCGTAGCGCCTCGAACGCGAGGCCTCGTAGCGCCTCGAACGCGAGGCCTCGTATCGCCTCGCACTCGCGGCTGGCCATCATTGATGTCGGCGGGAGCATGCCCTACAGTCCGCCGCGGTCTGTCCATCCAGGTTCAACGCTCCCATGCGCCTCTCGCGGTACTTCCTGCCCACGCTGAAAGAAACGCCGGCCGACGCCCAGATCGTCTCACACCGCCTGATGCTGCGGGCCGGGATGATCCGCCAGTCCAGTGCCGGCATCTACTCGTGGCTGCCGCTCGGCCTGCGGGTGCTGCGCCGCATCGAAGCCATCGTCCGCGAGGAACAGGATCGCATCGGCTGTCAGGAACTGCTGATGCCGACGATCCAGCCGGCCGACCTGTGGCGGGAGAGCGGCCGCTACGACGCGTACGGTCCGGAGATGCTGCGCATCCGCGACCGCGGCGACCGCGAGTTGCTGTACGGCCCGACCAACGAGGAGCAGATCTCCGAGATCTTCCGCGGCAGCGTCCGCAGCTATCGCCATTTGCCGAAGCTGCTCTACCACATCCAGTGGAAGTTTCGCGACGAGGTGCGGCCGCGATTCGGCGTGATGCGCGGCCGCGAGTTCCTGATGAAGGATGCCTATTCCTTCGATCTCGATCGCGACGGCGCGCGGCGCTCGTACAACAAGATGTTCGTCTGCTATCTGCGAACCTTTGCGCGGCTGGGGCTCAAGGGCATTCCCATGCGCGCCGAAACCGGCCCGATCGGCGGCGACCTCAGCCACGAGTTCGTCGTCCTGGCCGAAACCGGTGAGAGTGAGATCGCCTGCCACCGAGACCTTTTGGACGTCGATTGGGCGGCGGCCGACGTCGACATGGAGGGCGATCTGCAGCCGTTGATCGACGGCTTCACGGCGAAGTACGCGGCGACCGACGAGTTGCGGGACGCCGCCGCCGAACGAGCGCTGGGCGATGCCCTGGTGGTCGGTCGCGGCATCGAAGTGGGTCACATCTTCTATTTCGGCACCAAGTATTCGAAGCCGATGCGGGTGGTCGTGCAGGGGCCCGACGGCGAGGAGGTGGCGGTGGAGATGGGCAGCTATGGCATCGGCGTCTCCCGCCTGGTGGGCGCGATGATCGAGGCCTTCCACGACGCGTCGGGCATCGTCTGGCCGGAGAGCGTCGCGCCCTTCCACGTCGGCCTGATCAACCTGAAACCCGACGATACGGCATGCTCGGAGGCTTGCGAGCAACTCTATCGCGCCTTGACGGGTGGCGGCTGCGATGTCCTCTACGATGACCGCGAGGAGCGCGCTGGCGTCAAATTTGCGGAGATGGACCTGATCGGCCTGCCCTGGCAGGTGGTCGTCGGCCCGAAAGGGCTCGCCGCCGGTACCGTCGAGATCAAGCATCGGCCGACCGGCACGCGTGAGGCCGTCGCCGTCGACGGCGTCGCCGCCCGGCTCACCGCCCAGCCCGCCGCCCAGCCCGCCGCCCAGCCCGCCGACTGAGGATCCCCGTCATGTTCTCCACGTTCGAATGGCTGATGGCCATGCGCTATCTGCGGGCGCGTCGCCAGGAAGGCTTCATCTCGGTGATCGCCTGGTTTTCGCTGGCCGGCATCGCGCTCGGCGTCGCCGTGTTGATCATCGTTCTCGCGGTGATGAACGGCTTCCGGCAGGAGATCCTGACCAAGATCCTCGGCCTCAATGGCCATCTCAGCGTCTACGGCTCCGCCGCCGGCATCACCGATTATCTGGCGGCGCGCGACGACGTGCTGGCGATCGACGGCGTCGTCGCTGTCATCCCGATCGTCGAGGGCCAAGTGATGCTTTCGGCCCGGGGGGTCACCCGGGCGGCCGTCGTCCGCGGCATCGATGTCGAGGACCTGAGCGCCAAGCCGCTGGTCGCCGACACGCTGCTGGCCGGGGATCTCGACGCGTTCGCCGAGGGCGAGGGCGTCCTGGTCGGTGCTCGGCTGGCCGAACGCATGGGGCTCGGCGTCGGCAGCAAGTTGACCATGGTCTCGCCCAAGGGGCGGATCAGCGCGTTCGGCTCGGTGCCGCGCATTCGCGCCTATCCCGTCGCCGGGATCTTCGAGGCGGGCATGTATCAATACGACGACAACTTCGTGTTCATGCCGCTGGCTGCGGCCCAGAGCTTCTTTCAGTTCCCCGAGGCGGTGACGACGCTCGAGGTGATGGTCAGCCGGCCGGACGACGCCCCCCGCTTCGTCGGCGACATCGGCGCCGCCGTCGGCGGCGCCGTGCGCGTTCTCGACTGGCAGCGGGCCAACGACACCCTGGTCAACGCCTTGAAGGTCGAACGCAACGTGCTCTCGCTGATCCTCGCCCTGATCATTCTGGTGGCGGTGTTCAACATCATCTCCAGCCTGATCATGCTGGTGAAGGACAAGGGGCGGGACATCGCCATTCTGCGCACCGTCGGCGCGACGCGCGGCATGATCATGCGCGTCTTCTTCATCGCCGGGTCCAGCATCGGTGTGCTCGGCACTGTGATCGGCTTCGCGCTCGGCCTCAGTTTCGCGCTCAACATCGAATACCTGCGCAAGCAACTGGAGAGCCTGATCGGTGTCGAGTTGTTCTCGCCGGAGATCTATTTCCTGGCGACGATGCCGGCGGAGGTGGATCCGCTGGAGGTCACGCTCGTCGTCGCGTTGGCGCTGCTTCTGACCTTCCTTGCGCCGCTGTATCCGGCGTGGCGGGCCGCCCGCATCGACCCGGCGGAAGCGCTCCGATATGAGTGATCCGGTGTTCCGGCTCACCGGCATCGTCCGCACCTTCAAGCAGGGTCGAACCACCCTGGAAGTGTTGCGCGGCGTCGACCTGGAGGTGCGCGAGGGGCAAACGGTCGCGCTGGTCGGGCCGTCGGGCGCCGGCAAGTCGACTTTGCTGCACATCGCCGGCCTTCTGGAAAAGCCGGATGCCGGCGATATCCACGTCGCCGGGAAGGCGTGCGCCGGGCTCGCCGACGATGCGCGGACGCGGATCCGGCGGCACCAGATGGGCTTCGTCTACCAGTTCCACCATCTGCTGCCGGAGTTCTCGGCGATCGAGAACGTCGTCATCCCGCAGGTCATCGCCGGGCGGCGGCGCAAGGAGGCACGGACGCGCGCCGCGGAATTGCTCGGCGTGCTGGGCCTGGGTGACCGGCTCGACCATCGTCCGGCGCGGCTCTCCGGCGGCGAGCAGCAGCGGGTCGCCATCGCCCGGGCGCTGGCCAATTCGCCCAGCATCGTTTTCGCCGATGAGCCCACCGGCAACCTTGATCCGCACACCGCCGACGACGTGTTCGCGCTGCTGCTGACCATCGCCAGTCGGGCCGGGCTCGCCGCCGTCGTCGCCACCCACAACCCGGTGCTCGCCGGACGAATGGACCGGATCGTCCGGCTCGAGGAGGGCATCCTGGTTCCCGCGTGACGGGTGCCCTCGTGGCGGCCGGACCCACCGCGCCGGCGGTCCGTGACTCGTCGACCGCGCCGGCGGTCCGTGACTCGCCGGCGGCAATGTGCCAGCGTTCAGGGATGATCGATCCAGGCTTTCTCCACCTTCGCGTCCACACCGCCTACTCGTTGCTGGAGGGCGCGATTCGCATCCGTGAGTTGGTCGACCTGTGTCGCCAGCATGCGATGCCCGCGGTCGCCATCACCGACCGCAACAACCTGTTCGGCGGCATGGATGCCTCGTCGGCGCTCGGCGACGCCGGCATCCAGCCGATCATCGGCTGTCAGCTCGGCATCTCCCGCGCCGATGACGACGGCGGCCTGCGGGCGCGCGGCCGCCAGCGCGTCGATCCGGACGAGCTGGTGCTGCTTGTGCAAAACGCCGCCGGCTACCGCAACCTGCTGCAGCTTCTGGCCGACGCCCACGAGAACGCGGCGGCGCTGGGCGCACCGCAAGTGCCGCGTGCGGCACTGGCGCACCATGCCGAGGGACTCATCCTGTTGACCGGCGGCGTCGCCGGCCCGGTCGGGCGGCTGCTCGCCGCCGGCCAGGCCGATGCCGCGGCGGCGTGTCTGTCCGACCTGGCGGCAGACTTCCCGGAAAGGGTGTATGTTGAGGTGCAGCGACACGGCGTCGAGAGCGAGGCGGCGATCGAGGCGGCGACCATCGACTTGGCCGATCGTCTCGGACTGCCGCTGGTCGCCACCAACGAGGCGTTCTTTCCCGATCGGCCGCTGTTCGAGGCGCATGATGCGCTGATCTGCATCGCCGAGGGGGCCCATCTCGGCGACCAGCAACGCCGACGGCTGACGCCCGAGCACTCCTTCAAGAGTGCCGCGGAGATGCGCGCGCTGTTCGCCGATCTGCCCGATGCCTCCGACAACACGGTGCAGATCGCCCGCCGGTGCGCGTTCATGATCGAGAAGGTCAAGCCGATTCTGCCCTCGTTCGCCCAGGCGGGCGGCCCCAGCGAGGAGGAGCAGCTGGCGGTCCAGGCCCGCGCCGGCCTGGAGCGTCGCTTGGCGGCGCAAGTCCATGCGCCGGAGATGACCGATGCCGCCCGCGCGGCCGCGGCGCAGCCCTATGTAGAACGGCTCGAGTACGAACTCGGGGTCATCTGCCAGATGGGTTTCGCCGGCTACTTCCTGATCGTCGCCGAGTTCATTGGGTGGGCGCGCGAGCAGGGCATTCCGGTGGGGCCGGGGCGCGGCTCCGGCGCCGGCTCGGTGGTCGCCTGGTCGCTGACCATCACCGACCTGGACCCGATCCGCTTCGGCCTGCTGTTCGAGCGCTTTCTCAATCCTGAGCGCGTGTCGATGCCCGACTTCGATATCGACTTCTGCCAGGACCGGCGTGACGAGGTGATCCGCCACGTGCAGGCGCGCTACGGCGCCGATCGCGTCGCCCAGATCATCACCTTCGGCAAGCTGCAGGCGCGGGCGGTGCTGCGCGATGTCGGCCGGGTGCTCGGCATGCCCTACGGCTACGTCGACAAGATCTGCAAGCTGGTGCCCAACAACCCGGCGAATCCGGTGACGTTGCAGCAGGCGGTCAGCCAGGAGCCGCGGCTCAAGCAGATGATGGACGAGGACGCGACGGTGGCGCGGCTGGTCGACATTGCCCGCAAGCTCGAGGGTCTGTACCGACACGCCTCGACCCACGCGGCCGGCGTCGTCATCGGCGACCGGCCGTTGCGCGAGACGATTCCGCTCTACCACGATCCGCGCTCGGACATGCTGGTCACCGGCTTCAACATGAAGTGGGTGGAGTCGGCCGGCCTGGTGAAGTTCGATTTCCTCGGCTTGAAGACGCTCACCGTGCTGGCCACGGCGGTCCGGCTGGTCGCCGAGACCGAAGGGCGGACGATCGATCTCTCGCGCATTCCGCTGGACGACCCGGCCACCTTCCGGCTGCTCGCCCGCGGCGACACCGTCGGCGTGTTCCAGCTGGAAAGCAGCGGCATGCGCGACGTGCTGAAAAAGCTGCGGCCCGACACCTTCGAAGACATCATCGCCGTCGTCGCCCTCTATCGGCCGGGGCCGATGGACAACATCCCCAGCTACATCCGCCGCAAGCACGGCGAGGAGGCCATCGACTTCATCGACCCCTCGCTCGCCGGCATCCTGCGCGAAACCTATGGCATCATCATCTATCAGGAGCAGGTGATGCAGATCGCCCAGGAGTTGTCCGGCTACTCCCTGGGCAGCGCCGATCTTTTGCGCCGCGCCATGGGCAAGAAGATCAAGGCGGAGATGGAGCAGCAGCGCCAGATATTCGTCGACGGCGCCTGCGCCCGCGGCGTCGACCGCGACAAGGCCACATACATTTTTGATCTGGTGAACAAGTTCGCCGGCTACGGCTTCAACAAGTCGCACGCCGCCGCCTACGCCCTCATCGCGTACCAGACGGCTTGGCTGAAGACGAACCATCCCGTGGCATTTTTTGCGGCATCGATGATCCTCGACATGGATCATGCGGAGAAGATCGGTGGCTTCCGGCGCGAGCTCGATCGCCTCGGCATCCGCCTGCTGCCGCCCGACATCAATCGCTCCGGTGTCACCTTCGCGCCGGAATCGGACGGCGCGGGCGGCGGCGCCATTCGCTATGGCCTCGCCGCGGTGCGCAATGTCGGTGCCGCGGCGATGCGCGCCGTGGTCGACGAGCGAACGGTGAACGGGCCCTTTGCCGACCTCGACTCGTTTGCCCGCCGCATCGGCCCGGCGCAGATCAACCGGCGGGTGCTGGAGAACCTGGTACGCGCCGGGGCGTTCGACGGCATCGACGCCAACCGCCGCCGCGTCTTCAGCCAGGTGGACCACATCCTGCGCAACGCCGCGGTGGCTGCCGACGAACGGGCAAGCGGCCAGATCGGCCTGTTCGCCGGGGGGCCGGCCGATGCGGAGCCGCGCCCTCGCGGCGCGGTCGTGCCCGACTGGCCGCCGATGGAGCGGCTGGCCCACGAATTCGATGCCTTGGGCCTCTACCTCTCGGCGCATCCGTTGCAGGCTTATGAGCGCGTTCTCCGGCGCCGGCGCGTGCACCGCCGCGCCGAGATCGGCCCGTCGACCTCCGGCATCGTCACCCTGGCCGGCACCGTGATCGCGAAGAAGGAGCGCCGCTCGAGCCGCGGCAGCCGCTACGCCTTTGTCGAGCTGTCGGACGTCGGTGGTTCGTTCGAGATCACCGTGTTCTCGGAAGTGCTGGCCGCCGGCAGCGAGTTGCTGGAGGTCGGCACCTGCCTGCTGATCCGGGCGACGGTGCAGGCCGACGGTGATGAGGTGCGGCTGACCGCCGAGTCCCTGGAACCGCTGGAGCGGGTCGCCGAGCGCACCGAGAGCGGCGTTGCCATCCACATCGATCCGCCGGAACCGCTGGCCGCCATCGGCGCTGAACTCAACGGCGATCGCAGCGGCTCGCAGTGTGTCAAGCTCATCATGGCCATCGGCGATGACCGCGAGGTCGAGATCGGGCTGCCCGGCCGCTACGCCATCGGCCCGGCGATGATCGGCCGGCTGCGCGCGCTGCCCGGCGTCCGCGACGTGATCGAGGTCTGAGGTCCCGCCGGCGCCGGCCATTGTGCCGGCCATTGTGCCGGCCACTGCGCCCGCCATTGCTCCTGCCGTTGTAGGCGCGGGTTGAAAGACGGCCGCGCGCGCGATACATACGCTCGTTACTTCTCACGCGGGCGCAGGGCTCGGGTGTCGCGATACACCTCGGCCCACTCCGGTGTTCCAATTGGCCGGTGGTCCAATTGGAATGATCACGGCCCGCGGCGGACCAACCGGACAAGGACGACAGACGTGACCATGCCAACTTTCACGATGCGCCAACTGCTCGAGGCAGGGGTGCATTTCGGCCATACCACGCGGCGCTGGAACCCGAAGATGGCGCCGTATCTCTTCGGCGTGCGCAACGGCATCCACATCATCGACCTGGAGCAGACGGTGCCGATGCTGCATCGCGCGCTCATCGCGGTGCGCGACACCGTGGCCGGGGGCGGACGGGTGCTGTTCGTCGGCACCAAGCGGCAGGCGAGCGACGTGGTCGCCGACGCCGCCCGGCGCTGCGGCCAGTATTTCGTCAATCATCGCTGGCTCGGCGGCATGCTGACCAACTGGCGGACCATGTCGAACTCCATCAAGCGGCTGCGTGATCTCGACACGCGGTTGCGCGAGGAGAACACCGGCCTGACCAAGAAGGAGCTTTTGCAACTCACCCGCGAGCGCGACAAGCTGGAGCGCGCGCTGGGCGGCATCAAGGAGATGGCGGGTCTGCCCAACATTCTGTTCATCGTCGACACCAACAAGGAAGACATTGCGATCGCCGAGGCGAACAAGCTGGGGATTCCGGTGATCGCCGTCGTCGATTCCAACAGCGATCCCGCCGGCGTCGATTTCCCGATCCCGGGCAACGACGACGCCCTCCGCGCGGTGCATTTGTATTGCGAGTTGATCAGCCTGGCGGTGCTCGACGGGCTGCAGCAGGAAATGACCGCGTCCGGCATCGACATCGGCGATTCCGAGGAACCCGAGGAGCCGATGATTATCGAGGAGGAGGCTCTCTCGGCTGCAGGCGACGCGGCGCCCGACGAGGCCGAGGCGTGGGGTGACGTTGCCGCCGATGGCGGGAGCGGCGCCGAGACCGCCCCGGATGCCGACGCCGCGGACGCCGAGCACGCCCGGTAGTGCAGCGCTGCATTCAGAGAATGCACGGTCGCAGCACGCAACCCGCTGTTTCTAGTGGTTCGATGCTGACGGATGAGTCCCATCCGGCGGCTGAAACGAACCGCCAGATCGATAGGTTGGTGGATCGACCAAACTGGCGTTTGGGCACCAAACGTCAGATCCGATCCACTAGGGCGCGGGCCCATTCGGCCGGTTCATCCGGATGGGCCATTGTGGCAGAGTAACGATGACTTCCATGCAGCGACCGTGTCCGCGTGCCGGGCGCCGCTGCCCTAGCCCCAGCACGCCGGCGACAGCAACCGGTTATCGTCGATCAAGGATCGGAGGACAGGAGAGATGACGGACGTCAGTGCCGCGCGGGTCAAGCAACTGCGCGAGATGACAGGCGCGGGCATGATGGACTGCAAGCGCGCCCTGGTCGAGACCGCCGGTGACATCGAAGAGGCCGTCGACTGGCTGCGCAAGAAGGGCCTCGCGGCGGCCGCCAAGAAGTCGGGGCGCGTCGCTGCCGAGGGACTTATCGCCATCCACGTCGCCGGGAGTCGCGGCGCCATGGTCGAGGTCAACTCCGAGACCGATTTCGTCAGTCGCAACGCCGACTTCCAGGAGTTCGCGCGGACCGTGGCCGGGCTCGCGATCGACAGCGGCGGCGACCTGGACGCGCTGTTGGCCATGCCGTATCCCGGAGGCGGCCGGACGGTCGCCGAGCAGGTGACGCACATGATCGCCACCATCGGCGAGAACATGCAGGTGCGCCGGGTGGCGGTGCTCGAGGTGCCGGAGGGGCGGATCGGCTTCTACGTGCACAACGCGCAGGCGCCGGATCTCGGCAAGATCGGCGTCCTCGTCGGCGTGCGGTCGACCGGCGATGCCGAGCAGATGTCGGCGCTCGGCAAGCAATTGGCGATGCACGTCGCCGCCGCCAGTCCGCTGTTCCTGTCGCGTGACGAGGTCGATCAGGCGTCGCTCGACCGCGAGCGTGCCGTCCTCACCGAACAGGCGCGAGCGTCGGGCAAGCCCGAGGCGATCATCGAAAAAATGGTCGAAGGACGGCTGCGCCGATACTACGAGGAATCCTGCCTGCTCGAGCAGGTTTTCGTGATCGACGGCGAGACCAAGGTCCAGGCCGTGGTCGACGCCGCGGCCAAGGCGGTCGACGCGCCGATCACCATCACCGGCTTCGTCCGCTTCGCCATCGGCGAAGGCATCGAGCGCGAGGAAAAGAACTTCGCCGACGAGGTGGCGCAGGCGGCGGGGACCTGACGGGGCGGGTCGGCGGGAGTCGCCGGCATGACCGGGCCGCCGCGGTATGGCCGCGTGCTGCTCAAGGTTTCGGGCGAAGCCATGATGGGCGATCGCGGTTACGGCATGGACGCCGACGCGGTGATGCGCATCGCCAAACAGGTCGTCGACGTCCAGGACCTCGGCGTTCAGGTCAGTCTGGTGATCGGCGGCGGCAACATCTTCCGCGGCGTGTCCGAGGCGGCGGCGGGAATCGAGCGCACCAGCGCCGACCACATCGGCATGCTGGCGACGATCATGAACGCGTTGGCGATGCAGAGCGCCCTGGAGCGCCTGGGGCTGCAGACGCGGGTGCAATCGGCGATTCCCATGGCGCCGATCTGCGAGCCTTACATCCGGCGCCGCGCCGTGCGGCACATGGAGAAGGGGCGCGTCGTCATCTTCGCGGCCGGCACCGGCAATCCCTTTTTCACCACGGACACCGCCGCGGCGCTGCGCGCGATCGAGACCGGGTGCGACCTGCTGCTGAAGGGAACCCAGGTGGATGGCGTCTATAGCGCCGATCCGAAACGGGTGCCCGATGCCGAGCGCTACGATCGGCTGTCCTTCCGCGACGTCATCGCGCGGGACTTGAAGGTCATGGACACGTCGGCGATCGCCCTCGCGCGTGACAATGGTGTTCCCATCCTGGTTTTTTGCATACACAATCCGGGCGCCTTCGCTGAAGTGCTCCGCGGCGAAGGCACGTTTACGCTTGTCAGTTGAGGAGGCCCCCTTGTCAGAGTTCAGCATC
The DNA here is from genome assembly GCA_964630265.1 of uncultured Rhodospirillaceae bacterium. Taxonomy (GTDB): domain Bacteria; phylum Pseudomonadota; class Alphaproteobacteria; order Rhodospirillales; family Defluviicoccaceae; genus CAZBWP01. The sequence continues at coordinate 25,509 of CAZVRW010000022.1, forward strand.
GAAGAGATCGTTGCCGACACCGATCGGCGGATGAAGGGGGCGGTCGAGGTCCTGCACAAGGAAATGGGCGGTCTGCGATCGGGCCGGGCGTCGGCGAGTCTGGTCGAGCCGATCGTCGTCGACGCCTACGGAACGCAGATGCCGCTGAGCCAGGTGAGCACGGTCGGTGTGCCGGAAGCGCGGATGATCACCGTGCAGGTCTGGGACCGCGGTCTGGTCAAGGCGGTCGAGAAGGCCATCCGCGATTCCGATTTGGGGCTCAACCCGTCGGTCGACGGTCAACTGCTGCGCTTGCCGGTCCCCCCCCTGACCGAGGACCGGCGCCGCGATCTGACCAAGGTCGCCAGCCGCTATGCCGAGGAAGCCCGGGTCGCCATTCGCAACGTGCGCCGGCATGTCATGGACGAGTTCAAGCGCGCCGAGAAAGAGCATTTGATTTCTCAAGACCAACATCGCGACTACACGGATAGGGTCCAGAAGCTGACCGATCGGTTCGTCAAGGAAATCGACGATCTCCTGGCGACCAAGGAAAGCGAAATCATGCAGGTCTGAGGGCCAGAATGGATTCCCTTCCGCTTCGCGATGCAGCGGCGCCTTCGCCGCTGCACGTCGCCGTCATCATGGATGGAAATGGCCGTTGGGCGCGGGCGCGGGGATTGCCGCGAACCGCCGGCCATCGCCGCGGCGCCAGCGCCGTCAAGGTCGCCATCGAAGCCGCCAGCCGGCACGGCGTCGGCTATCTCACCCTGTTCGGCTTCTCCTCCGAGAACTGGAAGCGGCCGGTCGACGAGGTGAACGAACTGGTCGGTCTGCTTCGATATTACTTGGAGCACGAAATCCACTACTTGAACAAACAGGGTGTCCACCTGCGCATCATCGGCGACCGGCGGCGCTTCGGCGAGGACATCGCGGACCTGATCGACCGCGCCGAGCGGGCGACCGCCGGCAATCGGAAGCTGTGTCTGGTGATCGCCTTGAGCTACGGCGGCCGCTCCGAGATTGTCGAGGCGACCCGGGCGATCGCCGCGGCCGTCGCCCAGGGAGCGCTCGATCCGGCGGACGTGGACGAGCAGACCATCTCCCGTCACCTGTTCACCCGCGACATCCCCGATCCCGACCTGCTGATTCGCACCAGCGGCGAAAAGCGTGTCAGCAACTTTCTGCTATGGCAACTCGCCTACGCCGAGTTGGTGTTCATCGACACCCTTTGGCCGGATTTTTCCGAGGCGGATTTTGCCGGTGCCATCAAGGAGTTCCAGAGCCGCGAACGGCGCTACGGCGCGGCCTGTGTTTAGCCCCGGGGCGCGGTGGGCGACGCTTGGCACCCGCACCGTCTCGGCGCTGCTCCTGGCCCCGCCGGTGCTTCTGGTGGTCCATCTGGGTGGGCCCTGGTTCGCGCTGATGACGGCGGCCGGGGGCGTCATCCTCTCCTGGGAATGGGCCCGGCTGTGTCGCGGCTCAGGGCGCCGCTCCGGGCACGGCTCGGGGCTCGGCTCGGGGCTCGGCTCGGGGCTCGGCTCCGGGCACGGCGGCGTCTTTGCCGCGGCGGCCGTCGTGCTCTGCGTCGCTGCCGCGGCGGCCGGACGCTGGGACCTGGCGCTGCTGGCGGCGGCCGTCGGCGGTGCGATCGTGCTCGTCGTCGAACGCGGCGACGTCTGGTCCTCCGTTGGTGTCATCTATGTGGGCCTGCCGGCGGCGGCCTTCGTCTGGCTGCGCGGCGAGCCGGAGGCCGGCCGGCTGATCGTCTTCTGGCTGCTGGCCTCGGTGTGGGCGTACGACGTCGGCGCCTTCGCCTTCGGCCGACTGATCGGCGGACCGCGCCTCGCGCCAGCGATCAGCCCCAACAAGACGTGGGCCGGCTGCATCGGCGGTGGCATCTCGGCGGCCATTGCCGGGACGTTGACGCTGGCGGCCTTGGGCGGCGGCGCGGTGGGCTGGGCGGCGGTGCTGGTCAGCGGCGTGCTCGGTGTTGCCGCGCAATTGGGCGACCTGTTCGAATCAGGCGTCAAACGACGCTTCGACGTCAAGGATGCCAGCGGCCTGATCCCCGGTCACGGGGGTCTTCTCGACCGGGTGGACGGCCTGATTGCGGCGACCACCGTCGCGGCATTGATCGTGATGTTCGGCCACGGCAGTATACGCCCATGGATGTAGCCTCCGTTCTCCCCCTCAACGTCCAGGGACCGCGTGTGGTCTCGGTGCTCGGATGCACCGGGTCGGTGGGCAGCAACACCGTCGATCTGATCTCTCGTCACCGCGACATCTTTCAGGTCGAGGCCGTCACCTGTCACCGCAACGCGGACCTGTTGGCGCGGCAGGCGCGCGATCTGCGGGCGCGGTTTGCCGCGGTTGCCGATCCGAGTGCGTACCGGCGCCTGAAGGACGCGCTGTCGGGCAGCGGCATCGAGGTGGCGGCCGGACCGGACGCCCTGGTCGCCGCCGCCGAGCGGCCGTCCGACGTCGTCGTCGCCGCCATCGTCGGCGCCGCCGGCTTGGCGCCGACCCTGGCCGCCGTGCGCCGCGGCTGCGTCGTCGCTCTGGCCAACAAGGAGTGTCTAGTCTGCGCCGGCGAGTTGATGGTGGCGGAGGTGGCCCGGCACGGTGCCCGGCTGTTGCCCGTCGACTCGGAACACAGCGCCATCTTCCAGGTCTTCGAGGTCGACAACGCAGACCTCATTCGCGCCATCATCCTCACCGCCTCAGGCGGCCCGTTCCGCGTCCTGCCGCGCGCCGACATGGCCGCGATGACTCCAGCGCAGGCCGTCGCCCATCCCAACTGGTCGATGGGGGCGAAGATCTCGGTCGATTCGGCGACGATGATGAACAAAGGGCTGGAACTGATCGAGGCATTCCACCTGTTCCCGGTGACGGCCGACCAGATCGAAATTTTGGTTCATCCGCAATCGGTGGTGCACAGCCTCGTCGAATACGTTGATGGCTCGGTGTTGGCGCAGCTCGGCAGCCCCGACATGCGCACGCCCATCGCCTATGCGCTCGCCTGGCCGCAGCGCATCGCGACGCCGGCGCCGCGGCTCCGGCTGGCCGAAATCGGCTCGCTCACCTTCGAATCTCCCGACGAGTCCCGCTTCCCGGCGCTGCGAGTCGCGCGCCATGCCTTGCAAACCGGTGGATCGGCACCGACAATAATGAATGCGGCCAACGAAGTGGCCGTCAGCAGCTTCCTCGCGGGCGAGATCGGTTTTCTCGACATCGTCGATGTCGTCGAACAGACCCTCGCCGCGATTCCCGCCCGACCGCTCGATAGCCTCGAGCAGCTCGCGGAAACCGATGCTGCGGCGCGCGACCACGCAATCACGCGCGTCACCCAGTGCTCGGCCCGCGCCGTCGGGTGACGCAACTTACGGGATCGATCCGACCATGGCGGACATCGCTCATACGCTCATAACCTACGTTCTGCCGTTCCTCGTGGTGTTCACCATCCTGGTGTTCGTCCATGAACTCGGCCACTACTGGGTCGCCCGGCGGGCCGGGGTGCGGGTCGAAGTGTTCTCGATCGGCTTTGGCCCCGAACTCTATGGCTGGAACGACGGGCACGGCACCCGCTGGAAGATCAGCGCCGTGCCGCTCGGCGGCTATGTCAAGATGTTCGGCGAACGGGACTTCGAACCGTCCGAAGAGCAGCCGGAAATCACGCCCGAGGACCGGGCCGTGTCGTTCAACCACAAGACACTCCGGCAACGCGCCGCGATCGTCGCCGCCGGACCCATCGCCAATTTCCTGTTCGCGATCGTCCTGCTCGCCGGCCTGTTCGCCATCGCCGGAGCGGCCATGCCCTACGCGGGCATCGGCTCGATCCAGCAGGACAGCGCCGCCGAGGCCGCCGGCTTTGAGGTCGGCGACCGGATCGTCGCCATCGAGGGCGAGACCGTCACCTACTTCGACGACCTCTATCGCGTCGTCAGCGCCAACCCCGGGGTCGAGATGCTGTTCGACGTGGAGCGCGGCGGCGAGCGGCTGGCGCTGGTGGCGACACCAAGCCCCACCGAACGCACCGAGGCCGACGGCGTCACCCGCATCGTCGGCCTGCTCGGTGTCTCCCCCGATCCGAATCAACTGGCCTACGAGCGGATGAATCCGCTGGAAGCGGTGTGGACGGCGACGGAGCGAACCGTTTCGCTGGTCGGCCAGATTCTCACCGCTTTGTGGCAGATCATCACCGGTCAGCGCACCGCGGAAGAACTCGGCGGCCCTTTGCGGATCGCTCAGCTCTCCGGCGAGATGGCGCAGAGCGGGATGGTCAGCCTGATTTTTTTCATGGCGGCCTTGTCGATCAATCTGGGCTTGATCAATCTGTTCCCGGTGCCGATGCTCGACGGCGGTCACTTGGTGTTTTATGCGGTCGAGGCGGTGCGCGGCCGGCCCCTCAACGAGAAGGTGCAGGAGTACGGCTTCCGCATCGGGCTCGTTCTGGTGTTGCTGCTCATGCTGTTCGCGACGAAGAACGACATTGTCCGGTTTCTGTCTGACAGTCTTTAGGGGCCGCGCAGAATCGCGGTAGAGGGCGACGGGGTGGTGGTGCGTGCCGGAGGGGTTAGGCTCGTTGCCGCCATCATTGTGGCCGCTCTGGTGGTGCTCCTGGGTCCGCACCCGGGCGGCACGCAGACGGAACCGCGCATCCGCGACATCGTCGTCGAGGGCGCGCAACGGATCGACCCGGCGACGGTGTACTCCTACCTGTTGGTCCGCCGCGGTGACGTCTTCGATGCGGCTCGCGTCAATCGCTCGCTGACCAGTCTGTATGCCACTGGGTTGTTCGCCGACGTCTCCTTCGTCCGCGAGGGCGACGTGCTGATCGTCAAGGTGGTCGAGAACCCGATTATCAATCGCATCGCCTTCGAGGGCAACCAGCGGATCAAGACCGACCAGCTCGAGGCCGAGGTGAGCCTCCGGCCGCGCGTGATCTATACGCGGACCAAGGTGCAGAGCGATGTCCGTCGCCTGCTGACCCTCTACCGCCGCAGCGGCCGCTTCGCCGCCACGGTCGAGCCGAAGATTATCGAGCTGTCGGATAACCGCGTCGACCTGGTGTTCGAGATCGACGAAGGGGACGAGACGCAGATCGCCGCCATCCGCTTCGTCGGCAACGCGGCCTTCAGCGATTCCAGACTGCGCGAAGTGGTTCGCACCCGCGAGTCGGCGTGGTGGCGCTTCTTCACCTCCGACGATGTCTACGATCCCGATCGCCTGGTGCTCGATCAGGAGTTGCTCCGGCGATTCTACCTGTCCGAGGGATATGCCGATTTCCGCGTGCTGTCGGCGAATGCCGAGCTTTCGCCGGACCGGCGGTTCTTCTATCTGACCTTCACGGTCTCCGAGGGCGAGCGTTACCGGTTTGGCGAGGTCGACCTGCAGGCGACGCTGCCGGGACTCGATCCGGAGACGGTGCGCCGCGCGATCACCTTCGATGCCGGCGACTGGTTCAATCAGGACGAGATCGAGGCGACGATCGATGCGCTGACCGATGCCGTCGGCAATCTCGGCTTCGCGTTCGTCGATATCCGGCCCCGGCTGCGCCGTAACCCGGAACAGCGCACCATCGACGTGGTCTTCGAGGTCAGCGAGGGGCCGCGCGTCTTCGTCGAGCGCATCGACATCACCGGCAACGTGCGCACCCTCGACCGCGTCATCCGCCGCGAGTTTCGTCTCGTCGAGGGTGATCCGTTCAATGCCGCCAAGCTGCGCCGGTCGCGGCAGCGGATCCGCAACCTCGACTACTTTGCCCAGGTCGAGGTCGAGCCGACGGCGGGCAGCGCCCCCGACAAGACCGTCATCGAGGTGAGCGTCGAGGAGAAATCCACGGGCAGCGTCTCCTTCGGCGCGGGCTTCTCGACCACCAGTGGCGCCCTCGGCGACATCAGCTTCCAGGAGCGCAACCTGCTCGGCCGCGGCCAGATTCTCAACGCCCGTCTGGTCATCGCCCAGCGCGACAGTCAGATCAGCCTCAGCTTCACCGAGCCGTTTTTCCTCAATCGCGAGATCGCGGCTGGCTTCGATGTCTTTCGCACCACCGTCGACCGCCAGGACGAAAGCTCGTTCGACGAGAAGACGCTCGGCTTCGCCGTGCGCGCCGGCTATCCCATCACCGAGAATCTGTCGCAGCGCTGGCGCTATGGTCTCAACAACTCGACCATCGAGAACGTCCCCGATACCGCCTCGATCTTCGTTCAGGAGCAAGAGGGGTCGAGCACGGTTTCGCAGATCAGCCAGACCCTGACCTACGACAAGCGGAACAGCCGCATCCAGCCGACCGACGGCTTTTTCGCGCAGTGGGACATCGCCTTCGCCGGCATCGGTGGCAATGTGCGATATCTCCGTAACGACCTGCGCGCCGGCTACTACATTCCCGTGCGCTCTGAATGGACCCTGGAGCTCCTGGGGTCCGCCGGCATCATCGACGGGCTCGGCGACGAGGTCCGCCTGTTCGACGAGTTCTTCGTCGGGGGCGACAACCTGCGCGGGTTCCAAACGGCGGGTGTCGGACCGCGCGATCTCGACTCCGATGACGCGGTCGGTGGCAAGTGGTACTACACCGGCTCCGTGCAACTGTCGTTCCCCTTCCCGCTTCCCGAGGAATTGCCCTTGCGCGGCCGGGTGTTCGCCGATTTCGGCAGTGCCGGCAATACCGAGGCGACCGGGCCCTCCATCGCCGACACCGGCAGCCTGCGCGCGGCGGTGGGGGGCGGAGTGACTTGGGTCTCGCCGTTCGGGCCGATCGGCCTCGACTTCGGGTTTCCCGTGCTGAAAGAGGATTTCGACCGAACCGAGACGGTCCGCGTCAACTTCGGTGCGCGATTCTGAGCGATGACGCGCCCGCCGCCGTCTCGGGCACCGTAGTCGGGAGACGAAGATGCGCCCGTTGCCGGTTCTGATCGCGATCCTGGCGTTCGTCCTCGGTGGCGTACTCGTCGCGCTGCTGACCCACGATCGGCACACGCCGCTCCCGCCGGCCGCCGTGCCCGGCACCGCGGCAACCAAGTCCGACCGGCTGTCGACACCCGGCCCAGCGGACGCGGCCCTGCGCATCGCCATCCTCGATTTCTCCCGCATCCATCAACAGTCGACGGCGATCCAGGCCATCGATGCCGCCTACCGTGCCGCCATCCGGGCGTATGCCGAGGAAGCCAAGGACCGCGAGACCGACTTGCGTGCGGCGGAGGAAGCCTTGCGCCGGCAGGAGGCGGAGATGGCGCCCGAGGCTTATCGCCGCGAGCGCGCCCTGCTGCAGGCCCGCATGACCAGGGCCATGGAGCTGGTGCAAGAGCGGAAACGAACGCTTGACTTGGCGCGCCAGGACGGTCTGAACAGGGTGCAATTGGCCCTGAACGACATCGTCACGGAGATCGCGACCGAGATGCAATTGTCGTTGATTCTGCGCAAGGAGCAGACGGTGCTGGTCGCCGTCGACTACGAAATCACCGACGAGGTCTTGCAGCGCTTGAACGACCGACTGCCGTCGGTCGAGGTTTTTGCCCCGGAGAACTGAGCCATGGCCGATCCCCGCTTTTTTCGTGTCGCGGGTCCGTTCTCGCTGGCGGAACTGGCCGAACGTGCCGACGCCGAGGTCGTTCGTGGCGATCCCGAAAAGCGGATCGCGGGGCTGATGCCGCTGGAGGCGGCGACCGCCGATGACGTGAGTTTTCTCGAGGACCGGCGCAAGGCGGACCGGCTCAGGGAGACGCGCGCCGGTGCCTGCTTGGTGCGCGCGGACGTCGTCGACACCGCGCCTCCGGAGACCGCGCTGCTGGTGACGCGCGAGCCCTATCGTGGCTTCGCCCTGCTCTCGCGGGCGTTTTTCCCGGATCCGCCGATCGTCCCCGGCATCCATGCCACCGCCGAGGTCGCGGCGACGGCGCGGATCGGCGCCGGCAGCCGGGTTGGAGCCGGCGCCATCGTCGGCGACGCCGTGGAGATCGGCCAGGGCTGCGATATCGGTGCGTACACGGTGATCGGCCCCGGTGTCGTCATCGGTGACGGTTGCCGCATCGGCACGCACGTCTCGCTGATGTGCTGTCTGATCGGCCGCGGCGTCATCATCCATGCCGGCGCGCGCATCGGCCAAGACGGCTTCGGCTTCGCGCCCGGCCGCCAGGGCCACGAAAGGATTGCCCAGGTCGGCCGCGTGGTGATTGAAGATGCGGTTGACATTGGCGCGAATTCGGCGATCGATCGTGGCACGCTCGACGACACGGTGATCGGCGCCGGCTCGAAAATTGATAATCTCGTTCAGATCGGCCATAACGTCCGCTTGGGGATGGGCTGCATCATCGCCGGTCAGGCAGGCATCTCAGGCAGCACAACCCTCGGAAATTTCGTTATGATCGGTGGCCAAGGCGGACTGAGCGGACATCTCAAGGTGGGTGACGGGGCGCGCGTTGCGGCGAAAGCCGGCGTCATGCGCGACATTCCTCCGGGTCAGGACGTGTTCGGCATCCCGGCCATGCCGGGGCGTCAGTTCATGCGTCAAGTGGCGGTTCTGAAGCGCCTCGCCATGAAAAAGGAAAGCTAGAAGATGGACTCAGAAGCCGCGGCCTACGGCGGCGACGTCATCGAGATCGGCCGAATCCGCCAAATGATTCCGCATCGGTTCCCCATGCTGATGATCGACCGGGTGATCGACGTCGTGCCGGATCATCGGGCGACCGGGATCAAGAACGTCTCCAGCAACGAGCCGCACTTTCAGGGCCATTTCCCGGCCGATCCGGTGATGCCGGGGGTGCTGGTGATCGAGGCGATGGCGCAGACGGCCGCCGTTCTCGTCGTCGCCACGCTCGGCCCCGAGAAAGAAGGGCGGCTCGTCTATTTCATGTCGATCGACTCGGCCCGCTTCCGCAAGCCCGTGGTGCCGGGCGACACCCTGCTTATTCACGTGACCAAGATGCGCAATCGGGGCAACGTCTGGAAGTTCCGGGGCGAGGCCCATGTGGACGGCACCCTGGTCGCCGAGGCCGTCTATGCGGCCATGATCCGAGACCAGTGATGCCTGAGGTTCATGCGAGCGCCGTCGTTGCCGACGGCGCGATCCTGGCTGACTCCGTGACCGTCGGGCCGTTCTGCATGGTCGGTCCGAATGTGCGGCTGGACGACGATGTCTGCCTCGTCTCCCACGTCGTCGTTGCCGGACAGACGCGGATCGGGCCCGGCACCCGGGTCTATCCGTTCTCATCCATCGGCTCGCCGCCGCAGGACCTGAAGTATCGTGGCGAGGTGTCGCGGCTCGAGATCGGCGCCAACACGACGATCCGCGAGCACGTCACCATCAATCCGGGGACGGAGGGCGGCGGCATGGTCACCCGCATCGGGGACCGGTGCCTGCTGATGGTCGGCGCGCACGTGGCGCACGACTGCATCATCGGCGACCATGTCATCCTGGTGAACAACGCCACCCTGGGCGGTCACGTGATCATTGAGGACTGGGCGATCATCGGCGGTCTGTCGGCAGCGCACCAGTTCACGAGGATCGGCCGGCATGCCATGGTCGGCGGCATGAGCGGCGTCGAGGCGGACGTCATCCCATTCGGCAGCGTCGCCGGCAATCGCGCCAAGCTGCAGGGGCTGAACATCGTCGGCCTGAAGCGTCGCAACTTCTCGCGCGAGACCATCCACGCGCTGCGCAACGCCTATCGCCTGCTGTTCGCGCGCGAGGGCACCATGGCCGAGCGGTTGGACGACGTGGCGAAGATGTTCGCCGGCGAAGAGGCGGTGATGGAAATCGTCCGCTTCATTCGCAAGGATTCGACGCGCGCGCTCTGCCAGCCGCTTTACGAAGATGCAGCCTAAACTCGGAATCCTCGCGGGCCGCGGCGATCTACCGGTCCGCATCATCGACGCGTGCCGGGCGCAGGACCGCGAGTTCTTCGTGCTCGCCTTCGAGGGGCAGACGCCGCCGGAGACGGTGGCCGATAGCCCGCACGCCTGGGTGCGGCTTGGCGCCGCCGGCAAGGCCCTGAAGATCCTGCGCCAGGAAGGTGTCGAAGAGCTGGTGCTGGCCGGCGGCGTGCGGCGCCCGTCGCTGGCGGAACTGCGTCCCGATCTGTGGACCACCAAGTTTCTCGCCAAGGTCGGCACCAAGGCCCTCGGCGACGACGGTCTGCTTGGCTTGGTGGTGAAGGAACTGGAGGCCAAGGAGGGCTTTCGCGTCGTCGGTGCCGAGGCGGTGATGCCGAGCGATCTGGCCACCGCCGGCGTCTACGGGCGGATCGCCCCCGATGATCAGGCCGAGGTGGACATTCGCCGCGGTGTGGAAGTGGCGCGGGCACTGGTCGCCATCGATGTCGGGCAAGCTGCTGTCGTGCAGCAGGGGATGGTGCTGGCGGTCGAGGCGCTGGAGGGTACCGACGCCATGCTCGCCCGTGCCGCGGGGCTGAAGCGGGACGGCGCCGGCGGCGTCCTGGTCAAGGTCGGCAGCGGCAAGCACGAACGCCGCGCCGACATGCCGAGCATCGGCGCGGACACGGTGGCGGCGGCGCACGCAGCGGGGCTCCGGGGCATCGCCGTCGAGGCCCGCGCGGCGCTGGTCATCGACCGTCCGCGCATCGTCGCGGCGGCGGACGAGGCCGGTCTGTTCGTCGTCGGCGTGACAACCTGATCGCCCGGCCGGCACCGTACGCCGCGACGGACGGCAGCCCGTGATGCGAACGCGGCCGATCACCGTCTTCCTGCTCGCCGGCGAGCCTTCGGGCGATGCGCTCGGGGCCGGGCTGATGGCCTCGCTGACCGCGCGGAGTCCGCAGCCTCTCCGCTTCATCGGCGTCGGCGGCCCGAAGATGGCGGCGGCCGGGCTGGCGAGCCTCTATCCGATGGAGGACATTGCCCACTTCGGCGTGGCGGAACTGATCCCGCACCTGCGGCTCCTCCTGCGGCGGCTGCGCGAGACCGTCGAAACCATCCGCACGCAGCGGCCGGATGTGGTGGTCACCATCGACGTGCCCGGCTTCGCGTTGCGCGTCGGCGCCCGGCTGCAGGGCAGCGGCATTCCTCTGGTGCACTACGTGGCGCCCCAGGTGTGGGCCTGGAAACCGCATCGCGCCCGGGAAATCGCGCGGTTTCTCGACCACCTTCTGGTGCTCTTGCCGTTCGAGCCACCGTACTTCGAGGTCGAGGGGCTGCCGTCCACCTTCGTCGGCCATCCGGTGGTGGAGAGTGGAGCCGCCGATGGCGACGGGCCGGGCTTCCGGGCCCGCCACGCGATCGACCGGGCGGCGCCGCTGCTGTGCGTGCTGCCGGGCAGCCGGCGTGGCGAGATCCGTCGGTTGTTGCCGGTGTTCGCCCAAGCCGTGGCCCGCCTCGCCGCGGACCGTTCGGCGCTCCGCGTCGTCGTGCCGGCGGTGGATGCCTTCGCCCCGGAGATCGCTGCCGTCGTCGGGGCGTGGCCGGGGGGCGCCATCGTCGTCCGCGGCGAGGCCGAGCGCTTCGATGCGTTTGCCGCCGCCGACGTGGCGCTTGCGGCGTCGGGCACGGTGGCGCTCGAACTGGCGATGGCCGGAACGCCGTCGGTGATCGCCTATCGCCTCAACCCGATCACCGCGTGGGCGCTGAAACGGGCGATCAAGGTGCGCCGGGTCAGCTTGGTCAATCTGCTCGTCGACGACGAGGTCTTCCCGGAGGTGCTGCAGGAGCACTGCCGGCCGGACCGCCTCGCCGCCGAGATCGCGCGGCTGCTCGATGATCCGGCGGCGCGTACCCGGCAGCGCGCCGGTGCCGCCCGGGCGGTGGCGATGCTCTCCCCCGGTCGCCGGCGGCCCAGTGATCTTGCCGCCGACGCGGTCCTCCAGGTCCTGCAATCGCACCACGGGACGCGGCTGGGTCGGCCATCGCCGCCGACCGTCCTGCCGGCGCCCTCCGCGCCGTAAGCCGCGCCGCAACCCGAGCTGTACCCCGTGCCGGCGGCCGCGGCCGGGATTAGGCGCGGCGGCGTTCCGCCCCGGTGTGGCGTTCGGCCATGGCCTCGGCCACCGTCGCCATCAGCGGCGATGTCAGCAGCGCGTCCAGGTTGGTGGACAGCCGCCGCCGCCAGTTGGGATGTTCATCGACGGTCCCGGGCAGGTTGATCTGCTCCGGCTCGGCGGCGACGTCATCCAGCTGGACCATGACATAGCGCGCCGGGCTGCGGGCCAAATAGCCGTGGATCGCCGCCACCAGTTCCGCCGGCATGACATCCGGACCCTGGAGTTGGGCGTCCGGATGGCGCGTCACCAAGCCCTCGTGCTGCAGGGCCTGCAGCATCTGCTGCCGATCGAGTTGACGGGCTTCCCACTCGCGCTGCTCGACGATCGGCGCCGGGTAGAGGTCCAGCCGTTCGCGCAGCCGGATGTCGGCGCCGGTCCAGAAGCCGGCGAGGGTCGCCAGGTCGTGGGTGGTAACGCAGGCCAGCGCCATCTCCGGATAGTCGTCCGGCCGCTTGAAGCCGTTGTTGTCCTTCTCGAAATAGAGCACCCGATAGGAGAGGATGTTGGCGGCCTCCATGCGGTCGCGGAAACCGTCGGGCACGGTGCCCAGGTCCTCGCCGATGACGACGCAGCGCTGGCGCTGGCTCTCCAGGGCGACGATGCCGAGCAAGTCCTCGAAGGGATACTCGACGTAGGCACCGTTCGCCGCGGTCTCGCCGTCGGGCAGACAGAACAGGTGCATCAGGCCCATGGCGTGGTCGATGCGGAGCGCGCCGGCATGGCGCATGTTCGCGCGGACCATGGCGATGAACGGCTCGTAGGCCAGTTCGCGCAGCGCATGCGGCGACAGCGGCGGCATTCCCCAGTTCTGGCCCAGCATGTTGAACGGGTCCGGCGGGCAGCCGATCGAGGCCCCCGTCACCACCACGCCCTGGTCGCTCCAGCCGTCGCTGCCGCCGACGTCGACACCGACGGCGAGGTCGCGGTAAAGACCCAGCGGCATGCCCCCCGCCGTCGCCCGTGTTTGCGCCGCGGCGAGTTGATCGTCGCAGAGCCACTGCAGGTAAGCGTGGAACGCCACCTTGTTGGGGTTGTCGGCGACGAACGCCTGCACGGCGTCGGCGGTCGGCGAGCGGAAGTCCTCCGGCCATTCGATCCAGGACTTGCCGTCGAACACCTCGGAGAGTGCCTCGAACTCGGCGAACCGGCGGAGCCGCTCGCCACCCTCCGCCTCGAACCGGGCGAAGGCGGCGGCGCGTTCCGGATGCGCGGGGCGGCCCCCCTCGGTGCGCCGGAACTCCGCGAACAGCAGATGGAAGAAGCGGGTCTTCAGCCGCGCCACGCCGCTGTAGTCGACGAACGCGGTCGCCCGCAGCCGCTCGATCTCCGGCTTGAGCGCCGCCGCCACCTGGCGAGCGGCTGGCGAGGCGGCGAATTCGGGCACGTGTTCGATGTCGATGTAGAGGGGATTGAGGAACAGGCGGCTGCTCGGCTGGTACGGACTGGCGCGCTCGGGATCGCTCGGAAACAGGGCGTGCAGCGGGTTGATGCCGATGGTGGCCGCGCCGTGTCGGGCCGCGCCGGCGGCAAGGTCTGCGAGATCGGTGAAATCGCCGATGCCCCAGTTGCGCGGCGAGCGCAGCGCGTAGACGTGGGCGGTGATCCCCCAGGCTCGCGCTGCCGCGCCCTCGTCGGGCAGATGGCAGGCATCGGGTGCGATGATCAGCCGCATGGCGTGGCCGCCGAGCTTCGGCAGGCGCAGACTATGATAGCCGGGCGGCAGGTCGACCGCCAGGCGGACCCGCCGGCGCTCGTGCGCGACGCCGTCGACGATGCGGCTTTCCTCGAGCGGCGCGGTGGCCGGGCGGAGGATCACCGCGTGCGCCGTGCCGCTTTCCGCCACGATCTCGCCCTCGACCGCGTCGCCGGCCATCGCTTGCGGCAGCTTCACCGGAACCTCGATCGGTCGGCCGATGCGGGCGACGAGGACCGGCGGCAATGGCCGGTGCCAGGACGCACTCTCCAGGGCCGCGAGACTCGCCTTCGCCTCGGCATCGGTCGCCGCCGCGATGCCCATGGCGGCGAGCAGGCGCCGCTTGGTCTCGGCAGAGGTTTCGTGCCGCTTGTTCCAGATGTCCTGGTAGCCGGGCTCGATCCCAGCCAGCGTGGCGAGGCGATCGAGAGCGCCACTGTCCGTCATCAAGGGGGTCTCCGTCTTGGGGGAAACAGCGTTCACCGATCGCGCAGGAGGACGAACGAGCGTTCCAGAACAGGATAGGCGGTGTCGGCGCCATCGACGCGCTCACCGTCCGCGAGATCGGGCCGACCGGTGTCGAGCACGGGGCTCCACGCGCCGAGTCGGGGCGAGGGCAGGGCGAACGACACCCCGCCCTCGTGGGCGTTGAAGATCAACAGCACGTGGGAATCGGGGCGTTTGTCCGGGCCATCGCTCGCTGGCCGATAGAGCTCCATGCCGAGACAGCGGGCATGCGGCGCGTTCCAGTCCTCGGGCGACATTTCCCGCCCCTCCGCGGCCAGCCAGGCGACATCCTTGACGCCGACTCCGTCGATGATCTCGCCGGAGAGGAAGCGCGCGCGCCGAAAGATCGGATCGTCGCGGCGGATCGCTAGCAGCCGGCGGACGAATTCGGTCAGCGCCTCGTCTTCCGGGCGTCGGTGCGTCCAGTCGACCCAGCTGACCTCGTTGTCCTGGCAGTAGGCGTTGTTGTTGCCGTTCTGCGAGCGACCGAACTCGTCGCCGGCGACCAGCATCGGCGTGCCCTGGGATAGCAGGAGGGTGGCCAGGATGTTACGCTTCTGGCGTTCGCGCAGCGCCCGGATGCCGGCATCCTCGGTCGGCCCTTCGACACCACAGTTCCAGCTGTTGTTGCTGTCGGTGCCGTCGCGATTGCCTTCGCCATTGGCCTCGTTGTGCTTGTGGTTGTAGCTGACCAGGTCGTGCAGGGTGAAGCCGTCGTGCGCGGTGACGAAGTTGACGCCGGTCCAGGGACGCTGCCCCTTCTTCTCGAAGAAATCCGACGAGCCGGCGAGCCGCGAGGCAAGCTCCCCGACCAGTGGCGAGTCGCCCCGCCAGAAGCGGCGCACGCCATCGCGGAAGCGATCGTTCCACTGCGCCCAACCTGGCGGGAAGTGGCCGACTTGGTATCCGCCCATGCCGACATCCCACGGCTCGGCGATGAGCTTGACGCGGGCGAGCACCGGGTCCTGGGCGACGGCGTCGAGGAACCCGGAACCCGGGTCGTAGTCCCAGGGGTCGCGGGCCAGCGTCGTCGTCAGATCGAAGCGGAAGCCGTCAACGTGCATCTCCTGCACCCAGTAGCGCAGGGAATCCATCACCATCTGCAACACCCGCTGCTGCGTCAGGTTCAGCGAGTTGCCGGTGCCGGTGAAGTCGACGTAGCGGCGCCGGTCATCGGCCAGATGGTAGTAGGCGGCATTGTCGATGCCGCGGTAGCAGACGGTCGGCCCGAACTCGTTGCCCTCGCCGGTGTGGTTGTAGACGACGTCGAGGATCACCTCGATGCCGGCCTTGTGCAGGTTGGCCACCATCGTCTTGAATTCCTTGGCCGCGCGGCGGCTGTGCAGACGGTGGTCGGCGGAGAAGAAGTTGACCGAGTTGTAGCCCCAGTAGTTGCCGAGGCCGCTGTCGCTCAGGTGCGGTTCGTCGACGATGGTGTGGATCGGCAGCAGCTCGACCGCGGTGATGCCGAGCTTGACCAGATAGTCGATCACCGCCGGATGGCCGAGCCCGGCGAAGGTGCCGCGTTCCGCGTCCGGGACCTCGGGGTGCAGCTTGGTGATGCCGCGAACGTGCAATTCAGAGATTACCGTCTGCGACCACGGCCGGTTCGGCAGCTGCTCCGCCCCCCAGGTGAATGCCGGCTCGACGATGCGGCACTTGGGCATGGCGCGGGCGCTGTCGCGCCGGTCGAACGACAGATCGCCCTTCGAGCTGCCGCGGCGGTAGCCGAACAGCGCGTCGCTGAGGATCAGCGGGCCGTCGATCGCCCGAGCGTAGGGGTCGAGCAGCAGCTTGTGCGGATTGAAACGGTGACCGGCGTGCGGGTCATACGGACCATACACCCGGTAGCCGTAGAGCTGACCGGGCTGCAGCCCGGTCACATAGCCGTGCCAGACCTGATTGGTATATTCCGGCAGCCTGAACCGGTTGGTCTCCTTCCGGCCCCCGGCGTCGAACAGGCAGAGCTCCACCGCCTCGGCGTTCTCCGAGAACAACGCGAAATTGACACCGCGACCGTCCCAGGTGGCGCCGAGGGGCGACGGGCTGCCGGGTTCAAGCCTGACCCGGCTCGACATCGCTCGCCGTCTCCGTCTTTCCAACCACCGCTTCGGCCCCTGCCTCCGTCGCCTCCGCTTCGGCCCCTGCCTCCGTCGCCTCCGCTTCGGCCCCTGCCTCCGTCACCTCCGCCTCGATGATCTCCCGGGGGAACGGCTTGAAGACCACCGTCCCGAGCGGCGGCAGCGCGACGCTGAGGGAGAACGGAAAGCCGTGGGCCTCGATTGCTTCGGCTTCGGCGCGTCCGGCGTTGCCGACGCCGGAGCCCTCATAGCACGACGCGTCGGTGTTCAGGATCTCCGCGTAGCCGCCGCCCGTCGGCACCCCGAGCCGGTAGTCGTACCGGACCAGCGGCGTGAAGTTGCAGACGATGACCACGAAGTCGTTGGGGTCCTTGGCGCGCCGAATATAGGAAATGACGCTGTTGTCGGAGTCGTGGCAGTCGATCCAGGCGAAGCCCTCGGGCACGCAGTCGGTTTCGTACAGCGCCGGGTTGGCGGCATAGAGCGCGTTCAGGTCGCGGACCAGCGTCTGCATGCCGCGTTGCAGCGGATAGTCGAGCAGGTGCCAGTCCAGGCTCTTGTTGTGGTTCCACTCGTCGCCCTGACCGAACTCGCAGCCCATGAACAGCAGCTTCTTGCCGGACATCGTCCACATGAACGCGAGATAGGAGCGCAGATTGGCGAACTTCTGCCAGCCGTCGCCCGGCATCTTGTTGAGCAGCGAGCCCTTGCCGTGCACCACTTCGTCGTGGCTGATGGGCAGGATGAAGTTCTCGGTGAACGCGTAGAGTAGCCCAAACGTCAGCAGGTCGTGATGGTAGCGCCGGTGGATCGGGTCCTTCTCAATGTAGCGCAGGGTGTCGTTCATCCACCCCATGTTCCATTTGTAGCCGAAGCCGAGCCCTCCGAGGTATGTCGGGCGGGAGACCATCGGCCACGCCGTCGACTCCTCGGCGACGGTCATGACGCCCTCGTGACCACCATAGACCAACTCGTTCATCGACTTGAGAAAGCTGATCGCCTCCAGGTTCTCGCGCCCGCCGTGGACGTTCGGGATCCATTCGCCTTCCTTGCGGCTGTAATCCAGGTACAGCATCGAGGCGACGGCGTCGACGCGCAGCCCGTCGATGTGGAACTCCTCCATCCAGTAGAGGGCGTTGGAGAGCAGAAAGTTGCGGACTTCGTTTCGTCCGTAGTTATAGATCAGCGTATCCCAATCCATGTGCCGGCCGAGGCGCGGGTCCTGGTGCTCGTACAGGTGCGTGCCGTCGAAATAGCACAGTCCGTGCGCGTCGCCGGGGAAGTGCCCAGCCACCCAGTCGATCAGCACGCCGATGC
This sequence comes from uncultured Rhodospirillaceae bacterium, assembly GCA_964630265.1. Taxonomy (GTDB): domain Bacteria; phylum Pseudomonadota; class Alphaproteobacteria; order Rhodospirillales; family Defluviicoccaceae; genus CAZBWP01. Next base: position 43,073 of record CAZVRW010000022.1, read on the forward strand.
CTTCCTGGTGGCAGCGATCGATGAAGTACTTGAAGTCCTCCGGGCGGCCGTAGCGGCTGGTCGGCGCGAACATGCCGGTCGGCTGATAGCCCCATGAGCCGTCGAACGGGTGTTCGTGCACCGGCATCAGTTCGATGTGCGTAAACCCCATCCATTTGACATAGGGCACCAGGTCCTCGGCCAACTCACGATAGGAGAGGTAGCGGTCGCCCTCGCGGACATGCTGCTTCCAGGAGCCGAGATGCACCTCGTAGATGGAGATCGGTGCGTCGCGCTCGATGGTCTGCTTGCGCCGGCTCATCCATTGCTGATCTCCCCAGGCGTAGGGCGCCTCCGACGGCACCAGAGAGGCGGTGAGCGGCGGCTTCTCGGCCTCGAAGGCGTATGGGTCGGCCTTGTGCGCCATCAGTTCGCCGAAGCCGGCGCGGATTTCGTACTTGTAGCGGGCGCCGGGCTCAACGCCGGGGACGAAAAGTTCCCACATGCCGCATTCATGGCGATTGCGCATCTGGTGGACGCGGCCGTCCCAGTTGTTGAAGTCGCCGACGATGCTGACCTTGCGGGCGTTCGGTGCCCAGACCACGAAGGAGGCGCCGGCGACATCGTCGATCACCGCCGAGTGCGATCCCAGTTTGCGATACGCGTGCAGGTGCGTGCCTTCGCCGAGCAGGTGCACGTCCAACGGACCGAGGATCGGCCCGAAGCGGTAGGGATCCTCGTAGTCGTAGGTCTCCTCGCCGCCGTGCGGCAGGATGCGCAGGCGATAGCGGAAGCGCTCGGTGCGCTTCGGCACCGGCCCCATGAAGAAGCCCTCCTTGCGGGCGCGGGGCAACTCGGCGACCTCCTTGCCGGTGGCCGTATCGATCACCCAGACCTTGCTGGCGCCCGGCTGGAAGACGCGGACCACGACGCGTTGCGTGCTTCCCTCGACTTCGGTGTGCATGCCGAGCACCGCGAACGGGTCGTGGCAGTCCGCGTGGAGGATGCGGTCGATTTCGGCTTCGAGTTTGCGATGCGTCATGATCAAACCATTCCCATTGAGAGTGTCGTTCTAAACCATGCTTCGCCTGTCAATCGTCTCCCGGGGGTTACCATGTCAGCCTCGCATGCGATGGTCGGTGTTGCCCTTGCCGGCGCGCTCCGCAGTCGGGCGGACCACCGGTGAACGGCCCCTCCGTCCTTATTGCTTGTTCGCGCCGTTCGTGTCTCCAGCGTCATCCTTGGTCGTCGTGTCCCACCATTCGGCCGGGGCCGCGCCGCCGCCGCCCGGCCACCATCCGAATACCGGCTCCGCCGGCCAGGATCCGAATGCCGGCTTCGAGGAAGCGCGTTGGGCCGTCCTTGCAGGAAAGCGGTCGGGCATGGAACGTTCCCCCCTGACCGGTTCGGCGCCAGGACCCCGACGCATCCGGACGGCCGGATGTTAGGATATCCAGCACTTTATCGCGAGCGCAAAATCCCGCCGCGCAACGATCCGCGCTCCGGTCGCATGCGTGCCGCGGAGACCTTGTCCGCGTCAACGGTCGTTTACCGGACGCCGCAGGTCGGCGACAATGGCCGGCAGAAGGGAAACCGACCATGGCCGAAGGCACGACGGCAACACGGCAACCCCGCGTCGGCGATCGCGACGCCCTGGCGGCGCTGATCGCGACGCTGCGCGGGGACGGCTATCAGGTGATCGGACCACGCTGCGTCGACCAGGCGATCATCCTCGACCGGATCGAGGGGATCGACGATCTGCCCGCCGGTTGGGGTGAAACCCAGGACGCCGGAACCTATCGCTGCGAGCGCCGCGACGATGGCGCGCTGTTCGGCTTCGGTCCCGGCCCGCACGCCTGGAAGCGCTGGCTGATGCCGCCCCGCGAGCGGCTGTGGCGGGCGACCCGTCGAGACGCCGGCTTCGACGTCGAGATCGACCGTCCGGAAGCGCCGCCGCGCGTCTTTTTCGGTGTCCGCCCCTGTGACCTCAGCGCCATCGGCGTGCTCGACCGGGTCTATGCGGCGGCGCACGATCCCGCGTACGAGGCGCGCCGGCGCGCCGTGTTCCTCGTCACCGTCACCTGCGCGGTCCCGGGGGGGGCGTGCTTCTGCATCTCCATGGGCGGCGGCCCGGCCGCCGAGGACGGCTTTGACATCGCCATCACCGAGCTCGCGGCCGGCACGCGGTTCCTGCTGACGGCGGGCAGCGCCGCCGGCGCCGGCGTTCTGGCGCGCTTGCCGCTGGAACCCGCCGACGCCGCCGATACGGCGCATGCCGAGGCGATCGTCATCGCCGCGTCCGCCGACATGGGCCGGACGATGCCGGCCGACGTGGCACCGCTGCTCGCCCGTAATCTGGAGCATCCCCGCTGGTCGGAGACGGCCGAACGCTGCCTCGCCTGCGGCAATTGCACGATGGTCTGTCCCACCTGTTTCTGTGCCGATGTGGAGGATCGCAGCGACCTCGACGGCCGCGGCGCCGAACGCTGGCGCCACTGGGATTCCTGCTTCAACGTCGAGCACAGCTACATCTACGGTGGCAGCATCCGCCGCTCCACCGCTGCCCGCTACCGCCAATGGCTGACCCACAAGCTGAGCACCTGGCACGAGCAGTTCGGCGTCTCCGGTTGCGTCGGCTGCGGGCGCTGCATCACCTGGTGTCCGGTCGGCATCGACATCACCGAGGAAGCCCGGGCGATCGCCGACCGCGACGGGGAGGTCGGCCGATGGTTGTAGTCGAAGGCCTGGATCGGTTGCTGCGCGAGCACGCGTTCTTCGCGGGCCTCGCTGCGGCGGACAGCGCCCTGATTTCCGGCTGTGCTGCCAACACCGTGTGCGCGGCCGGCGAGTTCGTCTATCGCGAGGGCACCCCCGCCGACCGCTTCTATGTCATCCGTCACGGCCGCGTTGGGCTCGAGGTCCGGGCGCCACATCGCGAGCCGATCATTATCGACACCCTCGGCGCCGACGAGTTGCTCGGCTGGTCGTGGCTGCTGCCGCCCTATCGCAACCACTTCGACGCCCGGGCGCTGGAGCTGACCCGGCTGATCAGCATCGACGCGACGTGCCTGCGCGCCAAGATGGAGGAGGATACCCGGCTCGGCTACGAGCTCTATCGGCGGTTCGCACCGATCATCGCCGAGCGGCTGGCGGCGGCGCGGCGGCAGATGATCGACATGTATGGGCAACCTAACCCATGATGGGGGCCAACCCATGACGGGGGCCAACCCATGAATCGGGCCATCCCATGAAGCTGGAGCGCCAGCCGATGGCGACGACCGGTGAGGCGGCGGCGATCGCGCCGCGACCGTTCGTCGTCGACCGCACGGTGAAAAGCCTGCGCGACACGGTGACCCTGCACCTCAGCCCCGGCGACGCCGGCGGCCCGATCGCCTTCCGGCCCGGCCAGTTCACCATGCTGTACGCCTTCGGCGTCGGCGAGGTGCCGATCAGCATCAGCGGCGATCCGACGGCGCCGGATCCGCTGGTCCACACCGTCCGCGCCGTCGGCAGCGTCAGCCGCGCCATCTTCGCCCTGAAGCGGGGCGGCATCCTCGGTGTCCGCGGTCCGTTCGGCAGCACGTGGCCCGACGCCGAGATCGCGGGGCGGGACGTGGTCGTCGTCGCCGGCGGCATCGGCCTCGCCCCGCTCCGCCCGGCGATCCTCTCGATCCTCGCCAACCGCGGCCGCTTCGGCCGGTTCGTCGTCCTCTACGGTGCCCGCACGCCGCGGGAGATCCTCTATCGCAGCGAGCTCACGCGCTGGGGCGGCCGCCTGGACACCGCCGTCGAGGTCACCGTCGACCGTGCTGCCGGCGACTGGTTCGGCTCGGTCGGCGTCGTCACCAAGCTGATCGCCCGCGCCGGCTTCGATCCCGAGGCGACGGCGGCGCTGGTGTGCGGGCCGGAGATCATGATGCGTTACGCCGTGCAGGCCCTGCGAGACCGCGGCGTCGCCGCTGCGCGCATCTGGGTCTCCATGGAGCGAAACATGCGGTGCGCCGTCGGCTTCTGCGGGCATTGCCAGTGGGGCGGCAGCTTCGTCTGCCGCGACGGCCCGGTGTTCCGCTTCGATCGGATTGCGCCGCTGTTCGAGCTCAGGGAATACTGACATGCCGGCCGCGAAAAAGCCGAAGCTCGCCGTTTGGAAGTTCGCCTCCTGCGACGGTTGCCAGCTCAGCCTGTTGGACTGCGAGGACGAGCTGCTGGCGCTGGCCGAGGCCATCGACATCGCCTACTTCCTGGAGGCGAGCAGCGCCGTCGGCAGCGGCCCCTATGACCTGTCGCTGGTCGAGGGCTCGATCACCACCGCCCACGACGCTGAGCGTATCCACAAGGTCCGCCGCGTCTCGCGCCGGCTGGTGACCATCGGCGCCTGCGCCACCGCCGGCGGCATCCAGGCCCTGCGCAACTTCGCGCAGATCGACGAGGTCATCGGCCGCGTCTACGCCCGGCCGGAATATATCGACACGCTCGCCCGCTCGACGCCGATCCGCGACCACGTCAATGTCGACTTCGAGTTGCGCGGCTGCCCGATCAATCGCTTCCAGCTTCTCGACGTGGTGGTCGCTCTGCTCGCCGGCCGCCGCCCCGCGGTGCCCAATCACGCCGAGTGCATGGAGTGCAAGCGCCACGGCCATGTCTGCGTGCTGGTGGCGCATGGCACCCCCTGCCTCGGGCCGGTGACCCAGGCCGGCTGCGGCAGCCTCT
>CAZVRW010000023.1:0-44762 GCA_964630265.1 uncultured Rhodospirillaceae bacterium
CCCGCGCTCGTCATCGCCTCCCGAGCCGCGCGACCTCACAGAACCCTCCAGATTGAACCCTCCAGATTCACGCGCCCGTCACGGCCTCGCAATGGCAATTGCGGATAAATCGCAAACAACTTGAAGCGACGCCGTGCGTTCGCGCGCCGACGCGCGCGGCGTCCCGCACCCAAGAAGGGGGACCATGATCCAACCGATCCGCTTCACTCGCCGCAAACTGCTGCTCGCCACCTCCGGTCTGGTAGCCGCGGCGACGCTTCCGCGCATCCGCCCGGCCGCCGCCGCACCGGCGCCGACCATCCCCTATGGCATTCAAAGTGGTGACGTCACCGCCGACAGCGCCGTGCTGTGGGGCCGCACCGACCGCGATGCCCGCATGATCGTCGACGTCGCCACCCGCAGCGACTTCTCCGATGCCCGCCGGATCATCGGCACCGCCGCGCTCGAAGACACCGACCACACGGCCAAGCTGACGATCGACGGCTTGCCGGCCGGCCAGGAGATCCACTACCGCGTCATGTTCCAAGATCTCGCGGACATCAATTTGGTGGGTGCGCCCACCGCCGGGCGGTTCCGCACCGCGCCCTCCGCCAGTTCTGACGTCCGCTTCGTCTGGTCGGGCGACACCGCCGGCCAGGGTTATGGCATCAACCCCGACTGGGGCGGCATGAAGTGCTATGCTGCCATGCTGGAGACCCAGCCGCACTTTTTCATCCATTCCGGCGACTACATCTACGCCGACAATCCAATCGAAGCCGAGAAGAAGCTTGCCGACGGTTCCGTCTGGAAGAACGTCACGTTCGACGGCAAGCACAAGGTGGCGGAGACGCTGCCGGAATTCCGGGCCAATTACGCCTACAACCTGCTCGACGAACACGTCCGCAAGTTCAACGCCAACGTGGCGCAGATCGTCCAGTGGGACGACCACGAGACGACAAACAACTGGTACCCGCAGGAAATCCTCGATCAAGACGACCGGTGCGCGGTCAAGAGCGCCGGGCTGCTGGCGGCCCGGGCGAAGCGGGCCTTCATGGAATACACGCCGATCCGCCCCGCCCCGGGCACCGAGCGCATCTACCGCGCGTTCCGCCACGGGCCGGCGCTGGACGTCTTCGTCATCGACATGCGCAGCTACCGCGGCCCAAACACCGGCAATCGCCAGCCGGTCGCCGGCGCGGAGACGGAGTTCCTGGGTGCCGACCAACTCCGCTGGCTGAAGCAGCAGCTTCTCGCCTCCAAGGCCACCTGGAAGGTGATCGCCTCTGACATGCCGATCGGCCTGATCGTGCGGGACGGCGACAACTTCGAGAATCTGGCCAATGGCGATGGCCCGCCCCTATGCCGCGAGATCGAGATCGCCGACCTGCTGCGCTTCATCAAGCACGAGGGCATCGAAAACGTGGTCTGGCTCACCGCAGACGTGCATTACACAGCGGCCCACTACTACGACCCGGAGCGGGCCCAATTCAAGGATTTCGCTCCGTTCTGGGAGTTCGTATCGGGTCCGCTGAACGCGGGCACGTTCGGTCCCAACGACCTCGACAACACGTTCGGCCCACAGGTGGTCTTTCAGAAGGCGCCGGCCGCCGGCCAGCGGAACCTGCCACCGAGCGACGGCATGCAGTTTTTCGGCCAAGTCGATATCGACGGCGGCAGCCACAAAATGACCGTCGCGCTCAAGGACCTGACCGGCGCCACGCTCTTCGTCCAGGACCTCATGCCACGCGGCTGAGTCGACGCGCCCGCATAGCGCGACGGGGAGGATTAAACGGCGCTCTCCCCGCCGCCTGCCGGAGCTGTTTGCGGTTTTGATGCCAGCGACCGCCCCGCCGCCGGGCGCGGCAACTGACGCAGCGACGGTCCTCGCCCACCTCAGCAGAGGACGGTGGCATCGCCCTTTAGGCTCGCCCGTTCCGTTCACGGGCGATCATCTTTCCCCGTCGCAGTTCCCGGCCATCCCGCGTACATTGGAGCACCCGTAAGCATACTCCGTCCAGTAGGGAAAGGGCCGTCATGTCCGAGATCATTGTGCACGTCCGCAGGCCGGCCGACTGGGCCGCACCCGTCCTCATCCACTTCTGGGACGTGGGACCACGCGGTCAGGCGACCGCGTGGCCGGGCATCGCCATGACCGAAGGCAGCGACGACTGGTTCCACTATTTGCTCGAGGATGCCGACTACGCGCGCATCGTCTTCAACGACGGGGCGGGCCACCAGTCGACGGACCTGGAGCGCACCGCCGGCGAGTGGTACTGGGCCGACGGCGTCTGGTCGCCATCGAAACCCACCGGCCCGGCACCGCGCCCAAAGCCCTCGCCGCCATCCAATCGCACGGCCGATCCATCCGCCGGCGCCATCCGTCCGTACACCAAGCGTATCGATTTCCGCGAGGAGACTATCTATTTCCTCCTCACCACACGCTTCTATGACGGCGATCCGTCTAACAACTTCTTCTGTCGCGACCGCATCCGTTTCGATCCGGCCACCGGCCAAGCCATCGACCCCCACTGGCGCGGCGACTTCAAGGGCCTGATCCAGCGTCTCGACTATCTGCGCGATCTCGGGTTCACCGCCATCTGGATCACGCCGCCGGTGGAGAACCGTTCCGGCCTCGATTATCACGGCTATCACGCCTACGACTGGACGCGGATCGATCCGCGCCTTGAGTCGCCGGATGCTACCTACCAGGACCTGATCGACGAGGCGCACAAGCGCGACATCAAGATCATCCAGGACGTGGTGGTGAACCACTCCTGCCAGTGGGGCATCCGCGGCAAGGTCCACATCGATCACCTGCCGATCAAGTATTACGTACCGCAGGGGAGCGAGCAGGGAATGGTTACCCACGGCCCCTACAAGGGGAATCTGGGCAACTACGCATGGCCAAACCGCGACGACATCGACAATCCAGTCGCTCCCGACTGGTGGCAAGAACGGCACCGCCGCGACCCCGATGGCCTGGAGCCGCTGGTCGACCCGAAGACCGGCGTCGAGGTACCGCTTCCCGGCTACGAACCCGGCCGCTTCTTCGGCATCGACGCCAACACGCTCGATCCCGAGTGGTATCACCAGGAAGGTTTCATCTCCGGCGGTGACTGGGAGAGCGCCCATCCGTTGCAAGCCAAGCATCTCGCCGGTGATTGCATCGACCTCGCCACCCGCCGACAGAACGTCAAGGATTACATCATCGGCGCCATCAACACCTACCTCGACATGGGCGTGGATGCGTTGCGCATCGACACGGTAAAGCACGTGGAGCGCGACAACCTGCTCGAATTCGTCAATGCCTGGAAGGCGCACAAGCCGGGCCTGTTCGTGTTTGGCGAGAACCTGGTCAAAGGCTACGGCTGGGGCGATATGGGCGGCGGCGACAACGGGCCATCCGATATTCGGCCCTGGTGGTACACCCGCCTCGGCAACGATCCACGCGACCCCAATTCCGGGGGCGATTCGGGGTTTCCCCAGTTGGATTTCGGCCTCTTCTCGACATTCCGTGACACCGTGAGCAAAGGCACCTTCGGCGGCACAGGACAGGTGCTCAGCATGGACTGGATCTACGGCGACGTGACGCAGATGGTGACGTTCCTGCAGAATCACGACGTCGGCCCGGACAACGATTTCAAGTTCCGCTTCAAGGGCGAGGATTGGATGGCGGCGGCCGCCTACAACCTGATCTGGACGGCGCGCGGTATCCCGTGCCTCTACTACGGTGAGGAAATCGCCTTCATGCGGGGCGCGCCGCAGGATGTTGCCGAGGCCAACGACACGCTGGATCAGACCGGCCGCGCCTATTTCGGCGACCATCTGAGCGGCGACCGCATTGCCGAAACACAGAACCATCCGCTATACAGGCATATCCAGCGACTGAACCGGATCCGCAGGGCGGTTCCAGCGCTGCAAAAGGCGCTGATGTCCCAGGTCGCCGACTGGGGTGGCGGCATGTCGTTCGTCCGCGACCTGAACGATGGTGAGAGCTATGCGGTGATCGGCCTCGCGATCGGCGGCGACCAGCACGTCACTGTCGGCGGTGTGCGCAACGGCCACTACCGGGACTGTGTCACCGGTGGCGAGATCCACGTGGGCGACGGCAGCCTCTCGTTCCATGTCGCAGCCAACTCGGCGGGAATCTGGGTGCTGGATGGCCCCGGCAAGATCGGCGAGGACGGCCTCTTCTTGCGTTAGACATCCGCCACCGCCGTAGGTTCCACGGCACACGCGGACCAGTTAGTTTGGCGACGCGGGGGCGACCGACCCTCCGGTCGCTGCGTGACAACGTGGCCCGGCTGAGCCAATCCATGACGTCGCCGGCGTCTTGAAACGCGCGGGGGAGTAACGCTGCACATCCTCGAGCCGGCCAGGACAGGAACGGCCCGCGCGCTCGGACGCGGCCTCCTCCGCGACGTTACCAGCGGCTGCGTCGTCGCCTTTCTGTTGTTCGTCTATAGCCTGTCGTTCACCCTGCTGCTGTTCTCCGGCCCGCTCATCGGCGCGGCACCACGGGGCATGGCCATCATGCTGCTCAGTGGCGGCTTGGCCACCGTGATCGTCGCCGCGACCAGTGGCTTCCGCATCGCGACGGCCGGTCCAGAGACGGCGACGGTCGCCGTGCTCGCTGCCCTGCTCAGCGGGCTCGCTGCCGGTGCCGCCCCGGACGTGGGCGCACGGCAACTCGAGGCGCTGGCGCTGGTCGCACTTGCCGGCACCACCTTTTTCATCGGCATCATGCTCTTGTTGTTCGGCGTTCTCCGGCTGGGAGTCTGGATCCGCTACGTGCCGTTTCCCGTGATCGGCGGGTTCCTGTCGGCCTCCGGCGTAATGTTGGTGCTCGGGGCCATCCGGCTGCTGACCGGGCAGTCCGTGAGCCTGCAGACTTTGCCGGATCCGACGCAGCTGCCGGTGGCACTGCCCGTGGGCATGGCGCTCGGGGTCGCCGTCGCATTGGCGCTGTCGCGGGCGCGTTGGAAGCATCCCATGGTGCTGCCGGGCATGCTGCTCATGTTCGGGCTGCTCATAGACGGGGGTGTGTGGATTTTCGGCATCACGCCGTCGCAAGCGCGTGCCCTCGGATTGATCATGGCCGACGTCCCGGTCGCCACGCTGGGCTGGTCCTGGAGTGCCGCGGCGTCCGTATCCATCGACCTGACGCTGCTGCTCCACCACGCCACGGAGGTCGCCGTGGCCACCAGCATCACGGCGATCGCCATCCTGCTCTACGCGACCGGCCTCGAAGTGTCCGAGAAAACCCAAGTCGACCTGGACCGCGAGCTTCGCGCCAACGGCATCGCCAATCTTCTGGTCGGCGCTTGCGGCGGCATCGTCTGCACCATCTCGCTGAACCGCAGCCAAGCAATCCGCGCATCCGGCGGTCGCACGCGCTTGGCGGGCATTGTCGCCGGCGGCCTATGCCTGCTCAGCATCGTCGTCGGTCCGACCGCCATCCAATGGGTGCCGCTGCCGGTGATCGCCGGACTGCTGCTCTATCTCGGCGTCCAACTGGTCTGGCAATGGGTGATCCGGGCGTGCCCAAGGCTGTCCGCGATCGATACCATCCTGGTGGTGGCCATCCCCATCATCGCTGTGAACTTCGGCTATCTGGAGGCGGCGGGTCTCGGCGTCATCGCATCGTGCATCATCTTCGCGGTCAAATACAGCCGCATCCGCGTGGTCAAACACGACCTGACGCGCCGCGAATACGGCAGCTACGTGGAACGATCGCCGGAACAGTTGGCATTCCTCAAGCAAAACGGCGACCTCATCCGTATCCTCTGGATCCAAGGCTACCTGTTTTTCGGGACCGCCAACCGGCTTTACGAAAGCAGCCGCGCCCGCCTGTCCGGCAGCGAAACGCGACCGATCCACTTCCTTCTTCTCGACCTTTCCAACGTCACTGGTATCGACTCCTCGTCGGTCTACAGCTTCGTCAAGCTGGCCGACCGGGTGCGTGAGCATGGTGCGACCATGGTGGTCAGCGGTCTTTCTCCCAGCGTCCGAGAGGCGTTCTTGAGTTCCGGCTTCTTCAACGATCATGCCGACCGGGTCGAGTTCCCGGAGATTGGCCGGGCACTCGAATGGGCGGAGGAGCAGCTGCTGGGCGACGCCGATCTGGGCGCACCGTCGGAGCGCTCGTTCACCACTTGGCTCGGCGCCGAACTGCGCGATCCCCGCTTCGCCGACCGCATTCGCGGGTACCTGGAAACGATCGATCTGGCCCCGGAGGCGGCGCTGTTCCGCCAGGGCGACACCGCCGACTCCCTGTATTTCCTCGAGTCGGGTCGACTCGGCATCGTCCTACACCGGTCAGGCGCCGAGTCGATCCGGCTCAGAATCATCAGCGGACACACTGTGGTCGGCGAGATGGGACTGTATCGCGCTCAGACCCGCGCCGCTTCGGTGATCGCCGAGGAGCCATCACGCGTCCATCGTCTCACCCAGGCCAACCTAGCGCGACTGGAGCGCGAAGAGCCGGCTCTGGGATCGGCGTTTCACGCCCTGATCGTGCGCGTGCTCGCCGACCGACTCGGCTTCGCCACCACTGAGATCGCCGCCCTGCAGCGTTAATCGGGGATGGCACCATGCATCCTGTCTCGGCGCCGCGCGACCCGCATCAGACGCGGCGGACACCGCCGAACGGGACCACCGCGTTGGCGGAATCGTGACCGATGTTGGCACGACCGAGGTAAGGGATGCCGGCGGCAGCGCAGGCCTGCTCGACAACGGTGACCGCGTCCGCGCCGAAGTCGGGCTCGTTGGCTGGAATACGGCTGATCCGGCCTAGCCGGATGCCGGCGACATCCTTGAGATCAATCGCGTTGGTAATGTGCCAGACCGCACGATCGATGCGATACATGTGCTCGTCCACGTCCTCCAACATCAACGTGTGGCCGGCAAGATTCGGGAGCAAGGGCGTCCCGATAAGGTGGCTCAAAACGGTGATGTTGAAGGCGGCGGTGGGGCCGCTGCCGGCGACACTCGGCTCCAACGAGTCCGGCGCATCGTCGACCAGCCAAGCGAGCGCCCGCATCACCGCCGCCTCGCCGCCGTCGCGATTGAGGTCAGATGGCATCGGCCCGTGCGCGACGCGAGCGAAGCCCTCGCCATAAAGCGCAGCGAACAGAAATCCCACGTCGCTGTAGCCGAGGTATCGCTTGTGCTTGGCCGCCGGCCCCAGATCCGCCAGAACGGCGGTAGCGATCCGCCCGGAGCCGTAACCGCCGCGGGCGCACCAGACGGCATCTACGGCGGGATCGTTGGCGACCTCGACGAATGCCGTCGCCCGCGCCTGGTCGTCGCCGGCAAAATGTCCGGCGCTGAGAAAACACTGCGGATGAAAACGGATATCGGAAACACCGGCAGCCCAGCCGTCAACGGCCAAGCGCCGCACCCGTTCGGCGAGCCCGGGATCAATGCGGCAGGCGGGAGCCACGACAGCGATGCGGATGGGGACGTCGGTCACCCCGTGTCCTGTCCTCGTTCGGCCACCGCTTGTCAGCGGCACCCAGCCGCGCTAGTCCTCCAAGCATGACGGACTTGCGGCGATATTTCCTTTGCGGGATTGGCGGCAGCGGGATGCTGCCGCTGGCGCTGATCCTCCGTGCCAAGGGGCATCGGGTGGACGGCTCCGACCGCATGCTAGACCAAGGTCGCACACCGCAGAAGTTCGAATTCCTGAAATCCTTCGGCGTCGTGCTTTATGCGCAGGACGGCAGCGGCGTGACGTCGGCCGAGCAAATCGTCGTCACCTCGGCGGCGGTTGAGGCGACAGTGCCTGACGTGCAGGCAGCCAAGCGTGTCGGCGCTGTGATGACGACCCGCTCCGAGCAACTCGCGGCCTTGTTCAACGCATCGCCCCGCGGTATTGCCATCGGGGGCACTAGCGGCAAGTCGACGACGACCGGGATGATCGGCTGGATCCTGACCCAGGCAGGGCTGGCTCCGACCATCGCCAATGGCGCCGTGATGCGCAACTTCATCAACGACACGATGCCGTTTGCCGGCGCCGTGGTAGGCAAAGGCGATGCCTTCATTGCCGAGGTGGATGAGAGCGACGGCTCCATCGCGCTTTTCCGGCCACGGGTCGCTGTGCTCACCAACGTTGCCCTCGACCACAAGCCGCTTCCAGAACTGCGCCGGCTGTTCGGCGACTTCGTCGGCCGGGCGGCGACGGTCGTGGTCAACGCCGACGATCCGGAGACGGCGGCGCTGACCGCCGATTTCGACAAGGGCCGGGTCGTCTCCTTCGGCATCGATGCGCCCTCGGCAGATGTCACCGCTGAGGATCTCGTCCCCGCCCCCGACGGCATCGCCTTTCGAGTTCGTGACCGAGCCGGCGGCACGGTCGCCCGGGTGCGGCTCGGCGTCCCCGGACGGCATAACGCTGCCAACGCCCTTGCCGCCATCGCCACCGCCATCGCCTCAGGCGTCCCGCTTGCCGAAGCGGCGGCGGCGCTCGCCGGTTTCGCCGGGCTCAGGCGGCGGCTGGAGGTCGTCGGCACGGCCAACGACGTGACAGTCATCGACGATTTCGCCCACAACCCGGACAAGATCCAGGCGACCCTGTCGACACTGCACGCGTTTCCGGGGCGGCTTCTCGTGATGTTCCAGCCGCACGGCTTCGGTCCGCTGAAGCTGATGAAGGATGCTCTAATCAATACCTTTTTGGCGCACCTGGATTCCCAGGACATCCTGATCATGCCGGATCCAGTTTACTACGGTGGCACCGTCGAACGCAGCGTCTCCAGCCACGACATCGTCGATGGCGTGCGAACGCAGGGGCGCTACGCCTTGGCGCTGGGCGACCGGACGACCTGCGGCAAAGCCCTGCTCGACTTGGCGCACCCGGGCGATCGCATCCTTGTCATGGGGGCGCGCGACGATACGCTAACCGAGTTTGCGGCCGGACTGCTGGAGCAACTCGACGCCCGAAAGGTGCCGATCGAGACGCATAGCGAGGCGCGGGAGGACGCATGACCAGCGACCCCGAGACCCAGGACGACGACCTTCACGACCGTATCATCGACGCCGCCCTTGATCTGGCCGAGAGGCACGGCTGGGACACGGTCCGGCTGCACGACGTGGCCGAATGGCTCGGCATCGGTCTCGACACCATTGCCGCCAACTTCGACGATCGTGATGCCATCGCCGACGCTTGGTTCGCGCGCGCCAGCGCCGCGATGCTGGCGCCGACGACCGAGGGTTTCGCCGCCGAGCCGGCGCATCACCGGCTCTATCTGCTGCTTTGCCGGTGGCTCGACGCACTGGCGCCACACCGGCGCGTCACCGTCGAAATGCTCAAAATCAAGCTCTGGCCATTCCACCCCCACCATTGGGGGCCGCTACCGTTCGAGTTGTCGCGTATCGTACTGTGGTGGCGTGACGCCGCACGGCTCGACGCCCCGCCGCCGCGCCGCGAGATCGAAGAGATCGCTTTGACTTGGCTGTTCCTCGGCACCCTCGCCGTCTGGTCGCGGGACGATTCCGACGGGCAGACGCGTACTCGTCGCTTTCTCGCCCGCCGGTTGGCCGACGTCGACTGCGTCCTCAACGCTGGAAAACGGCTGCCAGTTCGAGGTGCGGCGACCACAGGAACTGATCGACCGCTCTGAGCCGGCTGAGGCGGAAGCCCCCGTCAACGAGAGCACGGGCGTCGCGTGCGAAGGTTTCGGGGTTGCAAGAAACGGCGACGACCACCGGCACGGTCGAGGCGGCCAGTGCTTCCGTCTGCGCCCGTGCGCCGGCTCGGGGCGGATCGATGACGGCCGCGGCGTACCGTCGGAGTTCCTCCGGCTGGAGTGGCCGCGCCATCAGATCGCGCGTATCGGTGGTTATCCCAAGCCCTGCCTTGCCCGCCCCGGCGGCCAACGCCTGCAGCGCCGCCGCATCGCTGTCGAGAGCATCAACCTGCGCTCCCGCCCCAGCGAGCGGCAGCGACAACGTGCCAACACCGGCGAACAGATCGGCGAGCGGCGAGAGACCGTTGAGCGCGTCGGTGACGGCGGCGATCAACGCCGCCTCGCCCGCCGCACTCGCCTGCATGAACGCGCCGGCCGGCAGCCGCAAGGGAATGCCGGCGAAGGCAACCGTCGGCGCGCGCTGTTCGACCGCGGGTTCGGGGAGCATGGTTGCGTCCGAGCGCCATGACAGACGGGCGAGATCGGTGGCGACGGCAAACATGGCGAGCCGTTCGCGGTCCTGCAGAGTCGGTGGATCGAGACCGGCCAGGACGACGTCGAGCCCGGTGTCGGTCTCGGTGACCGCGATCTCCGCCGCCCTTCCCGGCGGCAGCAGCGCGACCAGCAGATCCCGCAGCGGCGGCAGCAGTGCGACGATGGCAGGGGCCAGCACCGGACAGACGGCGAGGTCGACAACGGCGTGTCCGCGCCGTTTACGGAAGCCGAGGGTTAGTGCCCGCACCTCCCCGCCGCGAATGGCCGCCAGCACGGCGCGGCGTCGCGCGCCCGGTTGCGTTCGAACCGGGCGATCCATGGTCTCGGCGGCAACGCCGCAGCGACGCAGGGCACCGGCCAGTTGATCCAGCTTCCAGCCGAGATAGGCGTCATCGGTCAGATGTTGCAGAGCGCAGCCGCCGCAGTCACCGAAATGCGGACACGGTGGCGCGCGGCGACCCGGACCCGGCTCCAGCACCGCCACCAGTTCGGCGGCACGGCCGTCGCCTCGCGTCGAAAGCGGGCAGACCCGGACCCGATCGCCAGGCACGGTGAGCGGCACATAGAGGCGTCCCATCGGGCTCTCGGCCAAACCGTCGCCGTGGCGCCCGATCCGCTCGATGGTGACGTCGACCATGGGCCCGGCGTCGACATGGACACGGTGCGGGGGCGGGCCGCGCCGGCCCGCCCCGCGTTTCGCCCCGGCGAGATTGCTGCGTCGGCGCGGCACGTCTCAGACCGGTGCGGCCTCGGCCGTCTCCTCGGCCACTTCGGCGGTGACCGCATCGTGCAGTACAACGTCCCGCACCCAGGCTTCCGCCGACACCTCGACGAGCAGATTGGCGTTAGCCGAGGTTTCGAAAGTCAGTGTCACCGTGCGCCGGGAAAACGGCGAGAGGTCGATGTCGGGGCGATCGGTCCACACCGTTTCCGCATAATCCATGCCGGTCGCCGTCGCCTCGTCCACCGGCACGTCGTCAACGAGCACGGTGAACGCTGCGGCGGTGAACATGTTAGCGGCGGCCTTGAGATCTAGGCGGCGGGCGTAGCTAAGGCGCGGCTGTTCACCCAGCGTGATCTTACAGGCGACGCGACGGGTCGCCTCGCCGAGGCGGTTGTCGACGCCCGAGGTGACGCGACCGTGCAGGACGCTGCCGGCCCCGAGCAGCGCGCCGCCGCCCGCCAGCAACCACCAGCCCGGAGCGATCTCCGGCGCCGTGTTCGGTGACGCCGCGGAAACGTTCGGGGCCGCGGGTGGCGACACCTCGGTGGCGTTCACGGTGACCGGGTCATCCGGCCGTTGCCGCGGCGGCGCTGTGCAATCGGAGCGCAGCAGCCCGGCCGCTTCGAACGACGTCGCCAAGATCGCCGGGATGTCGATGCCGAGGGGTGCCGAACTCGCTGCTCGCCGGCTGCCGCTGGAGATCAAACCGGCAGCGGCCAGCGACTGGGCGATGATGCCGTGGATATCTAGCCCGCCCGGGGCGGCGCGATCGCGTGCGCCGCCGCCGTCCCGAAACCCAGCGCTCTCGGACCACCAGCGGGCGTCCTCTTCGTCCTGGCGGATGACCGGCACCGGAACGCTGGCCGCCGTCGGCTCTGCATCGGGAGATGCCGGAGCGCGCTCGCTTGTCTCCACCGACGCTGCCGCCGGCCGCGCCGGGGCTTCGAACCGCGTGTCGGTCAGGCCCCAGGTGCGAGCGATATGCACGGTCGAGGATAGCCCCACATCAAGGATGAACGGCGCGGCTTCGCCGCAGCCATCCGGTGCCCTGGCATCGATCGGCACGCCATGCGCCATTCCGGCGACGGTCCAGGACTCGATCACCTCGCGACCCTCAGAATCATGCCAGACGCGCCGCCGGTGGCCGCCGTCCACAGCGTGCTCGATGGTCGGTGACGGCGGCAGACCGTGAATGTTGGCCCACTGCTTGATCGCCTCCTCGGCGTTCAAGGGGGTCACCGTCGAATCGGCGTCGCCATGCCATACCGCGACGGTCGGCCACGGTCCGGTGTGCGGCGAAGCGGCGCGGATCCGGTGTCCCCACTCCTCGGCGGAGAGCGTGCGGCCCTGGAAGATCGCCTCGAAGCCTTCCTGAAGATTGCTGGCTGCGCCATAGGGAACGCCGGCGATGATCGCGCCGCCGGCGAAGACGTCGGGGTAGGTCGCCAGCAGCGCCGCCGTCATTGCCCCACCCGCTGACACACCGGTGACATAGACCCGGCGCCGCTCGATCCCATGCTCGAGACACATGCGCTCGACCATTCGCCGGATCGAAGCCGCCTCGCCGCCGTCGCGCACCACGTCCTCCGGCTTGAACCAGTTGAAGCAGCGGAGGGGATTGTTGCGGCGGCGCTGGTCAGGCAACAGCACGGCGAAGCCGTGGCGATCGGCGAGGGTCGACCAGCCGGTCCCGCGGTCATAGGACTCGGCCGACTGGGTGCAGCCGTGCAGGGCCACCACCAGAGGCGCGCCCGCCGGCAATGCGTTCGGCACGTAACACTTCATGCGCAGGTTGCCGGGATTGGAGCCGAAGTCGGCAACCTCGATCAAGCGACCGGGTGCTTCCTCCAGCCCCTCGGTCACGGCGATGGAGTCGACGGCTTTTTCCAGAAACTTTTTCCACGGCCGACGGTGCCGGGTTTCGTGGGTCAACTGGGCGAATTCGGCGAGGCGGGACAGCCGAGGGCCGAGATCGATCATGGCAGGTCTCCTGAGTTGCGGCGCCGGGGTCGGCGCGGTGTCCGCTGCCGCCGTCAGTGCGCCGATGTCGATCAGTTTGCGGACGGGCAGGAAGACGGTGTGAAAAAGGCCGGGATCGCCAAGGCCTCCCCGGTTCGGATCGAGCCAAGCGGGCAGCGGTGCGCCGTCCGCGAGGTCATAGCGCTGGCTGAAAATGGTGCGCTGCCCATCCACCCACGTGGCGAACTGCACGGCGGCGACGGGACAACCGCGGCCGACCCAGACGCCGAACACCTCGCGGGCCAGCGCGTCGCGGGTCGCCGGCGCGCGAGCGCGATCGAGCAGACGCGCCAACATGGCGCCGAACGCCGGCGCCCCCGCCAGCAGCGGCGGCTCGCCTGCGGCCAAAGCCGGCAGCGCCGAATTGCCGCCGCGGCGGGGGCCAAGCACGATTCCGGTGGTCGGCCCGCCGGCGAGGCGACGGGAGGGCTTGAGGTCGCGATAGCATTGGACGGCCTCGACGGTGTGAACCTGCGCCGGCGCTGCGAGCACGCCGATGAGCAGATCCGCGGCATAGTCGGGCGTGGCGGGCGGCGCGCCGGGCCCGCGCCGCCCCGGCGGGATCAGGCCGCCAGAGACCAGCATGGTGACGCGGACACGCAGGTCGCGGCGGGATTCGCCGAGGAGTTCGGCTAGCCGCTCGCTGAAATCGTAGCGTTTCAGGGGCATCGTCATAGCGGCACCCTACGCTCGCGGCCGTAGCGTGTCGACAGTTTTTTAATAAGTGCCGTTTATTTTTTTTATACGCAGCTCACCTGACTATCCAAAAAGCGCCTTCGGCAGCCAAGTGGCGATCTCCGGAAACGCGGCGACGATGCCGAGAGCGATGATCTGAATGACGACAAACGGCGCGATGCCGCGATAGATGTCGAGGGTCGACACCGACGGTGGGGCGACGCCTCGCAGGTAGAACAAGGCGAAGCCGAAGGGCGGGGTCAAGAAGCTGGTCTGCAAGTTGATGGCGATCATCACGCCGAACCATATGGGGTTGATATCCATCTGCAGCAGGATCGGCCCGACGATCGGCACCACGACGAAGATGATCTCGATAAAATCGAGAAAAAATCCCAGGATGAACATCACCAGCATCACCGCCAGCATTGCCCCGAAAACGCCGCCAGGCAGGCCAGTGAGTAGGTCAGCCACCATCTCGTCGCCGCCGAAGCCGCGAAATACCAGCGAGAACAGCGACGCACCGAGCAGGATGACGAACACCATGGTGCTGATCTGCAACGTCGCTCCCATGACCTCGCGCAGCACCTTGACGACGAACACCCGCCACAGCGCCACGATCAGCCCCCAGAGCAAACCGAGGCACAAGGCGCAGGCGAAACCGAAGGCAACCATGTCGACGTCCGGCACCACGTCGCGCTGCATCCGCAGATCGAACAGCGCGGTGACCACCAGCAACCCGACAACCGAACCCCCTGCAACCAGGATCGGCGTGTTGCCGCCGCGGTCTAGCCGCCGCATCATCCGGCCCAGGCCAATGCGCCAGACCGGATCCTCGGCAGGGATCCCGACCGCCCGGCCGGCCAGGAACAGCGCGCCGACGGAGCCGACGGCCGCCGCTTCAGTGGGCGTGGCGACGCCGCCGAGGATGGAGCCCAGCACCGCCAGGATGAGGATCGCCGGCGGCAGCAGCACCGTGATGACACGATGGCCGAGACCCTCCACCACCTCTCCTTCGGCCACCAACGCCGGGCACGCGTCCGGCTGGGTAGCGGCGCGGATCAGGATCCATCCCATGTAGAGCGCCACCAGCAACATGCCGGGCAGAAAGGCGCCGGCGAACAGGTCGATCACCGACACCGGCTCCGGCGCCCAGTTGCCGATCGCCCGCTGCGCCTCGGCATAGGATCCTTGCAGGATGTCCCCGAGCAAAACGAGGACGATGGACGGCGGGATGATCTGGCCGAGCGTCCCCGAGGCGCAGATGGTGCCGGTGGCGATCTTAGGGTCGTAACCGGCCTTCAGCATCGTCGGCAACGACAACAGGCCCATGGTAACGACGGTGGCGCCGACGATGCCCGTGGAGGCGGCGAGCAGCATGCCGACGAAGATCACCGACAGCCCGAGCCCGCCGCGCAGGCGACCGAACAACAGTCCCATCGTCTCCAAGAGTTGCTCGGCGATGCGAGCGCGCTCCAGCATCACCCCCATAAACACAAACAGCGGAACGGCGACCAGAACCTCGTTGACCATTACCCCGAAATACCGGGAGGCGAGACCGCCCAGCAGCCGCATGTCGAAAACGTCCAGCGCCTGGCCGATGCCGGCGAAGATCAGCGCCGTGCCGGCAAGGCTGAAGGCGACGGGGAAGCCCAGCAGCAGAACGCCGCAGACAACCACGAACATCACCAGTGCAAGCACTTCAGCGCCCATGGGTCAGTCGTCCTCGTCCGTGCCGGCGTCCGCCAGCGGCGCGCCGATCAACACCAGCAACGACCGCGCCGCCAGCGACAGGCCTTGCAGGCCGAGGCTGACGCAGAAGACGAGGATGACGGATTTCAGCAGGAACAGTCCCGGCAAGCCACCGGCTTCACGCGACTCCTCCAAACGCGACCAGGACGACTCGACGTAGGGGAAGGACACATTCCAGATGATGATGACCACCGGCAGCAGAAGCACCAGCGAGCCGAACAGGTCGACCCATGCCCGGTACCGCGCCGAATTATCGCGGTAGAAAATGTCGACCCTGACGTGCCCGCCCTTGAGCAGCGTGTAACCGGCGCCGACCATGAACACGACGCCGTGCATCCAGACGTAGGATTCCTGGAGCCAGACGAAACCGATGCTGAATACGTATCGAAGGACGACGACAACGAACGCCGCCAGCACCATGGCGAGGGTCAGCCAAGCTACGGCATTGCCGATCCGTTCGTTGACGCCGTCGATGAGGCGCACGAAGAGGGCAAGCACTCTCATCAGCGCCCGAGATCCGACGGTTGCTGCACGGCCCATATCCTCCCGCGACAGTGGACCGGCCTTCCTCGCCGACCGCCTTTTCCATGATCTTCACTATCAGGCGACTTCGACCAAGTAAACGCTGCGGCGGCCCCCTACCGGAACCGGTTGGACTGGGGGAAACCCCGGGGCACCTTGGTGCCCGCTTGGCCACGCTTGCCCGCCCAAGACAGCAGATCCTTCTCGACCCGCACCCCGCCGCCGGCGCGCCAGGTGAGGCCGTCGGCGAGGGTAAACGCCGCCACATCGGCCAGCGTGCCGGTGGCGTAGCGTTGCAGGATCACACCCTTGCCCCGGGCCATCACCGGCACCTCATCCAGCCCGAACACCAGCATCCGCCGGTTGGTGCCGATCACCGCGACGGCATCGGCGCCGTCGGGCAGCGGCGCACAGACCGCAGCCGCCTCTTGAGCGTCCAAATTCAGCACCTGTTTCCCGGCGCGGGTCTGGGCAAGGAGATCGGCTTCGTCGACGACGAAACCGCGGCCGCGGTCCGAGGCGATCAGGCGACGGCCGCCGGGCCGGTAAACGAACAACGCCACCGGATCGGCCCGCTCGGCCAAGTCGACCATCAACCGCAACGGCTCGCCCTGCCCGCGCCCACCCGGCAGCCGGTCACAGGCGAGCGTGTAGACCCGGCCGTCGGTGGCGACCAGCAACAGCTTGTCGGTGCTTGCGGCGTGCAGGACGAAGCGGCCGCGATCGCCGTCCTTGTAGCGGATCTCCTGAGTGTCGGCGAGGTGTCCCTTGGCGGCCCGGATCCAGCCCTTCTCCGAGCACAGAACGGTCACGGGTTCACGCTCGACCAACGCTTCGGCCGGCATCTCCGTCACCGCGAGCGCCTCGGAGAACTGGGTGCGGCGGCGGCCCAGCGGCGTCTCCGGCGCGAAGGCCTTGGCCACTTCGGCGATATCAGCGGCGATGGCCTTCCACCGCAACGTCTCGTCGACGAGTAACGCGTGCAAGACCTCCCGCTCGCCGCTCAGTCGCTCGTGCTCGCTGCGGATCTCCAGTTCTTCCAGTTTGCGAAGCTGGCGCAGTCGCATGTCGAGGACCGCCGTCGCCTGCAACTCGGTGAGGCCGAACCGCTCCATCAAGGCCTGCTTCGGCCGGTCTTCCTCGCGGACGATCCGGATCACCTCGTCCAGGTTGAGATAGACCAGGAGGAACCCGGCGAGGATCTCCAGCCGCCGGTCGATCTTGCCGAGGCGATGGCGGCTGCGGCGAAGCAACACCGCGTGGCGATGGTCGAGAAACGCCTGCAGCACTTCGCGCAAGGTCATCACCCGCGGCGTCACGCCACCGTCGAGGACGTTCATGTTGAGGGCGACGCGGGTTTCCAGTTCCGTCAGCCGGAACAACGGCTCCATCAGGTGCGCCGGCTCGATGCCGCGGCTCTTCGGTTCGAGGACAATGCGCACGGTCTCCGTCGACTCGTCGCGAACATCGGCGAGCAGCGGCAGCTTGCGAGCGCCAAGCAGGTCGGCGATCTTCTCAATCAAGCGGGACTTCTGCACCTGATACGGGATCTCGGTGATGACGATCTGCCACTGGCCGTGGTTCTTCCGCTCGATCTCCCAGCGGGCGCGCAGGCGGAAGCTGCCGCGACCGGTCGCATAGGCATCGAGAATCGCAGCGGGCGACTCGATGAGCAGGCCGCCGGTGGGAAAGTCCGGCCCGCGCACGAAGCCGACCAACGTCTCGATGCTGGCGCCGGGATGCTTGATCAGATGGCGTAGCGCTTGGCAGATTTCGGCGACGTTGTGCGGCGGAATGCTGGTCGCCATGCCGACGGCGATGCCCGAGGCGCCATTGGCGAGCAGATTGGGAAACCGCGCCGGCAACACCACCGGTTCCTGATCTTCGCCGTCGTAGGTGGCACGGAAATCGACGGCGTCTTCGTCAATGCCCTCCAGCAACAGCTCCGCCACGGTGGTCAGCCGGGCTTCCGTGTAGCGCATCGCTGCGGCGTTATCGCCATCGACGTTGCCGAAGTTGCCCTGCCCGTCGACCAGCGGCCAGCGCACCGCGAAGTCCTGGGCGAGGCGGACGAGCGCATCGTAAACCGCGACGTCACCGTGCGGATGAAATTTGCCGATGACGTCGCCGACGACGCGCGCACATTTCTTGAAGCTCGATGCCGGATCGAGCCCCAACTCGCGCATGGCATAGAGCAGGCGCCGATGCACCGGCTTCAGCCCGTCGCGAACGTCCGGCAGCGATCGCGAGACGATCGTCGAGAGGGCATAGGCGAGATACCGCTGCCCGAGGGCGTCGGCGAGCGGCACGTCGTGGATGCCGCCGGGGGTCAACTCGTTCATTGAGGATGCCGGTCCGCTCCGTTGAAGCTACAGGATAGAGTAGCGACCTTGATCCAAACGTCAATGGATTGTAGGACTTGGTCGCCGCTCGGCTCGGCCGTCCTGGTCCGTACGGTGGCTTGCAAGCCGTTCGCGGTTGCTCTATGCCCCATGCGGGCTCCATGTCGGTGCGGGTTCGACAGCCGTCGGCTCGTCCCAGGAGTGAGCCATGCCAAGATCCTCTCCCAGTAACGTCCTGTCGACACTCAGGGCCGAAGCGCCGCTTCTGCTTGGCGCCCTGTCCACCATACTGATCTACTTCGTCGTCGAAGACCCCGTTGACACGAGAGGCCTGCCGGCGCTGGCGCTGTTCGCCTGGATGTTCGGCATCATGATGTGGTGTGCGTTCAGCGTCGTTCGGCACGCCTCGCACTTGGCGAAGCTCCTGGGCGAGCCCTACGGCACCCTGGTTCTGACATTGGCGGTGACCGCCATCGAGGTGACGCTGATCATGATGATCATGATCACTGGCGCCGACCGTCCGGAAATGGCTCGTGATACCATGTTTGCGGTAATCATGATCGCACTCAACCTCCTGGTCGGCGTCGCGCTGTTGATCGGCGGCCTCAGGCACGGGGAGCAGGAGTTCAACCTGCAAGGCGCGCGATCGTTCCTGTCGGTGCTGGCGCCCCTTGCGGTGTTCTCCCTGGTTCTGCCCAACTTCACCGTCTCAACGGACACCCCGACGCTGACACCGACGCAGGAGGCGATGTTTGCTTTCGTCACGTTCCTGCTCTATGGCGCGTTCGTGGCGATCCAGACGAGCCGGCATCGCGCGTTCTTCATCCAGCCGGGCTTACCGCCTGGCGAAGACCCGCATGGCCACGGTGGGCATGCGGACCATCGGGGCGGCGCCTCAGCTCCGAAATCGGTCGGCTATCACGCCGTGCTGCTGCTGTTGACCATGCTGCCGATCGTCCTGTTGTCGGAGAAACTGGCGGTTCTGGTCGAGCACGGCATCGAGTCGATCGGTTTGCCGGCGGCAATCGGCGGCGTACTGGTGGCCATCCTGGTGCTGACGCCAGAGGGGATCAGCGCCATGCAGGCGGCGCATTCCAATCGACTGCAGCGCTCTGTCAACGTCCTGCTGGGCTCGGCGCTGGCAACGATCGGGCTCACCGTGCCAACCGTGCTCACGGTGGCCGCGATAACCGGCGAACCGGTGGAACTGGGCCTCAGTGCCACGAACATGGTGTTGCTGCTGCTGACACTGTTCATCAGTCTGATCACCTTCGGCACCCGGCGGACCAACATGCTGGAAGGTCTCGTGCATCTGGTCATCTTCTTCGTTTACGTGGTGCTGATCCTCAAACCATAGTTTCCCCAAAGGCGTCCCGATTGACATGTGACGGGGAGTTCCGGTGGCCTTGACAGAGACAGCGACGGCGCGCGCCAACGACCGGCTGGCCCGCGTGTATGCATTCGTGGTCGACGACGAAGACGCGCGGATCTGTCGGGACATCCCGGACACCGCCTGCCACTGGGTCCCCTACAACTTTTTCGCCAACATCGTCGCCAGCACGCTCAGCAAGGTCGGCGACGAGATCGCCAACCCGAAGACCTTGCTGACTTGGCTGATGAGCTTCGTCGCGGCGCCTGTCGCCCTGGTGGGATTGCTGGTGCCCATCCGCGAATCCGGCTCACTGATCCCGCAGCTGTTGATCGCCACATGGGTTCGCCGGCTGGCGCGGCGCAAATGGGTCTGGGTGATCGGCAGCGTCGTCCAAGGCACCGCGGTGGTCGGCATCGGAGCCGTCGCTTGGTCTCTGGAGGGCTCCACCGCGGGATGGGCGATCATCGGCCTGCTTGTCCTCTTCAGCCTGGCGCGCGGGCTCTGTTCGGTCGCTCACAAGGATGTCGTCGGCAAGACCATTCCGAAGACGCGGCGTGGCCGGCTTGGCGGCTGGAGCGCGGCCGCGGCCGGGGGCGTCGCACTACTCCTCGGCATTTTCTTGACGACGCTCGGCGCCACCGACGCCGAGCCGGCGTTCTATGGCGCCCTCGTCGCCGTTGCCGGGTGCGCCTGGTTCGCCGCCGCCGCGGCGTTTGCCACGGTGCAGGAGGATCCCGGGGCGACAGAGGGGGGCGGCAACGCCCTCGCTGAAGCCCTGCGCCGCTTGGCGCTGCTGCGCGACGATCCCGCCTTCGCCCGCTTCATCCTGGTGCGCACGCTCTTCTTGGTCTCGGCCTTGAGCGCCCCGTTCTACATGGTTCTCGCAACCCAATCCGCCGGCGCCGACGCCCTGTCGCTCGGCCTGTTCATCGTCGCCAATGGCCTCGCATCCACCATCAGCGCGCCGGTCTGGGGACGCATGGCCGACCAGTCCAGCAAGCACGTCATGCTGCGGGCGGCAACGCTGGCATCGGTCCTCGGCCTGCTCGTGTTTGCCTGGACCGTGGGCGCACCAGAGGCATGGCGGGCAGCCTGGATCTATGCCGCGGCCTTCCTGGTGCTGGGCGTTGCCCACAATGGCGCCCGCCTCGGACGTAAGACCTACATTGTCGACATGGCCGGGGGATCGAAACGGGTCGATTACGTCGCCGTCAGCAACTCGGTGATTGGGGTCGTGTTGTTGGCGAGCGGCCTGCTTGGGGGGCTCGCCGCCGTGATCTCGCCCGTCGGCGTGATTTTTGTGTTCTCCATGCTTGGCCTTGTCGGCGTGGTGCTGGGTCGACGCCTGCCCGACGTTCAGTAGGACGCCCATAGCGCCAAGCGCCGCCCCGCTCAACGCAGCGCGTATTTTCTATCTGCGCGCCCGCAGGACGGTATCCATGTCCTCAAAATTACTGGACCAAGATCTTGAAACATAGTCTTTTATTTTGAACATCAAGTGGAACGCGTACCCGACCCGAATGTGAAAGATGCGGGCGAGCGTCTCTGATTCAATTTTCTTCAGGTTGCGCAAACTTGATGCGTTCCGGCTTTCGACAAAGCAGTAAAAATTGCGGAATCCTCTTTTTTCTAAGCACTGGCGACGAAAAGCACGGAGCGCCGTGGCGATACTTCGGCCGCGCATGGCGGGCTCGACAAAAATATAATTGAGGTAACAATCGTCCCTGCGTAAATCTATAGTCGTATTAAACAAATGTGCCCGACTCGCATAGGCCGATGCGAAGGCGATCACCCTATCACTGTGTTCCGCGGAAAATATAATGGCGCCGCGAGAGACACATTGTTGCACGTTTTTTTGCCGCTCTTTGGGGAATTTCGAAAGCTCTGCGTCCGTCAAACGCGCAGCTTGTTCTTCGCTGAGATAGCGGAAGGTAATGTCATCGGCCGCAGTCAACTCGGAAGTCGATGGAAATTCGTTTCCCTCCTTGATCCAGTAGTATACACCAATTTGGAAGCCGCGCCTCGAAAGGCGCCACTGTAGGGCGGGCCAGAAAGAGTCAGAACGCCGGCGCGGTCCGAAAGACAGATGGTTGGCCGGCTGCGTGTCTCTTAAAATCGATGTCATTGACGCGGCTCCTGAATCTGGCCCTCGGCCGGGACGCAGTGCCGCCGGTCGCCAGGCGGGACCGACGCCCCCCGTCCGTGTATCAGGGGCCTACGCAACCGTTACGGTCATATCCGCCCAATTTCCGGTACCGCGATGAAGAAACCATTAACGCCATTGCTCGCGCGCGCCCCGACACCGCGCGTGCGCGGGCCGTCGACACGACTGTCGCGCTGCCGTTAAGACGCTGCGGGCCTTGGAACCCTGCGGGTGGGCTTGGCGATCCGGCCCACCAGCGTTATGGGAGGGGCATCCCAACGCAGCACCCCAGGGAGCCTGCCCGTGACCGCCGCCGACATGCCGATCGTCGTTGAAGACGTCACCATCGCCTATGGCGCGACGGTTATTCAGCGAGACCTCAATTTCGCCGTCCGGCGCGGCGAGATCTTCGTCATCATGGGCGGCAGCGGCTGCGGCAAGACGACGGTGATGCGCTGTCTCAGCGGCTTGAAGGCGCCGAAGCAGGGCCGGGTGCTGCTTGACGGCGTGAGCTTTTGGGAAGCGGGCGCCGATCAGCAGGCGAGCCTCTCCCGTCGGCTGGGCGTGGTCTACCAACAAGGGGCCTTGTGGTCGACGATGACCCTGGCCGAGAACGTGTCGCTGCCGTTGCAGATGCACACCGACCTCTCCGGCGCCGACGTGCGCGCGCTGGCATCACTCAAGCTCGCCCTCGTCGGCCTCGCCGGCTTCGAGGACTACTATCCGTCTGAGATCAGCGGCGGCATGCGCAAACGCGCCGGCGTGGCGCGCGCCCTGGCCCTGGACCCGGAACTGCTGTTCTTCGATGAGCCGTCCGCGGGGCTTGATCCGGTGACCTCGTCGCTGCTCGACGAACTGATCCAGCAGTTGCGCGATAGCCTAGGCGCGACCATGGTGCTGGTGACGCACGAACTGCCCAGCATCTTCGCCATCGCCGATAACTCCGTATTCCTGGATGCAGAGACGAGGACGATGATCGCCAGCGGCGATCCCAAGCGGCTGGTGCACGAGGCCGAGGACCAGAAGATCCGCGACTTCCTGACGCGCGGCGGCTCCATGGCGGAGGTTTAGTGGCCGCCCTGCTCCCTCGGGCGCTCGGCCGCGACGCCGCGCAACATCAACTCGACCAGCCGCTCGCGCGCGGCGGGCAGGGCCGCCGGCTCCGGTAAAGCGTGGCGCGACAGAAAGAACTCCGTCAGCCGCAGCCCCGCGGCAATGTCGGCCGGCGACGGCAGACCCGGGCCATTGACCAGGAACGGCGGCAGCGGCAGCAGCCGGTCGCGATACGGCTCCCCGGCGGAGAGCGAGACGGCACGGCCGGACTTGGGCGAGACGTAGGCCAGTTGGTCGTTGCGGCCGGTCGCCGCGCACCGACCGAGATCGAGGCCGAAGCCGAGTTCCGTCAGCAGGACGAGTTCCCAGCGCACGTAAGCCGCCGGCCAGTCTTCGGCACCGCCGAGCGCATCCAGCAGCGACGACAAGGCGACGTAGACGCCGCCGCTGGGCGCGCGCTCTGGCATCGTCGCCTCGACCAGGGCACAGGCTGCGGCTAGCGCCGCGAGCCGTGCGCCGTCGGTGAACAGGCGGGCGGCCACCGCATCCACGGGCTCGCAGACCAGGACGCCCAGGTGGTCCTCGAGACGCCCCCGCCACCGGACACGCACGCGGCTGCCCGTCGCCAGCATGCCGCGGCCGCGCGGCGAAGCGCCGCCACGGACCAAGCCGGCGTGCCGACCGTGCTCCGGCGTCATCAACGTGACCACGGCCGACGTTTCGCCGTGTCGTCGCATTGTCAGCACGATGCCATCATCGCTCCATTCCATGCCACACCATGTAGGCTAGAATGCCGCCAACTGCAGCCTCGGCCAATGCCGCCGTGGGGGGGCACGGTCGATTCCGAAAATTGCCGGGTTGTCGCTGGGGGCGCGTGTGCTAGGATCCGTGAGTCGCTGATCCGGCGGCGAGCTTCAATATTCCGGGGGTTGAATTGTGACAGTTCGCAAGATCTTGATCACCGAACCGCATCCCTGCCGGCGTGGCTTTTTTCGCCATTTGTATGCGCTGGTCGAGACATCGCAGCAAAACGGCTACTGGATCTGGCGACAAGTCGATGAGAACGGTCACTCCCTGTCCGACGCGGAGCGCGCCTTCGAAACCGAGGATTCGGCACTCAGTGATGCGGTGCAGGCGCTGAAGGGCGAGGCCGTCGTCACCGTCTGAGGGTCGGCGACGAGCGCGCCGGCGATCTATGGCTGAAAGTCCAGTCCGAGGTCACGGTACCGTTCGGGATCGTCGAGCCATTCGCGGACCTTGACGAACAGGAACAGGTGCACGCGTCGCTCGAGTAGCGCTTCGAGCTCGACCCGGGCCGCTTCGCCGATTGCCCTGATGCGGCTGCCGCCCTTGCCGAGGACGATGGCCTTCTGGTTCGGACGCTCGACATAGATCACTTGGTCAATGCGGACGCTCCCATCGTCGCGCTCGCTCCACGCCTCGGTCTCGACGGCGCTGGCGTAGGGCAGTTCCTTGTGCAGTTGCAGGTAGATTTTCTCGCGCGTGATCTCGGCGGCGAGCAACCGCATCGGCATGTCGGAGATCTGGTCCTCGGGAAACAGCCACGGTCCTGCCGGTAGGGCTGCTACCAGGCGGGCAAAGAGGTCGTCGACGCCGTCCCCGGTCAACGCCGAGATCATGAAGGTTTCGCCGAAATGACCGCGGCTCGCCATCTCGGCGGCGAGCGCCAGCAGCCGCGGTTTCTCGACCATGTCGACCTTGTTAAGCGCCAGAATGGGGGGCGGCGATCGCTTGCCAAGCCGATCGACGATGCCAGCGGTATCGCGATCGATTCCCCGCGCGGCATCCACCAACAGCACGATGGCATCGGCGTCGGCGGCGCCGTCCCAGGCGGCGGCGACCATGGCCCGGTCGAGCCGGCGGCGGGGCCGGAAGATGCCGGGCGTATCGACCAGGACGAGTTGGGCGTCTCCCACAAGGACGATGCCGAGCACCCGCCCGCGTGTCGTCTGAACCTTCGGCGAGACGATGCTGACCTTGCTGCCAACGAGGTGGTTCACCAGCGTCGACTTGCCGACGTTGGGCGCCCCCAACACCGCCACGAAGCCGCAGCGCTGTTCGCCGGCGCTATCCGTCGGCATCGGCGTCAATGGCGTCGAGCATCGCCTGGGCCGCGGCATGCTCGGCGACCCGCTTCGATGGCCCTTCGCCCACCGCTGGCGCGCGGCCGTCGACACGCACCTGCATACGGAACCTGGGCGCGTGCGCCGGCCCGACGCGGCCCACCTCCGTATAGGTCGGCAGCGACAAACCACGCCCCTGCGCCCACTCCTGCAGCCCGGTCTTGGCGTCCTTGGGGGGGCGCGAATCTCGCTCGGCCAGTGGCCGCCAGTGGCGACGCACGAACGCCGCGGCGGCGGCAAAACCGCCATCCAGGTAGAGCGCCGCGATCACCGCCTCGCACGCGTCGGCCAGCAGCCCCGGATTCGCGCGGCCGCCCGATTCGGCTTCCCCTGGCGCCATCCGCAGCCTGGCATCCAGGCCCACGGCTTCGGCCACCTCAGCCAGGGCCTCGCGACGCACCAGCGCCGCGTGGCGGCGGGCGAGCATGCCCTCGCTCTCCCGGGGGAACATGGTTATCAGCAGATCGGCGACGATCAGGCCGAGAACCCGGTCGCCGAGAAATTCCAGGCGCTCGTTGGTGCGCATTTGCAATCCGATCTGACCGGCCATGCTGGCGTGGGTCAGCGCCTCGGCAAGGAGGTCCGGATCGCGGAAAGCATGGCCGAGTCGCCGGCCGAACGCAGCCAGATCGTCGCCGGCGGCGGCGTCCCGCTCGTCTGGCATGCTCAGTCGATGGCTCGGAACAAGCGATCGCTGCGCACCGTGTTCGGCCATTCCCAGAATTTCAGAAAACTTCCATCCACGGAAAAGAAGATGACCTCGGCTCGCCCCACCAGATTCTCTATGGGCACCGGCCCGACGTCGCGATAGCGGCTGTCCTTGGAATTGTCGCGGTTGTCGCCCATGGCGAAGATGTGCCCTTCGGGTACCACGTATTCGCGGGTGTTGTCGGGCAGACCGCTGAACAGGTCCTGGTTATGGTTGCTGTCGCTTTCTTCGATGATCACATGCGATCGCCCGTTGGGCAGCGTTTCCCGGTACTGCGTGTAGCGGCCGCGGCCGTCCGCCTGTGCGCCCTCCGGGTACTGCCCGATCCGTGCCCGCTCCACCGGTTCGCCATTGATGTGGAGAACCCCGTCGATGACCTGCACGCGGTCGCCGGGCAGTCCGATCACACGCTTGATGTAGTCGGTGCTGTTGTCCGACGGCAGCTTGAACACCACCACGTCACCGCGCTCGGGCGTCGACCCGAAGATGCGCCCCTCGAACAGCGGCGGGCTCAACGGAAAGGAATGGCGACTATAGCCATAGGCGTACTTCGAGACGAAAAGATAGTCACCGACCAGCAGCGTCGGAATCATCGAGCCAGAGGGGATGCTGAACGGCTCGAACAGGAAAGTGCGGATGACCAGCGCGATCAAGCCAGCGTAGACGAATGTCTTCACCAGTTCGATGAAGCCGCCGGATTTGCGTTGTGCCATGGCGATCGCAGCCGATGCATCAGGAGGGGGTGAAGGGGGCGGA
The DNA here is from genome assembly GCA_964630265.1 of uncultured Rhodospirillaceae bacterium. Classification (GTDB taxonomy): domain Bacteria; phylum Pseudomonadota; class Alphaproteobacteria; order Rhodospirillales; family Defluviicoccaceae; genus CAZBWP01. The sequence goes on from CAZVRW010000023.1 coordinate 26,372, forward strand.
GGAGAACGCGTGCCGGATCAAGCCAGCGGCGGACGCCCCTGTCAAGGCACGGTGCCGGGCACGGGCCCCGCCACAGTGGTGGTGCCGGCGGTGGCGGGCCGTGCCGAGATGACCACGACGGCGTGCGCCATCGGATAGTCGTCGCTCATCGAGACGGCGATGTCGGCCACCATACCCTGCGGCGTCAGAACCGCCAGCCGCACCGCAGCACCGCCCGAGAGGACCATCACCGGCTGGCCGGACGGCAGGCTGTCGACCCGCATATCGCGCCAGAAAACGCCCTGGCGAAGCCCCGTGCCCAGCGCCTTGGAACACGCCTCCTTGGCAGCGAAGCGCTGTGCGAAGCAGCCGGCCGACTGCACCCGCGCTTCGCACCGACTGCACTCCGCCTCGGTGAACACCCGCTCACGAAACCGGTGCCCGAACCGCTCCAGGGTCTTCTCCATGCGGCGGATGTCGAGCAGGTCGGTGCCGACGCCGAGAATCATCGCGCAGCCGCCGCCTCGGCGCCGGCGCGGGCGGCATCCATGATCGCCCGCATCTGACGGATCGATTCCTCGAAACCGACGAACACCGCCTCGCCCACGAGGAAGTGGCCGATGTTCAACTCGACGACCTCGGGGATCGCGGCGATCGGTCCCACGGTTTCATAGGTGAGGCCATGCCCGGCGTGGCACTCCAGCCCGATCGCGGCGGCATGGCGGGCAGCCTCGACGATGCGCGCCAGGGCTTCGGCGCGATCATCTCCCGCGGCCTCGCAGAAGGCGCCGGTGTGCAGTTCGACCGCATCGGCTCCGAGACCGCGGGCCGCGTCGAGTTGCTGGCACTCCGCCTCGACGAACAGCGAGACGCGCATTCCCGCAGCCTTGAGCGCCCGTACCCGCCTGGTCAGCGCGTCGAAGCCCGCCACCGCGTCGAGCCCGCCTTCCGTGGTCCGCTCCTCACGGCGTTCCGGCACGATGCACACCCCGAAGGGGCGGAGACGCAGGGCGATGGTCGTCATTTCCTCGGTCGCGGCCATCTCGAAGTTCAGCGGTGCGTCGATCTCGGCGATGACCGCGTCCACGTCGGCATCGCGGATGTGGCGACGGTCCTCTCGCAGGTGCGCAACGATGCTGTCGGCGCCCGCGCCGACGGCGACGCGGGCGGCGCGCAGCGGATCCGGATGGCGGCCGCCGCGAGCGTTCCGCAACGTCGCCACATGATCAATGTTAACACCCAGCCGCAAGCGAACCGTCATCGCGTTTTGAAACCTCATCGTGTTTGGCGGGAGCAAGATCAGGCGTAGGCGCGGTCGACCGCGGTGACCACGCGCGTCGCGCGCAGCGCCGCGATTATATCCGTCAAATGGCGGACGTGATGGACCTCGATGTCGATGAGCAAATCAAAGAATTGGGTCGACCGATTGGTAATCTTCAGGTTGGTGATGTTGCCTTCGTACTGGGCGATCACCCCAGTGATTTCGCTCAGTGTCCCGGGCTCGTTGACGACGGTCAACTTGATTCGGCCGATGTGCGCCTCCATCGCATTGACGTCGGCGTCCCAGGCGACGTCGATCCAGCGGTCAGCGGAGTCGGCGTAGGCTTCCAGGCTGTCGCAATCGATGGTGTGGATGGTGATACCGCGGCCCGTGGTGGTGATGCCGACGATGCGGTCGCCGGGAACCGGGTGGCAGCAGCCAGCGAAATGGACCGCCATGCCCGGAATCAAGCCCCGGATCGCGATCGGCGGCGCCGCATCCCGTTTTTTTGAATCCGCGCGCCGGCCGATGACGCGTTGCAGCATGTTGGGCCGACGTCGCGCGTCCGGGAAGACCGCCTCAAACACTGCCGCCGCCGCGACATAGCCGGCGCCAACCTGGGCGAGCAGATCTTCGACGGTTGGCTGGTTGAGCTTCTTGATCGCGCCTTCCAGCGCCTTGTCATAGTAGTCGCGCTTTTCCTGACGAAATGCCCGCTCGACCAGCGACCGGCCGACCTTGATCCACTCGTCCCGCTGGCGGGCGCGCACGAAGCGGCGGATCCGCGCCCGCGCCTTGCTGGTGACGACAAAGCGGTCCCATGTCGGCTGCGGCGTCTGCACCTTGGAGGTGATGATCTCCACCTGATCGCCGTTGTCGAGCACCGTCTGCAGCGGCATGTGGCGGCCGTTGATCTTCGCGCCGACACACCGGTCGCCGATCTCCGAATGCACCGCGTAGGCGAAATCGACGGCTGTCGCTCCCGCCGGCAGGGCAAATACGTCGCCCTTGGGCGTGAAGCAGAACACTTGATCACCGAACGTTTCAATCTTCGAATGGGCGATCAGGTCGTCGGGATCCGGCGAATTGACAAGAATGTCGCGCAGTTCATTCAGCCACTGGTATTGCTTGCCATCGGTCGACGACAGCCCGGCCTTGTACATCCAGTGGGCGGCAACACCGTAGTCGGCGATTTCGTGCATGTCGCGGGTCCGAATCTGCACCTCGATGCGATGATTGAGCGGACCGATGACACCGGTGTGGATCGATTGATAGCCATTCGGCTTCGGCGTCGAGATGTAATCCTTGAGACGGCCGGGAATCACCGGATAGGTCTGGTTGATGGCGCCGAGCGCGCGGTAACAATCTTCGACAGTCTTGACGATGATGCGGAACGCCATGACGTCGGACAACTGTTCGAAACCGATGTTGTTCGACTGCATCTTCCGCCAGATCGAATAGGGTGTTTTTTCCCGACCCATGACAGCGCAGCGGACATTATGATTCGCCAGCGTTTCGCGCAGTTGCACCAGGGTCTTGGTCGTGGCGTCGCCGGATTGCTCGCGCAAATACTGCATGCGCGCGACGATCGAATGGTAGGCGTCGGGATTGATCTCGACGAACGCCAGTTCCTGTAACTCCTCCTTCACTTCGTGCATGCCGACGCGATCGGCGAGCGGCGCATAGACGTCGATGGTCTCGTTGGCGATGCGGCGGCGCTTCGTCGGGTCCGGGATCGCGCTCAGCGTCCGCATGTTGTGGAGACGGTCTGCCAGCTTGATCAGGAGGACGCGAATGTCCTCCGACATCGCCATGACCAGCTTGCGAAGGTTCTCCGCCTGCTTGGTCCGCTCCGACTGCAACTCGATGCGGCTGAGCTTGGTCACACCGTTGACGAGCCGAGCAATCTCTACGCCGAAGAGAGACTGGATCTCCTCGGGCGTGGCGTCAGTGTCCTCGACGGTGTCATGCAACAACGCCGTGGCGATGGCCGAACTGTCGAGCCGGTACCGTGTCAGGATGCCGGCCACTTCAAGGGGATGGGAGAAGAAGGGCTCGCCCGTCGCCCGGCGCTGGCCGCCATGGGCCCGCATGGCGAACACATAAGCGCGGTTCAGCAGGTCCTCGTCGGCATGCGGGTCGTAGGCTTTGACGAGATCGACCAGTTCGTACTGGCGAATGATCGCGCCCGCGGTCCTGCCTCGTGGTCGTTCTGGGCTGTCAGATGGGAGTTTGGTCGTCAGGCCCGTCGGCTCCGGACGCATCGCCGAAGTCCTCGTCAGTGCCTGGGCCGTCGCGGTCGTCATCCGCCTTCTCCTCGGGCTCCTCGCCCTCGACGTGCAGCAGATCTTCAGAAATTTCGTCGGTGTCGGAGCGCTCGCCCAGGTCGGACCCGATGATTTTCTGGATCGAGAGAATGTCCACCACGTCCTCGCCAGGTTCTTCGACTTCGACGACCTTCTGGAGGCTCTGGATCAGACTGTTCTCGAGTTCAGCGAGCGAGACCGTGTCCTCGGCGATCTCGCGCAGCGCCACCACCGGGTTCTTGTCGTTGTCGCGCTCGACACTGAGCGGGGCCCCGGCGCCGACATTGCGTGCTCGCTGAGCGGCGAGCATCACCAGTTCGAACCGGTTCGGTACCCTCTCCACGCAATCTTCCACCGTGACGCGAGCCATTCGCAGTCCTCACCACCGATAATCTGAAGAGACCAATTTTATATGGTGTTGTCGGGCGGGAGACAAGCATCGTCGCCATCGGCGATGGGCGTCGCCTCCTGCCCCGGCGGCAGCGCCGCCAGCAAAGCGCCGATGGTGATGCCCAGCCGTGGATGCCGCCACGCTGGCGCCAATTCGGCCAACGGGCGCAGCACGAAGGCCCGTTCGTGCATGCGCGGATGCGGGAGGATCGCGCCGGCCTCGGTGCCGCTCACACGCTTGGCATAAGCGACGAGGTCCAGATCCAGAACGCGGGCGGCGTTGGGCGCGCCGCGCACGCGCCCGAATGCCGCCTCGACATCGTGCAGAAGGGCGAGCAGGGCCTCGGGCGACAGGTCGCTCGCAACCCGGATGACGCCATTGACGTACATCGGCTGCGGCGCCGCCGGCACCGGACGGCTGGCATACCAGCGGGCACAACCAAGGATGCGAACGCCCGCGGTCGCCATGGCCGGCAGCGCCGCGCGGCAGGTCGCGAGCGGTTCGCCATGCTGCACGCTGGACAGGTTGGCGCCGATGGCGATGAAGATGTCCGACTCTTCAGGCATCGCAGCCCTTGCGGGTGCTCGAAAACTTCATTACGTGACATCGACCAATAATCGAGGAACGCGGGGTAAGGTCTTGCAACCACGGCACCGCACGCGGCCGCTCACGGGCCACCGGCGGTTCCGGCTGATGACGGAAACCGATGTTTTATCCTCAAGAAAGAATTGCCCTGTTTATTGATGGCTCGAATCTCTATGCTGCTGCGCGGGCCCTTAACTTCGACATCGATTATAAACGACTGCTCGAGGTATTTGCCAGCAAGGGTCAGTTGATCCGGGCCTTCTACTATACCGCGCTGATCGAAGACCAGGAATATTCCCCAATCCGGCCCCTCATCGACTGGCTCGATTACAATGGTTATACCATGGTCACCAAACCGACCAAGGAATTTACCGACGGAGCCGGACGTCGAAAGATCAAGGGGAACATGGACATTGAACTGGCGATCGACGTCATGGAGATGGCCGAGCGACTCGATCATGTCGTGCTGTTCTCCGGCGACGGCGACTTTCGCCGGCTGGTCGAAGCCGTGCAGCGGCGTGGGGTGCGGGTGACGGTGGTCAGCACCATCCGCTCGCAGCCGCCGATGGTCGCTGACGAACTGCGCCGCCAGGCCGACCGGTTTCTCGAACTGGTCGAACTGCAGCCGGCCATCGAGCGTGTCCTGCCGAACCGTGAGGAGCGACCGTTGGCGACACCACGCAACCCGTCGCCGACGGGCGACAGCTTCGCCGACGCCTGACGTCCGTCCGCTCGGGCGCTGCCGTCATGCCTGCCGGCGATCCACCGGGCGCACCGGCATCCGATTGCCCGCTGTGCCCGCGGCTGGTGGCGTTGCGCATGCGCCAGAGGCAGGCGGAGCCGACTTGGCACAATGCCCCGGTGCCGTCGTTCGGAGGTCCCGATGCGCGGGTCTTGATCGTCGGACTGGCGCCTGGCCTGCGCGGCGCCAATCGCACCGGCCGGCCGTTCACCGGGGACCACGCCGGCACCCTCCTCTACCCGATGCTGCTCCACCACGGGCTGGCGGCCGGCACGTATGGCAACGGCGCGCCGGACGATCTCCGTCTGATCGACTGCCGGATCACCAACGCCGTCCGATGCGTGCCGCCAGAAAACCGACCGACGACCACCGAAATCGCCACGTGCAACCGCTTCCTCGCCACGGAGATCGCGGCGCTGCCGCGGCTCCGGGTGATCCTGGCCCTCGGTGCCATCGCCCACGGCGCCGTCCTCACGGCGCTCGGCCGGCCGCGCAACCGCTTCGCCTTCGCCCACGGCGCCACCTATGTCGACGTTGGCGACGGAACACGCCGACCGGTCCTCGTCGACAGCTATCACTGCTCGCGCCTGAACACGAATACGGGCCGCCTGACGCGAGCGATGTTCGACGCGGTGATCGCCCAGGTGGCGGAACTGGCGGCCCGCTGAACTTCGGCGTTGGCACGCATCACGCGCTGCGGCTATACCGCCCGAAGGGGTCTCGAAATATCCGTCGGCGGAGTTGCCCGTGCGCATCGTTTGTCTCGATCTCGAAGGCGTTCTTGTTCCGGAAGTGTGGATCAACGTCGCCGAGTTCACCGGGATCGACGATCTCCGCCTAACGACCCGCGACATCGCCGATTATAACGTGCTCATGCGCCACCGATTGCAGGTGCTCGACCGCCACGGGCTGACCATCGACGTCATCCAGGAGGTCATCGGCAGGCTGACCCCACTCGATGGCGCCAAGGCCTTTCTTGACGGATTGCGGCGGTGCGGGCCGGTGGTCATCCTGTCCGACACGTTCTACGAGTTCGCCGCGCCGCTGATGCGCCAACTCGACTGGCCGACGCTGTTCTGCCACCGTCTCGACATCGAGAACGGCGGGCGGATTGCTGGATATCGGTTGCGCATGACCGATCACAAGCGGGCCGCCGTTGTCGCCTTTCGCGACCTTCACTTCCGCACCGTTGCCGCCGGTGACTCCTACAACGACACCACCATGCTGGCGGAGGCCGATACCGGCTTCCTGTTCCGCGCCCCCGAAAACGTCATCGCCGAATTTCCGCAGTTCCAAGCCTTCACCGGCTTCGATGACCTCGCCTCGGCGATTGCCGCTGCGGCGGGAGACCCTGGCGTCTGAGCCGGGCGGCTTGCCGGTTACGACGGGCTGTCCGTCGCCGGTTGCAGCAGCCGATGCAAGTGGACGATCACATATTTAATATCGGCATAGTTGATGTAGCGTCGGCTCACCTCCTGCCAGGCGGCAAGCGCCGTCGCATAGCTCGGGTAGATGCCGACCACGTGCAGCGTCTCGACGTCGATGAAGTCGAGATCCCGAGGGTCCTTCACACGCCCACCGAACACCAAGTGCAGGAGTGGTTCTTCCATGCATCGCCTCCGTGGTTGCACGCGGACCACGGCTTGCCCACGTTATCGGCGGCATGGCTGCGACGTTCAAGCGACGTCGGGGCGGCAACGCCAAAAAGCAATGATTGCGGGACCGGAGAACGATAATGATTGACCTTTACACGTGGAGCACGCCGAACGGGTACAAGGTCTCCATCGCATTGGAGGAATTGGACCTTCCGTATACGGTGCACGCCATCGACATCGCCAAGGGCGATCAGTTCGATCAGGCGTACCTGAAGCTGAATCCGAACAACAAGATACCCACCATCGTCGATCACAATGGCCCCGGCGGGGGCATTTACCCGGTAATGGAGTCGGGCGCCATCCTGCTCTACCTCGCCGAGAAGACTGGACAACTGATGCCGACCGAGCCACGCAGCCGCTATGACGTGATCCAGTGGCTGATGTTCCAGATGGGCAGTGTCGGCCCCATGCTCGGCCAGAACCACCACTTCCGCAACTACGCACCGGATCTGATCGACTACGCCGTGGATCGCTACACAAAAGAGGCGCATCGCCTTTACTCGGTGATGGACCGCCGACTCGGCGAGGTGCCGTTCCTCGCCGGCGACTATTCCATCGCCGACATCGCGTGCTTCCCCTGGATCCGGCCCTATAAGCGCCAGGGGCAGGACCTCGACGCCCATCCCAATCTGAAGCGCTGGTTCGACGCGATTGCCGCCCGCCCCGCCGTGGAGCGCGGCTTGAAGGTTCCCGAACGTCGCAACGACCTCAACCGCCAGATGGATGAGCAAACCCGATCTATTCTGTTCGGCGATACCCAGTTCGCCCAGAGATAGGGACCTGCGACGTCGCTCTCGGCTGGCTGCATCGCAACTGTCGCCTCGCGCGCCGAGAAGGCTAGTGATATGGTGGAACATGGGTTGGTTGAGGAGGTCATTGATGGATTCACGGCTGCCGATTGGCGCCTTGGTGGTGGCGGCAACGCTGGCGGCCGGCGGGCCGGCCAGGGCCGCGATCGCGGACGATGTCGATGCGTGCAACCGTCTGACAGGACCGGAGAACGCCCGTGCCGCGGTCCTCGTCTGCTCGCAGGCGCTCAATTCGGGACTGATCTCCGACCCGGTGCGGGTCGGCATGCTGGTCAATCGCGGCAACGCCTATAGCATCCTCGGCCATTTCGAGGCGGCAATCGAAGACCTGAGCAACGCCCTCGCCCTCGGCGGTCCGCGCGCCTTCGAGGCATGGTACGGGCGCGGTCTCGCCCGCTCCGGCATCGGCGATCTCGACAAGGCCATTGTCGACTTCGATCGCGCTCTGGAAGTCGATGGCCAGGCGGCCTCGGTTTTCGTCGCGCGCGGCAATGCCTATGCGGCAAAGGGCGAGTATGCGCGGGCCATCGAGGACTACGACAGCGCAATCACCCTGGACGCAGGGCTCGCCGACGCCTGGTACGGCCGTGGCGCGAGCAACAATCGGCTCGGTAATGCCGATCAGGCAGTCGCCGATTTCGAACGCGCGATGCAGGTGGGCGGAACCGGCACGGTGGTCGCGCTGCAGACGTACCTCGCAGCCCATGGGCTGTATTCTGGCGAGTTGGACGGCACCTATGGCCCCGATACCCAGGAGGCGCTGCGCGGGTGCGTCGACGATCCCGGCTGCTGAAGCCACCGCCGCGCCTCAGCGCGCGCGGAGCAGTCGCTCCTTTTGGCGCTTCCACTCCTGGTCCTTGACCGCCTCGCGCTTGTCAACCTTGCGCCGCCCCTTGGCCAGCGCCAGGGTCACCTTGGCGAGACCGCGCAAATTGAAGTGGATGTCCAACGGCACCAGCGCCATGCCCTGCCGGTGTACCGCACCGGTCAGCTTCTCGACCTCGCGGCGATGGAGCAGCAGCTTGCGCGGGCGCTTCGGCGCATGCTGGAAGTGTTTGGCGCCGCCGTACTCGTCGATGTGCGCGTTCTGCAACCACACCTCGCCGCCCTTCACGGTGCCGTGCGCCTCGACGATGGACGCGCGGCCGGCACGGATGGACTTGACCTCGGTACCGGTGAGCATGATGCCGGCCTCGAAGGTTTCGACGATCTCGTAGTCGTGCCGCGCCCGCCGGTTCTGCGCCGCAATGGCGCCGATCGGACCAGCCTTCTTCTTGTTCTTGCCCGCCACTGGACTGCCGGCGTCTGCCGCTCCCTCAGGTCAGGATGCCGGCTTGGATCATGGCGTCGCGCACCTTCGTCTTGCTCGCCTCCGAGATCTCCACCAGGGGCAGCCGCACATCGGGGAGGCAGCGGCCAAGCAGGCTCGCGGCATACTTCACCGGGGCGGGGCTCGTCTCGCAGAACAGCGCATCGTGCAGCGGCATCAGCCGGTCGGCGATGCTCAGGGCCTCGGCGCGGTTGCCGTCGCGCCAAGCCCATTGCAGGGCCGCACACAGGGCCGGCACGACGTTGGCGGTGACCGAGATGCAGCCGTGCCCGCCGGCGCCCAGGAATGGCAGCGCCGTGCCGTCCTCACCGGACAGCTGGCAGAAATCGGCGCCGGCGGCGAGCCGCGTGCGGATCGGCCGGGCGAGGTCCTGGGTCGCGTCCTTGACACCGACGATGTTCGGCAACTCAGCGAGCTTCGCCATGGTTTCCACGGACATGTCGATGACGCTGCGTCCCGGGATGTTGTAGATGATGATCGGCAGCGCAACGGCGTCGTGGATCGCCTTGTAATGCGCGTATAGGCCCGCCGGCGTCGGCTTGTTGTAGTAGGGCGTGACGACGAGGGCGGCGTAAGCGCCGGCCGCCTTGGCGTGCCGCGTCAATTCGATCGCCTCGTCGGTGGAGTTGGAGCCGGTCCCGGCGATCACCGGCAGCCGCCCGGCGGCTGCGGCGACGCACACCTCGACCACGCGCTTGTGCTCGTCATGGCTGAGGGTCGGCGATTCGCCCGTGGTGCCGCACGGCACCAAGCCATCCGATCCTTCCGCGATGTGCCAGTCGATCAACGCGCGAAAAGCGGGCTCGTCGAAGGCGCCGTCGCGGAACGGCGTGATCAGGGCGGGGAACGACCCCTTGAACATCTTTCCGGCTCCAAATCCTGACGATTGTTGAATGCCGGACCTTAGCGACGCGCGCCCGCTTTGCAAGCGCCGCAACCGCCCGTCTTGCGAGCCCACGGCGGACCACGTACAGTCTCGACGACAGGGGGCGGCTCCGAACCGCGGTGTGCGGGTTTGTTTGATCTGGCGGATTTGAGACCATGCTGGTGTCCGTGTCCCGGTTCATTGCCACTGTTGTGGTTGTCGCATCTGTCGTCGTCCCGTCGGCGCGTGCGTCGCTGCCGGCTGCCATGGTGGACACCGGTCGTCAGGCCTTCGACGCCGTTGCGCGCAATCAGTGGGGCGAGGTGGCGATGGCCGCCGGGCGGCTCGGCGACCCGGTGGCGGTCAAGCTGATCACTTGGCATCGGATCATCGGCCGCGACGCGAGCCTGTCGTTCAACGAGATTGCCGCCTTCATCGACGCCAATCCGGATTGGCCCTGGCCGAACACCCTGCGGCAGCGGGCCGAGGGTGCGATCGATGCCTCCGTGCCGCCGGCGCGCCTGATCGAGTGGTTCGGCCGGCATCCGGCGCAGACGACCCTTGGTCGCTTCTGGCTGGCGCGGGCGCTCAAGGCCACCGGCGACACGAGCAGCGCCATGGCGGTCGCGCGCGAGGCCTGGGTCGACGGTTCCTTCAATGCCAGCAACGAGGCGTCGTTCCTGGAGGACCTGGGACATCTGCTGACCAGCGACGACCATCGCCGCCGCCTCGACCGGCTCCTTTGGGACGGCGCCGAGGCGGAGGCGAAGCGCCTGCTGCCACGGGTCGATCCCGGCATGCGGGCGCTCGCGGTCGCCCGGCTCGACCTGCGCGCCGTCCGCCCCGGCGTCGACGCCGCCGTCGGCCGCGTGCCCCCGCATCTTCAGAACGACGCCGGACTTGTATTCGAGCGGGTGCGCTGGCGCCGCAAGAAGGACATGAACGACGCGGCACGGACGATGCTGCACAGCTATCGCCCCGATACGGCAGCGCCGTCGCTCCTGTGGACCGAGCGGTCCATCCTCGCCCGTCGCGCCCTCGCCGACGGTCTCGTCGCCGAGGCCTACCGGACCGCCAGCCAGCACGGCGCCGCTGACGACAGCGACTATGCCGAGGCGGAATTCCTGGCCGGCTGGATCGCGCTACGTTTCCTCAATGAGCCGCAACGGGCCTTCCAACACTTCCAGCAAATGTATGGCCGCGTCACCTATCCGATCAGCCAAGCGCGCGGTGCCTACTGGACAGGCCGGGCGGCGGCGGCGCTGGGTGACGACGCCGCGGCGGCGCGGTGGTACCACACGGCCGCCCGGCACCCGACGACTTTCTACGGTCAACTCGCAGCTGTCACCCTTACCCCCGAGCGGAGGCCGGCCCTGCCCGCCGATCCGGTGCCGTCGGCGGCGGAGCGCAGCGCCTTCCAGGCCCACGAACTGACCCGCGCCGCCATCCTGCTGCAGGCGTTCGGGCAAACGTCGCGCTTGTGGGCGTTTGTGCTGCGCCTCGCCGAACTCGACGATTCGCCGGGCTGGAAGGTGCTGGCGGCACAACTCGCGCGCGACAGCGGCCGTGCAGATCTCGGCGTGTTCGTCGGCAAGCAGGCCTACAGAACAGGGGACCACCTGATCGACCTAGGATATCCGACATTGCCAGTTCCTGCCGAGGGGCAGCAGGTCGAGCCCCCCCTCATCCTCGGCGTCATTCGGCAGGAGAGCGCGTTCCGCGTCGATGCGGTCAGCCCCGCCGGAGCCCGCGGCCTGATGCAACTGATGCCGGGAACGGCGCAGTTAATGGCCAAGCGCACCGGCCTCCCCTATTCCCGGACCCGGCTGGTCACCGACCCGGGCTACAACATCACCCTCGGTAGCGGCTACCTGGACAAGATGCTGGGGCAGTTCAACGGCTCCTATATCCTGTCACTCGCCGCCTACAACGCCGGGCCGGGCCGCTCGCAACGATGGCGCGCCGCCAACGGCAGGCCCTCCGACAGTCTCGATGCGGCCATCGACTGGATCGAGGCCATCCCGTTCTCCGAAACCCGCAACTACGTGCAGCGAACCCTGGAAAACCTGCAGGTATACCGGACAAAGCTGGGGGTTCCGGAGAGCGGCGGCACCCTCGATCGCGACCTTCTGCGCTAACCGGTTGCAGCACGACCGCGCCCGAGCTTGACCTGCGACTTGGCGGGGCGATAAGCCTGCATCAAGACGGTAGCGTGATAATGAAGGCAGGGGAAACGAACGAGATGACCGGCTCACCGCGTCTCGCCGACATCAAGGCCTGTGTGTTCGACGCCTACGGTACGCTGTTCGACGTCAATGCCGCGACCGAACGTTGTCGCGGCGCAATCGGCGACAAGGCTGACGAGCTTGCGCGTCTGTGGCGGAGCAAACAGCTCGAGTACACGTGGCAGCGCAGCCTGCGCGGCGATTACGAGGATTTCTGGCACGTCACGGGTGACGCCCTTGACTACAGCATGGCGACCCTCGGTCTCGACGATCCAGCATTGCGGGCCCGGCTGATGGAGGTCTACTTCATCCTCGACGCCTATCCGGACGTGGCTGGGGTCCTGGGGCGCCTGAAGGCGGCGGGTCAGCGCACGGCGATCCTCTCCAACGGCTCGCCGAGCATGCTGATCGCGGCGGTGCGCAACGCCGACCTCGACAACGTCATCGATCGTCAGCTCTCGGTGGATCGCCTGCGGATCTACAAACCGCATCCCTCGGCATATCAACTCGCCGTCGATGAACTTGGCGCGCCGGTCGAGACCATCGCCTTCATGTCCTCCAATGCCTGGGATGCCTCGGCAGCCGCAGCGTTCGGCATGCAGGTCGTCTGGATCAACCGGTTTGGGGCGCGTCCGGAAGTCCTGCCCGGAGAGATACGGGCTGAAATCCGCTCGCTCGAAGAGCTGCCCGCGCTGCTCGGGCTGTGACGATGGAGGAAACGCGCGAGACGACGTGGCGCGCGCGCACGTTTCGAAGCCAGGATGGTCTGAGGCTCTTCTACCGCGAGTACGGCGATCCCTTGCAATCTGGTTTGCCAGTGCTTTGCCTCGCCGGGCTCACCCGCAACTCCAAGGATTTCGACGCCGTCGCTCGGCGGATCGCCCGCGATGGCCGCCGCGTCCTGTGCCTGGATTATCGAGGCCGCGGCCAGTCGGACTACGATCCCGACTGGCGTCACTACAGTCCAGAGGTCTATCTGGACGACACGCGTCACCTGCTCGCCGCCGCCGGCGCCCATCGCGTGATCGTGGTCGGCACGTCGCTGGGCGGGATCATGGCCATGGCGCTGGCGACGGTGATTCCGACGGCGATAGCCGGCGCCGTCCTCAACGACGTCGGGCCGGACATCGACGGCTCGGGCATGGAGACCATCTACGCGTTCCTGCACGATACCGCCCCGGTGGACACCTGGGATGAGGCGGCAGCGCGGCTGAAGGGACATTTCGGCCATTGGCATGACGTCGACGATGCTGCGTGGCTCGAGCTTGCCCATGTGTCCTGCCGCAAGGACACTGACGGCCGGATCGTCCCGGACTGGGATCCCGCTCTGGCCAAGCCGATGTTTCGCGGCGCCCACAACGGCGTCGACCTTTGGCCATACCTGCGGACCTTGCGCAACTTGCCGGTGTTGATCGTGCGCGGGCAGATCTCGACGCTGCTGACCCAGCCAACGCTTGATAGAATGCTCGAGGTTCTGCCGCTGGCCCGCGCCGTCACCGTCCCTGGTGTCGGCCATCCTCCGACCTTGAGCGAGCCCTCGGCGGCGGCGGCCATCGATGCCTTCCTCGCCGAGTTCTGACCGCCCTACGGTCGCCGATGTCGAGGCGGCGGGGCGCACCCTCGACGGTGTCGCCGTGCGCACGCCGCTGCTGGAATCACCTTTGCTGAGCGCCTGCCTGGGCGGCCGCCTCCTGGTCAAGGCAGAGCCGCTGCAGCGCACAGGCTCGTTCAAGTTCCGGGGTGCCTTCAATCGCCTGTCGCGCATCGGCGAAAGAGCGGCGGCCGGCGTTGTCGCCTATTCCTCGGGCAATCACGCGCAAGGAGTCGCCGCCGCGGCGCTGATGCTCGGCATGCCCGCCTGCATCGTCATGCCGGACGATGCGCCGCGCGCCAAGCTGGAGGGAACCCGCGCCTGGGGTGCCGAGGTCGTGACCTATGATCGCGGACGCCAGAGCCGCGAGGCCATCGCCGCTGACATCGGCCGGGCGCGCGGCGCCGTGCTGGTCAAGCCGTTCGACGATCCCCACGTCATCGCCGGTCAAGGTACGGTGGGGCTGGAACTCGCCGCGCAAGCCGCAGCGGCGGGCACCACATTGGATGCGGTGCTGGTGCCATGCAGCGGTGGCGGCTTATCGGCGGGCATCGCCCTCGCTCTCTCGGCCCGAATGCCCGACGCGCGGATCTACGCCGTGGAACCCGAGGGCTTCGATGACACCGCCCGATCGCTGGCCGCCGGCCGACGCGTGGCCAATGCTCCTGGCGCTCGGTCTATCTGCGATGCCCTGCTGCTGTCCGAACCGGGCGAGATCACCTTCGCCATCAATCGCGAGCGGCTCGCCGGCGGGCTCGCGGTGAGCGGCACCGAGGTGGCGACCGCCATGCGTGTCGCCTTTCAGCAATTCAAGATAGTGGTCGAGCCGGGTGGCGCCGTCGCCCTCGCCGCCGTTCTGTCCGGACGCTACGGCATCACCGGCAGGACCGTCGCCGTGGTGCTTTCGGGCGGCAACGTGGACGTCGACACCTTCGCCGCCCTGGTCGGCGGGGCGGCGCGATGAAACTGGATCTGCGACGGCCGGAAGATCTGATCTCGACGGCTTTCGGCATCGGCTTGGCGCCCGTCGCGCCCGGCACCTGGGGATCGGTCGCAGCCCTGCCGGTGGCTTGGCTGATCCATGCCCACCTTGGCCCTGTCGCCCTTGCCGGTGCTGCGCTGCTGGTCCTCGTTGTCGGCAGCTGGGCGGCCGGCGCGACCATGCGGCGTACCCGCACGGACGATCCCAGCGCCATCGTCATCGACGAGGTGGCCGGCCAATGGCTATCCCTCGCGGCGGTGCCCCTCGACCTGATCTGGTATGCCGCCGGTTTCGCCCTGTTTCGCCTGTTCGACATCACCAAACCGTGGCCGGCCTCTTGGGCCGACCGCGCCGTCAAGGGTGGCTTCGGCGTGATGCTCGACGACGTCATCGCGGCCGGCTACGCTGCCGGCGTGCTGCTCACCGCCCGCGCCATTCTTTCGGGAGTGTAATGAATGATTTCTGACGAGGGTCGCCGCCTCGCTGCCCACCTCATCGAAGCCTGCCGCGCCCGCGGCCTGACGATCGGTGTCGCCGAATCCTGCACCGGCGGACTGATCGGAGGCAGCCTGACCGCGATCCCCGGCTCCTCGTTGGTCTTCGACCGCGGGTTCATCACCTACAGCAATCCGGCGAAGACGGAGCTTCTGGGCGTGGCCGGCGATCTGCTCGCGGACCATGGCGCGGTCAGTGAGCCGGTGGCGCGGGCGATGGTGGCCGGCGTGATGGCGCGGACGCCGGTCGACCTCGGCGTCGCCGTCACCGGCATCGCCGGCCCCGGTGGCGGCTCGGCCACCCGGCCCGTCGGACTGGTGCACATGGCCGCAGCGCGGCGCCATGGCGAGACTCTGCACCAGCGGTGCGTCTTTCCCGGCGATCGCGATGCCGTCCGCGCCGCGACGGTGGACGCCGCCCTAATGCTCCTGGGCCGGCTTGTGGAGAGTTAGCCCGGACGTGGCCGGGTTTCTGTTGGCGTCCGGTCCATAAAGCGCGTCGGCGCGTTTCTCGAACGCCCCGACCATGCGTTGCACCGCCTCATTGAACAGTGTCTTGATGACCTTCTGCAAGGCGCGCGAGCGGAACTCGAAGTCCACGTAGAAATCGATGACGCAGCCGCCATCCTCCCGCGGGATCAGGTTCCAGTGGTTGTTCAGATATTTGAACGGCCCCTCGTAGTAAGCCACGTCGATCCGGCCGGGCCGCTGCAGGCCAACATGCGAGGTGAAACGCTCGCGGAAGACTTTGTAGCCGATGACCAGATCGGCCACGAATGCGTTCGAGCCTTCCCAGCGTCGGACGCGTGCAGCGACGCACCACGGCAAGAATTCCGGATACCGCTCCACGTCCGCGACCAAATCGAAGACCTGCTCGGGTGAGTAGGGAACGACACGCTGTTCGGCGTGGGTTGGCATGGCGGGGCCGCCGCCGCCGCTCAGGCCTGGACCGGGGCGGCGCGGCGGGCGGCGCTCAGGGCTTCGAAGTCGCGGTCGGCATGATAGGACGAGCGGGTCAGCGGCGACGACGCGACCATCAAAAACCCCTTCGCGAAGCCGACCCGCTTGTAGTCCTCGAATTCATCCGGTGTCACGAAACGGTGCACCGCCACGTGCTTGGGCGTCGGCTGTAGGTACTGGCCGATGGTGAGAAAATCCACATTGGCGGCGCGCAGGTCGTCCATCACCTGAAAGACTTCGTCCGGCTCCTCACCGAGCCCGACCATGATCCCCGACTTGGTAAAGAGCATCGGTGACAGCGCTTTCGATTGCGCCAGCAACGCCAGCGAATGATCATAGCGGGCACCCGGCCGGATCGACCGGTAAAGCCGAGGAACCGTCTCCAGATTGTGGTTGAAGACGTGCGGGCCGGCCGCGACCACCGCCTCCATCGCCCCCGCCTTACCGCGAAAGTCCGGTGTCAGCACCTCGACGGTGGTTGTCGGCGACGCCGCGCGGACACTTTCGATGCAGCGGACGAACTGGCTGGCGCCCCCGTCCTCCAGGTCGTCCCGGTCGACCGAGGTGATGACCATGTGCTTCAGGCCCATCTCCGCCGCCAAGAGGGCAACGTTGGCGGGCTCCTCGGGGTCGACCCGGCCAGGCTTGCCGGTGGCGACGTTGCAGAAGGCGCAGGCGCGGGTGCAGATGTCGCCGAGAATCATGACTGTGGCGTGCTTGCGCGCCCAACACTCCCCGATATTCGGGCACGCCGCCTCTTCACACACCGTGTGTAGCCGTTTCTCCCGAACCAGCCGGCGGGTCTCTGCATAGGCCGCCGACGTCGGCGCTTTGACGCGGATCCAGGCGGGCTTGCGGGGGCTGGGTTGGTCCGGCTTGTGCGCCTTTTCCGGGTGGCGAACCTCTGTGGAGTGGGCCATGAACAGGATATTGCGCCCCTGGACCACGAGGTCAAGCGACGGGTTTTACAGCCTCGATGCGCGCTGACACCACGTGGTTCTCGAGTCCACTGCCCGGCGCCCATTCCTTGATCGCGGCGCGGCTGGCCTCGTCGATCTCAATGCGGATGTCGCGGAAGCCGGCATCGGCGAGCCATCGTTGCAGATCGGCGACGGGCGCCGCGCCGGAACCGCACGCACAGTGAAGGTCGATGTCGTTCGCCATGCTTTCCGGCATCGGTGCGATCTGGACCACGTCCGAAACCGCCAGCCGACCGCCCGGCACCAGAACACGGTACGTCTCGCGCAGCACCTGCGGTTTGTCTGGAGACAGGTTGAGGACGCAATTGGAGATGACGACGTCCGCCGTCGCATCAGCCACCGGCAGGTGCTCGATCTCGCCCAGCCGGAACTGGACGGAGTCGAGGGCGACCTTGCGCGCGTTCTCGCGGGCCTTGGCGATCATCTCGGGCGTCATGTCGACGCCGATCACGCGCCCCGTGGGGCCGACCGCCCGCGCCGCGAGGAAACAGTCGAACCCTGCGCCGCTGCCGAGATCGACGACCGTCTCTCCCGGCCTGAGCGCGGCGATCGCTGTCGGATTGCCGCAGCCGAGCCCGAAGTTGCTCTCCTCCGGCGCGGCCGCCACCTCCTCCTCGGAGTAGCCGATCCGGCGTGCCTGGTCGACGGCGGCATCGGCGCCACAACATGGAATCGCCGGCTTGGTACCACGGCATCCGGCCTCGTCTGCCGGCGTGACGACAGTTGCGTAGGCACTGCGCACCGCGGCGCGCACGGCATCGTCGGTTCGTTCGCTCACGGACACGTCTCCCTGAGAATCCTCAATCTCGTTGACCTAGTGGTTCGATGCCAACGGATGAGTCCCGTCTGATGGCTGAATCGAACCACCAGATCAATAGGGTAGTGGATCGGATCTGACGCTTGGGAACCAAGCGTCAGATCCGATCCACTAGCAGATGCAGCTTGCCCCGCCGAGTCACAGACGCGCGAGGCGGGCGGCATCAAAGCGGCAGATCATAGCGGACGAACTCGGTCAACGTTCCGATGCGGTCGTAGACCGCCCGTGCCGCGTGATTGTCGCCATAGGTCATCCAGTAGATACGGTGCCACCCGTCGCGGCGGCCGCGTTCGGCGAGCGCCTCGATCAGAGCCCGGGCGACGCCGCGGCACCGGCCCTCGGGGGCAACGAACAGATCCTCCAAATAACACACCGGCCGGTCGGACCATGTGTTTGGATGGAGCACGGCGTTGAGGATG
>CAZVRW010000024.1:0-39102 GCA_964630265.1 uncultured Rhodospirillaceae bacterium
GCCGAGGTGCGCGAGGCGGTGGATTTCCTGCGCTACTACGCCGCCCGCGCCCGCGCCGACTTCGCCGACCCGCTGGCGCTGCCGGGGCCCACCGGCGAGCGCAACACGTTGGCGCTCCGCGGGCGCGGCGTCTTCGCCTGCATCAGCCCGTGGAACTTTCCGCTCGCCATCTTCTGCGGCCAGATTTCGGCGGCGCTGGCGGCGGGCAATACGGTGATCGCCAAGCCGGCCGAACAGACACCGCTGATCGCCGCCCGCGCGGTCGAGATGCTGCATGCGGCCGGCGTGCCGCCCGACGCACTGGCGCTGCTGCCGGGAGACGGGCGCGTCGGTGCGGCGCTCATCGAGGATCCGCGCGTGGCCGGGGTCGCGTTCACCGGCTCGGTGGAAACGGCCCGCGCCATTCATCAGACCTTGGCGACACGCCCCGGCCCGATCGTCCCGCTGATCGCCGAGACCGGGGGCCAGAACGTGATGCTCGTCGATTCGACCGCCCTGCCCGAGCAGGTGGTGGCCGACGTCGTCACCTCGGCCTTTCGCAGCGCCGGGCAGCGCTGCTCGGCGCTGCGGGTGTTGTTCGTGCAGCAGGACATCGCGCCGCGGGTGATCGAGATGCTGGCCGGGGCGGTGGCGGAGTTGCGGGTCGGTGATCCGGGGCTGCTGGCGACCGACGTGGGACCGGTGATCGACACCGATGCGCTGGCCATGCTGGAGGCGCACGCACGGCGCATGGACAGCGAAGCGACGCCGCTCTGCTCCGCGCCGCTCTCGCCGGAGTGCGAGCACGGCAGCTTCTTCGCACCCCGCGCCTATCGCATCGATCGGCTGGAGCGGCTGGAGCGTGAGGTCTTCGGGCCGATCCTGCACGTCATCCCCTGGGCCGCCGATCGGCTGGACGCGGTGCTCGATGCGGTCAACGCGACCGGCTACGGGCTCACCCTCGGCATCCACAGCCGGGTCGACGGTTTCGCCCGCGAGGTCCACGCGCGCACCCGGGTCGGCAACACCTATGTCAACCGAACGATGATCGGCGCCGTCGTCGGCGTGCAGCCGTTCGGCGGTGAGGGACTGTCCGGCACCGGCCCCAAGGCGGGCGGGCCGCGCTACCTGCATCGCTTCGCCACCGAGCGGACGCTCTCGGTCAACACCTCGGCCACCGGCGGCAACGCCGCGCTGCTCTCCCTCTCCGACGACGACTGATCCGACCGTGGCCGACCGCTACAACGTGGTGATTGCCGGTGGCGGGGTGATCGGCAGTGCCGTCGCTTGCTTCCTGGCCATGGAACCGGCATTCGCCGGCACCATCGCCGTGATCGAGCCGCACCCGGAGGTGGACACGCTGCTGTTCGCCAACGGCTTCAGCGGCCACGGCTGCAACAGGCGGCGGCGGTGGGCCGGATTCTGTCCGAGTGGATCACCTTCGGCGACTGCCGATCCCTCGACCTGACGGGGCTCGGATCGGGCCGTCTCGCCGATGGCCGCGGCCGTCCGGAGACGCCGATCGTCCGATCCCGTCCGCCGGTTGAGCCAAACCGGTCGTACGGTTATAGGGGGGGCATGCTCAGAGCCCTCGCCTTCGCCCTTCTGCTCGTGATCGTCGGCTGCGGCGTCACCGATCCCTTTCTCTACACCGAGCGAGAGTTCGATCGCTCGGTGGCCGGTTTCGGCAGGGAACCGGAGGACATCAGCGAGGTCGCCATCTGCTTCACGCGCCTCGCTACCAGCGACGCCACGGTGCGGCAGATGGCCGAGGAGCGGTGCGCGCAGTTCGGCAAGAGCGCCCGCTACCGCAAGACCGGCTGGGGCGACTGCCCGCTGGCGACGCCGACCCGCGCGGTCTTCGACTGCGTCTCGCCGGATGGAGGCTAGGCGATTGTCGGGGCTGTGGGGACTGCTCGGGATCGTCGGCGCGGTCTATCTGGCTGCGGTCGGCGCGCTCTATGTCTTTCAGCGCAATGTCATGTACCTGCCGTCCCACGAGCGTCCGGCGCCCGCCGCCTGGGGCGTGCCGGAGATGGACGTGGTGCCGCTGATCACCGATGACGGACTGGAACTCTCGGCCTGGTATCGGCCGCCGCCATCGGGTCAGGCGACGCTGGTCTACCTGCATGGCAACGGTGGGCACATCGGCCACCGCGGTGCCCGGGCCCGCGTACTGATCGACGCCGACCTCGGCGTGCTGCTGGTCGAATATCGCGGTTATGGCGGCAATCCGGGATCGCCCACCGAGGCCGGATTGCTGGCCGACGGCCGGGCCGCCATGGCATTCCTGGATGAACGCGGCGTCGCTCCGGCCGACACCGTGCTGTTCGGCGAATCGCTGGGCAGCGGCGTCGCCGTGCCGCTGGCGGCGGAGACGGCGGCTGCCGGCCGGCCGGTCGCTGGTGTCATACTGGAAGCGCCCTTCACCTCCGCCGCCGACGTCGGTGCCCGCCATCACCCGTGGGCCCCGGTCCGGCTGCTCATCAAGGACCGCTTCGACAGCCGTTCGCGGATTGCCCGGATCGGCGCGCCGCTGTTCCTCTATCACGGCGACGCCGACCGGGTAGTGCCGCAGCGCCTCGGCCGGGAGTTGTTCGCCGCGGCGGCCGAGCCGAAGCAGGCTTGGTGGATCAGCGGGGGCGGCCACACCGACCTGGACGGCTTCGGCGCCATGGCGCGCGTCACCGCCTGGATCGCCGCTCTGCTGCGCGGATAGCGGTTGCGCGGCGCCGGGATGCGGCGGCGGCCGCCTCAGCCGTTGCCGAGCCCACCGGAGTGGATGACGAACTTGACGATCGCATCCAGACCGGCGCCGGTTCGCAGGTTGGTGAAGATGAACGGCCGATCGCCGCGCATGCGCGTCGCGTCCCGCTCCATCACCTCGAGGCTGGCGCCGACCAGCGGGGCGAGATCGGTCTTGTTGATCACCAGCAGATCGGACCGGGTGATGCCCGGGCCCCCCTTGCGCGGGATCTTGTCGCCGGCCGAGACATCGATGACGTAGAGGGTGATGTCGGCCAATTCCGGCGAGAACGTCGCCGCCAGGTTGTCACCGCCGGATTCGACGAAGACCACATCCAGGTCGGGGAAACGGCGCGTCATGTCGGCGACGGCGGCGAGGTTGATGGAGGCGTCCTCGCGGATCGCCGTGTGCGGACAGCCACCGGTCTCGACGCCGACGATGCGCTCGGGTGGCAGGGCGCCGGAGCGCGTCAGGAACTCGGCGTCCTCGCGCGTATAGATGTCGTTGGTGACGACGGCGATGCGGAACTGCTCGCGCATCCGTTTGCAGAGGCCGTCGACCAGGGCCGTCTTGCCGGAGCCGACGGGGCCACCGATGCCAATGCGCAGCGGGCCGCTCATGACCGGAACAGCCTGACCGGCTGCGTCTCGTGGCGGGCGGAGCACCAGTCGACGATCACCGCCGCGGTGCCCAGGTCTTCCAAGGGCGTGGTCAGGGCGGCTTCGGTCGCGGTCCGCACCGCGTCTTCCAGAATCACCATCAGGCGTTGTCCTTGTGTCTGACCGAGGGGGAGGTGACGCACGCCGGCGGAGACCAGGCTGGCAACACTGGCGTGCAGATAGGCGATGACGGCAAGTCGGGCCGGGATCGTTTCGGCGGCGGCGGCGAGACCGACGGCGATGGGATAGGCCGGCGCCAGGGTCGCCGTCGCCAGCACCGCGCACCACCGGTCGAGCGCCGGCGCAGGAGCGGTGGCGCGGACGGTGCCGAGGAACGCCTCGCCCTGCGCCAGGGACTCCAGGGCCAGTTCGGCCGTGCCCCGCAAGGTCGCCGCGCGTTCGGCGGCCTCGATGAACGCCGCGACGTCGTTCGCCGCCACCGCGTCCAGCGTCAACCGCAGCAGAACCGCGTCCTGCCGCGGCCCACCGAAGGCGAGCAGCCCCTCGATCCACGTGCCGAAGTCGTCCGCGCCGGTGATCAGGCCCTCTTCGACCGCCGTCTCGATGCCGTGCGAATACGAATAGCCGCCGACCGGATAGGCCGGCGACAGCCATGTCATCAGTCGATAGAGCGCACGATCAGTGGTCATGGCGCCCATGACCATCGGCGGCATAGGCGCCCGGCTCCGGCTCGAACGGCGCCATGCGGCGCACCGGCATCGCGCCCAGCCGCTGCAGCATGTCGGCCAGCACGTGATCGTCGAGCAGCCGCAGCGTGCCGTCCGCCAGCACCTGGATCGGGGTGTGCCGGTTGCCCAGGTGCCAGGCGATACGCGCCGCCTCGGCGGGGGAGCGACAGGCGACCGCGAGCACGGGTTGGACAGCGGCGCACACCCGCAGCAGGCAACCGTCGTCCAGTTCCAACGCATCGCCGTCCGAGAGCACGGCGGCGCGCTCCAGGTCGAGGAGGAACGCCTCGCCGCCGTCGTCGTTGAGCCGGATGCGACGCCTGTGGCGATTTTCCCAGGGCAGGGTTACCGTGCCGACCGCGCTGGCCTCCGGCCAGGTTCCGGCGCGACGTACGGCTGTGGCCCGGCGCATGGGAAGAGGGCGCATCAGAACAGAAAGTAGCGTTGCGCCATGGGCAGCACCTCGGCCGGCTCACAGGTGAGCAACTCGCCATCGGCGCGCACCTCGTAGGTCTCGGGATCGACCTCGATCGCCGGGGTCGCGTCGTTGAGGACCATCGAGCGCTTGCCGATGCTCCGGCAACCGACCACCGGGATCAGTCGCTTGGCGAGACGGAGATCGCTCGCGACGCCGTGCTCGATTGCTGCGGCGGAGACGAAGGTCACGGAGTGTTCGGTGAGCGCGCGACCGAAGCCGGCGAACATCGGCCGATAGTGCACCGGCTGCGGTGTCGGAATCGAGGCATTGGGGTCACCCATCGACGCCGCGACGATGCTGCCACCCATGAGCACAAGGTCCGGTTTGACGCCGAAAAACATCGGCTTCCAGAGCACCAAGTCGGCGCGCTTGCCGACCTCGACCGAGCCGACGTGAGTGGCGATGCCGTGGGCGATCGCCGGATTGATCGTGTATTTGGCGACGTAGCGGCGGACCCGCAGGTTGTCGTTGTCGCCGGTCTCCTCGGGCAGGCGGCCCCGCTGCTTTTTCATTTTGTCCGCCGTCTGCCACGTGCGGATGACCACTTCACCGACCCGACCCATGGCTTGGCTGTCGGAGGCGATGATGCTGAACGCGCCGAGGTCGTGCAGGATGTCCTCCGCGGCGATGGTTTCGCGCCGGATGCGGCTTTCGGCGAACGCCACGTCCTCGGGAATGCGCGCATCCAGGTGATGACAGACCATCAACATGTCCAGGTGCTCGTCGAGCGTGTTGACCGTGTACGGCCGCGTCGGGTTGGTCGACGACGGCAGCACGTTGGCCTCGCCGCAGAGCTTGATGATGTCGGGCGCATGACCGCCGCCGGCGCCCTCGGTATGGAAGGTGTGGATGGTGCGGCCCTTGAACGCCGCGCGGGTGTTCTCGACGAAACCGGACTCGTTAAGCGTATCGGTGTGGATGGCCACCTGCACATCCATCAGTTCGGCGACCGAAAGACAGCAGTCGATGGCCGACGGCGTCGTCCCCCAGTCTTCATGCAGCTTCAGACCGCAGGCGCCCGCCCGCACCTGTTCGTGCAAGGCATCGGGCAGCGAGGCATTGCCCTTGCCGAAGAAGCCCAGGTTCATGGGCAGGCCGTCCGCCGCTTGCAGCATACGGCCGATGTGCCACGGGCCGGGCGTGCAGGTGGTGGCATTGGTGCCGTCCGCCGGGCCGGTGCCGCCGCCCAGCATGGTGGTGATGCCGGAATAGAGGGCGTCATCCACCAGCTGTGGGCAGATCCAGTGGATATGCGAGTCGATGCCACCGGCGGTGACGATGCGGCCTTCGCCGGCGATGGCCTCGGTGCCGGGGCCGATGACGATGTCGACACCGGGCTGGATGTCCGGATTGCCGGCCTTGCCGATACTGACGATGCGGCCGTCGCGGAGGCCGATGTCGGCCTTGATGATGCCCCAGTGGTCGACGATCAGGGCGTTGGTGATGACGGTGTCGACGGCGCCCTCGACGCGGGCGACCTGTGACTGCCCCATGCCGTCGCGGATTACCTTGCCGCCGCCGAACTTCACCTCTTCGCCATAGATCGTCCGGTCGGCCTCGACCTCGATGATCAGATCGGTGTCGGCGAGGCGAACCCGATCGCCGACCGTGGGGCCAAACATGTCGGCATAGGCGGCACGCTGGATTCGGAACGGCATGGCGTCAGTCCTCCAGTCGGCCACGGATCAGGGCATTGAAGCCGTGGACCACGCGGTTGCCGGCATACGCGACCAGCGTCACCTCGCGGGATTGGCCGGGCTCGAAGCGGACGGCGCTGCCTGCCGGAATGTCGAGACGCCGGCCGCGCGCCGCCGCCCGGTCGAAGCGCAGCGCCGGATTGGCTTCGAAGAAGTGATAGTGGGAGCCGACCTGCACCGGGCGGTCGCCGGTGTTCTCGACGGTGAGCGTCACCGTGTCGCGCCCCTCGTTCAGGACGATCTCGCCGTCGGCGATCAGCAGCTCTCCCGGGATCATGCGCGTCCCTCCCTCAGCGGATCGGATCATGGACGGTGACCAGTTTGGTTCCGTCAGGAAAGGTCGCCTCCACCTGGATATCGTGGATCATCTCGGCGACGCCATCCATGACCTGCTCGCGGCTGAGCACGCCGGCGCCGTCGCGCATCAGGTCGGCGACGCTGCGGCCGTCGCGCGCCCCTTCGACCACGAAGTCGCTGATCAGGGCCACCGCTTCCGGATAGTTGAGCTTCACCCCGCGCTCCAGCCGTCGGCGCGCGACACTCGCAGCCATGGCGACCAGCAGCTTGTCCTTCTCTCGTGGCGACAGGTTCACCGGCGTCCCTCCTCCTTGGTCTCAAACATGCCAGAGCCGGGGCAGACTGGCTGGCAGTCCCGCGACCCTACACCGAAACGCCGACCAGAACGACCCGAACGAGCGACGCACCAGCGCGGCATCGGTACCGAGCCAGCGGACGACGAGGATGCCCCCGACACACGTGGCGGCAGCCCGGATGCCGGGCGCATCGAGCAGCGCGCGGGCGGCGGCCAGGCGTTCGCCGGCGTCGTCGGCCACATGGATGGCGGTGGCATAGGCGACGGCGTCGGCGAGCCCGGCCGGATGGGCCAGGCAATGGTTGAGGTCGCCCGCGAGGCGGAAGGTATCGCACCAGACGAGCCGGCCGTCGCGGACCACCTCCCAGGCGTCGTGCACGAGGCCCGTGGTCAACCGCTCGCCGCGCGCAGTGCGTCCGAACACCAGCATCTCGCCCGCGAGCACCCGGGCCTCCGGCGCTGCCTCGACACGGGTGCGACGGCGCAAGCGGGCGCCCTCGAACAGGATGGTCTCCTGCGGCAGCCATTCCAGCCACGACCCGGCGGCGGCCCGCAGCACCACGCCGACGGTCACGTCGGCACCGGTGGAGCGATAGACCTTCTCGGCCGCCTGCGCCATCACCACGGCGCGGGCGCCGGGGGCCGCCGATACGTCCAGGGTGAGGCGATCGCCGCCGACGAGGCCGCCGGAGGTGGTGGCCACCGCGGCCAGGGACACATCGCCGCGCCCCGGGGCCGGGAACATCACCCGCAGCGGGGCCCGTTGATAGAGGTGCGCCAGCCGGGTTTTTCCGTGGTGGTGCGCGAAACCCAGGGTGGCCGCGCCATCCATGCCGGCCGCGGCGCGGCGGCTAGACGGTAAGATAGCGACGGACATCGTCCTCGATCAGGTCGGCAGCGAGGCCGGACATGACCACTTCGCCGCGGTCCATGACGGCAAACCGGTCGGCCAAGTCGCGGGCGAACTCGAAATACTGTTCGACCAACAGGATCGCCATGTCACCCCGCCCGGCGAGCACGCGGATCACGTGCTCGATGTCCTTGATGATCGACGGCTGGATCCCCTCGGTCGGCTCGTCGAGGACGAGCAGGCGCGGGCGGGTGACCAGTGCGCGGGCGATGGCCAGCTGCTGTTGCTGTCCGCCGGACAGATCGCCGCCGCGCCGCCCGAGCATGTCGCGCAGCACCGGGAACAAGGCGAACACCTCGTCGGGGATGTGGCGCAGCGCCCGCGGTATGGCGGCGTAGCCGGTCTCCAGGTTTTCCAGCACGGTCAGCAGCGGGAAGATCTCGCGTCCCTGCGGCACGAAGGCGATGCCGCGGGCCGCGCGTTCGTGCGGCCGGCGATGGGTGATCTCCTCGCCCTCCCAGACGATCCGCCCGGTGGCCACCGACTGCTGACCGACGATGGCCCGCAGCAGCGAGGTCTTGCCGACGCCGTTGCGACCGAGGATGCAGGTCACCTGCGCCTTCTCGGCGACGACGCTGACGTTCTTCAGCGCCTGGCTGGCGCCATAGAACAGATTGATGCCCTCGACGGTCAGCATGCCTCAGCGCCCAAGGTAGACCTCGATGACCTTCTGGTTCTGTTGCACGCTGGCCATCGAGCCCTCGGCCAGCACCGAGCCTTCGTGCAGCACCGTCACCCGGCAGTCCAGCGAGGCGACGAATAGCATGTCGTGTTCGACCACCACCACCGAATGGTCGCGGGCGATCTGTTTCAGCAACTCCGCTGTCTGTTCGGTTTCATGATCGGTCATGCCAGCCGCCGGTTCGTCGACGAGCAACAGTTCGGGATCCTGCATCAGCAGCATGCCGATCTCCAGCCACTGCTTCTGGCCGTGCGAGAGGTTGCCGGCGAGCCGTCGGCGGTGTTCGGCGAGGGACACCGTCTCCAGAACGTCATCGATGCGCGCGCGCTCGGCGGCGGTGAGCCGGGAGACCAGGCACTGGAACACGCCGCGCCGGCCGGCGAGCGCCAGTTCCAGATTGTCGTGCACGGTGTGCCCCTCGAAGACGGTCGGCTTCTGAAACTTGCGGCCAATGCCCAGGTTGGCGATGCGCGCCTCGTCCAAACGGGTCAGGTCGATGCTGCCGTCGAAGTAGACGTCGCCGGCATCCGGCCGGGTCTTGCCGGTGACCACATCCATCATCGTCGTTTTCCCCGCCCCGTTGGGGCCGATGATGGCACGCAGTTCGCCAGCGGCGACGTAGAAGCTCAGCCCGTTCAGGGCGCGGAAGCCGTCGAAGCTGACGGTCACACCGTCCAGGTAAAGCAGGGTATCGGCACGGTCCGGGCGGGCCTGCGGGTGATCGTGGCTATCCTGGGGTGATCCGGGCGTCATGGCGCGGCCTTTCCGTCGGGGCGCAGCGCGGCGGGCGCGATGCCCGCCGGCCCCCCGGGCGCGCCCGGGCGCCGCGTCGCCTCGCCGATGGTGCCGACGATGCCCTTGGGCAGGAACAGGGTGACGGCGATGAACAGGCCGCCGAGCGCAAACAGCCAGATCTCGGGGATCGCGCCGGTCAGCCAAGTCTTGGCATAGTTCACCAGGATCGCGCCCAGGATGGCGCCGTGCAGCGTGCCGCGGCCGCCCACCGCCACCCAGATGACGATCTCAATGGAGACGGGCGGCGCGAACTCGCCGGGGTTGATGATGCCCACCTGCGGCACATAGAGGGCGCCGGCGATGCCGGCGAGCACGGCCGAGAGCGTGAAGACGAACAGCTTGTAGTGCTCGACGCGATAGCCGAGGAAGCGGGTGCGACTCTCGGCGTCGCGGATGCCCACCAGCACCTTGCCGAGACGCGAGGTGACGATCAGCCGGCAGATCACGTAGCCGGCGGCCAGGGCCAGGGCCGTCACCGCGAACAGCCCCGCCCGGGTCTCGTCGCTCTGGATATCGAAGCCGAGGATATCCTTGAAGTCGGTGAGGCCGTTGTTGCCGCCGAAGCCCATGTCGTTGCGGAAGAACGCCAACATCAGGGCGAACGTCATCGCCTGGGTGATGATGGAGAAATAGACGCCGGTGACCCGCGAGCGGAAGGCGAACCAGCCGAAGACGAAGGCGAGCAGACCGGGAACGACCATGACCATCAACGCGGCGAACCAGAACTGGTCGAAGCCGTGCCAGTACCAGGGCAGTTCCTTCCAGTTCAGGAAGACCATGAAGTCGGGCAGGACCGGGTGGCCATAGACGCCGCGATCGCCGATCTGGCGCATCAGATGCATGCCCATGGCGTAGCCGCCGAGCGCGAAGAAGGCGCCGTGCCCGAGGCTGAGGATGCCGCAGAAACCCCAGATCAGGTCGATGCTCAGCGCGAGCAGGGCGAAGGCCAGATACTTGCCGAGCAGGCTGACCACATAGGTCGGCACGTGCAGCGGCGACGCGGGCGGCACCATCAGGTTGAGCACCGGCACCAGCACGGCAGCGGCCAGGATCAGCGCCAGCACCACCGCGGCCGTCGGATTGGCCAGGAGCGCGCGCGTCAGGGGACCGCCGGTCACGCCTCAGTTCTCCACCGCGCGGCCCTTGAGGGCGAACAGCCCGCGCGGCCGCTTCTGGATGAACAGGATGACGGCAACCAGCACCAGGATCTTGCCCAGCACGGCACCGGCGTGGGGTTCCAGGAACTTGTTGACGAGACCCAGGGAAAAGCCGCCGACGAAGGTGCCCCACAGGTTGCCGACGCCGCCGAAGACGACGACGAGGAAACTGTCGATGATGTACGCCTGCCCGAGGTTGGGGCTGACGTTGTCGATCTGGCTCAGGGCGACGCCGGCCAATCCGGCGACGCCGGAGCCGAGCGCGAAGGTCAGGGCGTCGATGCGGCCGGTGCGGATACCCATGGAGGCGGCCATCGGCCGGTTCTGGGTGACGGCGCGCATGCGCAGGCCGAAGGACGAACGCCGGATCACCAGCATCAAGAGCGCGAAGACGATCAGGCTGAAGACGATGATGCAGATGCGGTTGTAGGTGAAGGCGACGCCGCCGGCGACCTCGAAGGCGCCGCTCATCCACGATGGGTTGCCGACCTCGCGGTTGGTCGGCCCGAAGATGCTGCGCACCGTCTGCTGCAGGATCAGGCTGATCCCCCACGTCGCCAGCAGTGTCTCCAGCGGCCGGCCGTACAGGAACCGGATGACACCGCGCTCGATGGCGATGCCGACGCACGCCGCGACCAGGAACGCCGCCGGGATCGCGAAGACGATCGACCAGTCGAACAACTCGGGCGCGTGCGTGCGAATGATGTTCTGGATGACGAAGGTGGTGTAGGCGCCGAGCATCACCATTTCCCCGTGCGCCATATTAATCACGCCCATGACGCCGAAGGTGATGGCGAGGCCGACGGCGGCGAGCAGCAGGACCGAGCCGAGGCTGATGCCCTGGAACACGCTGACGGCGAACCCCCAGAGCTCCAGTCGACCGTCGATGGCCGCCAGCGCCTCGGCGGCGGCTTCCCGCACCAGGGGGTCCGCCTCGACGGGCTGGCCCCCGCTGTCGCTCACGAGCATCTGGGCGACCAGCGAGCGCACCTCCCGGTCCGTGGACCGCGACAACGTGTCCAGCGCCGCGACGCGCACCTGGGTGTCTTCGCTGTGGATCAGCCGCACGGCGGCCAGCGCCACCTCGAGCCGCCGGCGCACGGCGGCGACGTCTTCCCGCTCCAGGGCGTGTTCCAGCATGGCGGCGCTTTCCGCCGTCCGCGCCTTGAACGTCGCGTCGGCCGCGGACCGGCGGACGTCGGGATCGGGGCTGAGCAGGGTGAGACGCCCGAGGGCCGCGCGGATGGCGCTCCGGAGCCTGTTGTTGACCCGCAGTCGCTCGGCGTCGCGGACCCCGAGGCCGCCGATCTCCTCCAGGGTCAGGGGATCCCTGGCCAACAGGATGGACCCCTGCGGCGCGGCGATGACGACGCGGCCCGCCTCCCGCAGCCGGTACAAGTTGCGCTCCAGAAGTGCCTCCAGAACAGGCACGGCGCGCGCATCCCCGATCGCCGCCAACCGATCGACGGCGGCAATCGTGTCGTCGAAGCTGGCGCTGGCGAGGGCGTTGACCGCGTCCTCGATGTCGGAGGCGCGGGCCGTATTGCCGAGAACGAGCATCAGCAACAGAGCCGCAAGCAGCCAGACGGGGCGACGGTATCGGGCGGGCATGGCGACGTGTTTCTCAGGACAGGGTTGTGCACGGACCGTGTCCGGAACGGGGGCAGCGGCTGCTGCCCCCGACCGGTCGCAGGTCGACACTAGTTGGTGAGAGCGGGGAATCGCGACTCTGTGCAGTTGCCGCAGACCCAGGGATAGGTCCAGTCGGCGGTCAGCTTCGCGCTCTCCGGGATGAAGTCGGACCACGCATCGCCGACCACCACGTCATCGGTCTCCCAGACAACCTCGAACTGGCCGTCGTCCTGGATCTCGCCGATCAACACCGGCTTCGACAGGTGATGGTTGACATTCATGACAGCGATGCCGCCCGTTAGATTCTTCACCATCTGGCCGTACATCGCCTGCCGAACGGCATCGACATCGGTGGTGCCGGCCTGTTCGACCGCCTGCACCCACATCTTGAAGCCGATGACGTGGGCTTCCATCGGATCGTTGGTGACGCGGTCGGTGTTGCCGATGAAGGCGTGCCAGGTGTCGATGAACTCGGCGTTCTCCGGCGTCTCGACGCTCATGAAATAGTTCCAGGCGGCCAGATGCCCGACCAATGGCGCGGTATCGATGCCCGCCAGTTCCTCTTCGCCGACGGAGAAGGCAACGACCGGGATGTCCTCGGCGCTGATCCCCTGATTGGCCAATTCCTTGTAGAACGGCACGTTGGCATCGCCATTGATGGTCGAAACCACCGCCGTTTTCTTGCCGGCCGACGCGAACTGCTTGACGTCGGCAACGATGGTCTGCCAGTCGGCGTGCCCGAACGGCGTGTAATTCTCCATGATGTCGCTGTCGTCGACACCCTTGGCGTTGAGAAACGCCCGCAGGATCTTGTTCGTCGTCCGCGGATAGACGTAGTCCGTGCCCAAGAGGACCCACCGCTCGGCGCCGCCGCCATCCGAACTCATCAGATACTCGACCGCGGGGATGGCCTGCTGATTGGGGGCCGCGCCGGTGTAGAAGACATTGCGCGAACTCTCCTCACCTTCGTACTGCACGGGGTAGAAAAGCAGACCGTTCAATTCTTCGAACACGGGAAGAACGGACTTGCGCGAGACCGATGTCCAGCAGCCGAAGACAACCGCGACCTTATCCTTTTCGATCAGCTCACGTGCCTTTTCGGCGAACAGCGGCCAGTTGGAGGCCGGATCGACGACCACCGGCTGCAATTGCTGGCCCAGCACTCCTCCCCTTTTGTTTTGGTCGTCGATCAGCATCAGCATGACGTCCTTGAGCGTCGTCTCGCTGATCGCCATCGTCCCCGACAGGGAATGCAGAATGCCGACCTTGATGGTTTCCTGGGCCTTCGCGCCCCAGGCGGGCACGGTGATGGCGGCAGCGACGGCGAGCGCCGCGGCTTGGCGAACGAATGCCTTCATCTTTTTTTCCTCTCCTTGCGTGGATCGATCCACGCCCTCGTTGTGTGATGCCGGTGCTGCAACCGACGTGCCAATGTCCGGTCTGGACCCGTCGCCGCGACAACAAGCATCTGATTTTCAATGATCTGATAGCCGGAGCCGATCGGCCGGATCGACACCGCCGAGAGACACTTGCGCGCGGGACGCACGGCGTTGCCGCTGATGGTGACGCATTTTTAGGCAAAAGACAGAATCTGAACAAATAACACGCAAGGCCCACGTCGGCGCCGCAACCGGATCGGCCGCCCCATCGCCCACGCCCGCTGGACATCGGGTGCGCACGGCTTGCCTCCCGTTCGGCGGCGGACCATGATCGGCGGATCGACGCGGCGCGGGGAGAGGGACCGATGGGCAAGGCGATCGGGCGCAGGGCCTGGACTTGGGCGGACGGCGACTGGATCGAGGGCAGCCCCAATCTTCTCAACCCGCGCAGCCACGCGGTCTGGCTGGCATCCGTCGTCTTCGACGGTGCCCGCGCCTTCGACGGGCAGGCACCCGATCTCGACCGCCACTGTGCCCGCGTGCTGGTCTCCGCGGACCTGATGGGCCTGTCTCCGAGGATCGACGCCGCGGCGATCGAGCGGCTCGCCTGGGAGGGGATCGAGCGGTTTCCCCTCGGCCTGCCCCTTTACATCTGCCCGATGGTCTGGGCCGAGGATGGCTTCATCACGCCGGATGCCGAGACCACCCGCTTCGTGCTCAGCATCGCCGAGTCGGCGCTGCCGCAACCGAGCGGCTTCTCCGCCTGCTTTTCCAGCTTTCGCCGCCCGGCCCGCGACATGGCGCCGACCGAGGCCAAGGCGTCCTGCCTCTATCCCAACGTCGCCCGCGCCATCCGCGAGGCGGCGCAGAAGGGCTTCGACACGGCGATCCTGCGCGACCCCTCGGGCAACGTCGCGGAATTCGCCTACATGAATTTGTTCTTTGCCCAGGGAGGCACGGTCCACACGCCCGCACCCAACGGCACCTTTCTGAACGGCATCACCCGGCAACGGGTGATCGCGCTGCTGCGGGACGCCGGCGTCACCGTCGTCGAGCGCGCCGTCGATGCGGCAGAGGTGCTGAACGCCGACGAAGTGTTCGCCACCGGCAACTATTCCAAGGTGCAGCCGTGCACGCGACTGGAACGCCGCGACATCCCGCCGGGCCGCTTTTACCAGAAGGCGCGCGACCTCTACTTCGAATACGCGCGCACCTGTACACGGCCGTAGGCTCCCGACCCGTCATTCCGGTCGTGACCCTCGGCCCCGAGGCCGGCCCGCAAGCGCGGCGCCGGGCTCAGCGTTCGCGAAAGGCGGCGTCCATCGAGGCGTAGACCGGCTTCAGCAGGTACTGAAGCAGCGTCTTGCTGCCGGTGTCGATGTCGGCCTGCACCGTCATCCCGGGCAAGATGCGGTGGCGCTCCGGATCGTCGCCGACGTGTGGCTGCGACAGCCGTACGAAGCCTTTGTAGTATGGCCGCTCATGCTCGTCGAGGAATGTCGACGCGGAGACGTCCTCGAGTACGCCGGCAACGCTGCCATAGCGTGCGAAGTCGAATGCCGAGACTTTGACCGTCACCGGCCGGCCGACGGCCACGTGGCCGACGTCACGCGGCGAGATGCGGGTCTCGACGATCAGCTCGTCGCTCACCCGGATGATCTCCATCAGCGTCTCACCCGGCTGGACGACGCCGCCGATGGTGCGGACGGCGAGGCCCTTGACGACACCGGCGACAGGGGCGCTGATGGCGAGCCGGCGCACCCGGTCACTGTGGCGCGCGAGCGCCTCACGCACCTCGGCGATTTCGTTGGTCACCCGGCCCATCTCTGTCAGTGCCTCGCGCTTCAGCTCGGTGTCGAGCTCGGAGAGGCGGTCCCGGGCCTCTGCCAGGGCGCTGATCAGCCGCTGCCGGTCCGACCGCAAGGCCGCCAGCGCGCCCTCCACCTCGCTGACCCGGCGCTGCACGTCCAGCAGGACGATCTTCGAGGACAGGTTCTTGCGGAACAACTCCTCGCGCATGGCGAGTTCTTCGCCGAGCAGCGCCGCCTGTCGCTGCAACGTCGTTTCCTGCTCGGCGAGAACGGCGAGCTCGGCTTCGCGCTGCTCGATCTGTTCATGCAACACTCGGGCGCGGCTGCTGCGGGCGGCGACAGCGATCTCATGGATCGTGCGTTGCGCGTCGGCGAGCGGCTGATGTTCCGGCCGGACAAAGGAGAAGTCGGGGTCGCGGTCCGTGCCGAAGGCGCCGAGCCGTTCCTGATGCAGGGCGAGGGCGGCGGCGCGGGCGCGCATCTGCTCCATCTCAGCGACGGCGTGAGCCGGGTCCAGGCGGAGCAGGACCTGTCCCGGCTCGACCAGCGTGCCCTCGTCCACCAGGATCTCGGCGACGATGCCGCCCTCCAGGTGCTGGATCTTCTGCACCCGCCCGCTGGGCACCACGCTGCCGGTGGTGTGGGCAACCTCGTCGATCTCGGCGACGGCCGCCCAGCCGACGAACGCGGCAACGATGGCAACCACCGCCAGCAACGACATGCGCACCAGCGCCGGTGTCCCCGTTTCCTCGAGCATCACCGACGCCCCCAGATGGCGCAGCTGGTGCCGAGGTACGGCGCGGTGCATGGGTGGCGTGGCGGCCGCTGCGGCGGCGCCAGCGGAGGCAACCAACTCGTTCATCGGAGATCCTCGGGCAATTTCGACAACAACGCTTCGGCCGGGCCGAAGGCTTGCACAACGCCGCCATCGAGCCACAGGATCCGGTCGGCAAGCTTAAGGTGGCTCGGGCGGTGGGTGTTCAGGAAGACGGTCGTGTTGCCCCGCAATCGCCCGATCGTCGTCACCAGTCGCTGGTCGCCCGCCGCGTCGAGACCTTTGCCGGGCTCGTCGAGCAGCAGGATCGGCGCCCGCTTGACCAGCGCCCGCGCCACGTTGAGCTGCTGCAGGACGCTGGTGGAGAGCGCGCCGGTGCGCCCATCGCCGATGCGGGTCTCGAACCCGTCGGGCAGATCCAGCACGGCGTCGAGGACCCCAGCAGCGGCGGCGGCCTCGATGATCTCGTCGTCGGTGGCGTCGGGTTTCGCCAGCCGCAGGTTCTGCGCCAGCGTGCCATAGAAGAAATCGGGAATCTGCGGCTGATAGGCGATCAGGTGGCGCAGTTCCACGGGATCGATTTGGCGGATGTCCTTGCCATCCAGGCGCAAGGTTCCCGCCTGTGGCTGATACATGCCGAGGATCAATCGCAACACCGTCGACTTGCCGGCACTGCCGAAGCCGACAAGGGCGCAAACCTCGCCGGGGGCGACGTCGAAATCGACGCCGAGCAACGCAGGTTCGGTGCCGGCGGCGTAGCGGAAGCTGACGCGGTGGAAGCTGACCCGCCCCTGCACCTTGCGCAGCGGCGCGACCCGCAGCAACGGATCGCGTTCCGACGTCAACGTCATCAGGCTGTCGATCTGCGCCACGCTGGACTGCACCTGGGCGAGGCGACTGACGGTCACGAACGCCACCTGCAGCGGCGCCAGCACCCGCCAGACCAGGATCATCGAGGCGATCAGCGCACCGGTGGTCATGGCGCCGTCGAGCACCCGGACCACGCCGAAGACCATGGTGGCCACGCCGGCGCCGACCATCAGCACGTGTGACAGCTCGCCGATGATCGCACTCAGGCTGCCCATGCGGTAACTCGCCATCGCCGCGTCAGCGGAGACGTCGCGGAACCGGGCTTGCCAGACGGCCTCTCCGCCACCGTACTTGACGGCGCGCAAACCGCCGAAAAGCTGGGCGAGGAACTCCTGGCGCCGGGCGCCGGCCTGGGCGCTGCGTGCCACCGACCGCCGCACCATGGGCATCAGCACCGCGGCGCAGAGGCCGAAGACCACGAACATCGCCAGCGGCACCAGGGCGATGGGGCCGCCGATCACCGCCAGGGCAGCGATGAAGATCAGGACGAAGGGCACCTCCAGCAACACCAGCCCCATCGGACCGGTGAAGAAGTCGCGGACGCTCTCGAAGTCGCGCAGCCGCGCCATCTGCGCGCCGACCGTCGCCCGTTCGATCAGCGTCGGCGGCAGCGACAGCACCTTCTGAAACACCGCCGTCGAGACGATGGTATCGAGACGCGCGCCGACATGGGCGAGGGTGCGTGCCCGTAGCGTCCGCAACAGCTGATCGCCGAGGATGGCAATGCCGACGCCCAACGCCAGAAAGCCGAGCGTCGGCAAGGAGTGGCTGGCGATCACCCGGTCGTAGACGGCCATGATGAACAGCGGCGTCGCCAGGGCCAGAACGTTGAGCAGGAAGGTGAGACCCAACACCTGACCGGCGACGGTGCGGAACCGCGCCATGGTGAGCGCGAACCAGCCGAGACGCCGACTGCTCCGGCGCCTCTCCCCGGATTCCGCCGGCGCGAAAACATACGCGGTGCCCTGCCAAGCGATCCCCGGCCGGGGTTCGCTGTGCGTGGTGCTGCCGTCGAACACAGTGAGGACGCCG
Source organism: uncultured Rhodospirillaceae bacterium (assembly GCA_964630265.1). Lineage (GTDB taxonomy): Bacteria > Pseudomonadota > Alphaproteobacteria > Rhodospirillales > Defluviicoccaceae > CAZBWP01. Next base: position 17,884 of record CAZVRW010000024.1, read on the forward strand.
TCGTCGCGGCCGAGCGGCACGCAGGCCGGCCCGTCATCGGGCACGAACAGGCACGGCAGCAGCCGCGGATCCAGCCGGTCGATGCGACCGGAGAGCCGCTTCGCCCGGAAACCCAGCGCTGCCATGGCGTTGAGGAAACCCGTCAGATCCAGTGCCTCGATGAAGTGGGGCAGCGCCTCGGCGACGTGGCGCGGGTGCCCAGACCAATCCAGGGCGCGCAACAGGGGCCACAGGCAGTTGGACAGGTCGTTCTGCTCCGGCAGTGCCGGGGCGGCTTGGCCACCGACATCTTGCGGCTCGTCGACCGGCCAGGGATCGAACGCGGGATCGCTGAGCGCCGTGGGCGAGGACATGATCGGCCGCTCCCCTACCGTTTCAACCAGCCCGGCGCGATGGCACGGGTTCGTTCGCGGCAGCGGTCCTGCGCCGCGCCCGGTCGTCGCTTGCCAGCGCGCCGTCGGCAATGCGAACCGTCCGGTCGGCGATGGCCAACAGCGACGGCCGGTGCGTCACCATGACCAGCGTCCAGTGGCCCTGCAGCCGTTGCAGGACATGTCGGAGCAGCACGTCATGGCCCCGGTCGAGCGCCACATTGGCCTCATCGAACAACACGATCCTGGGCCGGCCGGCGAGTGCCCGAACGATGGCGATCTGTTGGGCAACACCATGTGCCAACGTCTGCGTGGCGCCGTTGCCGATGCGCGTCTCATAACCCAAGGGCAGCAACGCCACATGGTCGTCGAGGCCGATGATCTCGGCGATCTTCACGGCGGCGGCCCCGAGGTGCGGGCGGAACATCGTCAGGTTGTCGCGAATCGTGCCGTCGAACAGCACCGGGCGCTGCGGCAGGTAGGCGACCTGCGCGCGGACGCCGGCCGGATCGAGCCTCGTCACGTCATGGCCATCGAGGCGCACGGTTCCCGCCGTCGGTGTCAGGAGACCGGACATCAGGTGCAGCAGCGTCGTCTTGCCGCTGGCGCTGGCGCCGGTGATCGCCACGGTCTCCCCGGCGGCGATGCTGAGGGTGATGTCGTGGACCACATCACTCCGGCCCTGCGGGAAGCGGAAGGCGACCCCGTCCAGCTCGATCGCCCCCTGCACCGTCGGGACCGCACGACGCGGTGCCGGTGCTTCTATCGGCAAGTCGAACACGTCCTGCACCTGTTGGCGGGCAAGGCGGATCGTCTGAAAGCGTGCCCAGATGCCGACGGCTCGCTGCATCGGCTGCATGGCGCGGGAGGACAGGATGGTGCAGGCGGCGAGGGCGCCGACGGAGAGCGCCCCCTGAATGACGAGGATGGCGCCGACGCCGACGACGGAGAACAGCATCACCTGGGCAAACATGGCGCCGAGGCCCAGTGCGGCCGCGCTGTTGACGGCGACGCCATGCTGCGCCTCCGCCGACGTCGCTTGCAGGCGCTCGTAGCGGCGCAGGATCTGGTTCTCCAGCGCCAGCGCCTTCACCGTGTGGGCGCCGGTCAACACTTCCATCAGGAAGTTATAGCGGCGGTCGTCCGCCTGGTTGCGCTGGGCCAGGGCCTTCTGCATGCGCCGGGTGGCCAACGCCGCCATGCCGGCGAACATCAGGACCACGGCGATCGGCACCAGCGCCAGCGGCCCCGCCAGATAGGCGACGAGACCGATGAACAGTGCCGCGAAGGGCAGGTCACAGATCGCCTGCAAGGCTTGGCCGCCATAGAACTCGCGCAGCGTCGTCACCGCGTTCACGCGCTGCATGTGCACGCCCGTGCCGACGGCCTCGAACGCTGCCAAATCGGCCTGGAGCAGGTGGCGGATGGCTCGGCATCCGACGGCGTGCTCGAAGCGGGCGGCCATCCAGGTGGTCACCAGCGTTCGACAGGCGCGCAGGATGAACTCCAACACCAGCGCGATGCCGACCAGCAGCACGATAGCGGCCAGGGTGTTTGCGGCGGCATTGGGGATGATGCGGTCGTAGATCTGCAGCAACGCCAGCGGCATGGCCAACGACAGCAGATTGATAACCGTCGACGACGCCAGGATGTCGAAGGTGCGACCCGCCCCCCGCAGCGGGAACCAGAGGCGGAAACTCGGTCGATTGGCGGCGGTCTGCCGGTGTGCCATCGGTCGGCCTTCTGCGCGCGGCGTCTGGATCACGGGGCCACGGCCCCATCCCGCGGGTCTGTCTCTGGCGGCGAAGTGTGGAGGAGGAGTCTTACCGCAAGATTAACGCGGCCTGCCCCTATTGGGGTGAACCGTGTGGGCGTCGCAGCGCATGGACCCTGCGGGTTACCAGGTAATTCGCTCGATCTGGTCGAAGGCGAGTTGACTGCCGTCGTCGTAGACGATCGTGCCGCTGGCCTCGCCCTCGAATTCCAGCGCCTCGCCGCTGACGGTGAAGGCGACGCCGTCCTCGATCTGGAGGGTCCAGCCGCCGTCGGCGCCCGGTCCCCCGGTGGCCGAGGCGAGCTGGATGGTGTCGATCCAGCCGGCGCCGCCGATGGCGGTATCGTTGCCGTCGCCATGGCTGAAGACGAAGACGTCGTTGCCGGCACTGCCCACCAGCCGGTCGTCGCCGGAGCCGCCGATCAACGTGTCGTCACCGGGCCCGCCGACCAGGGTGTCGTTGCCGGCGCTCCCGTCCAGCCAGTCATCGCCGGAACCGCCAACCAGGCGGTCATTGCCGTTGCCGCCGATCAGCGTGTCGTTACCGGCACCGCCGTTGAGCGTGTCGTCGCCGTCACCGCCATCGAGCCAGTCGTCGCCCGACCCGCCGCCAAGGCGGTCGTTGCCTACGCCGCCGAGCAGCGTGTCGTCGCCGGCACCGCCCATGAGCGTGTCGTCGCCGGCACCGCCATCGAGCCAGTCACTGCCGGAACCGCCGCCTAGCCGATCGTTGGCATCGCCGCCGAGAAGCGTATCGTCGCCGGCGCCGCCGTTGAGCCGGTCGTCGGCGGCGCCGCCGTCGAGCCGGTCGTCGCCGGTGCCGCCGTGCAGTCGGTCGTTGCCGTCGCCGCCGAGCAGCGTGTCGTCGCCCGCGCCACCGCTGAGCATATCAGTGCCGACGCCGCCGTCGAGCCGGTCGTCGCCGGCCCCGCCATTGAGCCGGTCATCGTCGTCACCGCCGAGCAGCGTGTCGTCGCCAGTACCGCCGATCAGCCGGTCGTCGCCTTGGTCGCCGATCAACACGTCATCGCCGCCGCGGCCGAGGAGACGGTCGTCGCCGGCGCCGCCGATCACGCTGTCGTCGCCGCTGCCGCCCTTGGCCGCAATGCCGGGCGTCTCCGGCTCGGCATCAACATCACCCACCACCACGTCGAGAGTCGCCGTGGCAGTGGCGCTGTCGCCGTCGTCCTCGGTGCTGGTCGCCATCACGCTGAGGGTGAAGTCGGCGGAACTGCCGGCCGGCGGAATGATGGCGAGGTAGGGCACCAGCGCCAGTGGCACGCTCCAGGTGCCGTCGCCGGTCTCGATCAGGCCATAGGGTTCGGTGAGGGCGGCGGCATTGCCCTGCCCCAGGTCGACGGCGACGACGACGTCGTCGAAGTCCTTGTCGCCGCCGTTGAACAGGTCCTCGAAGCCGACGGTCAGCACGCCGCTGGCGGGATCCACATCGGCCCAGGAGTGGACGATGCCATCGGGATTGAGGTTGGCGTTGTCACCGTGATGGTAGGTATGGCCATTGATCTTGGTCACCGTGCCGTCGTCACCGATGTGCCAGAGGGTCGGCTTGACGCTGTCGAGGCTGGCGGCCGAGCCGTCGGCGTTGCGAAACGCAAAGTGGCCGGGGCCCAGATCGGCAAAGGCGTTCTTGCCGAAGCCGTCGGCAACGAGGAAAAAGCCGATCTGCTGCCCCGCCGTCAGATCCAGGGGGACGAAGCTGCCGCCGGGTACCAGCTGGCCGCCGCTGCCTTGGGCCGAGGCATTCTCGAACACGATCGACGCGTCGATGATGGCGCCGGTGTCGGGGTCGACCGAGTACATGCCGAAGGTGTTGCGATAGCCAGCCCCCTCGCTGATAAAGGTGAGGCGGCCGCCGTGGTCCCCGGTGATGGCGATGGCGGTGTCGCTCGCCGCGGGCTGGTCGGCGCCGACCAGCGTCAGCGTCGCGCCGTCGGGGATGCCGGCGATGCTGATGCCGAGCGTCTCCGAGCCGTCGATGTCGCCGAGTGCCGCGGCGATGTCCAGCGGGATGGCCGTGTCCTCGAGGCCGGCGGCGGCGCCGACGGCAAGGCTCGGCACATCGGCGACGCCGGCGATGTGCACGGTGAAATCTTGGCTGGTGCTGGCGACGCTGCCGTCGATGTCGGAGGCCGAGGCGCCCAGGGTCAACGTCAGCGTGCCGCTCCAATTCGGCGGCGCGGTCAGGTGAAGATCATTGATCTCGCCGGGCGTGACCTGCCAAACGCCGCCGCCCAGATCGACGCCGACCGGCACGCCGCCGCCGTCCTGGAAGGCGAAGCCGGCAGGCACGCCGCCGATGACGGTGTTCAAGGCTTCGGCGCCACCGTCGCTGTCGGCCAGCGAAGCCGCGAGCATCAGCCGCACCGCGCCGTCCTCGACGCCGGCAACGTCGGTCGCGTGGATGACCGGTGTCTGCGCCGTCGGCTGGGGGCCGTCGGCGGGCTCGGGCTCGCCCGCCGTCTCTGCTTGGACCACCGCCTCTGTGCCGCCGGACGCTGGCGCGGCCGATGCCATCGCGGCCGGCACAGAGTCGGGAGCGAAGGCGGGCAGGATCTCCGCCGGCGGCGACGTCTCCAGCGCAGCGCGCTCGGCGGCGGCCGCGAGGCGGCCACCGATGATGGGCAGGGGGCCCGCCGGGTCCGGGAGTGTGTTGCCGACGGATCTGCCGGGCGACTCCGGCACGCCATCGCCATCGCCGGCGGGGCCCGGCCCGCGATGGCCGGTGACGGCTCGAGTGGCGGCCGCCGGCAGGGTCGCGTCGAGTCCCGGCACGGGGGCACCCGCTTCCACGCCCGCTGGACGCCCGTCGCCGGTCATGGCGGTGCCGAGGATCGCGGCGTCGCTGCCGCGATGGATGCTGGCCAAGCCCTGCGGGTTCTCGGCGTTGCCGAGCGGATCGTCCAACCGGCCGTATTCGCGGGCCCGCAGGTGCTCTTCGCCGTCGACCTTCGGCGCAGTGCTCTCCCGCGGGTCGGCGTGGGGTCGATCGGGGCGGATGGGATCGGCGGGATCTTTGGGCGCCATGACGCTTCCTCGCTTCGACAACGAATGGACGGCCGAAGGTGGAGGATGCGGTTGCTTCGTTAAAGCAGGGTTAAGGGTTGTGGCGGCGGACGCCTGGCGCCATTCAGTCGCCGAGCAGCAGTGAGCACGCGAGCACGGCGCCGGCGATGCCGGCGGCATCGGCGCAGAGCGCCGCCACCAGGGCATGGCGGATGCGGCGGATGCCGACGGCGCCAAAATAGACGGCCAGCACGTAGAAGGTGGTCTCCGTCGAGCCCTGAAAGGTGCTGACCAGCATGCCGGCATAGCTGTCCGGTCCGATGTTCGGATCGTTGATCAGCGCCGCCAGCACCCCGTAGGCGCCGGATCCCGATAGCGGCCGCAGCAGGGCCATGGGCAGGGCTTCGGCCGGCAGCCCCAGGGGCTCGGTGATGACGCCGAGGGGCGTGATCAGCAGGGCAAGGGCGCCACTCTCCCGCAGCATCGCCACCGCGACCAGAATGGCAACCAGATAGGGGATGATGCGGAGCGCCACCTGAAAGCCGTCCTTCGCACCTTCGACGAAACACTCGTAGACGGGAACCCGCTTGACCATGCCGAAGGTCAGCAGGCCGACCATCAGGCCAGGGACGATCCAAGGCGCGATGGTGCGTCCGAAAATGACGGTGAGCGGCACCAACGCCGCGATGCTGGCGAGGAACATCACGGAAACCCAGAGGGGATAGCCACCGCGCGCGTCTTCGGTCATGTCCGCCGGGGTCTCCGGCGCGACCATGGCCGGCGCGGCCTCGATCGGTGCGCCTTCGGCCGGCGCCGGAGCGGCGGGGCCGGCATCGGGTGCCGGCAAAGGCCAGCGTCGCTGCAGCAGCTTGGCGGCGACGATCGCCACCGTTGTCGAACAGAGGGTCGCAAACAAGGTCGTCGGCACGATGGCGGCGGGATCGGCCGATCCGGCGGCGGCGCGCAGAGCGATCACTCCGGTGGGCAGCAGGGTCACGCTTGAGGTGTTGATCGCCAGAAACAGTGCCATGGAGTTGCTGGCGGTGCCCTTGTGCGGGTTGAGGGTATCCAGCTGCTGCATGGCGCGGATGCCGAAAGGCGTCGCGGCGTTGCCGAGACCGAGGCCGTTGGCCGACATGTTAAGGATCATGGCCCCCATCGCCGGATGGTCGGCCGGCACGTCGGGAAACAGTCGCTGCATCAGCGGCCGAACCACGCGGGCGATGATCCGCAGCAGTCCGCCAGCCTCTGCCACCTTCATCAGGCCGAGGAACAGCGCCATCACCCCCACAAGGCCGATCGCCAGGGACACCGCGCCAGCGGCGGCGTCGATCATCGCGGTGCCAAGCATCTGCATGGGGGCGGCAGCCGTCGCGACCGGCGTCCAGGTAACGTGGCGCACCGCGGCGATGACGAAGGCCGTGGCGACGAGTGCGAAAAAGACGATGTTCACGGGCTCGGCCACGCGATCGATGGAGAGGACGGCGCGAGCATAACAGCTGCCATCCCGTGATCAATCGACCCCGATCGCGGATCCCCGCCTGCGGGGCCGGGGCTCACGCGCGGTTCAGCTCTTAAGCCCCCGTAAAGCCTCGATAGGCATAGTGCCGCCCACCGGCAAACCCGGCACAACTCCTCCGGTGGCGCGGCGGCCATGTCCCGTTTCTTGCGTTATGCGACGATCTCAGCATGCATCGCCGTGGCCGCCGGCGCGGTAATGGTCGTCCGCTGGTCCGGCACGTGGAAGGCGATCGATCCGTTGGACCGCCCCGGAGTCGCCGCCGAGGCGGTCGCCCGCCCGGCCACCGCCGTTGCGCCGCCGCGTGCGGCATCGGACTCGGCTCCGGTCCCCCGCCCCCGGCCCGATGCACCGCCGCCGTACGAGCCTCGTGACGTTCTGGTCGCCAACGCGCCGGACAGCGTTCGCGCCCAATTGGCGTCGATGGGCTATCGCGTTGTCGAAACGCTGACTTTGCGCCACCTCGACCTGCGCGTCTACCGTGTGCGACTGCCGGCGGACGTCGATGTCCCGGCCGGCATCGCCAAGCTCAGGGCCCGCTTCCCGCAGCTCATCGTCGATGCCGACCACCGCTACGCCCCGTCCCGCGGAGGCGGCGGACATGGCTTGGCTGCCAGTTCCGCCCGCGCCGTCATCGGCTGGACGGATCTTCCCGACGACTGCGGCGTCGGCGTCCGGCTCGGCATGATCGACGCCGGCGTCGACCTCGGCCATGCGGCCTTGCGGGGCGCCAGCATCGATTATCGGACCTTCAATCGGATCGGGCGCGAGCCGGGGCCCGCCGAGCACGGCACCGCCGTCGCGGCATTGCTTGTCGGTCAGCCGGCGGCGGGGCGGGGCTGGGGCGGATTGATGCCCGGCGCGGCCTTGTATGCCGCCAACATTTTCGAGGTGGCCGAGCATGGTGGCGCCGTCGCCACGGCGCGCGGGCTGCTCGGTGCCGTCGACTGGCTGACCGGCGTGGGCGTGCACAGCCTCAACCTCAGCATCGCCGGACCCGACAACGAGATCGTCCAGCGCGCCGTCGGGCGCGCGACGCGTCGCGGCCTCGTCACCGTCGCCGCCGCCGGCAACTGGGGCAGCGCGACCCGGCCGGCTTATCCCGCAGCCTATCCGGACGTCATCGCCGTTACCGCCGTCGCCGCCGATCGCCGGATCTATAGCCACGCCAACCGTGGCGACTGGATCGATTTCGCCGCTCCGGGGGTTCGCCTGTGGACCGCCGTGCCCGGTGGTGGCCGCTATCAGAGCGGCACGTCCTTCGCCAGTCCCTATGTCGCCGTACGGGTCGCTGCGGCGATTGCCGCCGGCCATGGCGGCGATTCGGAGGCATTTCGCCGGCACCTGCGCGAGGGCGCGCTGGATCTCGGGCGACCGGGTCGCGACGATGTCTTCGGCTGGGGCCTGATCATCGCCCCGCCGCGCTGCGCTGCGACGACCGCGAGAACCCCCTCATTCGCCGGCGGAACTGCCCGCTAGCGTTCTGACCAACTGCAGCAACCGTCGCCGCACCTGCGGATCCGGAATCCGAAAAAAGCTGTGCATCAATTCCAAGGATTCCCGGCTGGTCGTCGGATCATCCAACTCCATTTGCGGCGTATCGTGCATCCCGGCGACGGCGTAGGTCATGCCCTCTGCCCCCTCTCCCGGAGCGCCTTCAAAAAAGTAGGTCACGTCGACCCCGAGTGCCCGCGCGATGCGGAAAAGGTTGCTGGCTCCCACCCGGTTTGTGCCGCTTTCGTATTTCTGGACCTGTTGAAAGGTTACGCCGACCGCCTGGCCGAGTTTCGTCTGGCTGATGCGCATCCCGGCCCGCCGCATCCGGATTCGTGCTCCCACGTGCCGGTCTATGGGATCCGGCCCTTCTTCAACGACTGATCTTCTCATGTTTTTGGCTCATCTATCCCTCGCCGCCCGCTCCGGGACGAGCTTGTTTTTCCTCGACACCCTACTTTTATATACCAAAACGAAAGGCTCGTCTCGGCTGCCGCGCACCGGCGCGCAAACCGCATCGCCAGTGGCGCCCGGTCGAGTCTGCCATTCCCGCCCTTTCGTCGCAACGCGATGAATGGCACGATGCGGCAGAAGCATCCGGCACCGTCGCCCACGAGGTCCGAACCATGCACGCCACGATCACGTAAACCGATGCATCCAGACGATCGTTCCGCGCGCCTGTCCCTGGCCTTTTCGTCCGTGGGGCACATGTTTTCGCACCTGTTCGCCCCGATCTTCTTCGTCGTCGCGCTGACGCTGGAGGGCGAATGGTCGCTGACCCACGGCGAGACGATCACGCTGGTGGTGCTCGGCAACGTTCTGTTCGGCGTCGCGGCGCCGGTGGCCGGCTGGCTCGGCGATCGTTGGCGGGTGACCGCGATGATCAGCCTGTTCTTTCTCGGCACCGGCGGCGGCATGATCCTCACCGGACTGACGACGACGCCGACCCAGATGCTGCTGGCGCTGGCGATCACCGGGCTGTTCGCCTCGATCTACCACCCGGTCGGCATCGCTTGGCTGGTCCGCAACGCCGCGTCACGCGGCCTCGCCCTTGGCGTCAATGGCGTCTTCGGTGGCATCGGCCCCGCGGTCGCGGCGCTCAGCGCCGGCGTTCTCACCGATCTCGCCGGTTGGCGGTGGGCGTTCATCGTTCCCGGGCTGCTCATCGTCGCCACCGGCGTCGCCTTCCAGGTCCTGGTGGCGCGCCGTGTCATCGTCGAGGCGACCGTCGACCGCCGGCGTGACGCGCCCGCCTCCCGCGAGGACACCCGACGGGCGTTCATGGTGCTGGCGGTGACGTTGCTGTGCACCGGCTTGATCTACCAAGCGACGCAAGCCGGCCTGCCGAAGGTGTTCGCCGAGGGCCTCGGGGACATTCTGAGCGAGGGCGTCTTGGGGGTCTCGGCACTCGTTGCGTTCGTCTACCTGATGGCCGGCGGCCTGCAGGTGGTGGCCGGGCATCTCGCCGACCGGTTTCCGCTGCGCTCGGTCTACATGATCTGTTTCGCCTTGCAGGTGCCCCTGCTGGTGCTGGCCGGCGCCATCGGGGGCCTCGGTTTGGTGGCCGTCGCGGCGATCATGGTGTCGATCAACGTCGGCGCACTGCCGGCCGAGAACAGCCTCGTCGCCCGCTACGCACCGGCCAATTGGCGCGGGCTTGCCTTCGGTCTGAAGTTCATTCTGGCCTTCGGCGTCAGTGGCCTCGGCATCAAGATGAACGCCGTGATCTACGATGCCTCCGGTGGCTTTTTCTGGGTGTTCGTGATCCTCGCCGCGATCGCCGCCGTCGGGTTCGCCGCGACGCTGCTGCTCCCGGCCGAGCAGCGACGCACCACCGTGATCGCCGAACCCGGGCCCGCCATCCCCTCGTCCGCCGGCATGCCGCCCACCGGCCGTTGACCGGTCCCGACGGGGCGGCGAGCAGGATGCCCCCGAGACGTCACCGTCCCCTCGTGGTCGGAGCGATGACAGACCGGCGCGGCTGTGCTACCTCACACGGTCTACGGGAGTGCATCACTGGGGGCGGGTTCGGTCGAGACCGACGCAACGGCGACCATGCATGATATCATGACCCTGCTCCGCCAGGAGCACTCGAACATCAGGCAACTGCTGGAGATCCTCGATCACGAGGTCGCAAAATTCGACCGTGGGGAGGACCCCGATTACGCGATCATTGAAAGCATCGTCGACTATTTTCAGAGCTTTCCCGACCTGTACCATCATCCGAAGGAAGATCTCGTTTTTCGCCGCCTGTGCCAGCGCGATGCGGCGGCCGCGGCCGCGGTGGGTGACCTGCAACGGGAGCACGAAGACCTCGCCGCCCGCACGCGGGCGTTCGCATCGGGCGTGCGCGCGGTCCTGGACGAGGCGCAGGTGCCACGGCAGTCCTTGCGCACGTGGGCGCGGGAGTTCATCGACGGGCAGCGTGCCCATATGCGGGGGGAGGAGCGGCTGTTCTTCCCCGCCGCCCAGCGATGTCTGACGGCCGAGGACTGGGCCGACATCAAGCAGCAAATGACCGATCACGAGGATCCGTTGTTCGGCGCCGGCGTCGGGCGGCGCTATGAAGCGCTGCATCGAGACCTCGTCACCTGGGCGCGCGGCAACGGACCTCCCTGACCGCGGCCGCACGGCGCGCGTCCACGCGCTCGCGGTGTCGTCCGTCAGCAGAGGACGTGCCGCCGACGGTGCCGCTGCGGCGCGCCGAACACCACGCGGCCGGCGCGGCGGTGGGGCGGTGAGCGACGCGGGTGTGGTCGCTGGAGAGCGGGTGCGGTCGCGATGTAGGATCGTTTTTCGCGGGTGCGGCGCGATTAAGGGGTTGATATCATTCAAAACATGGGCCTTGGCGCGTTGAAATGTCGGATAATGTCGGAAAAAGTAGGATAATGTAGGATTTTCGCGGCTCGGCGGTGGGGCTGTCGGTTGGGGCGGTCGGTGGCGCGGACGCAGGACCGAGCGCCGCCGCCGCGGCACCCCTGCCCGCCTGCAGATACCGGCGCCACGGCCCGCGTCAACCCCTCCATGGGGCGGACGCCGCCCGCCAGCGCCCCGCCGCCCGCCGCCGAAGCCGAAGCCGAGGAAGCCGAAGCCGAGGAAGCCGAAAAAGAACGACCCGGCGGCGAACGCGACGCAGCGGCCAAGGACGATCCGGATCAGCCGGCTGCTCCCACCGCACGCCCGCAACGCAACCCGATCAAGAGTCAGCCAGACCCCCTAAATCCCAAATCGCGTTCAGTGACGATCTCTCGCGCTCACTTGGGATAACGCCTGAATTAACACGCGCCGCGAAGCGGAGGCGGCGATGATCGTCACGCTGATTGCCCGGTTCGCCGCCCGCCCATGGGCCCGGGCGGCCCTCCGCTACGGCGCGATCGCCCTCGCCTGTCAATCGGCACTATCCGACATTGCCATGCGCCAAGGGCCATGTTTTCAAAAGTTTCAGTGACGTAATCGCAACGCACCCGCGCGGAACCATCCTCCATCGCGCCGAGACCCGCACCCCGGCGCGATGTGGGGGCCGATGTCTCGAGGGCGCTGATCCCTTGGCGGCGGACCACGACCGATAGCAGCTCAGTGAGGTGGCCCCCCGAGCGGGACAGCCGGGATGCCGGATCACGGTGGGCGCACGCCCATTCACCCGAACACCGCATATCCCTCATCGATCCGCGAAAGGATCCCGTGGGTCAGGCTCCCAAGGAATACAAAGAGGGCGGCGCCACCGAGGCTGAGGATGATCAGCAGCCGGGCCACAAGCCGCTCGATATCGCCCGCGTTGTTCCCGTCGTTTGTCCGCGCCAATTTCGCGATGCCCGCGACGTGGCTTTGTATGCCGAGGAGCAGCACGCCCGAGCCAAGGAAGATGCCACTGACAACCAGACTGACGACAAGCGTTGTCGCGCTGTGCGGTGCGCGATTCGCGATGAAGAGACTGGCAATCACCAGCAAGCCCGCGGCCGCGCAGAGGATCGCCGAGCCGAGAAAGAGAGCCCTGAAGGCGGATATCAAGGCTGATCCCTCGTCGCGTTTCCCGACAGGTCTGTGGACAGGCCGCACATCGTGGCCACGATCATGCCCGCGGAGACGACTCGACGCTGTTCGCCCCGTCCGGCAGCAGCAAGCCGCGTCACGGCACTTCGGCGCTTGGGTGCTACTTGGCTTTCGCCGCCGCCTCGCGAAGTTCGGCGACGACCTTCTGACACTCGGCGTCGGTGAGCGACGCGGCCGTGGTCTCGCCGACGTCGGCCGACGAAATCTTTCCGCCCGCCGCCTTGAGCACCTCGTCGACCTGCTCCGCGGTGATCAGACCCTTATCCTTCGCCGCCTCGGCCGTGAGGCAGGCCCCCGCCTTCAAGCCGGTGGCGATGCCGACACCGGCACCAATGCCGGTCATGATACCGGAGGCGACCAGGAAGGCGGCGATGCCGCCGATGACCGCGCCCGCAAGAAAGATCAGAAAGCCTTTCACGTGTTCCGTGTCCTTTCACTCGATCCACTGTTCATAAATGCACGACATCCGTGCGACGTCAGAAAAGATTACATTCCTGCCCGACGAATCACGTAGCACAATTTCCATACACTGTTCAATCCTTGCGGCGGCATGCGATCAGGACGTCTTGCCCATCCGCTGACGGATGTAACCGCCGATCGCGCCGCCGACAGTAAGAGAAATCAAAGTGGCGATCTGATGCTGGGTTTCGTAGTTGATCAAGGCAGCGATGATCAGCCAAAGGATCCCTCCCAGGAGCCCCATGATTGCATACTTAACGGGAAGACCGTGCTTGTTTAGAAAACCGAAAATTAATTCAGGTACCTCTTTGCCGGTTGCCGGCCGAACCGTTTGTCCGTGGTGTGATTGCGTACGTCCCAGCAAGTACGCGGGAGGATGTTGCAGGATAGGCATCAACCACCGAAAATCACGGCATCCGGAATCTCGTAGCGTTCGCTGCCGACGCGGATGAGGTGCAGATCGGCCTCCTTGCGCCCGCTGTGTTCGGTTGCGTCCTCGTCCTCAATCCGGATGCCCGCGCCGAGCGACCGGCGCGGGCTCTCATGGATCGGATCTGACGCTTGATTCCCAAACGCCAGATCGGTCGATCCACCAACCTATTGATCTGGTGGTTCGATGCCAACGGATGGGACTCATCCGTTGGCATCGAACCGATAGTTGCGGCAAGGGCGGCGCCTCCCGCCTCAGCCGTACGGGAGCGGTCGGATCACTCGGCGACGACGAGCGCGAAGGTCGACCAGCGGAAGATACCGCCGCCGGGGGCGTCGGTGAACTTGACCTCCTCGGGGCCGTGCATCCAGTTTGTCTGGCCGCGCTTGCCCGCGAACAGGAACGGCGCGCTGTCGCCCATCCTGACCTCGAAGATCGTGTTCTCGCCCCTCTGGGACTGGGTGACCGTGCAGGCACCTTCGTAGATCGCCACGTTTTCGGCGGTGTTGGTGAGCTTGCAGGTCGCGGCGCCTGTGAAGCTTTGCGCGAAAGCGCCGCCTGCCAGCAGCAGGCCGAGGGTCAGGCCAGCGAGTGTCTTGTGAATCATGTCGGTTCCTTCAGATTTCAGGTTTCAGGGTGAACCGGCTTTTTCCGAAGCGGCCGGTCCGGTCCGCATCTGCGCAGGCAATTGCGCCCGGAAGTCGTTAGCACGCGTGTCAGCGCGCCTATTCATCCTCACCCTCGAGCAGCGACCAGCCGAGCGGCCGTAACGTCCTTTCACTCGATCAACTGTTGATAAATGCACGAGAGCCGTCCGGTGACGCGATGACCGCATCCGGCCCCGCGATGCAAAAAACGTCGATGGGGCCGCGTCAGCCGCCGAAAATGACCGCGTCCGGAATCTCATAGCGTTCGCTCCCAACCCGGATGAGGTGGAGATCGGCCTCCTTGCGCCCGCTATATTCGGGATAGCCGTCGGCCTGGCTGGTGTCGGCGCTGAGGAACCTGCCGTTGGTGAAGAAGAGTGCGCGGGTCACGCCGTCCGGTTTGGTGACCACGACCGTGGCGAAGCCGCCGCCGGCACGGGCGACGCCGAAGGGGCATTGGTGCATCGGCTGGCCGGCGCGTTGGGCACAAGGGATCATGCCGGTGGCATCGAAATCGCCCTGGCCGGCGCGCACGGCCGAGTCGTCGGGGCCGGTGGCGACGGCGCCGTCGGGCGAGACCGCGGGGGAGAGGAACTCGGCGGCCACGTAGCCGCGCGGGCCGCCGCCCAGTTCCTGGACATCGCACCAGACGCGGCCCTCGGCGCGGCGGCACCCGAGGTTGGTGAGCAGGGTGCCGGGCGCGTACTGTGCGATGATGGGTGCGGCGCGGGACGGTTCCTGCCGCAGGTTGAGGGCGGACGCGACGCCGGTGACCTGCCACAGGCGCGGGCCGCCGTCTTCCGGAGCCGCCGGCACGCGGGCACCGCCGCCCGGGGCGGCCGCCGCGGCGCTGTCCTCGGTGAGGAAGCGTCCGGCAACCCAGCCCTCGATGCCCCCGTAGCGGACCCGACACCAGCGATTCCGGGCGGCCCGCTCACGCTCGGCCTCGGTCATCGCCTGCCACTCGGTGAACGTCGGCCCGCCCTGACAGCCGAGGTTCCGGATGCCACGGCCATCGGGCGCGATCGCGCCGATCCTGGCGCTGCCGGCCGAGGGCTCGGCGCGGATGTTGAGCACGTCATTCACGGCGACGCCCGTGACCGCGAAGGTATCGGGGCCGTCGGCGGTCGCCGGCGCGTCACGGCTGCCAACGACGGCAAGGCCCATCGTGACGATGAGCACGAAGAACCAATGCTTCATCACGTCTGCTTCTTGATCAGCCCAACCACGAACAACAGCACGATGGCGCCGACCGTCGCCGTCACCAGCGAGCCGATCAGGCCGCCGGCTTCGATGCCGAGCAGACCGAAGAGGAAGCCGCCGAGAAAGGCGCCGATGACGCCGACGATCAGATTGCCGATCAGCCCGAGGCCGCCGCCCATGACCATGCCGGCGAGCCAGCCGGCGACGAGACCGATGAGCAGGAAGAGGAGAAGTGCCGTGATGTCCATGATGTCCTGATCTCCCTCAAAATCTTGAAGTCTACGCTACGGGACCGACAAGCCGTCTTGCCAGCCGGAGGGCCGTTCGACACCGCGAAACGAGCCGTCGTTCGAGATGCAACACAAGGCAAGGAACCGACCTCATAGCAGAAAGTCCGGGGTCGGGGCGGCGCCGCCGGCTTCGCTCGGCGAGGTGGGACGCGCCAGCTGGTCCCAGACGCCCCGCTCCGCCGCGAGCCAGAAGTCGAGGGCCCGGCCATGCTGGTAGCCGGCCGCTTCCCAAAGGAAGTACGCCCGCTCGCAGATGATCTGGTGGAGGCTGACGCCGGTGGCGCCGGCGGAGTAGGTGACCTCGCGGATCATCGCTTCGGCCATCAGCCAGGTTTGCAGGGTCGCGTTGGCCTGCTGCCCGAGCGACAGCCAGAGTGCGCCTGCCAAGTCTTCGACCTTCTCCAAGAACACACCCTCCATCCCCTGGCTGACCGTTGCCATCGTTGTCGTCGGGATCATCGGTTTCCTGGCACGACCGTGTCATGCGCTTGTCCGAACCGCTGGGTCCGCTCGATCAATCTCCGAAGATCACCACCTCCGGGATTTCATAGCGTGCGTCGCCGACCTGGACCTTGAACAGGTCCGCCTCCTTGGTGGCGCTCGCCGTGATATCGCCGTCGGCTTGGCTGATGTCGGCCGTCAGGAAGTTGCCGCCCTCGAAGGTGAGGAAGCGCTTGCGGCCGTCCGGCCGGGTGATGGCGACGGTGGCCGTGCCGCCGCCCTCGCGTGCCACGCCGAAAGCGCACTCCTGCATGGCCTGGCCCGCGGCTTCGGCGCACGGGATCGTGCCGGTGGCATCGAAGTCGCCCTGACCGGCGCGTTCCGCGGCGCTCTTCTTCTCCGCTTGGGCCGCCGGCGGCGGGGTCGTGGTGCCGGCCGGCGCCGAGGCGGCGGGCTTCTCTTGCGTCGTGCCCTCGCTCTTCTGGCTGTCGTCGCACGCGGAAAGCGCGAGCACGGTCGCCAGCACACCGCCCATCAGAATGGATGCTTTGAATGTCACGGTCCTTGGTCTCCTGTGTCTCGGGTTCGACACGGCCCGCCGCCTCGCTGGACCGCCCCCGGAACCTCAAAGGGCGCCTTCATTGGTGAGGGACATGATTCCCCCCGTCGAGCCATCGCGGTAGGCGATGCACCGCCAGCGCGCGCGTTGCGGGCCAACACCGACGATCACCTCGGTGCCGGCTTCGGAATAGGACGAGCTGAGAAGTGAGACGTCGGGATTGTTGATCGACCGCGCAACGTCCCTGAGGCAAGCCTGTTCGGCGACCGACGGCGACGCCGGCGCGGCGCTGCTGCTGCTCCCGCTCGAGCCGCCGTTTTCGACCACGCATCCGGAGAGGGCCATTGCCGCGACGGCGAAGGCGGTGAGCTTCACTGACTTGATCATCCTACTCTCTCCTTTTCCTCATCGTTGCCGATGTTACTCGATACCGAAGATCACGTTGTAGGACGTGCTGCTGTCGCCCCGGTTGAGGACTTCGATCACATGGTCGCCAGACTGCCAGAGTTGCCCGCGATATTCCCGGTCCGGCGTCATCGGGTCCAACAGGAAAGACCTGTCCGGATTGAAGATCTGGTAGGAGATACCTGGGCCGTTCGGGGCGACACGGACATAGAGGAACTGACCGTTCCGGGCGCGGAGGACATAGCGGGTCGAGCTTCCCGGCGTGAGCGTTCCCGTGAGTTCGGTGCCGGACGCGCCGCTTTGGAACCGCACCTGCTCGGTCGTCGTGGTCGGCTCGCTCCTCGCCTGGCTCGGCGCCCCGGACATGGCTCCGCCGCCGTCATCCGCGCCCTCGGCGACGGTCAATTCGCCAACGGTGCCGTCGGAGTAGGCGAGACAGCGCCAGACGGTGCCGCCACCGTCGCGCAGCATGACCAGCGTTGCCGCTTCGGAGAACTCCGAACTCAGCACCTGGCCGCCCGCCGGCGCGTCGGGTCCGCCGACCCTTCTCAGCTGATCGATGCAGCCGTCGACGGCCTCCCGCTCACCGGCGCCGGCAGGGGTGGACCCAGCGACCGCGGCAAGTGCCGCGGCCGCCGCGAAGAGCGCGCAACTGGTCTTCATGGCTCTTCCTTGTTCAACTGTCTCCAACGCGTCAGCAATCGCCGGCGGGCAGCATCCGCACGGAAGAGTAGCGCCCATCGGAGGTGACGATCTCGGCGCAGGCACCGGTCGAGCGATTGAACCAGTAGGTCGTCAGACCCTTGCTTCGGATCGGCTCGTAGCCGAGCTTCCGAATCCCCTGCTCGGCCTGCCCACCTTTCGCGCCCTGAAAGGCCGTCAGATCGGTCGAGCTGCCCACGGCCGGCATGCCCGCCGAGGGAGTGCTCGAGGTTCCTCCAGCCGAAGATCCGCCGCTGGTCGATCCTCCCTCACAGGCCGAGAGCAGAGCAACGGTGCAGACGGCAGCGGCCAACATCGCGATTGTTCTATTCTTCATGACTTTCTCCTTTTGTCTTCAGACAGGTTGACGAACTTTTCGCGGTACGCGCATGGGGCGCTTTATATTTTGGACCGCACCACCAGCCGATTCTAGTGGATCGGATCTGACGCTTGGTGCCCAAGCGCCAGCTCGGTCGATCCACTAAACTATTGGTCTGGTGGTTCGATTCAGCCAACGGATGGGACTCATCCGTTGGCATCGAACCACTAGTCCCGCTGCGACCGGCGTTGGCGCGTCAGCGCCCACCACCACAGCAGCCCGGCGTTGAGGGCGATGGAGCCCACCACCAAGGCGATGTTGATGCCGACCTGCTCGCCCCCCAAGACGCCGAGCCGGCCAAGGAGCTGCACCCAGGGCGCCGCCAGCATGACGGCAAACACCGCCTGCAGCGGATCGTCGTGCGGAATGACGAAGCCGATGACGAGCGCCGCGATGCCGAGCAGCGTGTAGGCGCCGGCGAGACCGATCAGGACGATGCGCAGCATGGCCCTGGCCCTCCCGCCGTCCCGTCGCGCTGACCGACATGGCAACCATCATCCGGCATCGTGGGTCATGATGACGAAGTCGGTGCCGGTGCGGGTGTCGGGGTGGGCCGGCAGGTCGGTCATGACGAGGACCATGCCGGGGTGCATGCGCACCTTCATCGCCTCGACCACGTGCGGCTCGGAGCGCAGCCGCCGGATGACCGCTTCCTCCGGTTCGGCGAAGCCGTCGGGCGCCTCGCGGTGATAGCCGATGGCATGCCACGCCATCCCCTGCCGCGCGTCGTGGGTGTCGGTGAGGATGAACACGTGGTCACCGAGGGGGACGGAGGGATCGCTGATGATCGCCCGGCCCTCGGCGACGATCTCGCCGTTCTCCAGGATCAGGATGCGCTGATCCGTGCCGCTGACCAGGACCGAGGTCGGTGGCGTCGGGTCCTCCGCGTCCCAGTCCGTCGGCAGCTTCTTCTCGTCCATGTGGGCGAGCACGTCCTCGAACTCGTGCTCGGCGTACTGGCTCAGCACCATCCCCGGATGGACGATCTCGGCGGGGTCGCTGTGGCCACCGGCCAGGATCACGGGCGTACCCATATGGGTAATACCGAACAGCAACGCCGAGAATTCCAAGGGCAGGCGGACGCAGCCGTGCGAGGCGGGATACCCCGGCAGTTTGCCCGCGTGCAGCGCGATGCCGTCCCAGGTGAGGCGGTTCATGTTGGGCATCGGCGCGCCGCCGTAGGTGGCCGAGCGGTGATGCTTGTCCTTTTGCAGCACGGTGAACACGCCGGTCGGCGTCTCGTGCCCCGGCTTGCCGGTCGAGCAGGTGGAGACGGCGATGCGGATGCCGTTGCGGTAGACGTGCACCCGCTGATCCGGGATGGAGACGACGACGGCGACCGGCCCCTCCGGCGAGCGCTCCGGATGCCAGGTGAACTCACCCGGTTGCAGCTCGTGGATTTCCTTGATGACCTGCTGCGCCAAGCCCGGCGCGCCGAGGAACGCCCAGGCGATACCGCCGAGCCCGGCGGCCCCGGCGATGGTGAGGAAGCGCCGCCGGTTGGCGCACACGGGAACCATTCTGCGCATCATCCAAACCTCTTCAAACTGCAACAGGTCAATCAGCCGCCGGTCATCATCGCTTCGAAAATCTCGAAGCGCTGATCGCCGATGCGGACCTTGAACAGGCCGTTATCGTTATCGACGGTCATCCGGGCGCCGCCGTCGGCTTCGCTCTGGTCGTAGGACGAGGGCGTGTTGTTCTTGTAGAAGATCACGCGGTTGCCGCCGTCCGGCCACATGACCGTGATCATGCCGCTGGCGCCGCGCTCGCGCGTCACGCCGAACTGGCACTCGGTCATCGGCTGGCCGGCAGAGCGGGCGCAGGGAATGGAGCCGGTCGCATGGAAATCCGTGCCGGGCACCTTGGCGTCGCCCGCGTACGCCCCGCCTTGCGTCGCGCCGCTTGCCGCCCCGTGTGCCGCGCCATGCCCCGCGCCGGTGATGCCGACCTTGATGGTGTAGTTGGCCGCCTCGTTCCGGCGCGCGGCGTTGCGCATCAGGTAGACGCGCACCGTGTAGTCGCCGGTCGCGGGCAGGGTGCCGCTGAAGTCATTGCCGGAGGACGAGCCGACGAAGATCGCCTCGTCCGAGGATCCCGGCGGCAGGACGTTGAAGTAGTTGGCACCATTATTGGTGCGCAGGGAGACGCGCATGGTCTGCCCGGCCGACGCGCGGAGCCGGTAGTCGACGGTCTCGTAGCCCTTGAGCGTGCCGGAGACGGTCGCGCCGGAACTGCCCTTCTGGAAGTGGATCGTCTCCTGACGGATCTCGTCCCGGGCGACCGCCGGCAGCGGCGCCGCGAGGCCGACGATGATCGCCGTGACGAGTGCGTACGCGAGTGGTGTCTTCATGTCACTTTTCTCCTGCTGTCCTGCGCGCCGCGAGGACCGATGACGCCGCGTCCGCCCGCTCATGCCATCCTCACCCGCCGATCCGGAGGTGGTCGCCCGAAAAAGCGTCCGTCAGGTCAAGCCTGACGGACCACTGCGCTTTGGACCGAGTGGGGAGGTGCACGCGGTTTCAATCGGCCTGCCGGCCCTCATCCTCTAACGACCCTCAACTCCCGCGGGGCCGGGTCTTGCGTGCCCGCCCCCGGCAAAATCTTGAAACCACTCGTAGCAAGGTGCGCGACGCCTGTCTGTCCGGATTCCTCCGTCAGGAAATTCCTGACAAGCGTCTTCGCCTCCTACGAAACGGGCGCGGACTCCTGGTCCGCGCCCGCGGGGCCGCCGATCGCAGCGATTGCGTCAGGCGGCCTTGCGCTTGCGCCAGCCGGCGACGCCGAGACCGGCGATCGCCGCCGCGAACATCGGCAGCGCGGCAGGGATCGGGACGACCGCGAACGTTATGTCGTCCGACGCCACGACGGATGGCTCTGAACCGCCTAAATTCAACGTCAGTAAGAAGCCATCCTCTTTATCAAAATTGTTCAGAATCGCGGCGGTGAGAGGGGAGGACCGGCTCCACCCATCGTCAAAGTTCTTGACTGCGATCGACATGAAGCCGTCGGCGCCGTTTGGCGACGGCACCGTGCCGGTGATTCCAAATTCGTCTTCGGTGTCGAGTCCAGGGTCCACAACATCAATCGACACGACATCGTTTACACCTGTGCCGGGCGCGACGATCGTCTCGTCCGGTGCGATCAGGCTGAAACTCGTGAAGGCATCCTTCGTGGTGAAGATTTTCCCCCCAAACGGGCCATCGGTTTCGACCGCGCCGGTTGCCCGATCGGTGTCGATCCTGAACCGGGCGGTCAGCGAGCGGCTGTCTTCGATGCCGAGATAGACCAGCAGCGCGTCGTCGCCTGTGACGTTTTTGATGGTGGCCTCGAAGGTCTGGAATGCGGCGCTGGCCGCGCCCGGGACGGCGAGCGCCGCGACCACGGCGGCGGCGGAGATGAAACGGCGCATGATGCAAACTCCCTTGTTGGTTGCGTCTTCCGCGAGGCCCGCATCGTACGAGGTGTGAAACCA
>CAZVRW010000025.1:0-17978 GCA_964630265.1 uncultured Rhodospirillaceae bacterium
GCTTCAGCATGTTGGAGGCGTCCATCGCGCCTTCGGCCTTGCCCGCGCCGACGAGGGTGTGCAGCTCGTCGATGAAGACGACGATCTCTCCGGCCGCGGCCGCGATCTCCTGCAGCACCGCCTTCAGGCGCTCCTCGAACTCGCCGCGGAACTTGGCGCCGGCGACCAGCGCGCCGAGATCGAGAACCAGCAGCCGCTTGTCCTTCAGGGTCTCGGGCACATCGCCCTTGACGATGCGCTGCGCCAGCCCCTCGACGATCGCCGTCTTACCGACGCCGGCCTCGCCGATCAGCACCGGATTGTTCTTCGTTCGCCGCGACAACACCTGGATGGTCCGGCGGATCTCCTCGTCGCGGCCGATCACCGGATCGAGCTTGCCCTCGGCAGCGGCGCTGGTCAGGTCGCGCGCATACTTCTTGAGGGCGTCGTAGGAGTCCTCTGCGGACGCGCTGTTCGCCGTCCGGCCTTTGCGCACCTGTTCGATGGCGCCGTTGAGGGACTGCGGCGTTATCCCGGCCTCGGCCAGTACCCGCGCCGCCGGCGTGCCCGCGGCCAGAGCCAGTGCCAGCAACAAGCGCTCGGCGGTTACGAAGCTGTCGCCGGCCTTCTCCGCGATCTTTTCCGCTTGGTCGAACAGCCGCGCCGTGTCCGGCGCCAGATAGATTTGTCCAGCCCCCGAGCCCTCGACCGAGGGCAGCTTGCCCAACTCAGTTTCGCAGCCCTGCAGCGCCCGCGCCGGATCGCCGCCCGCGGAGCGGATCAGGTTCGCGGCCAAGCCCTCGCGATCGTCGAGCAGCACCTTGAGCAGGTGCAGCGGCGTCAACTGCTGGTGGCCGCTGCGCAACGCCAGCGCCTGCGCCGCTTGCACGAAGCCGCGCGACCGTTCGGTATATTTCTCGAAATCCATGGTGTTCATCCCCTTCGGCGACAGGCTCCCGGGCCCCGCAGGGCAGCGGCCCGAGACCCCTCATTTCCTGTGGTCTCTGCGCCAAATATGGCCGACCGGTGCCGCAGCGCAATATCCCGGGCCCGCTTGAGCGTCTGGGGAGCAAGCGTCCAGACGGCGGAGCGCGCCGTCAGCCGAGCAGTCGTGTGACGAGGGTGTCCAGCACTCCAGAGACGCCGCTCTTGGTGAGCGCGCGGCGGATCAGACGCCGCGCCGTGACGAAGTGGATGTCCTTCGGCAAGGGGTAGGCGCCGGCGATCCGTTCGGCTTCCAGGGCGGCCCGCATCAGTTCGACATGCAGTCGGCAGCGCGGATCGAACCGAGGAATCGGCAGGTCGAAGATCAGCTTGTCCAGGTCCCGTGCCCCCCAGCGGCCGCGTGACTGCAGATCGGCGATGCGCAGCCGGGCGACCTCGCTGTTCAGCAGGCCGCAGACATAGAGCGCCTCGGAGTGGCGGCGAAACGGCGCCCAGTAGAGCTTGTGATCGATCACGGCCCGCCGGTCCTCGACGATGGCGGCGGCCAGCGCTTGGCCCGCCTTGGCATAGACCACGCGGACCGGTGCCGGCGGCAGTTGGACTTCCAGCCCGGCCATGAAGTTCCAGCGATCGCGCAGCGCCATGGCGCCGCGGCCGTGCTCATGCCAAGAGGTCTCGGCTTTCTCCAGCCACTGCGCCAGGCCGGGGAAGCCGCGTTCCGTCGCCAGTGCGGCATCGAGCAGGTCGCTCCGTCCGGCATCCCACGGCACCACCGCGAGGGTGGCGCCGAGGACGCGGAACGGCGCCACCGACTCTCCCAGGTAGAGGGGACGCAGGAACTCCGCCTCGATCGGCTGGCGCAACGGCGGCAGGGCGGACCATGGCCGCTTTTCGAGTTTGCCGGGGCGGCTCTCGACCAGCGGCAGCGCCTTGTTGGTGCCGAGCCGGCCGCTGTCGGCCACGGCGACGATGCAGAGCCGCCGGGGTACCATGGTGGCCCCCTGTCGGAACTGCCGCCCGTACGGCGAACGGCGGCTGCCGCGATCGCGCCCCGGCCACGGCCCCCGCCGCATCCTGAGGCAGCGTGCCGCTTCATCGGTGCCGGCATCGCGTCGCGGCAGTTGGCCGGACCAGACGTCGACCTCATCTGGCAAAGGACCGGCGCGGCCGCGTTCGGCGAACAGCACCGATGACGGCAGCGGAAACAACGGTTGCACGGTCTCGTCGAACGCCCAGGCCTCGGTGAAGCGGACCTCGGCGGTGGCGAAGCGGCCGCTGCGCAAGCCGGAGAACTGGGCGCGATTGAGCGCACCATACGGCATGACGAAGGCGATGCGGCCGCCGTGGCGGGCGTAGAGCTCGGCGCAGCGCGCGAAGAAATACGCGGACATGTCGTGATGGGTGGCGAGCCGGCCGCCGGACCACAAACCGCGCCGCCGGCATTCGCGCTGGAACGTTGCCTTCACCGCCGATGTCATTGCCCGGTATGGCACCCACGGCGGATTACCGACGATGACGTCGACGCGCTGGCGGCCCGACGACAACCACACCGGCCGGCTCAGGTTGCGAGCGATATAGCCCCAGACGTGGTTGCGCCCCGCCTGCCGCAGCTCGCGCAGATGGCCGTAGGTGGCGACCAGGATGTCGACATCGGCGGCGGCGTCGACGCCTTCGCGTTCGAGCCAGGCGCGAAACGCATCATCGCCAGCGTTCTGGGCGCCCAGGTCCATCATCACCTGCACCGTGTCGTCGAACCGGGCCGGATCCTCGGCCAGGCTCTCGGGAAAATACAGGTCGGGGCCGTCGGGCACGCGAATGACGATGTCGGCGTGGGCAAACATCTGTCGCGTGTTCCACTGCAGGGCGTCGCCGAGATAGACCGGCAGCGCGATGGCCTGATCGCGGCTCTGCAAAACGTCATCGCCGAGCGCCAGCAGATAGCTGACCCGCGCCACCAGCACCGCCATCGGATGGACGTCGATGCCGATGACGTGCTCCAGACAGCAGCGGAGCGCTTCCGCCGGTCCGAGGCGCGCGTCCGCCGCGGCGGCGAGGCAGCGGCGGATGGCCTCGAACAGGAACGTTCCGGAGCCGCAAGCGGGATCGAGCACACGCTGCTCCAGCGGCCGATCGATCGCCCGCTCGCAGACGCGGGCGGCGAGCCATGCGGGTGTGTAGTATTCGCCGAGGTCGTGGCGCTCGGCGGGGTCGACGAGGCTCTCGTAAAGCTCCTTCAGCACGTCGTGCTGCACGCCTTCGAGGCGAAAGCGCGCCACCTGCCGGGAAACACGGGCGACCAGATCGGCGCCGCCGGGAGCATCGAGCACCCAATCGAAGAAATCTGACTCGACCGCGCCGGTGATCCCCGCTTCGTGGAACGGCCGGCCGCAGAGCAGGTCGGCGGGGTCCGGCAGCGGCACGCCCAGCACCCGGGTCGCGATGGTCTTGGCCACCATGGTCAAATAGGTGTGCTGGAGAAACAGCGCGTCGGCATCGACCTTGCTGCCGTACGCCATGGCGAGAAACTCGGCCCACAGCAACCGCTTCAAGCGAACCTCCGGACGCTCGGAAACGGCGGCCCACAAGCCGAACAGGCACGTCATGGCGCGCCGGTAAGCGAGGCTGTCGCGACCGATCTCGACGCGGACGACGTTGGGTGACGGAAACAGATCGGGTTGCAGCGAGACCGCCGCATCCAGCCACAACAGCAGGCCGCCCGGATCATCCACCGACGGCCGGAAACCGGGCAGCGGCGCGAGCCCGCCGTCGCAGACTTCGTAAGGCAGAAACTCGGCGCCGTCGGTGGCGATGCCGATATAGCGTTCCCCGGTCTCGCGCTCTCGCTCGGGCAGGTAGCGGCCGAGTTCCTCCTCCGCCGTACGCCGCTCACGGCGCAGGTCCCGCTTGAACTCGAACACCGTCTGCCCCAGCAGCGCATCGAGCCGGCCGCGCACCTCGGGCAGCGGACGCTCGAACTGGATGTCGGTGCTGGCGGCGCCGAGACCGTAGACAAGGATCTCGTACATCAACGCCCGGATCTTCTCGTGGCCGGGCCGACTGACCAGTTCGAAGACGATCTCGGCGAGCCGTCGGGGCGACAGGGACATGACGGGAGAGCCCTCGCAACACCAGCCCGCTTCGCCCGTCGCATGGGGCAACCGTGCTCGGGCGCCCCCGGTCCCGCGGAAACAGCGCCGGGCCGATGACGCTCCCGGCGGACGACACAGACCCAGGTGTTCTCGCACGCCCTGCGTCGCGGACGCCAGACTGAAGTTACCCAATTGGGTCTGACCACTGACTTGAACCGTGCCACGATCGCCCGGCACAGCCATCTGTTTGATTTTCGGATGATTTTCCGTAGGAACCAAACGCCGGAGCGAGCCGGCGCGCGGGTCGATGCCGTCAGAAGCGCTTCAAGAGACCGAGCGTAACGACGTTTTCCGTAAATTCCCGGGCGTTTACGTTCGAATCACGGTTCTGAAAGCCGTACGTGGCGAAGCCGTCGAGGGTCGGCAGCAGGATTCGGTCGACGCGCACCTGGGCGCTGAAGGTGTTGTCGTCCACCCCTTCATCCCGATCGATCGTGTAGCCGACGCTCAATTGCCCGGTGGTGCGTGGATCGAACGTGCGGGTCCATGAGCCGCTGATCGAGTAGGTATTGTTGTTCGTCTCCTCCGGCCGGCTCTCCTGCAACGTGATCCGGCCGTTCAGGCCGAAGACGTTCCGGCCCTGACGGGTACTGAAGGCGGCGTTGAAAGAACGCCGGAATTCGGTCTCGTCGTCGAACTGAAAGTCGCCGGTGGCCGGATCGAACGGCTGGCCGCCGGCACCAATGATGTTGCCGTCGGCGTCGCGCTGCAGCCCACCGACGCTTTGCGTGAACGCTTCCTCGCTGGTGGTCAGTTGTTCCGAATACGACAAGCTGAAGTTCGTCCGCGGCGAGATATCGTAGTTCAGCGACGCTGACACGTTTCGCTGATCGTCGCGCTGCCCGAACGACAGGGCAAGCTGAAAGCGAGGACTGGGATGATAGTCGCCGCCGACGCTCCAGAAAATAGCATTGAAATCGTTGCTGGTTCCATCGCGAAACCACTGATAGCCGACGCTGGCGGTGAAGTCGAATTGTCGATTGAGGGGATAGCGTCCGTCGACACCGACTTCGGCGCGCCTGACGTCCGACTGCTCAGAACGGGTCTCGTTGCTCGCGGAGGTGTTGAAACCCCACCTGAATTTGGAGAACTCGGTGCCGCTGTCCAGGCGATAGCGGATCTCGTTGAAGATGTTCCTCTCGCTGTCATCGGAAAAGGCATCGGCGACGCTGCTGCTGTTGTCCTCATCATCGGCACGCGTGAACGTCGAGAGCGTATAGGTCAATGTGCCGTTCGCGTAATCACCGAGCCGGTGTTGAATGAACGGGCGCGCGACGATGGAGGCCGTGGTCGAGCGGTTCGTGTCGACAAATGGAGACAACGACGTCGCGTCATTGGAGTCCTGGGCTTGCTGGGTGATCGCCGCGTTGAGATCGAAAAACAGGAGGTTGGACACGACTTCCGTAGTGCTGGCACCCAGCAGATCGAGGACGGGCTCGAAGCCTTCGTCGACGTTCAACGTATTGCCGCCGAGGACCTCCTTGTAGCGCAGTTGCACGTCAGCATCGAGGGACGCGGCAAAGCGTCGGGTCGTGGCGCGCAGAACAATCCCCGGGGCCACGGTGACCACCAAGCCGGGATCCTTCAGCGCGTTCGGCACGAGCGCGACATTATCAGTGAAAGTCAAAAACGTGCCCAAGGTCGGCTCGAGCGACCATTTTCCCGCAAAGGCGCCCTCGGGAATCACCAGGATGTCACCCGGCGCCATGGCGGCGTTGGCGGTCGGGTCACCACGCTTCACCAGGTCATCGATCCGCACTGGAACATTGATCGTGGTGTCGCCCTGGCGGCGAACGATGTAAGCATCGTTGCCCGCCGCGAAGACCGACAGGCCGCCCACCGCCTCGATGACGTCCACCAGGGTCAGCCCACTGCGATAGAGGACCTCCCGCGGTTGTCCGACATCCCGGGCGAGCACCGCACCCCTGCCCAGTTCCGCCGCCTGGCGGGTGGTCTGGGCTTCCGTCGGACTGGCGGCGGCACCGATCACCCGGATCCGTTGATCCGTGTCGCCGAGTGCGGTCTCCACCGACACGGTGACGATGGGATCGCGGACGAATGCGGCCAAACGCCCTTCGAGATCCCGCGCCACTTGTTCCGGGGTGCGATCGGCCGCCACCACGTTCTCGGCAAACGGCACCGAAAAGCGTCCATCCGGGCGAACAATGACGCTTCGCGACAGTTCGGGCTCACCGAAGACGGTGATGGACAGCTGATCGAATGCGCCAATGCGATAGATCTCCTCCTCGCCCGCGTCGGCCGCCGGCATCGGCCCGACCTGCGCACGAGCTTCCACGCATGCGAACACCGTCGCGACTAGGAGCAACAGCAGATACGGAATCCAGTGCCGCGCGGGACCGGCGGCGCTGCCGGCGGCGGACCGGTGGTCGATGGAGTCGGAAGGGGAAGCAGCCGGCACGATCGACGAACGTCCTCACGGGTGAGCCCTGGCGGCATGACGTTATGGGATCGGGTGTGCGCTCGCTACTGCGAAAAATCGACTGTGCGGTTTACGCCACCTTGGTGTCGCGGCAGAGCAACAGTCACGAGGGATTTTGCTGGAATTCGCGCCATTTGATGGCGTTCGGGGCGCGGCGATCACTGAGCCCTGGGGAAACGTCGCCGCGCGGCGCCGCCCGACGCCCCATGGAAACCGTGGGGCAAGGCGGCGATTCGCGCGTTGCCCGGACCCGGATGCAATGTCTGGGCGGCGAGCGGCGGCCGGGACAGAGAGCCGTCACAGGCGGCCGAGAACGGCGAGCCGCACCATTCCGTCAGCGTGGCGCGTCTTCGGCGGCGCGGAGCAGGTTGAGCATGTCTTCGGCCTCCCGCTCACCCCCCTGGACCGCCCGGTCGAGCCAGGCCATCGCCTCGCGACGTTGCTCGGGCGTGCTGGCCGCGAGACCCTCACCGTAGGCCGTCGCCAACATCACGCCGAGATTGAACTGCGCGGTCGTATCGCCCTGCTCGGCGGCCCGCCGGAACCATGCGGCGGCCGTACGGGGCGCGCGCGCCACCCCCTGCCCCGTCTCGTAGGCGAGGCCGAGGGAGACCTGCGCGCGGGGGTCATCCAGTTCCGCGGCTTTCGTCAGCCATGCTGCCGCCGCCACCGGATCGCGCGCCACCCCCTGGCCCTGCTCGTAGAGGTTGGCGAGATTGATCATCGCCGAGGTGTTGCCGCCCTCGGCCAGCGGCAGCCAACGTTGCCGCGCCGTCTCGTAGTCACCGAGCTTGTAAGCAGCATAGGCTTCCAGCGATTTGACCGCCTCGATGCTGACGCGGTCGGGCTGACCGAACGGTGTCGGCTCGTAGTCCTGCTCCTGGTCCTGGTCCTGGTCCTGCTGTTGCGCCTGGGCCGGGGCGCGGTCGATGATGGCGGCCCAAGCCAAGGTGACCAAGGCCAAGCCGAACCAGCCACCCCGGAGCGTCTTGGCGAGCATGCTTGCGGCCCTATTTCGTTGCCTGTTCCAGATAGGCGATCAGGTCTTCGCGCTGCTTCGCGTTGCGCAGCGCCGAGAACGACATGGTGTTGTCGGGAACCAGTTGCTTCGGCTTGGCGAGGAACGCATCCAGCGTTTCCTTGGTCCATACCACCCCGCTGCCGGTCATCGCCTCGGAGAACTCGGCATAGCCTTCAAAGGTGCCGGCGGTGCGACCGAAGAGGCCGTGCAGGTTGGGGCCGTTGGTATTCTCGCCGCCGGGATCGAGCGTATGACAGGCCTCGCACCGCTTGAAGACGTTCTCGCCGCGCGTGGCATCGCCGGCGATTGCGTCGCCGGCCGCCAGCCATGCCCCGAGCAGCAGGGCGTCGATCCACATGTTTCCCTTGCGCATGGTGGGGTTCCTCCCGAACGGGCGCCGCGGGATCGGGGTCCGTCCGACCGCCCCCCGGCGCGTGCAGGTCTTACGAGAATCAGGGAGGCGCCGCGGCCGACGCTCCCCCCGATCCCCTTCCATGATCTCAGAGATCGGCGAGCTTGAAGGCCCAGAAGCTGCCGCCCTGGTTCAGGTAGCGGACGACCTTGGCAACCTCGCCGCCCCACAGTGGCACCGCGCCGCCCCAGCCGCTGGTCACGCCGATGTACTGCTCGCCGTCCATTTCCCAGGTGATCGGCGACGAGACGATCCCCGATCCGGTCTGGAACTTCCAGAGCTCCTCGCCGGTCGTGGCGTCGAACGCCTTGAGATAGCCTTCCGGCGTGCCCGTGAACACCAAGCCGCCCTTGGTCACCAGCACGCCGCCCCAAAGCGGTGCGGGATTATGGTATTCCCACTTGACCTCGCCGGTCTTCGGGTCGATCGCCTTCAAGGCGCCGATGTGCGTGTCGAAGACCGGCCGGATGACGAACCCCGCCCCAAGGTACGCGGCCCCCTTCTTGTAGCTAGTCGGCTCGTTCCAAATGTCCATGCCCCACTCGTTCGCCGGCACATAGAACCAGCCGCTGTTGGGGTCATAGGCCATCGGGTTCCAGTTCTTGCCGCCGAGGAAGTTGGGAATGACCCAGACCGACGGCCCCTTCAACACGCCGCCGTCGATTTTGGCGGGATCGGCCGGGCGATTGTCGGCGACAAACAAGGGGCGCCCCGTCTCCGGCTCGACGCCTTTCGCCCAGGTCATGTTCTCGACGAACGGAAAGGCATTGATCAATTTGCCGTTGGTGCGATCGAGAACGTAGAAGAAACCGTTCTTCTCCGCCGCCGCGCCGGCTTTCACGACTTTGCCGTCGATCTCCATGTCGAAGGGAATGAACTCGGAAATCGCGTCGTAGTCCCAGGCATCGTTGGGCGTGGACTGGAAGTGCCAGACGATCTCGCCCGTGTCCGGGTGGATCGCCAGCTTGGACGCGGAATAGAGATTGTCCCCCGGCCGCAGGTGCGGATTCCACGGAGACGGATTGCCGGTTCCGGTATAGATCAGATCCACGTCGGGGTCATAGGTGGCGCCGTTCCAGGGCGCGCCACCGCCCCACTTCCACATGTCGCCGGACCATGTCGCGTTCAGCGTGCCCGTCATCGTCGTCGGCTCGCCGTTGAGCATGCCCATGTGGCCCTCGACGGTCGGCCGCTCCCAGACGATCTCGCCGGTCTTCGGATCGAGCGCCCTTACGTTGCCGATCACGCCGAATTCGCCGCCGGCGTTGCCGGTGATCAGCTTGCCCTTGACGATGATCGGCGCCGAGGTGATCGAGTACCCTTCCCGGTAGTCATCGAGCCGCTTGCTCCAACGGACCTTGCCGGTTTCCCGATCGAGAGCGACGATACGCGCATCCAGCGTGCCGAAATAGACCATGTCCTCGTAGAGCGCGACCCCGCGGTTGATGACGTCGCAGCACGGCAGGATGCCCTCGGGCAGCCGGGCATCATATTGCCATTTCTCTTCGCCGGTCCTGGCATCGATGGCGTAAACGCGCGAATAGGAGCCAGTGACGAAAACGACCCCGTCGTGCACCGTCGCCTGCGATTCCTGGCCACGTTGCTTTTCGCCACCAAACGAAAAGGCCCAGGCCGGCATAAGCTTGCCGACCGTGTCCTTGTTGACGAGGTCCAGTGGGCTGTAGCGCTGCGCCCGCGGGCCCAAGCCATAGGTGACCACTTGTTGGGTCGTCTCGGCGTCGTTCAGGATGTCCTGTTCGGTGACACCGGCCGCCGACGCCGGCGACCACAGCGCGACGAGACCAACGGAGAAGGCCAGAGTGGAAATGCCGGCTCTCAAAAGCGTTTTCATGGTCGGTTCTCTCCCAGACGATCGGTTGGTGCTGCCCATTGATGTCTTTGGTGGGATCCCCGGCGCGCGGTCAGCGGCACAGCCGGGACCCGATCCGATCATTCCTCGTGCTTGGTTTCCAGCCAGGCCCGGATGGCCCACATGGCTTCCTGGCTGAGGATACCCTCGAAGGCCGGCATCTTGGTGACGCCGCCCTGGGAATAGCCGTTGCGGGTGATCTCGATGTACCACTCGTCGTCCTCGGCCCCGGGCGCCATGTAGCGCAAGTCGGGGGCGAGACCACCGGACATGGCATCGATGCCGTGGCAGCGGGCGCAATTCTGATTGTAACCGCTCTCGCCGATGTCGATGGCAGTTGTATTGCCCCTGTACGGGTTTTCGAGCAGCCACTCCTCCCCCAGCGACTCGAGGCCGGGCGTCTCGACCGGCCGCGGCTGAACGTCACCGTGGCCGGTCGCCGTCCCGGCGCCCAGGGCAAGCGCGATGACGACGCCGAGAGAAACCAATAAACGCCTGTGGTGCATGCTTTCCAAACCTCCCGTGCCGCGCCCCTGGCGCGGCCGCCTCGATGGTTCCTGGGCGTTCCGCCCGACGGTCTAGCCGCGCCGCGAAGCACCCGCCGACCGGCGGCTGCACAGGCATCTCCTGCCATCATGCTGGGTCGTCATCACCCGGTCTCGTTTTGTCCGGGCAAGGATGCCAAGCGCTCGTAATCGCGGCAATTGATAGAAGGTCGCATGAACATT
The DNA here is from genome assembly GCA_964630265.1 of uncultured Rhodospirillaceae bacterium. Lineage (GTDB taxonomy): Bacteria > Pseudomonadota > Alphaproteobacteria > Rhodospirillales > Defluviicoccaceae > CAZBWP01. The sequence goes on from CAZVRW010000025.1 coordinate 10,545, forward strand.
ACGGGAACCCGGATGCCCACGCATGCAAGTTGCGCCGTTTGACCATGTGCCGGCCCGCCCCGTCCCGGACTGGTCAAGCCGCGAAAGGGCGTACGACTTTCTGGCAATTGCCGAGTCTGGCGGACTGTGGCTAGCCTTGACCCTCGTCAAGCGGGTTGCTGCGAGGCGGCACCGTCAGCAAGGCGGTCGGCGGCATCGCCGCACCCCAAGGGGCAGCAGACGGGCAACAGAGGGGCACCAATGAGCAACGCACCGCCGCCGTCGGGAGCGGACGACCGGCTCCCGCCATCCTCGGCCCACGAGATCGAGCGTCAACAGGAGATTCTCGACACCCGCTTCATGGCGGACATCGGCCCGGCGCGAGAGGGCTGGGGACGGCGCGAGTTCCTGAACATCACCACCATCGTCACCGCCTTCGCCGGCATCAACTTCTTCATTTGGCCGTTCGTGCACAGCATGAACCCCGCCGCCGATGTGGAAGCCCTGGCGGCCACCGAGGTGGACCTCTCGGCGATCGAGACCGGACAGAGCGTTACCGTGGTCTGGCGCGGCAAGCCCATCTTCATCCGCCGCCGCACCGAGGCGGAGATTGCGGCAGCGCGGGCGGTGCCGATCACCGACCTGCCGGACCCGGTGGCCGACGAAGACCGCGTCCAGCATCCGGAATGGCTGGTCATCGTCGGCATCTGCAATCACTTGGGTTGCGTGCCGCGCGGCCAGCGCTCCACCGATCCACACGGCGACTACGGCGGCTGGTTCTGCCCCTGTCACGGCTCGCACTTCGACACGTCCGGGCGGATCCGCAAGGGGCCCGCTCCTAACAACATGGAGGTGCCACCCTACACCTTCGTCAACGACTCGACGATCCGGATCGGCTGAGGGGGGCTTTCATGGTCGGGCGGAAATGGGACAATCGCTTCGCGCAGTGGCTGGACGATCGCTTGCCGGTCGTCACCATGATGCATCATCAGCTCTACGAATACCCGATGCCGAAGAATCTGAATTACTGGTGGAACTTCGGTTCGCTGGCGGGTGTCGCCTTGGTAATCCTGATCTTTAGCGGCATTTTCCTGTCTATGCAATATCAACCGAACACAGAGCTGGCCTTCGACAGCATCGAGCGCATCATGCGCGACGTCAATTACGGTTGGCTGATGCGGTACATTCACCAGACAGGATCATCGTTGTTTTTTGCCATCGTCTACATCCATATTTTCCGTGGCATCTTCTACGGCTCTTACAAGAGCCCGCGGGAGATCACCTGGATCACCGGCGTCGTCATCTTCATGCTGATGATGGCGACGGCGTTCATGGGCTACGCGCTCGTCTGGGGGCAGATGAGCTTCTGGGCGGCGACGGCGATCACCAACCTGTTCACCGCCTTCCCGTTGATCGGCGAAGGCATCACCACGTGGCTGTGGGGCGGCTATGCCATCGACAATCCGACGCTGAACCGCTTCTACTCGCTCCATTACCTGCTGCCGTTCGTCATCTTCGGCGTCGTCGTGCTGCATCTGATCGCCCTGCACACGACCCATTCAAACAACCCGCTCGGCGTCGACTTGAAGGGGCCGCAGGATGCGATCCCATTCCATCCCTACTACACGGTGAAGGATCTGGTCGGGCTCGGCGTCTTCGCGACCATCTTCGCGGTTTTCGTCTTTTTCGCGCCGGACGCGCTCACTGAGCCGGAAAACTTCATTCCTGCGGATCCGCTGGTGACGCCCGAGCACTTGGTGCCCGAGTGGTACTTCCTGCCGTACTACGCCATCCTTCGCGCCGTGCCGGACATCTGGTTCATCGATGCCAAGCTGGCCGGCGTCGTCGCCATGTTCGCCGCGCCGATGGTCTGGCTTTTCCTCCCTTGGCTCGATCGCTCGAAGGTGCGCAGTGCCCGCTTTCGCCCGATCTACCGCATCTTCTTCTGGATTATGGTGGTCGCCTGCGTGGTCCTCGGCTATTGCGGGGCGCATCCACCGTCGGGCACTTATCTGGTGCTGGCCCGCATCGCCACCGTCTACTATTTCGCTCACTTCCTGATTATCGTGCCGCTCGTCAGCCGCATCGAGCGGCCACGCCCGGTGCCGGTCAGCATCAGCGCCGCCGTGCAGGCGGCATCGCCGGCGGTGCGTCGGGGGCCGGGCCGCCTCGCCGCGGAGGGCTCTTCATGACCGGCCGGCCGCGGAGACCGTGGGCGACCGCAGCCGGGCTGGCACTTCTGCTCGCCGCCGCGCCGATCGCCGCCGCCGAGACGCAGGCGCCGTTGCCGACGCGGGACTGGTCCTTTTCCGGCCCCTTCGGCAGCTTCGACCAGGCGGCGCTGCGGCGCGGGCTCAACGTCTATCTGGATGCGTGCGCCGGCTGTCACTCATTGCGCCACGTGGCCTACCGCAACTTGACGGCGCTCGGCATCGGCTTCGGGCCGGAGAACATCAAGGCCTTCGCCGAAGAGTTCGAACTCGTGGACGGCCCCGACGACGCCGGCAAGATGTTTACGCGGCCGGCCCGACCGGCGGACCGTTTCGTCTCGCCGTACCCCAACGCCGGCGCGGCGCGGGCGGCCAACAACGGCATGGTCCCGCCGGATCTCTCGCTGATCACCAAGGCGCGGGCCGATGGCGTGAACCATCTCTATGCCTTCCTCATCGGCTACGGCGAGGCGCCGGATGGCGTCGTCCTCGGCCCCGGCATGTACTACAACGTCCATGCGCCCGGCGGCCAGACCGGCATGCCGCCGTCGTTGTTCCCGGACATGGTCGAGTACGAGGACGGCACCGAGGCCACCGTCGAGCAGATGGCGGCCGACGTCACGACCTTCCTCGCCTGGGCGGCCGAGCCCCACATGGAAGCGCGCAAGAGTTTGGGCTGGCGCGTCGTCGTCTTCCTTGCCCTGCTCACCGTGCTGTTCATCGCGCTGAAGCATGAGGTCTGGGCGCACCTGACAACCCCGCGGCAACCGCCCCAACGCAGCGAGACGTAGGGGACCGATTGCCCCGTGGGCGACGTCCGACGCGTGCCCGACAGTCTCGCGCCGAGCGCTATCCGCCGCCGGCTTTGCGTCGCATCATACCCTTGGCCGGGCTGTAGCCGACGATGGCGAGCGCCAGAAAGACGACGAGGGCGGCCGCCGTCACCGCCAGCGCCTCGGCGTTGAAACGGCCGTAGAGGGCGTAGCGGATCAGCTCGACGGCGTGGGTGAAGGGGTTGATTTCGGCGATGAATGCCAAGATCGCGCTGGATTCCTGGAGCTTCCAGATCGGGTAGAGGGCGGACGAGGCGAAAAACATCGGAAAGATGACGAAGTTCATGATCCCGGCGAAATTCTCCAGCTGTTTGATGGTCGACGACAACAACAGACCGATGGCACCGAGCATCAGTCCGGCGACCATCAGGGCGGGGAACACGGCGAAGTAGCCGACGGTCGGCATGACGATCCCGAACAGCGCGGCGATGGCGAGGAACGTATAGGCCTGCAGCACCGACACGGCGGTGCCGGCAAGCAGCTTGCAGGACAGCAGGTACCAGCGCGGCAACGGCGTCACCATCAGGATCCGCATACTGCCCATCTCCCGGTCGTAGACCATGGACAGCGAATTCTGCATGCCGTTGAACAGTTGGATCATGCCCAGCAGCCCCGGCACGATGTACACTTCGTAGGTGATGTAGGTCTGGTATGGCGGGGTGATGGCGATGCCGAGCGCCGCGCGGAAGCCGGCGGCGAAGATCAGGAGCCAGACCAGGGGCCGGACCAGTGCCGCCAGGAAGCGTTCCCGCTGGTGCAGGAACCGCAGCACCTCGCGCGTGACGATGCCGGCGAGGCAGAGCAGAGCGTGACGACCGGTCACGGTCCGTCCCCGCCTGCCGCGGCCGGCGGCGCCTTCGCCGTCAGCCGGTCGAAGGTTTGGCGCAGCGTTGACGCGCCGGCGGCCGCGAGGATCTCGGGCACGCCGCCCGCCGCGCGCACCCGGCCGTCGTGCATGACGACGACGTCGTCGGCCGCCGCGATCTCGTCGATCAGGTGCGTGGCCCAGAGCACGCCGATGCCATCCGTTCGCGCCAACGCGTGCGCGTGATCGACGATGCGCTGGCGGGTCGGCACGTCGAGACCGACCGTCGGCTCGTCGAGCAGCAGCAGGGCGGGGCGGTGCAACAGGGCGCGCGCCACCTCGACCCGCCGGCGGAAACCGCCGCTGAGCGTGCGGACCTTCTGATGCCGTTTGTCGGCGAGATCGAAGCGGGCGAGTTCGATGTCCATGCGCGCCGCCGCCGTTTTGCCGGAGAGCCCATGCAGGGCGGCAAAGTAGCGCAAATTCTGTGCGACCGTCAGGTCAAGGTCGAGGGTCGACTGCTGGAAGACGACGCCGAGCCCGGCGAGCGCTCGCTCCGGCTGCCGCCGGATGTCGTGGCCGTTGATGGCGATGGTGCCGTGACGCCCCTCGAACAGATGGGTGATCAGGCCGAACAGCGTCGTTTTGCCGGCACCATTGGGGCCGAGCAGGGCACAGAACCGGCCCCGCCCGACGGTGCACGACACGCCATCGAGGGCGAAGGCCCCCCCGTAGCTGTAGGCGAGGTTGCGAACTTCCAGCGCGGGCGTCGTCACGGCTTGATGGCGACGCCCCAGGGATACCGTCCGACCTTGATCGACTTGACGGGCTCGAGGGAGGCGACGTCGATCACCGTCACGTCGCCGCTGACGCCGTTGGTGGTCAACAGCAGCCTCTCGTCCGGCGTCAACGCCAAGTGCCAGACACGCCGGCCGACCAGGATGTACTTCAGCACCTCGAAGGATTGCGCGTCGACCACCGCGATGTGGTTCGCCGGTCCGAGGGCGACGAACGCCTGGCGGCCGTCCGACGTCAGCTTGATTCCCACCGGCTGTACCCGGTCGTCCGGGATGCCCTTGAGCTTGAAACCGATGGTCTTGATGGTCTCGCGCGTCGCCACGTCCATGACGGCGACGGTGCCGCCGATCTCCGACGAGACCCAGAGGCGGTCGCCCTCCTTCGTGAACTCGGCGTGGCGCGGCCGCTGGTCGACAAGGGTGTTGTCGATGAGCTCGTAGGTCGCCGTGTCGATCCAATGCACCATGTTGGTGGTCTCGGAGGTGTTCACGGCGACAGTGCCATCGGGGCTGACGGCCATGCCCTCCGGCTCGACGCCCACGTCGATCTGCGCGATGACGGAGCGGCTCTCCACATCCACCACGGTGACGATGTTGTCATCCTCGTTGGCGATGTAGAGGTGTTGGTCGTTGGGGTGCAGATAGAACTGCTCGGGATCGGCGCCGGACGGCAACTCGCCGATCTTCTCCAAGGTAGCGCTATCGAATATCTCCACCGTGTCGTCGTCGCTGGCACAGACGTAAAGGCGTGAATGATCGCGGCTGAGCGTGATGCCGCGCGGCCGCTGGCCGACATCGAAGGTCCGGATCACCTCCATCGATTCGATGTCGATGATCGAGACGGTGTTGTCCTTTTCGTTGCTGACGAACGCCGTGGCGGCCATCCCCCCGGAGGCGACAAACGTCATGGTGGCGGTCAACGTCACAGCAGCGGCCAGGGCCGCGGGTCGGTTCATGGAAGGGTCCTCCGGTGAGTCAGCGGCCCGGACACGACGTCTCCGGCCTGTCGTGGCCCAGTGTATCGAGTTCGCTCGACGGATGCAGGAAGCCCTCCTGCGGCGACAGACTGACCAGGGCGCGCGCCGTGGTCAGCGGGATCGGCTGGCGAAGTTGGCCGTTCCACGGCCTGTATGAGAGCTTGCGCCCCTTGAACGCGGCGAGCTGGAAGTCGTCACCGACGATGCGGGCGCGGATCGCGTCGACATCGGTGGACTTGGCTTGCGTCGCCCCCTCGCCGACCGAGCGCACCGCCGCCCAGACGGCATAGTCCCGCCCGGTCATCCAGCGGCCCGATTTTTTCAGAAAGCGGCTGTGAAGCTGCGCCGCCCCCCATTGTTCGACGGTGCGATCCCACGCCACGGGCACCAGGCCGTGGGTACCGACCACCGGCCGCGGCTCCCAGGTGCGATAGGGAAAGGCGTCGCCGAAGGTGTTCGCCTCGTCAACAACCACCAGCACGTCGTGATCGCGAACCTGGGTCAATACCGGCACCTCCGCCTCGGCCGTGCGCCGGGCGTCGTGACCGAACGTCCAGGCCTTCTCGTCGACGACGCGGGCACCGAAGCGATCGGCGGCGCGGTGCAGTGCCGCGGCCATCAGCGCGTCCTCGGGCGTCGGGCCGGTCACCAGCGCCCACCGGGTCCAGCGCTTCTTCACCAGGTATTGCGCCAGCGCGTCGGCGAGCATGGCGCGGCTCGGCATCGTATGCAGCAGGTGCGGCGGGCAATCGGTCGTCCGCAGCCGGTCGTCGGTGGCGCGCGCGTTGACGATCAGCAGATCACGTGCCCCGTCGGCGGCGAGGACGGCATCCAGCGACGCCGCCGGCAGGTCGGCGACGACCAGGCGAATGCCATCGGCGATGACAGCGTCCAGTGCCGCCCGCACATCGCCGTCGGCCTCGACGATCGTCTCCGTAAGCTCGAACCGCTGCTTGGTGAACCGGCCGGTGGTGTTGTTGTCGTCGATGGCGAGGCGTGCCCCCTGCACGCCATCGTCCTCCGGCGGCTCCAGCCATTGCAGGTTGGAGAGCGCCGGCGGCCGCTCCACCACTTGGCCGAGATAGGCGATGCGCACCAAATCCTCGGCCAAAGCGACACCCGGCGACCACGCCAACGCAATCAGAAGGACAGTCCATGCCGCGAAGCGGCGGAGGGACACCCGGCACGACGTTCGGGCTCTGGCGGCTGCCGTGTTCATCACGACCCCATCTCCGCAAAGTGGCGCAAGATGGTCAATATCGACGAAAGTCCAATCGACAGCCCCGCGGTCGCGCGGCGACGGTAGCAGAAACGCAGGGCCGATGAACGGGCCGATCGGTCCACTACAGGGAGATTCAAGTCATGCGGAAGACACTCCTGGCCATGCTCGTGGCCTGGATGTTCGTCCCGACCGTCGCGGCCGCGCAGGGTTTCCTCGCCCGCAAGGCGACGGCACTGGAAGACTTGGTGCTCGGCACCGATGAGTCCGGTTACGGGATGTCCCAGAGCGAGTATCAGCTGCAAACGGGCACCGCCTACACGCTGAAGATCATCAGCAGCGGCCGTAAGGAATATGCGTTCGAGGCCCCCGAGTTCTTCAATTTCGTCTGGCTTCGCAAGATCGAGGCCGGTGGCGTCGAAATCAAAGTCACCCACGTCTACGAGCTGGAATTCGAGGACGAGGGAGAACTCGAGCTCTATTTTCTGCCGATCAGACCCGGCACCTACGCGTTCCGGGCGCGCGGGCTCGAGGACAAGGGCATGCTCGGCACCTTCGTCGTCAAATGACACCAGCACGGCTGACACGAGCACGGCCGACACGAGCACGGCCGA
>CAZVRW010000025.1:18078-35400 GCA_964630265.1 uncultured Rhodospirillaceae bacterium
ACGAGCACGGCCGACACGAGCACGGCGGCTTGGCGGGGCCGTTTTCGGCGCCGCGCTGCTCTGGTCCGCGGCGGCCCTGGCCGGGGGCGAGGTGATGATCGACAACCGCTCGGCGCATGCGGTCAAGGCCGTCGCCGTGGGGGGGCGGGCAGAGGTGGAGCCGGGGGCCGGCCCGATCGCCGTCCGCTTCGAGGCCGACGCGAAAATCGGCATCGACCTGAAGCTCTGGTGGACGGCGCGACCGCGCGAACTCTGCCAGCAGTTCGTGCCCTGGAATCGCACGGTGGTGGTCACCGGCGACCAGATCATCCGCTGCCGTTCCCAGTGATTCTCATGGTGGGTCCGGCGCGGCCGCGGTTCGACCTTTAGCGCATTGCCGGACCCGCGGGCGCTCGATTAAAGTCGAAGAACATCCCGCGGACATTCACGGCTCTCGCCCAAATGTCGAGCGGCTGACAATAGGCGTCCGGCGCACAGCCGACGAACAAGGGCGCCGCTCAATCAATCTTCGGGAGAGACCCGACATGCTCAAGTCACTGCACATCGACCCCGCCAAGTGTACGAACTGCCTGCAATGTGAAATGGCCTGTTCGTACGTCAACGAGGGGGCGTTCAACCCGGCGAAGTCACGGATCAAGGTGTTCACCTTCCACGACGAGGGCCGTTTCGTGCCGTATACCTGCACGCAATGCGCCGAAGCTTGGTGCATGCACGCCTGTCCCGTCGACGCGATCAGCCTGGACGCCGCCACCGGCGCCAAGATCGTCTCATCCGACATCTGCGTCGGCTGCAAGGTCTGCACCATCGCCTGCCCCTTCGGCACGGTGAACTACAACGCCGACACCGGCAAGGTCATCAAGTGCGACCTGTGCGGCGGCGATCCGGCATGCGCCAAAGCCTGTCCGACGGACGCCATCACCTACATCGATGCCAACTGGACCGGCCTCGACAAAATGCGGCAATGGGCAGCGCGGACCAGCTCCGGCGCAGCCGCCGCGGCTCACTGACGGGGAGAGACGACAATGGCATGGGCCAAGAAGGTTCTGCGGGTCAATCTGACCGCGGGAACCTGCAAGGATGAACCTCTGCGCATGGATTGGGCGCAGCAATATCTCGGTCAGCGCGGGCTGGCGACGAAGTATCTCGTCGAGGAGACCGATCCCAAGGTCGACCCGCTGTCGCCCGACAACAAACTCATCATGACGACCGGGCCGCTGACCGGCACCTGTGCGTCGACCGCCGGTCGCTACTCGGTGGTCACCAAGGGGGCGCTCACCGGCGCAATCGCCTGTTCCAACTCCGGCGGCTTCTTCGGCAACGAGCTGAAGAACGCGGGCTATGACATGATCATCTTCGAGGGGCGGTCGCCGAAGCCAGTCTATCTGCTGTTGCAGAACGGCGATGCGAAGCTCGTCGATGGCGGCGAGGTCTGGGGTAAGTCGACCTGGGACACCGAGGAGCACATCAAGGCGAAACACCAGGACCCGCTGATCCGCGTCGCCTCGATCGGCGTCTCGGGCGAGAAGGGCGTGAAGTACGCCTGCGTCGTCAACGACATGCACCGCGCCGCCGGACGCTCCGGCGTCGGCACCGTGATGGGATCGAAGAACCTGAAGGCGGTCGCCGTCCGCGGCACCCTCGGCGTCAAGGTCAAGGACTTCCAAACGTTCCTGACGGCGACCGAGGCCGGCAAGAAAGTGCTCAAGGAGAACGCTGTCACCGGCCAGGGACTGCCCGCGTATGGCACCCAGGTGCTGATGAACGTGATCAACGAGACCGGGGCGTTGCCGACCCACAACCATCGCGACGTGCAATTCGAGCAGGCGCATGCGATCTCCGCCGAGGCGATGCACGAGAAGCGCGCGGACGGCAAGTCAAACCTGATCACCAACCAAGCCTGCTTCGCCTGCACCATCGCCTGCGGTCGCGTCTCGGCGATCGAGCGCACCCACTACACCGTGGTCGACCGGCCGCAGTATCAAAAGGCGTCGGGCGGCCTCGAATATGAGGCCGCATGGGCGCTGGGCGCGGCCACCGGCGTCGGCGACCTAGAGGCGTTGACGTTCGCCAACTTCATCTGCAACGAGCAGGGCTTCGATCCGATCTCCTTCGGCGCCACCGTCGGCGCGGCGATGGAGCTGTTCGAGATGGGGGTGCTGACGACCAAGGAGACCGGCGGCATCGAGCTTCGCTTCGGCAACGAGCACGCGCTCACCGACCTGGCCGAACTGACCGGTCGCGGCGAAGGCTTCGGCGCCGAAATCGGTCTGGGCTCCAAGCTGCTCTGCGAGAAGTACGGGCACCCGGATCTCGCCATGCAGGTCAAGGGCCAGGAGTTCCCGGCCTACGACTCGCGCGGCATTCAGGGCATGGGCCTGACGTATGCCACCTCCAACCGGGGCGCCTGTCATCTGCGCAGCTACACCGTGGCCTCGGAGATCCTTGGCGTGCCGGAGAAGACCGATCCGCTGGTCACCGACGGCAAGGCGGGGCTGGTCAAGGCGTTCCAGGACGCGACGGCCGCCGTCGACTCCGCCGGCATCTGCGTGTTCACCACGTTCGCCTGGACGCTCGACGACATCGCACCGCAGATCGACGCCGCCTGCGAGGGCGACTGGACGACCGAGAAGCTGCTCGAGGTGGGCGAACGCATCTGGAACCTGGAGCGCAAATACAACCTCGACGCCGGCTTCACCGCCAAGGACGACACCCTGCCGAAGCGCCTCCTCAAGGAAGCGGCGAAGACGGGGCCGGCCAAGGGCTTGGTCAACGGCCTGGAGAAGATGCTGCCGGAATACTACCAGATTCGGGGATGGACGCCCGACGGCGTGCCAACCAACGAGACCCTGAGCCGCCTCGCCCTGTAGGCGCGGCCCGGATGCGCGAAGACGACCGGCCGGCGGGAACCACAGTCCGGTTCCCGTCGGTCACGTTCGTTGCCCGCAGAAAAGACGTAAAAAAAGAAACGAGAACGAAAACAGCGAGGACCACGCCATGATGGAGCTTCTGCGACGCCTGCTCGGGCTCGGCGCAACAGAAACCGCATCGAGGACCGAGACGTCCGCCGCGAGCGCTCCGCTCGGCTCCGCGACGGCGATGAGCGCGCCGGCGAAGGCCGCCGCGCCCGCGCCCCCGACGGCATCTGGCGCGGGGCCAGGCGTGGGCGCGGGGCCAGCGGCGGGTGGCGCAGCGCCGGTCAATGGCAGCGCCCGGTATGTCATCGTCGGCGCCGGGCCCGCCGGCGTCATCGCCGCGGCGACGCTGCGCGAAAAGGACCGCGAGGGCTCCATCGTCCTCGTCCACGGCGAGCCGGGGGAGCCATACTCGCGCATGGCCATTCCCTACGTTCTCACCGGCCAGATCGGCCAGCAGGGCATGACGCTGCACAAGGATCCGGGCTGGTATGCCAGCCACGCCATCGACGTACGCCACGGCTGGGTTGGCGGCGTCGACGTCGCGGCGAAACAGCTCGTTCTGCAGGGAGGCGGCCGGCTCGGCTTCGAGCAACTCCTGATTGCCACCGGCTCAAGCCCGTTGCGCCCCCCCATCGAGGGCCTTGACCTGCCCGGCGTACACCCGTGCTGGACGGCGGAGGACTGCAGCAACATCGTTCGCCTCGCCGAGCCGGGCTCGCATGTCATTCTGCTCGGCGCCGGATTCATCGGCTGCATCGTGCTCGAGGCGCTGGCCGAGCGCAACGTCTCGCTGACGGTCGTCGAGATGGGCGATCGCATGGTGCCGCGCATGCTCGATGGCGTCGCCGGAAACATGTTGCGGCGCTGGTGCGAAAGCAAAGGCATTTCGGTACGCACGTCGACGCGCATCACCCGGATCGAGCCGGCCGAAAAGGCGGGCCAGGACGATCGGGACTCGCTGCTCGTCGATCTGGACGACGGCTCGCAACTGCCGGCACACCTCGTGGTCATCGCCGCCGGCGTCCGCGCCAACACCGGCTTCCTTGATGGCAGCGGCGTGACCGTCGATCAGGGCATCCTGGTGGACGACCATCTCCGCAGCTCCGTGCCGTTCATCTATGCCGCCGGCGACGTGGCGCAGGGGCCGGACTTCTCCACCCGCGGCTTCTCGGTCCATGCCGTGCAGCCGACCGCCGCCGATCATGGCCGCTTCGCCGCCGTCAACATGGCCGGCGGCGACGCCCGCTACGGCGGCAGCCTGGTGATGAACGTGCTCGACACCGTCGGCCTGGTGTCCTGCTCGTTCGGCACGTGGAGCGGGGTCGACGGCGGCGAAGCTGCCGCGATTCAGGACGACGCCGGGTACAAGTACATCAACCTGCAGTTCGACGGCGACCACATGATCGGCGGCCAGGCGGTCGGCCGCACCGACTGGATCGGCGTCATGCGCGGGCTGATCCAGACCAAGGTGCCGCTCGGCCCGTGGAAGGCGAAGCTGATGCGCGATCCGCACCGCATCGCCGAGGCCTATCTGGCCCGCGCGGGCCAGTGACGCACGGAATGACGCGTGGAATGATGCGCGGGCTCCGCTGCGCCGTGATCGGGGTCGGGGCGACCGCGATGGCCGCCGCGGTAGGCGCCGCACCGGCGGCGGCCCGGCCGTACGACGAGATCATCGCCAGCGGCGTCATCAGCATCGCCGTCTATCGCGAGTTTGCGCCGTTCGCCGACGAGAACGACGGCGATCCGATCGGCATCGACATCGACATCGGCCGCGCCATCGCCCGCGCCCTTGGCGTCGCGCCGCAATTCATGTTCTTCACCGCCGACGAGTCGGTGGATGACGACCTTCGCAACGCCATCTGGCGGGGCTCCCTCTTCGATCGCGTCGTCGCCGACTTGATGCTGCACGTCCCCTACGATCGCCGGCTCGACATCCGCAACGAGCGGGTGGCTCTGTATGCGCCCTATCTCCGCCATCGCATCGTCATCGCGCAGAACCCGGACATGGTCGGCAGCGACGCGCCGCTGGAGGCGTTGCAGGGCCACACGGTCGGCGTCGAACTCGACTCCCTCTCGGACTTCTTCCTGCTCAGTGCCCATGGCGGGGTGTTGCGGGAGACCATGGAGCACTTCCCGACGACCACGGCGGCGGCCCTTGCCCTGCGCAACGAGACGGTTGCTGCGGTGATGGGGCCCGAAAGCCACATTCAGGCGGCGCTCGGCGATCGCCTTGACGCCTTCGAGGTCTATCCCGCGGAACTGCGCCCCTTGGGAATGTCGACCTGGACGGTCGGCATCGCCGTCCGCGAGGACTCGCGCGATCTCGGCTATGCCGTCGAAGACATCTTCGCCGAACTCGTCGAGAGCGGCGCGATGCAGCGGATCTTCGCCGATCACGGCGTGACTTGGCGGACGCCCGGCTGGGATTGACGCCCCGCTCCCTGCGATCCGGGCCAACACCATCCAAGACGGCGGGACAACCCCAAGCCGGTTACCAAGGCGCCCCGTCGCGATTTCGATGGACGCGCGTGGCTCTTGATTTTATAAAGTCTGCATCCCAGGGTTGCGTCGACTCCTGGAGAATGAGGGATCCGACACGCCCGCCGAAGCGACGGCGACGATCGCGTGCCGATCCGCGGATGTATCGGTCACCCCTGATGCGTCACCCGCATGCTCACCCGTCCGACACCAGTGTTGGGTTGCCAGCATGGTCTGTGTTAAGTGCGGCCCGTCCACCTCATTTCGACGTTCAACCCGTGCTGCCGCTGGAAACCCGCTCGGATCTGTGCCACGACGCGCACAATGCCCTGATCCCCGGTGACGTCAGGCTATCTCTGGATCGGCGAGCGTCGCCGCGGTCGCGACAGAGCCGCACTCCGGAGCAGTAGGGCCGGCGCAGACAGGTGGGTCGGAGCCGAGGGCCATTTCCCGAAACGCGCATGGGTGCCAGGGCGGCCGGGACGAAGGAAGCACGGTCAATTGCGAGCAGAGGCGCACGTGAACAGCCGGGAATTGCCCCTTGTCGTCGACCTCGACGGGACTCTGGTCGAGACGGATACGTTGATCGAGTCCCTGTGCCAGTTCATCCGGCAATCGCCGTCCAAGCTCCTGAACCTGCCGTTCTGGCTGCTCGAGGGACGGGCACGGTTCAAGGCGAGCATTGCAATGAATACGCGCATCCTTCCGGAGTTGCTTCCCTATCGTGCGCCGCTTCTGCAATATGTCCGAGACGAGAAGGCCCGGGGCCGCAGGATCGTGCTGGCGACGGCGGCCCATGAATCGATCGCGGAGCGTGTCGCGACCCATCTCGATGTGTTCGAAACGGTGCTGGCATCCGACGAAACCCGCAATCTCAAGGGCACAACCAAGCTGGCCGCCATCCACGACGCCGTCGGAACGGAATTCGTCTATGCCGGAGACAGTGCCGCCGACCTGCCGGTCTGGGAGCAGGCGACGGCGGCGGTGCTGGTGGCCGCGCCGCCGCGGACGGCGGCGCAAGTGCGGGCGGGGCGGCCGATCGAGCGGGAGTTTCCCGCTAAAGCGGTGGAGTTGCACACTTGGCTCAAGGCGTTGCGCGTTCACCAGTGGCTCAAGAATCTCCTCGTCTTCGTCCCGCTGCTGACCGGTTTCGCGTTCGACGACATGTCCAACGTGGTCGCTATTACCATCGCTTTTCTCGCCTTCTGCTGTGCGGCGTCGGCCACCTACATCCTCAATGACCTCTTGGACATGGCCAGTGACCGGACGCATCCGCGCAAGCGGCTGCGCCCCTTTGCCAGCGCGGCGTTGCCGATCCCGTACGGCTTGGCGGCGGCGGCCATTGCTTTGGCGCTGGCCGGTGCACTCGGGCTCGCGGTGTCGCCGATATTCTTGTTGGTTATCGTCGTCTACCTGGGACTGTCCACGACATACTCCCTGGCGCTCAAAAAATACGTGCTGTTCGACGTGCTCTTGCTCTCGGTCTTTTACACGCTTCGCATCCTGGCTGGCGCCGTGGCGATCAGTGTGCCGATGAGTTCTTGGCTCCTCGCGTTCTCAATGTTCATGTTTTTGAGCTTGGCGCTGGTGAAGCGCTGCTCGGAGCTGAAATCGCTTGAACAGATTGGCGTATTTGCGACCAGTGGCCGGGACTACCGCGTCACGGACTTGGTCGTCCTGTGGCCCCTGGGCGTGGGCGCCGCGCTCTCGGCCGTCGTCGTGTTCGGTCTCTTCATCAGCGCGGCAGAGACACAAGCGCGATACGCAACCCCCGACCTGTTGTGGTTCGTCGCCGTCGGGCTCGTTTATTGGTTTGGCCGCCTGTGGATCAAGACAGCGCGCGGCGAAATGCACGACGACCCGCTGATCTATGCCATCAAGGATCGTGGCAGTTTCATGACCGTCGCCGGGATGGCGCTGTTTGCGCTGGCCGCGCACGTCCTTACCATTGGGGTGATGCAGTGAATACCCTGTTGATCGCAATCTTGAGTGTGTTGTTTTCCGTATCGGCGCAATACGCCTTGAAGGCTGGAATGTCCGGCGAAGCGGCAAGGCGCCTGTACGATCAGTCCAACTGGCTGTACGCCACCGCTAATGCTCTGACAGATCGTTATATCCTGGGCGGCTTTCTCCTCTATGGGCTCGGGGCGACGATCTGGCTGACGGTCTTGTCGAGATGGGACGTGAGCAAGGCATACCCGCTGGTGGGGCTCGGATTCGTGTTGACTGCGGGGATTGGCTTTCTGGCCGGCGAGTCGGTAACGACCATCCGCCTCGTTGGCGTTCTTCTGATCTGTGCCGGTGTTGCCCTGGTTGGGCAAAGTTGATGTGGCAACGCCGCCCCGGGCTGTCGCGCCTTCAGGAATTGTCGTGGCTGGCGGCAATTCTTTGTGTCGGGGTCGGTCTCCGCACCCTCATCGTCAAGGCGCTCAGCCAAGCGCCGATCAGCGACGAACTCGCCTACATCAGCATGGCGGCCAACTTCGTCAACGGCCAAGGACTCGTGGACTTCATGGGCAACCAGGCGATGTACAACGTCGGTTACCCCTTGTTCGTCCTGGCGCCGGTATTTTTCGCCGCCGGAGAAGACCTGTTGCTGGCGCGACTCGTCAATGTCGCCCTGGGCGGGGCAACGATCGTTTTCTGCTACGCGGTCGCCAAGGAAGCCGGCGCCGGGGTCTTGGGACGGCTCGGTGCGGCGGCAATCTGGGCGCTGTACGTGCCGGCATTGCTGCAGCCGGCGCAACTGCTCAAAGAAAACCTCATGATCCCATTGATGCTGGGCGTCATCTGGTGCGCGTTGCGGCTCGCCAAGGACCCGTCGGTCAACGTCGCCATCGGTTGCGGCGTCCTTTTCGGACTGCTGGCGCTGACCGGCAACGCGGCGCTGTCGCTCTCCGCCGCGGTCGTCGTGGCCGTGGCATGTGCACCGGCGCGCATGCCCCGACGTGCTGTGGCGCTGGCCGTGGTCGCATCGTCCGCGATCCTGGTGGCGACGCCCTGGTTGGTGCGGAACGCGCAGGTGCTTGGCGCGCCCGTGCTTAACACCAATGGCGGGTTCAATCTCTATCTTGGCAACAATCCGGCTGCGACCGGCCGGTTCGTCTCCATTGCGGAAACGCCCCGAGGACCAACATGGGAAGCGTTGCGCAAAACGGACGAACTCGAGGCTTCGGCCACGCTGAAACGGGAGGCCATCGCCTGGGCGACGGAGCATCCCCGCGCGTTCGTCATCCTGGCCGCGAAAAAGGCCGTCTACTTCTGGACCCCGCCGTTGCACTATTTCTCGCTGCCGGACGTGTACGGCCCGGCCGGTACCGCCGAAACAGTCGGCCGCATGCTGGCCGGGGCCCAGTTGGTCGGCTTGATCCTTGCCGCCATCGCGAGCGTTTTCTTCGCACGCTTGCGAAATCTGCCGCTGCTGATCTTTTGGGTCGCGATCGCGGGCTATACGGCCGTCCACATGCTCTTCTATGTCATTCCGCGATACCGGGATGCGGTCATGCCGGTGGTTGCCGTCCTCGCCGCGCTGACCCTGGAGGCCGCCTACGTGCAGTTGGCGGCGCGCCGCGGGGCAAGAAAAACCGCGGTGCCACAGCGTGGGCCGATCCTGGACGAGGGCCGATAGGCGGCCGTCGTCGCGTTGTCGGCAGGCGGCCGCCGCGGCTGGCTGACCGGACGACATCGCACCTCGACCTTTTGCCTATTGCGCGCATGCGCACGAGGCCTAAACTGCCGTTCGTTCTCAATCGCGACTTCGGCAACCGAACGCTCAGAGGAGGAAAAATCATGCGCCAGTGGAACGCCCCGAAGGTCATCGAGATCCCCGTCGGCATGGAGATCAACAGCTACGCCTGCGCGCGCCGGTAGGACCGACTTGCCCCGCGTGCCGGCCTCATCGGGAGGTTGGCCGCGGCGCCCCGTCCTTTTGGTGGACAGATGCGGATCGTCGTTCTCGGAGCGGCTGCCGGCGGTGGCGTTCCACAGTGGAACTGTAACTGCGCTGTCTGCCGGCGGGCGCGGGCTGGTGATCCAGCAGCGCCGCCACGGACGCAGTCCTCCATAGCCGTCAGCGCCGACGGTGGCGAGCCGTGGTTCCTGTTCAATGCCTCGCCCGATATCCGACGGCAGATCGAGCTGACCCGGGTTCTGCATCCGACGCACGGCCGGCGCCACAGTCCGATCGGCGGCGTCGTCTTGACCAACGCCGACGTCGATCACGTCGCCGGCCTGCTCAGTCTGCGGGAGAAGCAACCGTTGACGATCCACGCCACGCCGCGGGTGCTCGACGTTCTTGCCGCCAATGCCATCTTCGGCGTGCTCGACAACACGATGGTCCGTCGCACGCCGCTCGCCCTGGACGCCGACACGCTACTTGCGACCGCCGACGGCCGCGCCGCCGGGCTGTCCATACGTCTGTTCCCGGTACCCGGCAAGGTTGCCCTCTACCTGGAGAACGCCTCCGCCGGTCCCGACTTCGGGACGCGGCCGGAGGATACCGTCGGCGTCGAGATCCGCGCCGCCGGCACCAACCGTTCGCTGTTCTACATCCCCGGCTGTGCCGCCGTCCCCGACGACCTGTGCCGACGCCTGGACGGTGCGTCCCTGGTGCTGTTCGACGGCACCGTCTGGACCGACGACGAAATGCCGGCGCACGGCGTCGGCAGCAAGACCGGCCAGCGCATGGGGCACATGTGCATGTCCGGCCCCACGGGCTCCATCGCCGCCCTCCGCGGCGTCGCCATCGACCGCCGCGTGTTTGTCCACATCAACAACACCAATCCGGTGCTGCTCGCCGATTCCGCCGAGCGCGCCGAGGCGGAGGCCGCGGGCTGGGAAATCGCCGAGGACGGCATGGAGATCAGCCTGTGACGCGCATCCTCGGTCCGGATGAGCTTGAAGCGGCACTGCGGGCAATCGGTGCCGAGCGCTATCACAACCGGCACCCGTTCCATCGCCTGCTGCACGACGGCAAGCTGTCCCGCGGCCAGGTGCAGGCGTGGGCGCTCAACCGCTACTGCTATCAGTCGGCGATCCCGCGAAAGGATGCGGCCCTGCTCGCCCGCGTCGACGATCGGGAGTTGCGCCGCGAGTGGATCACCCGGATCCACGACCACGACGGCCGCGGCGATGACCCCGGCGGGCTCGAGCGCTGGCTGGCGCTGACCAGCGGCCTCGGCCTCGACCGCGCCTACGTGATCTCCAAGGCCGGCGCGCTACCGGCGACAAAGTTCGCGGTCGAGGCCTATGTGCACTTCGTCGCCGAGCGGCCACTGCTGGAGGCCATCGCCTCGTCGCTCACAGAACTGTTCGCGCCGACCATCCACCGGGAGCGCATCGCCGGCATGCTGGAGAACTACTCCTTCATCTCCGACGACATCATGGCCTACTTCAAGCGCCGGCTGAGCCAAGCGCCGCGCGACGTCGCCTTCGCACTCGGCTATGTCAAACGCGCCGCCCGGACCCCGGACCAACAGCGGGCGGTGATGGATGCGCTCAGGTTCAAGTGCGACGTGCTGTGGGCACAACTGGATGCGCTCCACTTCGCCTACGTCGAGCCGCGGCTGCCGCCACCGGGCGCCTTCGTGCCGGATGCCGACGCATGATCAAGCAGGCTTCCTCCGCCACCGTCCCTGCCGAGACGGCAACACCGCGCCTCGCGCCGCATGTCCGCATGCGCTTCGACGCCGCCCGCGACCATTGGGTGGTGCTGGGCCCCGAGCGCATGTTCGTACCCGACGTGATCGCCGCCGAGATCCTGACGCGGTGTGACGGCGTCACCAGCATCCGCTCGATCATCGACGACTTCGCCCAGACCTACGACGCTCCCCGGGCAACCATCGCCGACGACGTTGCGACGCTGATCGGTGAACTTGCCGAGAAGGGCGTGTTGGTGCTGTGACGGCGCCGCCGCTGGCCCTGCTCGCCGAACTCACGCATCGCTGTCCGATGCGGTGCGTCTACTGCTCCAACCCGCTCGCCTTGGAGCCCGCCAGCCGCGAACTGGAGACCGGCACGTGGTGCCGGGTGCTTGACGAGGCGGCGGCGCTCGGCGTGCTGCAGGTGCACTTCTCCGGCGGCGAGCCGACGGCGCGCCGGGACTTGGAGCAACTGGTCGCGCACGCCACCGACCGCGGCCTCTACACCAATCTGATCACCGCCGGCGTGCTGTTGGATCGCACCCGCATCGCCGCCCTCGCCGCTGCCGGGCTCGAGCACGTGCAGATCAGCGTGCAGGACGTGGATATCGCCGACGGCGAGCGCATCGGCGGCCTCGCCGGTGCCCACGCCAAGAAGCTGGCGGCCGCCGCGCTCGTGCGCGACGCCGGCCTCGCGCTCACCATCAATGCGGTCATCCACCGCGGCAACGCCGAACGCGTGGACCGCCTGATCGATCTCGCCGTGGCGCTGGGCGCCGGCCGCCTGGAGGTGGCGCACGTCCAGTATTATGGCTGGGGTCTGCTCAACCGCGCGGCGCTGATGCCGACGGCGGCGCAACTCGACCAGACCACCGCCGTCGTCGCGGCGGCGCGCGAGCGCCTGCGCGGCGTGCTGGCCATCGACTACGTCATCCCGGACTACTACGCACGCCAGCCGAAGGCCTGCATGGGGGGCTGGGGGCAGCGCTTTCTCAACGTTGACCCGATCGGCCGGGTGCTGCCGTGCCACGCGGCGCCGACCATTCCCGGCCTCGCTTTCGAGACGGTGCACGACCGCGCCCTCAAGGACATTTGGCAGACCGGGGCGGCGTTCGAGCGTTTCCGCGGCACCGCCTGGATGCCGGAACCCTGCGCGTCCTGCGACCAGCGGGAGGTTGACTGGGGGGGCTGCCGCTGCCAAGCGCTGGCGCTTCTTGGCGACCCCGCCGCCACCGACCCGGTTTGCGAGCGCTCGCCGCACCACGCCCGCATTCTCGCCCTGGCTGCCGGCGAGGCGGCCGCGGGCACCTCGACCCTGACCTATCGCGGCGATCGGGCGGGCGCGACGGCGCACGCCGGAGAGAACGCATGCACACCGTCCTGATCGCCGACGACCATCCGCTGTTTCGCGCAGCCCTGCGCGAGGTCATCGAGCTCGTGTTCGCGGAGTTCACGGTCCACGAAGCGAGCACACTGGACGAAGCCCGGGCGCTGATCGGCCGCTTACCAGAAGCGGAGATCGACCTGATCCTGCTCGACCTGCAGATGCCGGGAGCCAGTGGCTATTCCGGTCTGATCACCATGCGCAACGCGGCGCCGTCGGTGCCGGTGGTCGTTGTCTCGGCGGCGGATGTCGGCGACATCATCGATGATGTGCTGACCTACGGCGCGGCAGGGTTCATTCCCAAGTCGTTCGCCAAACCGGACATGGCCGATGGCATCCGCCGCGTTCTCGATGGCGACGTGTTCGTGCCGGACGCGGTGGCGGCGCGGCGCAAGGCGCGACCGGCCACCGAGGGCGGCGATCGGCTAGGAATGCTGACCCAGGGCGAGTTGCGCGTGCTCGATCTCCTGTCCCACGGCAAGCCCAACAAGATCATCGCTTACGAACTCGGCATCAAGGAAGCCACGGTGAAGGCCCACATCACCGCGATCCTGCGCAAGCTGCACGTGCACAGCCGCACCCAGGCGGTGCTCGCGGCCCGTGAACTCCGCCGCCCCGAGGACGAGCCGGGCCTCCAGCGGCTGCGCTGAACCCTCGGGACCGGGCGTCAGGGGTTGGGCGAACAGGGCGCGTAGAGGTGGGCGAGCAGGGCGCGGAGACGCGCCGGTTTTACCGGCTTTTGCAGGACCGGCAGCCCGCGCAACCGCAGCCCCTCGAGGATCTGCGGCGACTGCTCGGCGGTGACCACCATCGCCGGCACCTGGGCGCCGCAGGCCGCACAGATGCTGTCGATGGCTTCGACGCCCTTGCGCCCCTCGTCCAGGTGGTAGTCGGCGATGATCACGTCCGGCGGCTGCAGCGGCCCGCCGCCAGCATGGCGTTCGTCGGCGATGCTGGTGACGATGCACCCCCACTGCTCCAGCAGTCCCCGCATCGCCGCCACCACCTCCGCCTCATTTTCGATAAGCAGGACATGGGCACCCGAAACCGCTGAGGTGACCGGCGGCAGAGCCGGTTCGCGCGGCTCGCCGGCGACCTGCTTGCCGAGCGGCACCTCGATCGCGAACACCGAGCCCCGGCCCGGGGTCGAGCGCACATCGAGCGGCGCCTCGAGCATCCGGGCGATGCGCCGGACGATGGCAAGGCCGAGACCGAAACTCCGTTCGCCGTTTTGGCGAGGCGTGCCGACTTGGCGGAACTCCTCGAAGATCTCACTCAGATGCTGCTGGGCGATGCCGATGCCGGTGTCCCAAATCTCGATGCGCAAGCGGTCGCCGCGGCGCCGGCAGCCGAGTAGGATACCCCCTTCAAGGGTGTAGCGAATGGCATTGCTGACCAGGTTGCGTAGGACCCGGCCGAGCAGCCGAGGATCGGAGCGGACCACCCGGCCGCTCGGAACGACCCTAAGCACCAAGCCGGCGTTGCGGGCGGCGGGGCCGTACTCCTCGGCCAGCGCCCCGAGAATATCGTCGATCTGCAGGTCGCAAATGGTCACGGGAACCGCGCGGGCGTCGAACTTGGAGATGTCGAGCAGCGCCCCCAAGAGCCCCTCGACGCTGGTCAGCGCCTTGTCGATCCGGTGGACGCTTTCCCGCTCGCGGTCGCCGAGGGGACGCTCGGCGAGCGCCGTGACGAACAGGCGCGCGGCATTCAACGGTTGCAGCAGGTCGTGGCTGGCGGCGGCGAGAAACCGCGTCTTGCTGAAGTTCGCCTCCTCGGCCTCGGCCTTGGCGGCACGCAGCTGGCTGTTGACGCGGGTCAGCTCCTGGGTGCGCTCGGCGACACGCTGCTCCAACCCGTCCTTCGCTTGGCGCAGGGCCTCAGCCGTCTGCCGGCGCTCGGTCACGTCGGTGTAGGTGGTGACGAACCCGCCCTGCGGCATCGGAGCGCGGCGGACCTCGAGCACCGTCCCGTCCTTCAGCACCTGCTCCAGATAGAGCGGGCGGCCGGCCCGCGCCGCGTCCAGGCGCATCGCCTGGGCGATGTCGGCGTCGGCACCGTAGTCGCCGCGGGTCGCCCGGAAGTGGACGTACTCGAAGAACGTCGTGCCGGTCTTGATGAGGTGGGCGGGAAGGTGGAGCAGATCGACGAAACGGTCGTTCCAGGCGACAAGCCGCAGGTCGGCATCGAACACCGAAACTCCCTGGGCGAGGTTGTCGAGAGTCGCCTGCAGCAACCGGGACTTCTCCGCCAGGATTTGCTCCCGGTCGCGGGCTTCCCGCGTCTTGATGTCGGTGACGTCGGTGACGAGGCCGACGATGCCGCCGTCGCGGGTCGCCCGCTCGTTGATCTGGACCCACCGGCCGCAGGCCAGCCGCAGCACCGTCGGCTCCGACTTGGGGCGGCGGCCCGGGCGCCGGTGTCGCCACGCGGCCCGCGCCTGCTCGGTATCGACGATGAACCCCTGCGCCAGCAGATGGTCGATCAACTGGGTAAACGGCAGACCGGGGGCGACGATCGGCTTGATACCAGGGAAGAACTCGAGGAACTTGGAATTGCACAGGACCAGACGGTCATCCGCATCGAAATGGATGAAGCCTTCCGAAACGCTCTCGATCGCCTCCATCAGGCGCATCCGCGCGGTCTCCGTCTCGGTCTGGGCGGCGAGCAGGGCGCGGTTGGTCAGGTCGAGATCGCGCAGCGTCTTCTCGAGGGCGCGCGTGCGGTCACGGACCTTGTCCTCGAGGACGATCGCCGTCTGAAACAGCGAGAAGGCGTTGCCCTGGTAATCCATGCCGCGTTCGACGCGATCCATGAGCACGCGGATGATCTTGAACAGCTTTGCGGGATCGACGGGACGGTTCGGGTCGATGAAGGGCACCTGACTCATGGCTCCGTCACCCTCTGCCATGGCGCTCATCCGCTTGCACGGCCGATGGCGACGCCGGTGAACGTCTGATTGACGTGCATCGCATGGAACTGCTCGCCGAAGGTGCTCATGCCGACAACGTTGTGGCGCATCAGGACGCGGCTGGCCGCCGCCTTCAGCTGCTTCTCCTCCAGTTCCAGCCCGCGCAGGATGCAGTCGCAGCCGATGGTCAGTTGCGGCGGCCCCACCTGTTCGACCAGGCTGTCAAAGGTCCGTTGCAGGTCCTCGATGATGTCCGTGGAGCGGGCGACGGTGAGCACGATGCCGGTGTCGATGGCACAGAAAAAGCTCAGGCTCTCGTCGTCGTTCACCTTCTGGATCGAGCGCACGTAGTCGCGGCCGCCGACCTTCACGACGACCGGATGGCGGGCGAAGATCATCGGCGTCAGACGTTCATCGGCGAGGCCGACCATGCGGGCATACTCGCGGCCGGCCGGTTCGGCATTGATCTCGGTGACGATGCGACGCTGCGGATCCGCCTCGGTCACCACCATTTTCGCCTCGGTCGGCACGAAGTGGCTCGTAGTGAACAGCCGAAACGGATGGCAGGTCTTGATCAGCACCAGCACCGCGCAGTCGCGGTGGAAGCGGCCGTCGTGGAACACCAGTGATCGGCGAAAGTCCGGCGTCCCGCCGGCGGTGCCGCCGAACAGCGGGATCTCGCCGAGGCAGGGATAGAGGGCGCTGAGCAGCGAATCCTCGCGCCGCGATTCGCCGTCGGCCATCAGGAAG
This sequence comes from uncultured Rhodospirillaceae bacterium, assembly GCA_964630265.1. Taxonomy (GTDB): domain Bacteria; phylum Pseudomonadota; class Alphaproteobacteria; order Rhodospirillales; family Defluviicoccaceae; genus CAZBWP01. The sequence goes on from CAZVRW010000025.1 coordinate 34,159, forward strand.
GCGAAGCATTCGGCGTCCGCGCCGCCGGCCTCGGCGTCACGGACACGATGGCGGAGCGCGGCCACGGTGTCGTGGCCGCTGGTCAGCGAGAAGCTATGCAGGCCGCCGATACGGGTCGCCGCCGCGGCAAAACCGGCCCGCGACAGGGAGAAGCCGGTGATCGTGCCGTTCAGATAGCCCTGCGGCGTGATTTCACCCGCCGAGGTGCAGCCAACCACCTGGGCGTGGCTGTTGCGGCGGCGGATCGCCGCCTCCACCGCCGCGAGGTCGTATTCGGCGGAGCAGAAAAAGACGATCAACTCGGTGTCGAACGACTCGATCTGACCGAACAACTCGCGCACGGCGACGGCCGCGTCGCTGGCACGCGTCGCGCCGGTCCGGACATGGCGGGCCCTGTCGATCTTCATGGCCTCCCTCACGCTCTGGAGCGATCGGCCGAGCCGCTGCCGAGGGAGTGGACGATTGCTCCAAAGCGTTTTTTTGCGTTGGTCGCTTCTCGGGTACAGTCGCTGATTTGCGACGGTCCCCCGAATACGACTTTGGTCGCAGTATGGGGCTTGTCGGCGGCGGCATCAACCTCCGCGTGCCCCAACCGTCACCGACCCCATCCCCGACAGCGGCAGACGACGGGCCGGAGGAGCACACCGGCGGGATCGCATTGGTCTTGCGCGGGATCAAGACGTCACGACAGCACGGATCAGGGCCCCCGGGCGGATGTGGGGAAGTGTTGCGCATCGAGACCCCTGTCTGGGACTTCTGTCTGGGACTTCTCTCGGCAATTTTTTTCTGGGACTGCCTCCCTTTGAAGCCCCACAGCGATCAGCGGGGCCTGTCTTATTTTCCTATTATCCGCAAAAAACGGCCTTGCTTGAGTGAATTGTGGTCAAGGATCACTTTCTTATCCCGATTTCGGGACTGTTTTCCTTGATAGAGGTTGGTCACCATGGTACACTACCTTTGCGTCCATTGGAGAGGCTGCCAAGACAAGGGAGAGAAACATGTTTGGATTGTTCAGTAAAAAAGACAAGCCGAAAGTCGATGCTGCGGAAATCGAGCGGCGTGAGCGCGAAGAGCGCAAGAAGGAATTAGCGGAACAACTTCGCAAGAACCTCGAGGCGGAGAAAGCAGCCGAAAAGGGCTGAACGGCATCGGCCGGCGGGTAAGCGGAGCGGAGCGCGTGGCGCCAGCGTGCGCGTGACGCCAACGTGCGCGTGACGCCAACGTGCGCGTGACGCCAACGTG
>CAZVRW010000025.1:35500-38910 GCA_964630265.1 uncultured Rhodospirillaceae bacterium
CGTGCGCGTGACGCCAACGTGCGCGTGACGCCAACGTGCGCGTGACGCCAACGTGTCACGCCGACGTCGTGCGTGCGCTTTCGATCCCGCGGCGCTCGTCGCGTGAATGCGCGTCGAACCGTGAATGCGCACTCAACGCATGCGCGCTCAATCCGATCGGCCGGCACGGGAGAGCGTCGTGACGTCGGGCGCGCGCGTCAAACCGACCCGCGTCAAACAAATGCTAACCACCTCTCGGGCAAAGTCATCGGCACCGGGCGACGGGCGTCGTCCGACCGCGTGGTTCGATGCCGGCAGATGAGCTCCAGTCGTCGGCTGAATCGGACCATCGGCTGAGTTTCGGAAAGGATCGACCGGTCCGACGCCAGGGAACCGCGCGTCGGATCCGATCCACCAGTCTCCTTTGAGGTGGGGATTCCCATGGCGAGTACTCCGTCGGCCGGCCGTCGCACCTTTGGCCGTCGCACCGCCCACGTGTCGGCAGGGCTGCCGGCGCTACAGGTCGATAGCCCGCCCGAGACCAAGGCCGGCGTCGCCCGGGTCATGGGCGAGGTGTTGGATGCCGACCTGTCCGACGAGGAACGCCACGTCGCCGAGGACATCGTCCGCATTCTATGCGACGACGCGGTGGACTCGGTGCGGGCGGCGCTCGCCCGATCGGTGGCCGCGTCGACGCAGTTACCGCGCAGCGTCGCCGAGCGACTGGCGCTGGACATCGAGACGGTGTCGATCCCGGTGTTGGAAGCGAGCACCCTGCTCACCGATGACGTTCTGAAAAAGATCATCGGCAAGGGCACGACAACGCAGGTGGAAGCGACGGCGCGCCGTCCCGCGGTATCCGGAGCGGTCAGCGACGCCATCGTCGAGCGTGGCCATCTGCCCGCGGTCGCCACCATGATCCGCAACCCGGGCGCCGGCATCAGCGTCGGCACCTGGCAGAAGGTGATCGAGCGACACGGCGACGACGAGGCGGTGATCCAGGCCGCTACCGATCGCGGCAGCCTTCCCGAGCCGGTCGCCGCCCGCCTGATGCAGATCGCCAAGGCGCACGTTCGCTCGTTCGTCACCCGCTACCTCAATGTGCCGCCGTCGGTGATGCCGACCATCGACGACATCTCCATCGACTCCGAGGCCGGACGGCGGGTCATGCCGGTGGTGCCGGAGACCGCCGAGCCCAATGCCTACGCCGAGGCGTTGCATCGCCGCTGCCGACTGGATCGCCGCACGCTCCTGCAGGCGCTGTGCGCCGGCGAGTTCGTGTTCCTGACCGCGGCGTTGTCGCGCCTCACCGGGCTGCCGTTCGCCGACGTCCAGCAGCGCCTGTTCTCGCCTTCCGAAGTCGCCCGCCAGAATCTGCTGGAGCGTGCCGGGTTGGAGCCGGCGATGGTCGCCGTGTTCGGCTCGCTGCTCGGCATGGGCCACCTCACCGACCGGGCCGAATACCAGCGCGTCGCCCTGGAAAAGGTGTCCTCGGCGCTCGAGCGGCCGGCCGACGCCAGCATCCCCGCCTGAGGGGCCGCCGCCGCGGCGGCCGGCCACGTCCCTGAAAGGTCTGGCATCGCGGCCGGCCCGGTTGACGGCGCGGCGACGGACGCGTCTTTATCCACGGACCCTCGGGCGGGACGGTCATGGCCATTTACCACCACATCCCCTGGCCCTGCGTCGGCCGACTCGCGTTCGCCATTGGCGTCGCCGCCGTCATCTATCTCTCGGTGGTTCCCACCACCAGCCTGCCGGGGGTCAGCCTGTGGGACAAGGCGCAGCACAGCCTCGCCTATTTCTGCGTGATGGCCGCCGGCGCCTTCGGCTTCCGCCGGCAGCGGACGCGCCTTCTCCTGGCGATCGGCCTCATCGCCCTCGGGGCGGGCCTGGAAGTCCTGCAGACCCATCTGCCGATGCGCCAGGGCACCCTTGGCGATGCCATGGCCAACGGCGTCGGCGTCATCGTCGGCTTCGCCCTCATGCAGGCGCTGCTACCGACCCGCCCCACGAAGCAATAGGCGGCGGCGACGGCTCAGGCGGTGAAGTCGTCGCGTCGGAACAGGGCGTGCAGACGCATGCCCTCGGCGGCCAGGGTCTCGGAGGCCCCCTCCTGCCGGTCGATGACGGTGATCGCGTGCTCGACGATCCCGCCGGCCTCCCGCACCGTGCGCGCCGCCTGCAGCGTCGAACCGCCGGACGTGGTCACGTCCTCCAGCAGCACCACGCGATCGCCGGCGGCGAACAGGCCCTCGATGCGGTTGCCGGTGCCGTGCTCCTTGATCTCCTTGCGCACGAAGAAGCCTTCGATGGGCCGGTCCGGCCAGCTGCGCGCGCATACCGCGGCGACGATTGGCACGGCCCCGAGCGCCATGCCGCCGATCCGGTCGACGGGCAGCGTGGCGAGGCGATCGAGCATCAGATCGGCGATGGCCGCGGCCGCCTCGGGCGCAAACAGCGGCCGTTTGACGTTGAAATAGAGGTTGCTGGTGCGGCCGGACGCGAGGCGCATCTCCGCACCGGTGATCAGGGCCTGTTCGGCGAGAAGGTCTCGCAAACGCCGGCGGCGAACGTCGGACTCGCTGTTATTCATGACGCTGCTATAGCACCGCGTCGGCGGCGAAAAAAAGGGCCGCCGCGCGGCCGGCCACAAGTCGATGGTGTTGCGGAAAGCTTGCAGCCCATTTTCGGTTCAGCGATTGTCCGTCACCCGGGAGACACTTCTCGCCATTGGGCGCAGCGGCCACGCCATCTGCGGGCCAGACCGCATCCACGTCTACCACGTCTGCGGCCGCCTGAAGCCCGTCACCCAAATGCGGGTCCATCGCCCCGGCCGCGCCTTCGTCCGGTGGCACGGGGGCGGCAGGGCTGAGCGTTCATCGCCGGCGGGCTACTGCATGTCCTCCAGTTCCTTGCCCTTGGTTTCCTGAACGAAGCTCAGCACGAACAGAAACGAGAGCATGGCGAAGAAGGTGTAGGTGCCGTAGGCGAAGCCGAGGCCGATCCCCTCGACCATGGGCGGGAAGGTCGTCGAGACGATGAAGTTGGCGATCCACTGCACCGATGCGCCCAGGGCCAGCGCGGCGGCGCGGATCTTGTTGTTGAACATCTCGCCGAGCAGCACCCAGACCACGGGGCCCCAGGAGAAACCGAAACAGAAGACGTAGAGGTTCGCGGCGACGAGCGCGACCGTTCCGGCAGCGCCGGCCAATTGCGGTTGACCCTCGGGACCGAGCGGGGCGCTGCCGAAAACATACGCCATTGTGCCGAGCGTGAGCGCCATGCCAATCGACCCGGCGAGCAGCAACGGTTTCCGCCCGAAGCGGTCGACGCAGGCGATGGCCACCAAGGTGGTGACGATGTTGGTGAAGCCGGTGATCATGGTGATGATCAGCGCGTTTTCCTCGCTGAAACCGACCACCCGCCACATC